>JAYWCI010000028.1:0-17070 GCA_043780895.1 Kofleriaceae bacterium | reverse complement strand
AGCTCGACGTCGGCGGAGGTTTGTTCGCACGCGCTCGTCTGAATCGCAGCCACGTCGATCGTGGCATCGTGGTCCCGCGCGACCTCGATCGCGATCGGTGACGCCGTTGCGCGCTCGACGACCACGATCGCATCTGGCTGCGTACCGATCGACTCGCGATCGAGCAACGGCGATGCCGCGATCTCGTGCGGCGCCGCCAGCCACGTGAGGACATGCGCGCGAACCTCCATTCGCTCGAGCCAGCGCTCGAGGTCCGCGCGTTGTTCGGGTCGGGTGACCACCGTCGCCCACACGAGCGCCGGCGCAGTATCACGGAGCTCGGCCGGCGTATGAAACCAGGCGTCGATCCCAGCCGAACGATCCGCGAGCAGGACCGCGATCGCGTGCGTCACGCTCTCGAACACCACGACGTTCGCCGTCGAGCTCGGTCGCAGGTGCTGCGCTGGAGCGACCCGGTCGATCTCGGCAAGTACGGAGTGCGCGAGGTCGCGACCGAGCTGCTTCCCGATGTCCGGATCGTGAAGCGCGTCGTCGTCGAGCTTCCATTTCACTGACAATCGATGCACGCGCACGATCGCATCGCTGCCGAGCCGGTCGTGCACCACGCGTTCCACCTCGTCGAGTGCACCTTGCAAGATCAGGGTCTCGACCATGCGCCGCGTCGACGCGATCTCGTCCGGCGGAGCGTCCGGGACGCGCAAACGCAGCGAGATCGTGTCGACGCGACTTTTCATTCGGCGCTAGAGCAGATCCGGAAAGTCTCATCGGTGATGAGACAATGCCGGCTCGGCGACCACGGCGCGCGCGACCAGCTTGCGCTTCTTGTGCGCGGTCTCGCGGAGCACGAGCTTCATGCGCGCATTGCACGAGGGGTCAAAGCCGATGACCTCGCGGCCGAAGCCGGCGTATCATCGGTTCCATGCTGGTCGCCCGGTCGAGCCTCGAGTGCCATCTCTTCATGTCGTTGCATCCCTGTACATGCGGGGACTCGACCGCATTGCGTTCGCACAGGCTCGTAAGCGGCGCTGAAGGGTTGATCGCGGTCTACGAGGGGGCGTGTCCCAGCTGCAAAGCCTCGCGGAAGGTCGAGTTCGTGCTCGCCGACGAGATCGTGCCGCTGACCGCCTTCGGCGGAGCCGCTCCATCTTCGATCATCGATGCGGGGCAGTTCCTCGCCGTGTCGATCGCGGCGGCGAGTGAACCCGGAACCGTCGCGTCCCTGACCCGCGCGATCGCGGCGCTCGAGGAGGTCGTGAAGCTCATCCCCGAGGGAGCCGACCGCGTGCCGGCGGACTCCCTCCACTCGCCCGATGGCCGCGCCCTCTATGACCGCGAGCCGGGTCGCTTTCGTCGCTCGCGTCTCGAAGCCGTACTCGGTGCCTATCGCGACGCTCTCTCGGATCTCACTGCGAGCTAGTCGCGCGCTGCGCCTCGGCGAAGAACTGACTCAGCGAGTGCGTGAGCACGGCGTCCCGTGACTGGAAGTAGTTGTGCGCGCGTTGAAACGGCAGGAACGCGCGCCCGCCAACGACGACCTGAGTCTCGAGCGTGCGCTGACGTGGCACCCACTCGCGGTCGAGATGAGTCACCAACATGTCGCCAAGCCAGGGGCCCAACGGCTCGATCAACCTCGCGGTCTTCTCCGCGCCGAAGGTTCCGGGGTAGTCCTGGATAAAGAAGTACGTGTCGACGACTGGCAGGATCTCGGGATCGGCGTCCGCTCCGAGGTCGGTCTTGTCATGGATGACGATGATGAGGTCCTCGATCTGGTCCTGATACGTCTCGCGCTACCGGGGCGAGCCTGCGATCGCGGTCTGCGTAGCGAGCCATCGCTGCCTCGACCGTGATCGAGGGCATGAGGTGCGCGAGCACGGCCGCTTCCGCTCGACGCCACGCTGCGCTTGTAACCTCGTTCGGCGTCGGCATGGTCACGAAGAGCACGCCGCCTTGTGGAAGCTTGACGATGCGACGTGCGGGCGTTGCCATCACACGCTCTCGACCGAGCTCCTCGACCTGGGCACTACCGAAAACCATCAGCCAGTACGCGTCGTACACGACCACAGCCGCGAGTGAATCTTCGAGCCGCGGATCCTCGGTCGCTTCGAGATCCTCCCTGTCATGCGCGTAAGCGCAGATCGGATCGTCGATGGAGCACAACGCAGTCACCAGCTCGATGTACTGCTCCGCGTCGGCATCGTCGATAGGGCTGGTATCGATGTGCACGATGTTGCCGACCGGAAGCTTCGAGTCGCGGCGAGGCAAGAACGATGCCCCGAAAGCCGGCATCTCGTCTCTAGCGAAGCTCGCGCGCCATGCCCCCTTCGGTGGCGGCTTCTTGGTCAGCGCGATCCAGGCTTCGCGCGAGCGTGCATCGCCAAACGATTGCGGCGCGAATCCGGCGCGCTCGAACGCGACGAGTGCATCCGATAGTCCGCTGTTGATCCTCGCGATCTGATCGGTGGCGAAGATGCCTGTAAAACGAGTGCCCGGTAAGCTCACTTGAAACGACCTCTACTGTGATTCCGTTCGGGGTCGCTCGCGAATCCGCTCTCCCGGCATGACTCCGTGATCCGGTCGCTGGGGCGCCGGGTGCATGTCGGAGTTCCTCGCGTCGAGCTCTTCAGCTCGTCGTTCGCGACCGGCTTGCAGGTCAATATCGATTCGACTAAGTCGAGCCGTCAGCACCGCCGAATCTACCCCGCGCCGACGATCAACCAGCGCGGAATGTAAGGTGACTCGATCGTCGTCGTGACGCCGAGATCGTGGGCGACGCACGCCATCGCCAGCGGCGCGAGCGCGAGCTGGCCCTGGACCTCCTTCGCCATGTCGGACCGGCCGTAGTAGTGGTGGTGGCCCTCGATCGCGATCACCATCCATTCGTCGAACTTCGCGCGATCGTGGGCGAGCGCGTGGAAGCCGAGCTGGAGCTCCGGGGTGACGATGTCGAGCGCCCAGTCGCGATAGCCCTCGCCGACGGCGTCGGGATCGGCGGCGCGCGCCGCGGGGACGATCTGATCGGCCGCACCGGGACCGCGCAGCGCGATCGCCTGGAGCGCCTTGCGCTCCTCCATCATGAACTGCGGCATGGTGGAGGCGAGAGCGCGCAAGGTCTCGAGCGAGATCCGCGCGAGCACCTCGATCGCCTCGAACTGGCGAACGATCAGCGCGGCGAGCAGACCGCGACGCCAGTACAGCGGGCTCGAATCCAAGGTGTCGAGCCCGATGCTCGTCGTGGTGACCTGACCGCCCTGCGGGTGCGGCGTCGACACCTGCGCGCCGGCGCTCGTCGAGGCGGCGGCGAATAGCGCGGCGGCGACGCACGCGGTGGTCGCGAGATCGTCGGCGATCGCAGGATCGGAGCGATCGAGCACGGCGCGAGTCGCGGCGCTGTGGCTGGCCGCAGCGGTGACCGCGGCGAGCTTGTTCTGGCGCCACTGCCGGCCCTTCAGGTAACGCGCCAGGATCGTGACGTCGTGGTCGACGTTCAGGCGCCAGACCTCGGGTGTGCCGGCAAACGGACGGGGATTGGGAACGGTCATCGTTTGAGCTCGAACTGACTGACTCGGCCGGGCCGCGGCGCACCGCCGCCGTCGAGCCGTGCCTCGACCAGAAGATAGCGCACCGGCACGTGGGCGTCGGGGTTATCGACGGCCTTCAGTGCTTCGCGGAGCGTGGAGCTGAGGCTCGCATCGGCGAGCATGGCCTCGGCGATCGAGCGCGCGTAGGCCGGCGTGCCCTGCTTCTGTTGCACTCCCTCGACGAGGCGCGTGCCGAGCGTGCTCGATCCGCCCTTGGCCTCGACGAGGAACACCTCGACGACCCGGCCCTGGCTGTTGGTGACGACGTAGATGAAGTCGAACTCGCCGGGCCGACCTCGCCGCGTCGGATCGCCGTAAACCCGCTGAGCACGGCCCTGCTGCTGGGCCATGTAGTCCATCGCCATGCGCCCGCCGATCTGCTCGCTCGCGGCGTTGGTCTGATCGCGCGCAGTCGCGAGCCCGCGGCGGCTCTGCTCGAGCTGATCGACCCGCGCCCGCGCGGCCGCATCAGAGCCGACCTCGCGCCGCAGCCGGTCGATGGTCTCGTGCCACCGCTCTGATGTGAGGTCGTCCTCGGACAGCGACATCTCGTCCATCAGCCGCTGGACTTCGCCCTCGAGCCGGTTGCGCTCGGCGATCTGCGCGCGCCGCTGGTGCGCGAGCTGGTCCATCTTGCGGCGGGCGACCGCCCCCGGCTGGTAGTCGGCGGCGGAGATCGCGCGCGGGCCCGTGCGGCGCTTGGCAGGGACCACGTCGTCGCCGACCGCCGGGAAGATTCGCTCGGGATCGCCGGTCGCGATCGCGCCCGGGTCGAGCCGTCGCCGCGCCACGACCTCGCCGCTCACGAAGACCTCGCGATCGCGCACCACGATCGGATCGCCGGTGGCGCTCGTCGACCAATGGTACCCTTCGTCGAACTGGTCGAGCATGCCCGCGATCTCCCGGCCGTAGCGGAACTCGGCCTCGCGGCGGCCGGTCCAGCCCGGCGCGCGACGCGCGAGCTCGCGGCCGGTGCCCCCGCGGTCGCGCGCCATGCGTTGGAACTCGGCCTCAGGGATGTCGCGCGGCCGCTGGATGGCATCGACCGCCGTGCCGGTCGCGAGCGCTGCTTCCGGGTCGACGTTGCGGTCTTCGTTCGCGCTGCGCACGGGCAGGTCGCGTGTCGTCAGCGCCTCCACGATTCCGGTGATGCGCGCGTCTCCTAGCAGCTTGCGGGCGCGCGGATCGGTCCCGATCGTGTCGGGATCGAGGCCGACATCCTTCAGCAGTGCCTCGAGCTCCGCGACCGGGTCCTTTACGCTCGGGTTCTTGACGTGGTCCGCGACGAGGACATCGACTTCGGCAATGCGGCCTACATCGTGCGGTCTGACCGTGTTCGTCTTTGCACCCTGTTCGAACGCACCCTTCTTGCCCCAGGACGCAGGATCGTTGAGACCTCTCTGGATCTCCGCGATCTCGTGCGCCGCTGCACGGGTCAGGTCCGACGTGCGGGCCTCGGGCGAGAACTCGATGGTGACGTCATTCGAGCCAGGTTTGAAGTTGTGCGTCGCCGGGTCGGGCATCGCCTTGCCAGCGATCTTGAAATGCACGTACACGTACTTCCCGTCGGGCCCTGTGATGAAGACGCCATCAGGCACCGCGGTGATGTGCTGGCCCTTGGGGTCGAGCATCTTCATCGCCTCGTAGCCGCGAGAGACGACTTCCTGCTGACCGAACGTGGGACGCGGGCGGCCCTTCGGCGCTTCACCGGTGAACTCGGAGCCGTGGTGGACCTGAGCGGCGGCTGCTTTCGCTATCGGGCGGTCCCCGCTCTCGTACACCTCGATCGTCCGATCGCCGGACGTGAGCTTCCACGTGGAGTTTTCGGGCGACCACTCCCTCTTCATCACGAAGCCGGCTTCGTCCGCGGCGCGGAATGCGTTCTCGATCTGCTCGGGGCGGCCTTCGTAGACCTGTCCTTCAACTACGGAAGTGAGATGTGCGAGCTGGAGCGGAACTTCCAGCTGTAGCTGGCCCGTGCCGATGCCGGCCTCGCGCTTGGCCTCGTTCAGTCGACCGATGTCGTCGAGGCTGTGGCCCTGGTCCGAGTAAATCTTTTCCTCTTCGAGGAGAATCCTGTGGCGCTCCTTGAGCGCCGCCATTGTCTCCTCGGGCGTCGGCGGCGGATCCTTCTTCGGATCACGCGGTGTCGTTCGCTTCGCGAGCTCGTCGGTGCGTTTGACAAGCGCGTCGAGCTCGCTTCGCCGCGCACGCTCGGAGTGCGCCATGGCTTCCTGCAGTCGCTCGTGCATGCTCTTCGTGCGGCTGTGCACGAACCGGCTCGCCACGATCGATGCGCCCATTGTCAGGATGCTCTGCGCGTCCTGCGCGCCAACCTCGCCTGCGTGTGTTACGGCGTGTGCGATGCTGCTGGCGCCGATGGCAACTCCATTCTCGATGACCAGCTCGGCTGCGATCTTGACGCCCTTGGTCAGGCCCATGCGATCGGAGCGGGCGAGCAGCTTCTGCCCCAACGTTTGGCTCTCCTCCTCGACCGCGACCGCGACCGAGTCCTCGGTCAGCCCCATGCGATCGGAGCCGCCGAGCAACTCCTGCTCCCACGTCTCAATCTCCCCCTCGACCGCGGCCGAGTCCTCGAGCAGACCCGCGAACGGCTTCATCGCGACCGACGTGAGGCCCATCGCGAGAATGTTCTCCGCGAGCGACCTGAAGCTGAGCTCGCCACCCAGCGCGCCCTGTGTGATCGTGTTGACGCTCGCCTGCGCGAGCATCGACGCGCTTTCGTAAGCGAGGCTCGCGCCGCGTAGCTCCTCGCCGATCTCGCCAGCGACAGCGATGCCGCGCACAGTCGCGCCGATCGCGCCGACCACCTCGCCGGTGACCACGGCGACACCGACCTGGATCGCGATGTCCCGCACGATCTTCTTGATCCGCTCGCCCTTGATCTGTCTCTGCGCGTCCTCGAACAGGCCCTTGAAGTCGAACTCCTGTGCGAACGCGCTGAGCTGAGCGCCGACCTCGGAGATCGCCTTCCGGCGTTGTGCGAGGATCGTGACCTTCGAGTCTTCTTTCGTGTGGTCGGGTGGCCCGTTGTACGTGCGCGCCGCGGAGAGCTGTTCGTGCCAGCCACCGTGATGGTGGTCGTTCCAATCCTGCTTCGCGAGCTCCGCATCTGACTTCTTGGGGCCATTGATCTTCCCCAGCACCCAATTGCACTTCGAGTCGATCGAAGGCATACCGCCGACGTCATCGGTATCGACGCCCTCGGCCTTTGCTTCGCGCTGAAGATCAGCGACTGACGTGGAGAGTGTGACCAAGCGCGAGCGCAGCTCGTCTTCATTCGCATCGACCGCGAGCAGGTCGACTTCGTAAGGATCGACGCGCTCGCCGCGGCCGAACTTGGCGTGCAGGTCCTGCGATCGGAGCTCGAGGTCTCGGTAGGTATCACCGGTGTCCTGCCAGTGTTCGTCGCCTTTGTAATCATCACGCTGGCGAGCGTGCGCGTTGGTCGCCTCTTGGTCGACCATCGCGTTGCGTGTGCTACGGATCGCGACGTCTGAGTTTGCGAGCGCCAGCGTGGCCTTGAGCTCGCGCGCACGCTGAAGCAGTGCCGGACCTTCGACGCCGAGATGTGACGCACCGGCGGCATCTGCATACGCGCGCACTACCTTCAGGGTTGGCTCGAGCGCGGTGAAGTCCGGTTTTCGCGCCGGCTCGTTCGGCTCCTCGTTCCACTTCGGCTCGTCCCGATCGGGCTTCCTCTTGTCCTTCTCTGCGGCCTTCACCGCTGCCTCGTGTCCCGCGGTTGCTATCTCGAGAGGAGCGACGATCTCGCTCGCTACGGCATGGAGCGTGCGCTCCTGCGCTTCGAGCACGCCAGCCCATATCGCCGCCTCGTGCTTTCCGATCTCCATTGCGCGATCCTGAAGAAACTGCAGCGTCGGAAGCATGGCGTCGCCGGCGTTCCACGGTTTGAGCTTGTCTCGGAGGAATGTCGCCTGGTGATATGCCCGACGCAGTGCTTCGTTTGGCTTGAGCTGCCCGACCGGTTTCTGCGCTTGTGCCAACGCCGCGTCTGCCGCGATCGTGGCGTTCCTCGAAGCGGCAAGCGCGCCGGCGTCGGCGATCTCGGGACCTTCATGCGGATCTCGGTGATAGTTCGCCATCTCGAGCCGCACGTCGATGGTGGCGTTCTTCGTCGCTTCTGGAAATTCTTTCGCGACCTCGAATGGAAGGCCAAAGTACGGCGGGCTCGCCACGATCCGATACGCGTCGATCGAGGACGCGTTTGGGAAGTGTGTGCGGATGAAGTCCGCGCCTGCGACATCCTCCACCGTCGCGTGAGCCGGGTTGGTAACCCTGATCCAGTTCCACAAGTTCGGGTCGCCCTCGACCCAATGGAAGCCGGTGATCTTGCGGACCCCCTCCGCGAAGGGGCCCTTCGGTGCGTGCGTGCCTGTCTTCGCCGGCTTGTACTCGACGTCCTCCTTGCTCACCAGGACGTGTGCGATCGCGGCATCGAGAGGACAGCTCGGGATCAGCGACTCCTCCGTAGGGCCGGCCGGCGTGGCATCCCATTGCGCAACAGCACGCGCCCCCATGCGCTCGACCGAGGCATACATTGCCGACTCCATTGCTGCGGAGATACGATTCGAGACGACCTCGAACGTGCTCATGGTGCCGGCGGGGCCCCGCCGAGCATCGTCAACAAGGTCGTGCAGGTTAGCTGGGAGGATCAGCTCGGCGAGCGCGTTGTAGATGCGCGGCCCGGGCACGGTCTGCCAGTCGATCGAGCTCCTGATCGCCATGAACGCCGACGTCATGTCGCCGCCCCTCCAGCGCAGCCGCATGTGCGGTTGCTGGTGGCTCGGTCCGATCGCCGCACGGATGCTCATGTAGATAGAATCGGCGTACTTCGCGACGTACTCCTCATCCGTCATCGTCTTGGGTCGGCGGCCCTGAATGTGGTCGTCGGGCGCATGCATCGCAGCTCCGTCGGGAATCCCAACCTGCGGTTTCGATGGCGAGACACCACTCGTGTTTACAACTGCCGACGCGAACCGGTTGGCATCGTCTTCGGCGGCGCGAACACCTCTTTGGGGAGACCCATTGGTCGCTTGAACGACGTGCGCGACCTCGTGTGCAAGCAAGCCGCGTTGTTCATCGGCCGACGTTGAGAGCATTTCTTTGCCAACGTAGATGTCGAAACCGACCGCGACCGCGCGAGCTTGGCGGGCCGCCGCGAACGCGACTGCACGTTCATCGGCATGGACGAGAACGTCGGCCAAGGACACGCCGGCTGCAGCCTCGAATTGACGCCGTAACTCGCTCGGCAGCGGTCCCACTCCACCGGCGAGCACACCGAGCTCGGATGGGAGCTTTTCTCCATGTCGATCGCACGGCATCTGCGCTGCACAGCAAAGACAACCCCGAGGGACTATCGTGGGCTCGGCGACATCTCGCGTACCCGCAGACGGATCGAAACCCGATCTTCGCGTCGACGAATGGTCACGTTTGACCTCGGGCTCGGGCTTTCGTTCGAACGACTTCACCGCTGCGCACGAATGAAATCGAGCACCGCGCCATGCCATGGGCCGAGGACCGAGGTGTCGACCAGACGACCTGCTTTCTTGAGCTCTCTCCACAGCCCAACAGCGAGGTGCTGCATCGCGAGATCCTCGCCTTGGCGTTTGGCGATCAGCGATGCGCCGAAGACCGCGTTCTTGATATCGCCGCCGGTCATCGGTGAGACGTGAACGAGCAGGTCGAGGTCGGGGGCAGCGATGCGAGCACTCGTCTGCGACAAAAACTTCCGCCACAGGAACAGGCGCTCGTGGATCTCGGGGGGCGAGAACTCGATCGCGATCGCGAGCCGCCGTTGGAATGCGGTGTCGAGGTTCGCCTTGAGATTGGTGGCGAGGAGCGTGAGCCCTGCGTGTTGCTCGAGCCGCTGGAGCAAAAAGCTCGTTTCCACGTTCGCGTAGCGGTCGCGAGCGTCGTGAATGGCGGTGCGTTGCGCGAACAAGGCATCGGCTTCGTCGAAGAACAGTACGGCACCCGCTGCTGCCGCCTCTCGAAACAATTGGTCGAGTCGCTTTTCACTCTCGCCGATGTAGCGGTCGAGAACCTGCGAGAGATCTGCGCGGAACAGATCGCGGCCAAGCTCACCGGCAACTACCTGCGCTGCGAGAGTCTTTCCAGTCCCAGACGCTCCATGAAACAGACACGCCAGCCCCGCACGCGAGTCCAGCCCTGGAACGTCTCCGTGCCCCCACGTGACGATCAGCTCCAGCTCGGTGCGAACGGATCTCGGAACCACGAGGTCTTTCCAGCGCGCCGTGGGTAGCCTGGTGGCAAGACCTCCCACGTGTAGCTCCGGAATCGCGCGACAGAGCTCGCTCGCGATCGCCGTCGTGATTGCAGCCTTGCTCGCCTTCAGGCTCGAGATCGCGTTGGTGATGCGCGCCGGCCCCAAGGCGAATCGTCGACCGAGAAACGCAGTGTCGAGTGACGTATCCGTTCCAGCATCGGAGAGCTTCCGATCCCAGATCGCCGTGCGATCGGCTGCGGTCAGAGACTCGACTTCGACGACGTATACGGCGCGGCCCGCAGCGAGCAGTTGTGCCACGATCGGGGTGGCGCTAGTGACGACGAGTGGGCCTGCAAATCTCAGCGACAGTGCTTCGAGTGCGGCCGGGGCAGCGAGATCGGCATCCGCAATCACCGGGACCGCCTGATGCCACGTCAGCTCACGACGCCACGTCGACAACGCGTCGAGCGTTAGCTTTGCCCCGTCGCATGGAAACACGCCTGTCCCCAGCTCAGCCGCGAGCGCTTCGCCGAGTGCTCCACGCCCGCTGCTTCGAGGGCCTTGGATCACCAACGTTGGCCAACTTCCGTGCGCGGTACGTAGCCAGGACGCCGCCTCTTGGACGCGCTCGAGCACCGCCGGCGCGAGAACGAGGGCGCTCAACGATACGTTCTCTCGCGACGGTCGCATGACTCCGAGGATCGGAGCGCCGGTTAGCCGCGGCCAAAACTCGTCGTGAAGGGCGATGCTGCGACCCAGGATGGGGCCGGTTCCATCGACGGAGACGATCGCGCATGCGACCAACGTTTCGTGAGCGTCGAGGGCCGCCGCGACCGAGCCGTACGAAGCCTGTGCAAGCTTCGAGAGGTCTCCAACCGAAATCGGTCGCCCGTCACGGTCGAGCATGACTGCGAGCAGCGTGGTGACGAGCGTGGTGTCGAGGCTGGACAGGCCGAAAGCATGGACAGCGTGGTCGATCAACTCGGCCCGCCCATCGCTGATCTGATCGAGCGTTCGGATCATGTGAATGCCGCGGGTCCAGTCGAGCTCGTAAACGGGATCGCGAACGTCACGCTGTGGATCGTCAGTGCGACCGCGAGGAGCTGCGTCGGCGCGACGAGCCCGCCCGTCGTGAACAGTGGGATCAACAGCGTTACGAGCACATCACGCGCGGTGTCGACATTCGTCTGGCCCGGCGTCGTTGGCACCCACGCGACGAAGGTCGTCGGAGCGACGGAGCCGACGAACGAGTACATCGCCGCTCGCCATGCGTTCGCGATGTCTTGCGCTGCGATCGCAACGTTGACACCGTCGGTGAGCTTCACCTGGGCGAAGAACGCAGCGCGGGCCACTGCAGCGTACGTCGGCTGCAACGTGCCCGCGGGCATGATCTCGGCGAGGTAGCTCTGGATCGCGTCTGCCCACTTCGCGCGGGCGAGAACCTGCGAGCCTGGAAAACCGGCGAGTGCGTTCGCAAGCGTCGAGGCCTGCATCTCAGTCTTCTCCGCGCCCCGACTCGAACTCGAGCTTCACCGTGCGCTCGAGCCACGGCAGATAGCCGGGGTCGCGGTCGAGTGCGGCGCGCCGCAGATCGATGTCGATCGCTTCGATCGGGATGAACACGCGCACCGCTCCGTCGCTCGCGAGCATGCGGCCTCGCACGGCGAGCTGTGACCGTATGCGATCGATGCTCGTCGGATATCCGGCACGCGTACAGAACAGGTGACAGAGTGCGGACGCGGCGATCGTGACGACGTCACGGCCCGGCTCGACGAGGAGCGGCGCCGAAAGGCGAGTGAGGTTAGAGGCCACCTTCGCGGCGACCTCGTCGAGCGCCCACGGCGGTAATTCGAAGGGCTCGGGTTCGCGATCGATCGCGCCGCCGAACCAGCGCCACGCTGCGTCGTCGCGTGCGTCGTCGCCGAGGATCGCGAGGGCGATGCGTGCGAGGACGTCACCCTCCGCAACGCCGACCGCCCACAGGGCCTCCGCGAGCTCGAGATCCTGGACCAGCCGTGCGAGATACCAGACTCCTGCAAAGTTCGTGGGCTCGACGTCGACAGCGACTTGCTCGCGCGCCCTGGTGGAAACCGTAGGTAGGTCGATCATTGTATCGCGATCGCGCGCGACGATCACGACCGCATCTGGCTGCGTACCGATCGACTCGCGATCGAGCAACGGCGATGCCTCGATCTCGTGCGGTGCCGCCAGCCACGCGAGGACGTTCATCCGCACCTCCATCCGCTCGAGCCAGCGCTCGACGTCCACGCGTTGTTGGGGCAGGGTCACCACCGTCGCCCACACGAGCGCCGGCGCCGCGTCGCGGAGCTCGGTCGGCGTATGAAACCAGGCTTCGATCCCGGCCGCTCGATCGGCGAGCAGGACCGCGAGTGCGTGGGTCACGCTCTCGAACACCACGACGTTCGCCGTCGCGATCGGGCGCAGGTGTTGCGCCGCAGGCACCGAATCGATCTCGGCGAGCACGGACTGAGCGAGGTCGCGACCGAGCTGCTTCGCGATGTCAGGATCGTGGAACGCGTCGTCGTCGAGCTCCCACTTCACCGACAGCCTGCGCATGCGCACGATCGCATCGCGGCCGAGCTTGTCGTGGACCACACGTTCGACCTCGTCCAGCGCGTCTTGGAGGATCCGGGTCTCGATCATGTGCCGCGTCGACGCGATCTCGTCCGGCGGTGCGTCCGGAACGCGCAGACGCAGCGAGATCGTGTCGACACGACTCTTCATTCAACGCTTCGCGGCCGCGGCCGCCGCCGCGTCGACAGTTGCCGCCGTCACCCCGACCTTTGCGAGCGCGGCCTTGATCTCGGTGGTCGCGAGCTGTGCGCGTGACACACCGGCTCTCGCGGCACCTACCGCCGCGGTGGTCGCATCGCGCACGAATGTCTCGGCACTGCCGTAGAGCGCATTCACAGCGGTACGCTGCGCGTCGGTGGGCTGTGCGCCCGCGACCTTGGCGAGCACGGCCTCCGGCTCGGCATCGAGCAGCTGTGCCACGGTCATGTTGCCGAGTGCTTTGACGGTGGCCGCATCGACGTTCGTCGCGAGGCCGCTCACGGCTGTCCGTGCACCGACCTCGCCGACAAGATCGCGCAGTGGTCCGCGCGACAACGGCGTCACGGTGCGATCGGCGACGAGCTGCGCGCTCGCGAGCCGCGCCACCTCCGAGCCCGCGGTCTCGCTCGGTGCCGCGGACGCGGGCACGAGCATGCTCATGGTCTTGCCGTTGGGCGCGGTCGTGTCGAGCTTGACGACACCGACGCCCGGATCGGTTGCTGTCAGCATCCGCGCGATCGAAGCGTAGAAGGTTGCCGGCGTGACATCGCGGCGCTCGGCGATCACGCCGCCGGTCAACCGCATGAGGTCGCCAGCGTTGCTGATCGTCGTCCCGTTCTGCTCCGAGGTCGCGGCCATCTCGCAGATCATCTGTGATAGACAATTCATGATCTCGTCGACACCGGGGATCCCGAACTGACACAGCCACCAGTTGACGAGCGGGCCGGTCAGCACTTCGCGCCGACACAGCCATTGGTCGAAGCCGCTTTGATCGTGGAGGAGCCGATGCATCCCGCCGAGGTACACGCCGTGATGCTCGTCGAGGCAGCGCGGACCGGGATACAGCATGCCCTTGCACAGATCTTCGGCGAGCGCAGCCGCCGCCGCCGACAGCGCAGCGTTCTGCTTGTCATCGAGGCTGTCGAGATCGAGTCCGAGCATGCCGCTCGCGATCGACGACATCATGTGCGACGCCACGAGCCGCGACTGTGGCGATGCCTGATAGGTATCAGCCGTGCGCAAGAAGCCGTAGAGCCCGGCAAACGCGGCGGCACCGACGGTCGCGCCACCGCCGAGCTCGGTGAACGAGCGTAGCCACGTCGATGTAACCTGCGCCTCGACCTTGTCGTCGCCGCGGATCTTGCCGATCGCCGTGACAAAGCGCCGGATCGGCTCGCACACCATGTGCGAACAGTCGGGCACGAGCAACAGGCGGCACGTCTCGCGCATCCGCGATGGTTCGCACGAGCTGCCACTTGGCGAGCATGCATCGCGGTGTACCGGACGGATGCTGTCCGGACACTCGACGTACTGCAGGACCACGTAGTATCGGATGTCCTTCGAGATGGCGTTGCCGATCGTCGCCTGCGCGAGCAGCGCCTGCGATCGCTGCAGTAGGTCCGCTTCACTGATCTCGACCGGGCACTCGACGACGAGGTCGTTGCCGCAGCAATCGATCGCGTATCCGGGCGAGAGCTTGTAGCTGCGAGTCTTGACGTCGAACGCGAGTCGCAGGCCCCACACCACACCGGTGCCGAGCGCGCGGTTCGTGAGCCGACGCTTCATGCGCCAGTAGACCTGCTCGTTCTCGAGATCAGCCTGGGTCAGGAACATTCCGTCGAAGAAACGCGTACGCGTGAGACCACCCGGCATCGAGCCAGGCGCGCATCCGAGGTCCTGCGTCATCGTTATCGTCATGGCATCTCCACGGCATAGCTGCAGGGCAGGCACGGCATCGCCGGGTCCGCATATGGTCGAGTCGTCGTCGTCGCGCACAGCGCTTCGCGCACGCAGCGCAAGAAGTTCACGAACAGGGGCGCGAGCGCGCTGGTCTGGCCCGTCTTGGGGTCCGGCGTCGTCAGCGCGGTCTCGACGATCCCGAAAAGATCGCAGATCAGGACCGAGACGCAGTGCTTGAGCTTCTGCTGGGTCTCACACGAGATCTTCCAGAACGACGGACAGTCCTTCGTCGTCGTACCGCAACCGCATCCGCATACCTCGTTCGCGGGCGGTACGCGCACGAGCCCGCCCGCACACGGGTCGTAACAAGGTTGGGCGATGGGAGGAGGCGTCGTGGTGCTCCCGCATCCGCGGCCGCACCCACAACCGCCGGTCGTGCGCGCCTGGATCGCAACCGCTTGCGCGGGCGCGTAGGTGGCCGCTCGCACCGAGCCGCGCAATGCGCGCACGCTGTTGACGTTGCCCATGAACTCGACCGCAGGTGACGCTGCTGCCTTGAACTTCGCCGCATCGCGCGACTTCATGTACGCGAGCGCAGCGGCCGCCACATACGACAACCTGAGATCCGGTGGCACGCCGCGCTCGTCGAGCGTGAACTCGGCGGGCTTGGCATCGGTCGCAGGAGGCGTCTGATTCGCGACGGCCATCTCGCCTGCCTCGAACGCCAGCTTGCGCAGCGCGAGGATGACGACATCGGCATTGGTCTCGACCTTCGAATGTTCCGCGAGTCGTCCGACATATGTGCGCGCGAGCGGTGCGAACACCGCCGAGCTCACCGCGGACAGCTGGCGATACATGGTGAGGAGCTGCGTGAGGCCCGGGTCGATAGGCGTGGTTTCGGTGGCCATGATTGCTCCGTTTAGACGATCGGCGGCGCGGCGAGCGAGAGGTTGCTCGCCGCGTCTTTGGCGATCGCGGCGTGGATCGAGAAGTGAAGTGGGCGCAGCGGCCGCATGCTGGCGTCCGTGATCGGCATGTCTTCGGGGACAAGGGACGAGATCCGGAACTGCGCGTTCGCCGCGAGCACGGCGGGATCCGCTGGTTTGAGAGTGATGGTCGAGCCGCTCGCGTCGAGCGTCGCCGTGAGCGTCACCGGGTTGCCCCAGCCGGTTGCGGTCCACGGGCGCAGCCCGAACACCGTATCGAGATTCGCCGGCAGCGTCGGTGCGAGCACCGGCATCGACAGAGCGATCACGAACGCGGTCGGCGCCGTCGCGCTATCGAGGCCGATGCTCGCGATCTCGGGGCCATCGCTGAACGTTCCCGCCTCGAGCTGCGCCGAGACTTCCCGCATCAACAACTCTTGCAGGAGCGCCGTCTCGTACAGCACGGTCTCCGCGGGTGTGATGCTCGTCAACCCGATCACGCGCCAGCGATCGGTCGCGCTCGCGGGCGCTTGCAACGTCGCCGTGAAGCACGCGATCTCGAGCCAGCCATCGCCATCGCTGCCAGCGCATTCCGCTGTGGCCAACGCCGCGATCTGCGAGATCGCAGCCGCGGCGCTAGGTACCGCCGCGAGGGCGGGCAGGAGCTTCGCCCGCGGCGGGAAGATCGCGGGCGCGATCATCGGTGTCGGGCGCGGGATCAGGTCGAGCTCGAACTCCTCGCGCACGCGGCCGTAGTCGCAGCCCGAGCTGTCGCAACCGCACGCGTCGCGCGGTGCCGCCTCGGGTGCACCGGGGCACTCGCGATAGCGAAGCACCACGCTCAGCGGCAGATGGCTCGGATCTGACGACGACACGTTGTCGGTGAGGAACGACGGGTCCGCAGTCAGCTTCTTGCCGAGCCAGGCCTCGACGTCGAGGCATTGATCGCCGCCAACGATGATGTCGCGACCGCAGTCGTCGACAGCCGCGCCGCGATGGACGCGCAAGATCGTCGCGTCGGCCGGATCGGTGCTGAACAGATCGCAGGCGAGACCACACAGCACGCCGCTGCCGTGCATGCGCTGCTGGTGAAAGCGCAGCTTGCCGCTGTGGTAGCGCTGCTCGTCGACGAAATCGGCGACGTTGAGGCGCTTGCCGTAGAAGTAGCGCAACCGGACGAAGCCCGATGGCAGCGTTCCGCACGGTCCGCAATCCACGGGAGGGCAGTTCATGGTGTAGGTGGTCATCAGTTCCTTACCTCAGCGAAAAGTCACCATCGATGCGGATGCCGACGTCGTCGACGGCGATCCCGGAAGTGGAAGGTGCGAGCACGGCGTCGATGCCGAGCACGGGATAGCCGTCCTCGCCGAGTGGCCGGGCGAGCGTGCGGTCGTCGCCGAGTACGAAGTCGATGCCGACCGAGCGATCGCCGACCCGCGCCGACGGCGTCGTGATGTTCAGCGTCACCAGCGTGTGGGCTGGCCGCACCGACTCGATCAGCACGTCGAGCATCGCCTGCGTGCTCTCGAGGTCGCACGGATCGAGCACGAACGCGTTGAGCGTCCAGCGATGTGCGTACTGGTCGAGCATCGCGGTCGACGTCGCGGTTTGTTCGTCGAGACCACCGAGCACGCCGCAGCCGACGAACCCGTTACTCCCGAGCACCATCCCGGCGTTCGGCCGCAACTGAAAGCCTTCGACGATCGTCGGCGTCTCGCCGGTCACGATCTCGATGTAGCGAATGATGCCGGCGGGCGTGCCGCGCGACGCGTAGAGCGAGTGCGCCTCCGCGAGCAGTAGCGCTCGGCGCTCGGGCGACAGC
>JAYWCI010000027.1:0-27197 GCA_043780895.1 Kofleriaceae bacterium | reverse complement strand
TTCCGCGCGATCATCTCGCCCTGCGAGATGTACTTGCGGAGGTTCTGTTTGATCTTTCCGCGGATGATCTGGCGGAACCGTCCGTGGTCGAGGTCGATCTTCTGGCTCATCGAGCTCCTTACGCAACCACGTCTGCGGTCTCACCCCGCTCGTTGATGAAGCAGAGGCGACCGCCTTGGCGCTTCGTCCGCTGCACCATCTCGAGTAAGCCGAGGGCCCTCGAGATCACGCCGGTGTAGTCCTCGGTGTCGAGCTCGATGCACAACTTCGCCAGCAACTCTGCGAGCGTATTGTTGAGCTCTACCTGCACCGTTCCTACACCGCGCGCGTCACTCATATCGGCTCACGACTTGACGTCACCGCGCGCGAAGATCGACGCGACGAAGTTGAGCACGTCGGTCGCCGACACTTCGTCGTAACCGAAGTTCTTGATCAGGCGCTGCTTGACGACATCGATCTTTGCCTGCGTGTCGCGATCCACGACGCTCGACACCAGCGACGTCAGCTTGATCGAGTCCTTCTGGTCTTCGAACAACTTCGACTCGAGCGCCTTGTGGAGCCGCTCGTTGGTCTTGTAGTCGAACTGGCGACCTTCGATCGCGAGCGCGCCGATGTAGTTCATGATCTCGCGACGGAAATCATCCTTGCGGCTCTCCGGGATATCGATCTTCTCCTCGATCGACCGCATGAGACGCTCGTCCGGCTCTTCATCCTGGCCGGTGTACGGGTTCTTGACTCGCTCCTTCTGGGTGAACGCCTTGATGTTGTCGATGTAGTTCGCGCACAGCTTCGCGATCATGTCCTCGTCGGCGCTGATCGCTCGCTGGACCTCGTTCTTGACGATGTCTTCGTACTCTTGCTTGACGACCGAGAGCATCTCGCCGTAGCGCTTGCGCTGCTCGTCGGACGAGATCAGCGAGTGGGACCGCAGGCCGCTCTCGAGCTCGTTCAACACCATGAACGGGTTGATCGCCCCGTCGGCCTTGTCGCTGACCAGCGCGTTCGCGATCTTGTCCTGGATGTAACGCGGCGAGATGCCATCGAGGCCTTCGCGCTGCGCCTCCTTGCGGAGCTCCTTGATGTTGTCCTGGGTGAAGCCCGGCAGCGTCTTGCCGTCGTAGAGCTTGCTCTTCTGGAGCAGCGACAGCGAGTGCTTCTTCGGATCCTCGAGGCGCGTGAGCACGGCCCACAGCGCGGCGACGTACAGCGTGTGCGGCGCGATGTGCTTGCCGACGCGGCCGTGCGAGAAGTCCTTGGTGTAGATCTTGACCTCTTCGGACACCTTGGTGATGTACGGGATGTCGACCTTCACGGTGCGATCACGGAGCGCCTCCATGAACTCGTTGTTGAGCAGCTTCTTGTACTCGGCTTCGTTGGTGTGGCCGAGGATGACCTCGTCGATGTCGGTCTGCGCGAACTTCTTCGGCTTGATCTTGCGCTCCTGGGTCGCGCCGAGCAGGTCGTAGAGGAACGCGACATCGAGCTTCAAGATCTCGACGAACTCGAGGATGCCGCGGTTCGCGATGTTGAACTCGCCGTCGAAGTTGAACGCGCGAGGATCTGAGTCCGAACCGAAGGTCGCGATCTTGCGATAGTTGATATCGCCGGTCAGCTCGGTCGAGTCCTGGTTCTTCTCGTCCTTGGGCTGGAACGTGCCGATGCCGATTCGGTCCTGCTCCGAGAGCACGAGCCGCTTGACCTTGACGTGGCCCATCACCTTCTCGAAGTTGCCCGCGTAGTGCTTCATCAACTCTTTGAAGATGAGGCGGCACGCCGGGTTCACATCGCCGGGGACCTTGACCTTGAAGTCGTCGTTCCCCAGACCGAGCTTCGTGATCGTATCGGCGCGCCACTCGTGCGGGATGAGCCGCAGCGGCTCGTCGTGCATCGGCGACGGGAACACTTCAGAACCACCGGCGAGCTCCTGGAGCGGGCCCGGCAGCGTCCAGTAGTAGGTGTAGAGCGCGCCCTCGGGGGTGCGCGAGTAGTCCTCGATACCCTTCTTCAACTGGCGCGCGATCGTCGACTTCGCCGAACCGACCGGACCGTGGAGCAGGATGATGCGACGCTCGGTGCCGTAGCCCTGCGACGCGCTCTTGAGCACGTTCATCAAGCGCATCAGCGGGACGTCGAGGCCGAACACGGCATCGCGGCCGCCGTGCGCGTCGTCCTTGAAGAACTTGTAGCGAACGAGCTTCTTCTTGTTGTCGATGTACTCCTCGACGCCGTGCGAGAGCACCATGTCGTAGAGCCGCTGATACGCGTTCCGCGTGACCTGCGGAGTCTTGCGCACCAGATTGAGGTAGTCCTCGAAGCTGCCCTCCCACGACAGCTCCTTGTACGTCGCGTAGTTCTGCAACTCGGCGATCTGTCCCACCAGCGTCATGTCCGAAACGGTACCATGGTTGCGCAGTGTGGCGACCGTTACGCTGTGCAAACAACGTCGGTTGAATCGGTGGGGCTCCTCGGGAAACATGGTGCGCAGGAGGTTTTTCCTGATGCACCAAGCACGCTGTCTTAGCCTGATGTTTTTCGTCGCATGTGGTGGCTCGTCCACCGGCGACTCGCCCGGTAGCGGCACCAGCACGCTGCTCGTGACCGGATCGGCCACGGCAACACCGCGGCTCGCGAATGCGAGCACCGCGAACAACTTCGACACGAACTTCTCGGTCGTCGTTCAACGCGGCGGCCTCGAGGTCGTGACCGGCTCGGTCACGTTGAAGGGGAGCACCACCACGGCGCTCACGTTCACGACGACCGGTGGCAACGGCCACTGGGAAGGTGCGGCGACCGGCTACGATCAGAGCTACGAGCTCGACGTGACGAGCGGTACCGACGCGGTCGCCGGCGTCATCGTCGAGGGCCCCGACATCCACGTGATCACCTCGCCGACCGCGGGGGCCTCGCTCGACTCGACGCTGCCGTTCACCGCGACCTGGGATCGCGCGACGGCTGCAGATACCGCACGCGTGCAGGCTGGCGATGGCGGCAACGCAGTCGATGTTCCGGACTCGGGCACCTATGCGGTCACCGCCGGCGTCTTGCATGCCGACAAGGATCAGGCGCGGACGAACACGCTCCGGATCACGCGCACCAACCGGATCTCGCCGGCCGGCGCGGTCACGGGATCACAGTTCACGGTCGGCGTGATCAACGAGATCGACGTCGTCGCCGCGCCCTGTCCGAGCTGCTGATCACTTCTGGTACTTGTCGACGTTGCGCTTGTGGTCTTCGAACGACTTCGCGAACACGTGGTTGCGCGCGTCCTTCGCGACGAAGTACAGGAAGTCCGATCCGTCGGGCGCCAGGACCGCCTCCATCGAACGCTTGCCGGGATTCGAGATCGGGCCGGGCGGCAAGCCTTCGTGCTCGTACGTGTTGTACGGGTTGTCCTTGTCGCGGAGCTGCGCGGTGTGGAGGCGGTCCTGGATGTTCCACGCCTGGCAGGCGGCCGACTTCTGGACCGGGACTTCGCAACCGTAGCGAATCGTCGGATCGGTCTCGAGCCGGTGGCTCTTGAAATCCGAGAACGTGAGGCGGTTCATGAACACCTGCGCGATCCGCGGGCGCTCGGCCGGATCGACGGCTTCCTTCTCGACGATCGACGCCATCGTCAGGATGTCGTGATCACTCCACTTCATCTTGTCTTTGAGCTTCGCGGCATCGCGACCGTGCACGGCGAGCAGGTCGTTCCACACTTCCTGGTGGCGCTGGATCAGCCGGTCCATCACGACGGCGGGCTTCTCGCCGACCCGAAAGCTGTAGGTATCGGGGAACAGATAGCCCTCCGCGGTCTCGCCGGGAATCGCGTGCTTCGCGAGGAAGTCCTTGTCGCGCGCGATCACCTCGAGCTCCTTCGCGGTCGAGATCTTCTGCTTCTCGATCAGCGCGAAATACTCGAGCATGTTCTTGCCCTCGGGCAGCGTGACCTTCGTCGTCACTTCCTTCACCCCGGCGATCAGGACCGCGAGGACCTGCGCTGGCGAGAGGTTGTCCTTGATGAGGTACTTGCCGGTCTTGACGTTCGTGGTGTCGCCTTCCCACATCGCGTACATCCGAAACCAGGTCGGCTTCGCGATCACGCCCTTGTCGGCGAGCATCTGCGCGATCGACGGGAACGTCATGCCCGTCTTGATCTCGATCTCGACATCGCGGCCGGCACCTTCGTGCTGCGCATCGGGATATGCGAGCGCGCGATGCGCGAAGTACCCGCCGATGGCGAGCACGATCACGACCGATCCGATCACGACGGCGAGCGCGACTGTGAACGAGCGCTTGGACATCCGAGTGATTTATATCCCGCTCTTTGCCTGCGCGTGCCATCGCGCGAGCCAGCCCGTGAGGATCAGCGCCGCGGCTTGCGCATCGATCACTTCTTTGCGCCTTGCGCGTGACAAATCGGCATCGAGCAGCACGCGGGTCGCCTCCGCGGTCGAGAAACGTTCGTCCTGCTCGTGGAATTTCAGAGAAGCTGGGAGCCGCTCGCGCAGCACCCCCATGAATTGCTGCACCCGGCGGGCTCGGTGCCCGATCTTGCCCGACAGCTCGAATGGCATTCCGACAACGAGGTCGGTGATGTCGCGTTCGCTGACGACTGTTTGGATCGCCGACACATCGGTCGCCGTTCCGGAGCGAGCGATCGTACCGATCGGGTGCGCCGCGATGTGCGCGTCGTCCGTGACGGCCAGGCCGATCGTCTTCTGGCCCACGTCCAGGCCGAGCGCTTTCACAGGAGAGACTTGGACCCAAAAATAAAGGCCCTGCAAGGGGGATTGCAGGGCCTCGAGCGCAGATCGAACGAACTACTAGTTGCCTCAAACAGTGGGGGAGATTGGCGGGGATGAGGGAGGGGAACCGCGAATCATCTGCCGAGTCGAAATGTTCACTCGTTCGTCGCGCGTAGGATTCGATTTTCAGAACCACGGCAGCTTGTCGAGAATTCCTTCGTTCGAAGGAGGCTGGCGTTGCTGCCCGGTTGCACGGATATAGAAGCACGTTCGGTGCCATCTCGCGATTCGAGATCGGCGACCAAAAAACCGGCGGTTAGGGACGACGATTCTTCAACCCGCGACTACTTCTGTCACCGCGTGTTCCCGGATGTGGCCAGTCTGGTGGCCACCCGTTGATCGGGGTTCAGCGCCGGACGACCGATTGTAACTTTTGGTGCGCAAGTAGTGCTCAGGCAACCGCGGGCTCGAGGATCTCGAAGTAGCGGTACGTGAGATCGAGGACGGCCGCGGCGCCGAACGGAACGGGCTCGTTGCGATCACCGTGGCCAATCGGGGCACCGGTCGCGGCTGGCGTACCCGCTGCGCGCAAGCGCTCGAGCACGGTGGCGAGCGCTGCGCCCTCAGGATCGGGGACGCCGGTCGCCGGGTTGGGATCGGTGCAGCGCGTGAGATCGCCGACGATCACCGCACCCGGTTTCGCGAGCTCGCCGGTGAGCGTGAGATGGGTTAGATAGCGGTCCAGCTCGTACGGCTTCTCACCTACGTCTTCGAGCAGCGTGATCGATCCGCGGAGCGGCAGCGCCCACGGTGTGGCGACGAGCATCGAAACCAGGGTGAGGTTCGCGGCGAACAGCGTCCCCTGGACGTGCGCGTGCTCCGCGCTCGCGAGCGGCCACCGCCGAACGCCGAGCGGACGTGCGTCGGTCAGCATCGCGATCGTCTGCGCGATATCCGATTCCGGAAGGCTTGCCATCTGCACCCCCATCGGGCCGTGGATGCCGCGCACGCCCGCGGCGTGGGCCCACGATAGGAGTGCGGTCGCATCGCTGAACCCGACGATCGGTTTCGGATCGCGGCGTAGCACCTCGGGATCGAGCAGCGGCAAGATCCGCATGAGGCCGTAGCCACCGCGCGCGAGGAGGATCGCGCGAACATCGGGATCCGCGAGCATCGCCATCAGCTCGGCCGCGCGAACCTCGTCCGAAGCAGCGAGATAGCTCGGCAGGCCGGGCGCGCGCGCTTCCGTGATCGAAGGCGCGAGCCGGAGGTCGAAGGCATCGCCGAGCCGCGCCAGCCCGGTGCGTAGCTTGTCGAGCTTGACCGGACCTGCAGGCGCGACGATGCCGATCGTCTGGCCGAGCACGACCCGCGGTGGGATCACGGCAGACATCTAGCGCCGCTTGCGCTTCTTCTTCGCACCCGCCGGACCCGACTCGAGCGCCCCGTCGTCGTCGTCGTCGATCTTGTGTTCGGTGATGATCGGAATCGGCCCGCTCGCCGACATCGGCTCGAGCCCGAGTGCGACGAGATCCACGGCGTCCATCGCGATCGTGCGCTTGCCATCGTCGATAATTGCGATGTTCGGATGCGAGTCGCGAGGTACATCCATCACGGCCATCACGGCCATCACGGGGATGACCTGCGTGTCCTTCTCGCCGGCTTCGACGGGCGCGTCGATCGCCTCCTCGAGCTTGGACGGATCGATCGCATCCTGCACCGCGGTGTTGCGACCGTCGTCCATCAGCTCGGGCACGCCGCCCGACGTCGAGCCGCGCTTGGGTCGCACCATACCGATCGGTGGTGCGGCATCGGCCTTCACGAGATCGGGCAGCTCGACCTTCGCCTTCCACCATGCCGCGACCTCGCCTTCGAGGCGCGGCCGCAGCGTCATGCCGGCGATGGCATCACTATTCGCGACCTGCTCCCGGACCTCGGTCACCGTCGCTTCGAGCAGCGTGCCGTCCTCGGTGGTCAGGCCGAGCGAGGTGCCCACCGGCATCGGCGCGACGAATTCGACGTACGCCGTGCTCGGACGGATCTGGGTCAACTTCACCCGTCGCCCGAGCGACAGGCCGCGATAGCTGAGATCGACGTAAGGGCTCTCGGATGCCATGGCTCATTCTATACTCCGCGCCGTGGGCATTCTCGACCGCTTGAAGCAGTTCCGTGGGGCTGTCCCCAGCGACGACATCGCGAGCCGCACGCGCGCACTCGTCGTGCGCGATAACGAGTTCGGCTTCGATCCGTTCGGGATGTCGCGCGAGGACCTCGGCACCGCGATGACCGTCGCGCGGTTCATGTATCGCCACTACTTCCGCGCCGAGGCCTTCGGGATCGAGAACGTACCGAGCCAGGGCCGCGTCGTGATCGTCTCGAATCACTCCGGCCAACTCCCGTTCGATGCGCTCGTGATCGGGAGTGCATGTTTTCTCGAGCCGCCGCAACCGCGCCTCGTGCGCGCGATGGTCGAGTTCTTCGTGCCGACGATCCCGTTCGCTTCGTACTTGTTCGCGCGCTGGGGCCAGATCACGGGCACGCCGGAGAATTGTCGGCGCCTGCTCGCGGCCGATGAAGCAGTGCTCGTGTTTCCGGAAGGTGCGCGCGGCATCACGAAGCCGTTCTCGAAGCGCTACCAGCTGGCCGAGTTCGGCACCGGCTTCATGCGGCTCGCACTCGAAGCGCGTGCCCCGATCGTGCCCGTCGCGGTGATCGGCGCCGAAGAGCAAGCTCCCGCGGTCAACCTCAAAGGGCTCGCGAAGCTGCTGGGCCTCCCTGCCCTGCCGCTCGTGCCGTATCCGCCGTTCTTCGCGCCGCTACCGCTGCCGGTCAAGTACCGCGTGCACTTCGGCGAGCCGATGGTATTCACGGGCGACCCCGACGACGACGATGACGTCCTCGCTGACAAAGTGAAGACGGTGCGTCACCGCATCCAGGGCATGATCCATCAAGGACTCGCGGGGCGTAAACATGTCTTCTGGTGACCGTCCCAAAAAGATCGTGATCACCGGGATCAGTGGTCGGCTCGGGCGGATTGTCGCGCGGCGGCTGCACCACGAGCTCGGCTGGAAGATCGTCGGTCTCGATCGTCGACCGATGCCAGGCCGGCCCAAGGACATCGAGCTCCACGAGGTCGATCTTCGCAGCAAGAAGGCGCGCGACGTGTTCCGCGATGCCGATGCGCTCCTTCATCTAGGCGTGATGCACGATCCGCGTGCGCGCGCGCAGCAGCTCTACGCGTGGAACATCACGGGGACGACGAAGCTGCTCGAATATTGCCAGGCGCACGCGGTCGCGAAGGTCGTGCTGTTGTCGTCCGCAAACGTCTACGGCCCGCGGCCCGACAACCCGCAGTTCCTCACCGAGGACGCGCCACTGCTCGCTGCTCAGCGCTTCCCCGCGATGCGAGATCTCGTCGAGATCGATCACCTTGTCTCGACCTTTCTGTGGCGCGCGCGAGAAACCGAAACCGTGGTGCTGCGTCCGGTCCACATCGTCGGCCCGGTCCACAACGCGCCCTCGAACTACCTCCGGATCCCGCGGCCACCGATGTTGCTCGGCTTCGATCCGATGGTCCAGCTCGTTCACGTTCACGATGTCGCCGAGGCGATCGTGCAGGCGCTCGCTCCAGGTCGCCGCGGCATCTACAATATCGTGGGTCCCGGCGAAGTGCCGCTGTCTGCCATCTTCCGCGAGCTCCATCGCAAGCCGCGGCTGATCCCGCACCCGATCGCGTCGGGCTTGTTGAAGCTCGCGTTCACGCTCGGGCTGTCGAGCTTTCCGGGCGCCGAGCTCGATTTCATCCGCTACGTCTGCATGGTCGATGGTCGGCGCGCCGCGGCCGAGCTGGGCTTTCGGCCCCGTTTTGGACTGCGCGAGACCATCTGCGCGGTGGATGAAGCGGCGTGATAACGGATGTCAAAATCGCCGTTTGCATTCCGATCCGTATCTCCGAGCCACAGCGACTGTAGCCGGATGTTCACAGCGAAATATTCGAGGCGTCGCTCCCGCGGCCGCGATGAATCGACCGATTGCGGCAACCATGTGCACGACGGGCCTGTCAAACTGCCAGGACCCGCGATTTTCCGGGCATTTTTGTCAGAGTTCGGACGCCGCTTTCCAAAAACCTGACTTGAAGTGGCTCTACGTGAATGAATTCTCAAGCAGTTCGATCCCTTCGCCACAATGGCACGCGGCCTGCTTAGCTTTGGTTCGCACGCTTCTCACGGCCGTCACCCCAAGGACTATTTCAACATGACGCTCACGCCCCTCCGGTCTCTCTCCCTGCTGGTTGCCGCCGGCGCCCTCAGCACGCTCGCTGGTTGCGACCTGTACTTCGGCAATCACCACGGCAACGGCGACACCTGGACCTATTGCGGTTCGGACGGCCAGTACAACTGTTCCGGCGACAGCTGTGAATGGGTGAGCTCGACCTGTACCTCGGGCGGCTCGGGCGGCTCGGGCGGTGGCTCGGGTTATCAGTGCGGCACGAACACCGATTGCGCCGCGGGTTGCTACTGCACCACGAGCAGCACGTGTGAAGAAGGCGGCTTCTGCGCCACCAATGCGGACTGCGGTCCGGGCTACACCTGCGATACGGCGCGCTCGTCGTGCGAGCCGACCACCGCCCCGACCTGCGCCTCGAACGCCGACTGCACGGGCGCCGGTCAGTTCTGTGACACGACCTCGAACACCTGCCAGACCGGCGCGTGCGCGTCGGCCGGGACCATCAACACGACGACCTGCACCACGGCCGCGCCGGTGTGTGCAACGGGCCAGAGCCCGGTCGCGCACAACGGTTGCTTCACCGGCACCTGCGAGGCCACGGCCTCGTGCTCGCCGGCCGCGGGTTGCAAGTACATCAACGACGAGAACCTCTGCCTCGCCGACACCTCTTGCGACGCCTCGTACACCGGCCTCAACTGCCACGACTCGGGTAACAACGCGTGTCACTCGGGCCAGACCGGTTGCACGTGTGAATCGTTCGTGTTCGCGGCCTGCGCCGACGCTCCAAAGTGAGCACGCCGGGACGTGTCCCGGCGCAGCTAACGAACAGCCAGTCGAAGTAGCGTGCTGAACGAGGCGGGTCGAAAGACTCGCCTCGACGCGTTTTCGGAAACTGGGGGTATTGTCGGGCATGGGGTTCGAGTTCTCGGAGACGATGGCGGGGACGGCGGAGTGGAGCAACGAGCCGGGCAAGCGCCAGCCGTTCCGGTTCGACATCACGGCGCACGCCGCATCGACCCGCGACCATCTGCGGACCGGCAAGGCGACGATCCGCGGGACGGTCTACGCGCCGCCCGTGACGAGGGCCGGACCCGCCGAGGGCACGATCGAGATCCGCGTGCTCGGGAAGAAGATCATCCGCTACGAGCTCGGGTTCGTCGGCGATGATGGCCAGCACTACGAGCTGGTCGGCCAGAAGGACATCTCATACCTGCATCCATTCGCGAGCTTCACGCTGCTTCCGGCGGAGATCCTCGATGCGCAGCAACGCCGCGTCGCGACCTGCGAGACGCGCTTCGACCTACGCAGGCACTGGTGGAGCTTCTTGCGGAGCTTTCGACCTGCCTGATTCTCCAGGTTCCACGAGGGGTTTTCGTGAACACGTGGTAAGAACCGCGACGCCCCTCCGGCGGATATCTCCATGGGATTGATTCAAAAAATCTTCGGTAGCAAGAACCAGCGCGAGCTGAAGAAGCTGGAACCCATCATCGCCAGCATCGCGGCTCTCGAGCCGAAGATGAAGGCAAAGAATGATGCCGAGCTGCGGGGCGTGACCGCCGAGCTCAAGCAGAAGCTCGATAACGGCGCCAGCCTCGATGACATCCTGGTCGATGCGTTCGCCGCCGTGCGTGAGGCCGGAGTCCGCGCGCTCGGCATGCGCCACTACGACGTCCAGATGGTCGGCGGTCTCGTGCTCCACCAGGGTCGGATCGCCGAGATGCGAACCGGCGAAGGCAAGACGCTCGTCGCGACCCTGCCCTGCTACCTGAACGCACTGACCGGCAAAGGCGTCCACGTCGTCACGGTCAACGACTACCTCGCGCGCCGCGATGCCGAGTGGATGGGCCAGCTCCACAAGTTCCTCGGGCTCGACACGGGCACGATCGTCCACGGACTCGACGACTACGAGCGGCAGCGTTCGTACAACTGCGACATCACGTACGGCCAGAACAACGAGTTCGGCTTCGACTACCTGCGCGACAACATGAAGACCTCGCCGGACCGCATGGTCCAGCGAGGCCAGAACTACGCGATCGTCGACGAAGTCGACTCGATCCTCATCGACGAAGCACGGACGCCGCTGATCATCAGTGGCTCGGCGGAAGAGTCGGCCGACCTCTACGTCAAGGTCGATCGCATGATCCCGCGCCTCAAGCGCGAGGTCGACTACACCGTCGACGAGAAGGCGCACAGCGCCATGCTCACCGACGACGGCGTCGAGAAGATGGAGAAGCTGCTCTCCGTCGACAACCTGTTCGAAGCCAAGAACATCCAGCTCGTCCATCACGTGAACCAGGGCCTGCGCGCCCACACGCTGTACAAGCGCGACGTCAACTACCTCGTCGAAGACAACAAGGTCGTGATCGTCGACGAGCACACCGGCCGCAAGATGCCGGGCCGGCGCTGGAGCGATGGGCTCCACCAGGCGATCGAAGCCAAAGAAGGCGTCACCGTCGAGGAAGAGAACCAGACCATCGCCACGGTCACGTTCCAGAACTACTTCCGCCTCTACAAGAAGCTCTCCGGCATGACGGGCACCGCCGATACCGAAGCGGCGGAGTTCCATCAGATCTACAAGCTCGACGTCACCGTCATCCCGACGAACAAGCCGATCACGCGCAAAGACTTCTCCGACCTCGTCTACAAGAACGAAGCCGGCAAGTTCCGCGCGGTCGCGCAGGACATCGAGGATTGCTACAAGCGCGGCCAGCCGGTGCTCGTCGGTACGGTCTCGGTCGAGAAGTCCGAGGTCGTCGCGAACTTCCTCAAGCAGAAGAACCTGCCGTTCAACGTGTTGAACGCGAAGCACCACCAGCGCGAGGCCTCGATCGTCGCGCAGGCCGGTCGCAAGAGCGCGATCACGATCGCCACGAACATGGCGGGTCGCGGCACCGACATCTTGCTCGGCGGTAACCCCGAGGCGATGGCCAAGGACGCGCTCGAAGAAGAGAAGGCCAAGCTCGCCGCAGAAGCGGCGAACGCGAAGCCGAACGACAGCGACGAGACCGGCGGGCCGTACCGCGGCTCGAGCCAGCCCAAGTTCGACGAAGCCAACCGGCTCAAGGAGCTCGTCGTCGAGTTCAAGGCAAAGTGCGAGGCCGAGAAGCAAGAGGTGCTCTCCGCTGGCGGGCTCAAGATCGTCGGCACCGAGCGCCACGAATCACGTCGCATCGACAACCAGCTGCGCGGTCGCGCGGGTCGCCAAGGCGATCCAGGCTCGTCGCGATTCTATCTGTCGCTGCAGGACGACCTGCTCCGGATCTTCGGCCTCGACAAGATGTCGGGCCTGATGGAGCGGTTGGGGCTCGAGGAAGACGTGCCCATCGAATCGCCGATGGTCTCGCGCTCGATCGAGAACGCGCAGAAGAAGGTCGAAGGCCGCAACTTCGATCAACGCAAGAACGTCCTCGAGTACGACGACGTCATGGATCAGCAGCGCAAGACGATCTACGCGCTGCGCCGCCAGGTCCTCGACGGTCGCTACCATCCGGAGCCGTCGAAAGAGGAGGCCTCGGCCGGCATCGTGCCCGAGCCCGTGAAGGAGTCTGGCGATTGGACCCCGGCGAGCCTGCGCCCCGATCTCGAGCCCAAGGTGGCCGACATGATCAAGGTGATCAAAGAGAAGATCGCCGAGCGCGACGCCGCGATCGCTCGGGGCGAGAGCCCGGGTGATACGCGTCCGGGTTGGCGCGTGTTGCGCGCCGAGATCTGGCGTCAGTACGGCACGCTGCTCGACATCGAGAAGGCGTACGACGGTCCAGGAGACGACGATGACCAGGCGCTCGTCACGCTGTGCACCGACGGGGTCGTCGCTTCGCAGATCCAGCAGCGCGAGCGGCTCCACGATCTCGCGCACGCCCGGCTCGCCGGTGTGCTCGACGAGGTCCTCGATCCCGAGAAGGTCGAGGACGAGTGGGACTGGGATCAGCTCGAAGACGCGCTGACCGAGCAGTTCAACATGAAGATCGAGACCAACCCCGCGACGCCCGACGAAGCGGCGAGCGAGATCTGGCCGAAGGTCGAGAAGAAGCTCAAGGAGCGCGAGGACGAGCTCTCGCGCGCATGGCTGCTGTACTTCCAGCGCCACTTCTCGCTCGAGGAGATCGATCAGCAGTGGATCGAACACCTCAAGACGATGGATGCGCTGCGCGAGGGCATCGGCCTGCAGGGCTACGGCCAGAAGGATCCGAAGAAGGAATACAAGAAGGCTGGCTTCTCGATGTTCACCGAGATGATGAACAGGATCCAGGAGAACACGATCCAGAAGGTGTTCCGCGTCCAGATCCAGAAGGACGAGTCCAAGGCTGTTCCCGCGGTCGCCGAGAAGGAGCTCAGTGACCTCGTCGAGCTCGGGGTTGCCGACAAGAACGAAGACGAGGACGAGATCGCCGCGCAGACCGGCCACAAGGCGCGGACCGCAGGCGATGGCGCGACCACCGCACCGGTCAAGCGCGAGCGGCCCAAGGTCGGGCGCAACGATCCGTGCCCCTGTGGCTCGGGCAAGAAGTACAAGAAGTGCCACGGCAAGGACGAAGAGGCGGGCGCGTCCGAGTAACGCCTGGGCGAAATTTCAGCGACGCTTTGCGTCAACCGAAGTCGTTGAAATTTAAAACAAAGGGCGATTGAAATTCGCCTGCACTCGGAGCAATGCTGCGCGCATCCACATGCGCATTGGCGTCCCCAAAGAGATCAAGACTCAAGAGTATCGCGTCGGCATGACCCCATCCGGCGTTGCCATCCTCACGCAACGCGGTCACACCGTGTTCGTCGAGCAAAACGCGGGCGCGGGCTCCGCGATCCCTGACGATCAGTACGTCAAGGCCGGCGCGAAGATCCTGTCAACGGCGGACGAGGTCTGGGGCCAGGCCGACATGATCGTCAAGGTCAAAGAGCCGATCGCGCCGGAGTTCCCGCGGATGAAGAAGGACCTGCTCCTCTTCACGTATCTCCACCTCGCTGCCGCGCAAGAGCTCGGTAAAGAGCTGCTCAACCGCGGCGTCAACGGCGTCGCGTACGAGACGCTCGAGCCCACGCCTGGCGATCTTCCGTTGCTGACGCCGATGAGCGCCGTCGCGGGTCGCATGTCGGTGCAAGCCGGCGCGACGTACCTCGAGCGCGAGCGCGGTGGTAAGGGCGTCCTGCTCGGCGGCGTGCCGGGTGTGAAGCGCGGCCGCGTCACCGTCCTCGGTGGTGGTGTCGTCGGTGCGAACGCCGTCAAGATGGCGGTCGGCCTCGGCGCGAACGTCACCGTACTCGACGTGAACCTCAAGACGCTCGCGTACCTCGACGACATCTACTCGGGCCGGATCTCGACCCAGTACTCGGATCCGTTGAGCATCGAGAAGGCCGTGCTCGAGAGCGACCTCGTGATCGGCGCCGTGCTGATCGCCGGTGCACGTGCTCCGCGCCTGGTCACCGCGAAGATGGTGAAGGAGATGGAGGACGGCTCGGTGATCGTCGACGTCTCGATCGATCAGGGCGGTTGCATCGAGACCGCGCGCCCGACCACGCACGACAACCCGACGTACCTCGTCGATGGCGTGATCCACTACGGCGTCGCGAACATGCCGGGCGCCGTCCCGCGCACGTCGACGTACGCGTTGACCAACGCGACTATCCGCTACGTCGCGATGCTCGCCGAGGGTGGTCTCGAGAAGGCCGTGGCCCACACGCCGTACATCCAGAGCGGCATCAACACCTACAAGGGCACCGTGCCCCACGCGGCGGTCGCCGAGGCGCTCGGCGTCAAGCACGTCGCATTCAAAGCGTAGTACGATTTCGGGGAACTGGAGGGGAACAAACTGGCTCGGAGACCGGTAAACACCCCGAATGCAGGCCGTAAAGCAGAAACGCAGCGAGTTCGAGCACCAGGCTCTGGTGCACATGGACTCGCTGTTCGGAGCGGCCTACCGGCTCACCCGCAACCCGCGTGACGCCGAGGACCTGGTTCAGGATGCGCTGCTCCGTGCCTATCGGTTCTGGGACTCGTTCCAGCAGGACTCGAACTGCAAGGCGTGGCTGCTGCGGATCGTGACGAACACGTTCATCAACGAGTACCAGCGCAAGAAACGCTCGCGCGAGGTGCTCGCTGCTGCGACCGCCGAACAAGACGCCACCGATGGCGTCCTCGTGCAGGCCGATGCGAGCGACAAGCAATCGCCTGAGAAGGCGATGCTCGCGCAGAGCGTCTCCGATGACGTCCAGCGCGCACTCGATCAGCTGCCGGAAGATTTTCGCACCGCGGTGATCCTCTGCGACATGCAGGGGCTCTCGTACAAGGAGATCGCCGAGATCATGGAGTGCCCCGTCGGCACCGTGATGTCGCGGTTGTTCCGTGGTCGTAAGTTGCTCGCTGCGGGCCTTCGCGAGTTCGCGGTCGCCGAAGGCTTCGTCAAAACCAAAACCACAAAGCCCGACGTCAAGAAGTCCGAGACGATCGATCTCGAGAAGTACCGTGCCGCCAAGGCCCGAGGGAATTCGTAATGAGCCTGTGTGAAAGCATCGACACGCTGGCGATGGCCTATCTCGACGGTGAGCTCGCCAATGAAGAACGTCACGAGCTCGACATGCACCTCACCGAGTGCACGAGCTGCCGCGTCGGGATCGATGGCGCGCGTGCGGATCAGTCCCTGATCCAGACCGCGCTCGTCGCACCGCGCGTCACGGACACCATGCGGATGCGCATGGTCAAGGCGCTCGACGAGGCTGACAAGGTCACGTCGATCGAGATCGTGAAGAAGCAGCGCCGTAAATTCTCGCAATTCGTGTTGCCCGGTTCAGCGATCCTCGCCGCGGCCGCCGCGATCGCGGTGTTCGTCGGCGTCAACGTCAAGTCGGGCACGCAACCCGTCGCGGGCTCGATCGCGCGCGCCGGCGTCCGCCAGCAGACGCGTGCCTTGCCGCTCGAGGTCGAAGGGCCGCGAACGGGGAACTGGGTTCGCCAGTTCGCCTCCGTGAATCCGCCGCAGGTCTCGCAGACCGGCAGCCAGCTGCTCGGTGCACGGATGCTGCCGAACGGGGTCAACGGCCATGACGGCACGTTGCTCTCGTACGACATCGTCGTGAACAGCCAGCACGTCGTGATGTCGGTCCTGGTCATCCAGGACGTTCGTCCGGACGAACTTTCTGAGGGCGAAGAAATCGACGTCAACGGCCGGACAGTCCGCGTGATCAAGTCCGATGGCCACACGGCGGTCACCACGCTCGATGCGGACCACCGTGGCTACATGTTCATGTCGGACGAGCTGTCGCTCGAGGACCTGATCGCGCTCGTCGGACGCACGAGCCTGGTAGGTCCCCAGTAAATCGTCCCTAAGTCCGCTATGATAGCGGTAGGGATGAACCGCCGCGTTCTGCTGATCGATGCCGATCCTGTCTTCCGCGACACCCTGACCCGCGAGCTCGCTCGCTACAGGGTCGTGGTGATGACCGAGCCGGATTCCGACCGTGCCTTGGCACTCGCGCAGAGCGAAGCGCCGGCCATGGTGATCCTGTGCATCGAGGAGGCCGACAAGAAGGCCGGCTTCCGGGTGTTCGAGAAGTGCAAGAAGGGCGCTCTCTCGAAGATTCCGATCGTGCTCGTCACCGGTTCGGTGCCGGCCGAAAGCTTCGCGAAGCATCGCAGCCTCAAGGTCCACGCGGACGAGTATCTCGACAAGCGCACGATGTCGACGCACGAGCTGGTCGGTAAGATCGACGGCTTGATCGCGCTCGGCGATCCCGAAGAAGTAGACCTCTCGATCCCGATCGAGGACGAAGATCCGATGGAGATCGCCGAGGGCGATGTCGTGCTCGACGACGTCCTGGGCGACCTCGATGAGGTGGGGTACGTCGAAGGCGCAGAGCCGGAGTTGCTCGCGCACGAGCTCGAACATGCGCCGGCCGAGCCCAAAGCGCACGACGGGTTCGATCGGCACCGCGCGCTGACCGTCGGTCCGACGGAAGGCCTCAGCGTCGACTCGATCGTCGAGGCCGAGACCGATGCCGCATTCGACGCCCTGATGGGTGGCTTTGGCGACGAGCCCGAAGCCGCGCCGACCGCGCAAGCAGTCGCCGAAGCGGGCGAGCATCGCGAAGAGAGCATCGCGATGGCCCCGGTCGAGCCCGAGCTCAGCCCGGTCGATCTCGCGCTCGCGAGCGCCGAGGAAGCCGTCTCCGTACCCGAGCCGATCCTCGACGGTCGCGGCCGTGGCACGACGCCGCCGCCGCTCGTCAGCTCGGTGCCGGCGATCATCATCGATCACCCGCCGATGAGCGACGGCCATCACGGGCGCACGCAGGCGATCGGATCGTTCCGCGATGCGGACGCGATTCCGGAGCCGGTGCCGCACCACGCGGATCGGGATCCCGAGCCCGAGCCGATCGTCGGCGAGCCGACGCACGAGTCGATCGATCTCGCGGCGCTCGACGAGGCGTCCGCGAACGAAGCGCTGCCCGATGAAGCGCTGCCCGATGAAGCGCTACCCGATGAAGCGCTACCCGATGAAGCCCCGTCCGATGACTCCCTGGTCGAGCACGAAGCCGCATACGGCGACGACATCGCCGAAGACGTGATCGACGAGTCGCCGGGCGCGCAAGCGACCGACATGTACGAGGCCGCCGAAGACGATGGCGTGCCTCTCGAAGGTCAGCACCACTACGAATCGGCGCCCGCGATCGCACTCGACGACGAAGAGCTCGTCCCGATGATCGAGGACGAAGAATCGCTCGCGATGGAGGTCGAGATCGAGCCTCCGAACGAGACGCCCGAGCAGCGCCGCGCGCGCAGCAGCGGTCGCACGATCGTGCCGCAGCTCGAGCCAAACGAGGCGACCGCGATCGCGCAGATTCCGAGTGCCGGCGCGGGGGCGGTGCCGATGCCGCCGATCGTGGCGGAGCACCCGCCCGGGTCGTCGCGCCCGACCGTGTCGCGCACGTCGACGAGCGAAGGCTCGCATCCCGCGATCGATCTCGGCCTCGATGCCGTCGCCGACGATGCACGCTCCGAGCAATCGGGGGTCTACGATCGCCGCGCGCTGCGCAAGATCGGCGAGCTCGAACGCCAGATCGCGCAGCTCAAGACGGAGCTCGAGCGCGCTCGCGCCGCCGGTGACACTGCCGCGAAGGGCGGACGCGAATCGCAGTTCCTCCACCTCCGCGAGGGCATGCTCGCGAAGGAAAAGGAGCTCAAGCAGGCCAAGACCGAGCTCGAAAGCAAGGACGCCGCGCTCGCCGATGCGATCGCGAAGCTCGAAGCCGCGCAGAACAGCAAGGCCGCGCTCGAGGCCAAGCAGGCCGAGCTCGACAAGCGCGCGACCGACGAAGCAGCGAAGGCGCAGAAGCTGGCCGCGGGTTCCAAGCAGACCGAAGGTCAGCTCGCGCAGCTCCAGCAAGAAGTCGAACGGCTCACCAAGAACGGCGCCGCGGCGGAGTCCGCGCGGGCGCAGCTCGAGAAAGAGCTCGCGACCGAGCGTGCGACCGGCAAGGCATCTGCCTCGGAAGCCGAGCGTCTGCTCCGCACCGAGCGCGAGCAACTGATCCAGCGCCACGCCCAGGAGATCGCCGCGGCGAAGGCCGAGGTCGACACCGCCAAACAAGGTGCGGACGCGAAGGCGCGCGACGAGCGCGACCAGCTCGTCGCCGCGCACGCCGCGGCCCTCGCGAGCGTGCAGCAAGCGCGCGAGCAACTCGCGAAGATCGCGCAGCAGCAGCGCGAGCAACTCGCGAAGGATCACGCCGCGGCACTCGCGGCCGTGCAGGAGCAGCAACAAGCGGCCATCGCGACCGCGCAGTACGAGCGCGAGCAGCTGGCGCAACAGCATCGCGCCGCCCTCGAGGCCGCGCAGAGCGACGCCGAAGCGGCGCTCGCCGAGCAGCGCGCCGCGCTCGACCAGGCGCACGCGACCGCGCTCACGCAGCACACCGAGCAGCACCGCTCCGCGAGCGCCAGTGATCATCGCACCGCGCTCGACGCGCTCGAGCAGCAGCACGACAGCGCGATCGTGGCGCTCCAGGCAGAGCATGCCGGCGAGCGCACCAGGCTCGCGGCCGAGCTCGACACCACGAGGCAGGCGCACGACGACGCCCTCACCCGGATCATGGGCGAGCACGCGACGGCGCTCGAAGATCGCGGCAACATCCACGCGGCCGTACTAGAAGAGCGCAGCAAGGCGCACGCGGCCGAGCTCGCCGAGACCGTGAGCGTTCACGCGAGCAACCTCGCCGAGGGCGAGCACGCTCGCACCGCGCTCCTCGCCGAGGCCACGCAAGGCGCGGCCGCCGCGGCCGGCGAACGCGAGCAGGCGCTGGCCGCGCAAGCGCGCACGCACCAGCAGCGACTCGCCGAGCTCGAGGCCGCGCATCAGGCCGCACATCAGGCCGCGCTCGCCGAGCACCACGCGGCCGCCTCGGAGGCGGTCGCCGAGCGTGAACGCTCCGCTGAAGAAGCGGCCGCGGCTCACGCCGCCGAGCTCACCACCGCTCGCAGCGATCTCGAACGCGCGATCGCGACCCACGAGGTCAAGCTCGGCGCCGCACGTCGCGAGCACGAGACCGAAATCGCCCGCCACGAGCAAGCGCGTCGCGATCTCGAGCAGGCCAACCGCAGCGCGATGGAGCAGCTCGCCGCGGCGCACCAAGCCGAGCTCGCCACGGCCGCCGCCGATCGCGACCAGCTCGTCACCTCGCACCAGGCTACGATCGACGCACATCAAACCGCGCTCGCCGATGCAGCCGAGTCGCATCGCACGGCGCTCGCCGACCGCGAGGCCCAGCATCAGACCATGCTGAACGGCGTCACGTCGAAGCATACGGCCGAGCTCCAGACCATCATCGACTCGGCAAACAAAGAGGTCGCCGAGCACGAGGCCGCCGCCGCCGCCGCCAAGCGCGCCGCCGAAGAAGCGGCCGGCGCTTACGCCGCCGCGAGCGACGCGGCCACCCGGACGCACGCGCAGGCGCTCGCCGAGGCCGAGGCTCGGCGCGAGCGCTTGCTCGCCGCGGCAACGGGCGACTTCGCGAAACAGAAATCCTCCTCGGATGCCGACCACGCGCGCGCGATGGCGCTCGCCCAGGCCGACGCCGAGAAGGCCCGCGCGCACCTTGTCTCCGAGCACGACAAGACCTCGAAGGAGCTCCTCGCCGAGCGCGAAGAGCTCAAGCGTGGCCTCTCCGGTGCGCGCGATTCGCTCAAGCGCTCCGAAGGCGAGCTCGCCTCCGCGGTCCAATCGATCGCCGACCGAAACGCCGAGCTCCGTCAGCACGCCGCCGCGATCGCCGAGCGCGACACCCGCATCGCCGAGCTTCGCAAAGAAATCGAAGGCCTCGAGACCGAGAACACGAGCTACCAGGATCAGGTCCTGCGCGCGTACCAGAAGATCAAGACCGACGAAACGATGGTCGCGCGTGCGCGCAAGGCGATGGCGATCGCGCTCACCGTGCTCGACGATCAAAGCACCGCGGCGGCTCCGGCTCCGAACGAAAAGCCGAAGACCTAGTCGCATCCGATCGGTAGGCACGTAAGCGAAAGCGGAAGCTGAGGCGACGACGAGCGGCCCGCGGAACGAGGAGACGTCGTATCGTTCTGATCGAGAGCCTCGGGACCGAACGCGACGAGCCGCTTGCGCTTGTCGCCTACGAGCTCGGATACCTGATCCGTAGTCAGCGGGGCGCCTGGCCGATTGTATTTGCAGCCAGCGGCGTAGCGCCGCCCTATCGTGCGAACGGCCGGCGACATCTTCAACTGCCCGGTCGGCGTCGGGCCCGAGCACTACACGGTGCCGGAAGGTGATGCGCCACCGGGCGCGTACCTGTACATCGCCTCGTGGGATGACCACGCTGTGACGCAAGGCGTGATCGGTCAGTTCGCGCGCGACGCCGGCACGGTGACGACCGGCGAAGCGCCGTTCGAGGTGTGCGCGACCGGGCTCGACTACGTGAGTGGTCCGGAAGGCACCAATGGCCCGACGGAGGCGATCATCAACCAGCAGATCGTGATCTGCAATGCGGGGACGGGCGACGCCACGACGACGAGCAAGGGCTGGGTCTCGGCGACGGGCGCCACGACAGCGGGAGCGATCGGCGTCCTCGCGATCGGCGAAGCGAACGACAACATCGGCGGCACATTTCAGATCGCATGCGCGTCGACCTCGACCTCGATCGGTATCGCGCCGAGCGCGAAGTGGCTCTGGTACGACCCGCAGGATGGCCAGGGTGGTGACGCGTTCCACTCGACCGGCACGAACCGGTTCAAGGCGTTCCTGATCTTCCGGCTCGCCGCCGACCAGATCGTCATCGAGTAGCTACGCGACCGGCGAGTGCGCGTTGCGCGCGACGAACGCTTCTTTGCCATGCTCCCACAGCGCGCGCTCCATGCCCATGAGGAGCGGGCCGAGCGTGCCGCGATCGAGCGCGGAGGTGACGAAGCCGCCGTGACGACCGAGGTTGTCGGCATCCGCGGGCTCGACCCGATCGGCCTTGTTCCACACCAGGATGCGAGGCTTCTCGGACAGCCCGAGGTCCGCGAGGATGCCTTCGACCGCGCGGATCTCTTGTTCGCGATCCGGATCGGAGGCGTCGACGACGTGGACGAGCAGATCGGCGTCCTCCATCTCCTCGAGCGTGGCGCGGAAGGCGTTCATCAGCTCCTTCGGGAGATCGCGGATGAAGCCGACGGTATCGGTGATGATGACTTCGCGCTCGTGCGGGAAGCGCAGCCGACGCGAGATCGGATCGAGCGTAGCGAAAAGCTTGTCGGCGGTGAGCGCATCGCCTTGGGTGATCGCGTTGAGCAGCGTCGACTTGCCGGCGTTGGTGTAGCCGCAGATCGCGATGATCGGGAGATCGCGGCGTTCGCGGCGCTGACGGCGCAGGCGGCGATCGTCAGCGAGCTCCGTGAGGCGCTTTTCGAGCAGGTTGATGCGGTCGCGTGCGCGACGACGATTGAGCTCGAGCTTGGTCTCGCCAGGACCGCGCCCCCCGATACCGCCGGTCAGGCGCGACATCATCGTGTTCTTCTCGATCAGGCGCGGTAACGCATAGCGGAGCTGCACGAGCTCGACCTGCAGCTTGCCGTCGCGCGACGTGGCATGCTGCGCGAAGATGTCGAGGATCAGCATCGTGCGATCGAGGACCTTGAGCTCGGTCGCTTCGCTGATCGCGCGCGCTTGGCCCGGCGACAGATCGGGATCGAAGATCACGGCTTCGGCGCCGAGCTGCATCGCGCGCAGGAGGATCTCGTCGAGCTTGCCGCGACCGACGAGGAACTTCGGATCCCTCTCGGGCCGGCGCTGCACGATGACGTCGAGCACCTTGACGCCCGCGGTCCGGCACAGCTCGCGGAGCTCCGCGATCCGCGCCTCGGAGTCCTTGGTGCGGCTGAGCTCGACGTGGACGATCAGCGCGCGGTCTTTTCCCTGATCGGTCGACGCGACGCGATGCGCGCGCCCGAACTGCTGTTCGAGCTGCGTGATGAGGTCGAGGAAGTTCGTCTTGCTCGCGGTCGCCTGCTCGGGCGGCAGCTCGCGCGCCGGCCCGTCCGGGACCATGTGACCGATGTAGAGCTTGCCCGCCCTGCCCTCGGCATCGACTCCGATCGCTGCGACCGCATCGAGTCGGAGGAGCTGCAAGTCGGTCATGTCGTCGCGCGTGAGTGGCTCGTTGCGCAGGTGCGTGTGGACGAGGCGAAGACCGCGGAACCGGCCCTGACCACCGCGGATACGACCGAAATCGGGGAGCGTGATCTTCGAGGCGTCGCCGACCATGACGTGCTGGATCGCGCCGCGGCGATCGATGAGCACGCCGACCTGGCGGTGGAGCTCGGCGGTGGCGAGCGCCAGTTGTTGCGCCAATTCCGACGAAACAATCTCCGTCGGTGCGACGCGACGGCGATACAGGCGCTCAAGCGCCTTGATCTCGCTCGTCGCAAGGCCCTGCGTATTCCCCGTTACCTCTTCTTGCACGGTCAAAATCTACTGGTTGCGAGCTTTTACGCCATAGATATAGTGGCTCTCGTGAAGGGTCGGTTCCGGGCGCTTGTCGCTCATCCGCAGGTCGAGGCGCTCGGCGAACTAGCCGAGTTGCTAGGTTCTGCGGGGCTCCACGTCGAGACTGCGCGCACGCCACTCGAAGCGCTCAACAAGCTCCGCGCGCATCCAGCGCACGTGATCGTCGCGCAGCAAGTGACCGGTTCGTTCGACGGCGTAGGGCTGCTCGAGTCGAGCATTCTGCACGCGCCCGAAGCGCTGCGGATCGCTCTCGTCAGCTCGCCGGATGAAGCCGTCGATCTCGACTATCGACCCGCGCACGCCGGTACGATCATTCGCTTGGTCGCGCGGCCGAGCGAGCGGAGCCGCCTGGTCGCACTCGTCAACGAAGGCGTCAAGCTGCTGAGCTTGGTCGAAGGGCAGCGCGAGCTCGTCCGCAAGCTCTCGCTCGAGCAGGGTAAGCTGCATCGCCGCGAGACCTTGCTCGACACGGTCGTCAAGGAGCGTACCAAGGAGCTCGAGGAGAGCTACGAGAAGTTGAAGGTCGCGAACCGGCAAGCGCTGTTCGGGCTCGCCGAAGCGATCGAAGCAAAGGATCCGTACACGAAGGGTCACTGCGGTCGCGTCGCCGCGTACTCGCTCGTGCTCGCGAAGGAAGCCGGCTATCCGGCCGAGGGTCTCGAGACCCTCGAGTTCGGCGCGTTCCTGCACGACATCGGCAAGATCGGGATCAAAGACGCGGTGCTGTTAAAGCCTGGTCCGCTCGACGATGCCGAGTGGGTCCACATGCGCGAGCACCCGGTGAAGGGCTACGACATCGCGATGAAGATCGCGATGCTCCATCCGATCATGCCGGCGGTGCGCAATCATCACGAACGCTGGGACGGCTCGGGCTATCCCGACAAGATGGTCGCCGAGAACATCCCGCTCGTTGCCCGGATCGTCGCGATCGCAGATGCGTTCGATGCGATGGCTACCGATCGTCCGTACAAGCGCGCGCTGCCCCTCGAAGAGTGCGAGGCAGTTCTCCGCAAGACCGCGCTGAAGATGTACGACCCGGATCTCGTCGCGGTGTTTTGCGATCGCCACCTCGGGACGCTCTACCGCGAAGATTACGACGACCTCCCGCTCGACGATGACGTCCGCGCTGCGAGCTCGTCAGACTAGTTAACCAAGCGCAGCACCTAAGCGCGGAACGCCGCGATCGTGAAAGCGGGAGACAAGTTCCCGACTGCGGTGAAGGATCGCAAGGTAACCGCGACCAGGCAACGCGCGAATCCGCCGCCCGCGTTCAAGAAGGTCAACTTCTGCGCCGTGCAACTGGATGCGCGAGCCGCAGCGACGCCGTGCCTCCGGCGCAGTAACTACTTCTGCTTCTTCTTCGCGGCGCGCACCGTTCGGCGATCGACCTGATGGCCGTGCAACGTGTAGCCGGTGCCGCCGACCTTCGGATCCCACGGCACCACGATCGAATCGGCATCGTCGGCGGTCTGCTCGTTCCAGCTCTCCGCGATCCAGCCGATCGCCGGCTTCGGCGTGACGAGGAGCTCGGGCCCGCGCGCGCCCTTCGCGATCACCCACTCGGACTCGAGCACGTTCTTGCCCTGTACCTTGCGAACCTCGATCTGCGCGAGCGGCTGGAGCTGACCGCTCCACACCGTCCACAGCATCAAGAGGTCGCGCGAGCCGCCGTTGCCGGACTGCCGCACGATCGCCTCGACGACCTGCTGGCCGGCAGGCCCGAGCGGGATCAACTTCACTTCGCGCACCTCGCTCGCAGTTTGCGCGGGTAACGTCACGTACGCGAACTGATCGGTGAGCACGCCGATCACGGTGCCGCCGGCGACGATCCGTTGCTTGCCATGGCGGTCCGGATCGAGGGTCGCCATCACGTCGAGCTTGACCTCGGTCTTCTGGAGATGAACGGTGCGCAGAAAGTCCTCGAGCAGGTCCTTGCGATCGCCGAGCTCGATCGTCACGGGCAGGGGGAGATCCGCATCGTCACCACCGGCCGCTTGATCCGAATCATGGAAATTGATCCGCATCTCGAACGAGGGCGTACTCGCCGAGAACCCCGGGATGCGCGAGGCGGGAAGCTTCGCTTCGATCGAGAAGCCCTTCGGTTGGAGCGAATCGGCGACCTCGGTGTGCGCGGGTGCGAGGATCTTCGCCTTCGCGATCACGGTGCCGGGGTACACGACGATCGCGATCGGCTTGCCACCGGTGACCGCGAGGGAGATATCGACCCGATCCTCGTGGCCCTTGCCGCTCCTGACGCGGACCACGCGATCGTCAGCAATATCGAGCGCGAACGCGAGGGACGTCCCGTCCCAGGCGCACTTCAGGGCGATCGCGGCGTCGGAAGTTGTACCGATCCGCGCGAGGACGGTGCTCCCTTTCCAGTCATCGAGCAGGCCGTCGATGGAGAGCTCGGCGGTCGAAACGTCGTCACATCGGATAGTGCCGGCGTGTGCGGATGCGCTCACCAGGAGACAGAAGGCGATGAGGATCGAACGCACCGCCAGACTGTAGCGGCCCTGCCGGCGCCGCGAAAGAACCTGGCCACCGCGCGGTCGCGGGAATGTCCTGCCTGTTCGGGCTGTCTTCCCATGGAGGGACCAATGACTACCGTGGCAGAAATGCGCCGAGTCTCGTTACGCGGTCTGCTGTCGAAGCTGACCGTCCTGGCCCTGTCGACCTCGGCGCTTGCCGTGGCCTCGCCTGCGCGCCGAGCCCCCAAAGTCTGTATCGAGGAAGATGTCGATGAAGACCTCGTCGATGACGACGCCCTGATCGATCGCGAGCACGTCGATGCCCGCGACGCGGCGGCCATGCTCGGCCGCAGCCTCGCGAACGCGCTCTCCCAGGTCAAGCCGCTCTCGGCGATCCACCTGGCGACGACGTGGGCGCTCTCCGACGACCCGCTGCGTCGCGCCGCGGTCGCGCGGTCGCTCGAATGGACGTTCCCGCTGCTCGGGGACAGTGCGATCATCGAGCACCTTTCGTACGACGCCGACCCCTCGATCCGGGCCGCCGCGGCCCGCGCCGCGTGGGTCCGCCAAACGGTCGGTGGCGGTGCAGGCGTGCTCGAACGCCTGGCCCTCGATTCCGACGCTGACGTCCGCTCGATCGCCCTCCGCGCCCGTCGCGGATAAGCCGCGAAACCGGGCCGCCGCCGGCAGGCTTAAAAATGCTATACGGCTAGCGTGCTGGAAACGCTCGCCAAAGGTTTTAGAGCTGCTCGCCAACGCCTCACCGGCGTCGCGGAGCTGAACGACGAAGTCATCGACGAAGCGCTGCGCGACGTCCGCCTCTCGCTGCTCGAAGGCGACGTCGAGTTCACCGTCGTCAAGCGCTTCCTCGAGCGCGTGCGCGAAGCCGCGCGGGGCAAGCAGGTCGAGCTCCGCGCGAAGAGCAAAGAGTACGGCACCAAGAGCATCACGCCCGAGCAGGCGTTCATCGCGATCTGCCAGGACGAGCTGACGAAGATGATGGGGCCGGTCGACACCGACCTTCAGTGGGCCAAGAACGCCCCGACCGGCATCATGATGTGTGGTCTCCAGGGCGCGGGTAAGACCACGACCGTCGGCAAGCTCGCTCGCTGGCTCGAGAAGAACCACAACAAGAAGCCGATGCTCGTCGCCGCCGACGTGTATCGCCCGGCCGCGATCGAGCAGTTGAAGACGCTCGGTCGTCAGCTGTCGATGCCGGTGTTCTCGATCGAGGGCAGCAAGGATCCCGTCAAGATCTGCCGCGACGCGAACGAAGCCGCGGCGCTGCAGGGCTGCGATGTCGTGATCTTCGATACCGCCGGTCGGCTCGCGATCGACGAGCCCCTGATGCAGGAGCTCGACGATATCGACAAGGCCGTCCATCCGTCGAACATCTTCCTCGTCCTCGACGCGATGACCGGTCAGGACGCGGTGAACGTCGCGGCTACGTTCAACAAGCGCCTCGATATCACGGGCGTGATCATGACGAAGCTCGATGGCGATGCCCGCGGTGGCGCGGCGCTGTCGGTCAAAGAGATCACGGGCAAGCCGATCAAGTTCCTCGGCATGGGCGAGCAACTCGACAAGCTCGAGGAGTTCCGGCCCGAAGGCCTCGCGTCGCGCATCCTTGGCATGGGCGACATCGTCGGCCTCGTCAGAGATTTCGAGCAGGTCGTCGATGCGGAGAAGGCGGAAGAAGACGCCCTTCGCATGCTCAAGGGCAAGTTCGACATGCAGGACTTCCTCGAGCAGATCCGGCTGATCCAGAAGATGGGATCGCTCAAGGATCT
>JAYWCI010000026.1:0-10042 GCA_043780895.1 Kofleriaceae bacterium | reverse complement strand
GGTCGTCGGCCATGCGAAGCTCGCGGCCTCGCTCGTGAAGCAGAAGCGTGACGTGATCGCGATCGGCGTGGGCGAACGCGCCGCGAAAAGACTTCCGGGTGCGCGGCCCGATTTTTCAGAGATCGCGGATCGTTCGCTCGCTGCGGTGATCGGCATCGACGTCGCCACCGACGAGGAATGGCCGCTCGTGCTGCGGGCGTGGACGCGCGTCGTGCGCGATGGCGGCGCGATCGTGTTCGTCGATCGCGGTCACGCGCCCGAGGCGTCCCGCCGCGCGTTGTGTAGCGGCTTGACCGAGCTAGAACAGCGACGATCGGGTCGTATCATTGTCACGAGTGGTCTCGTCTCGCACCTCGTGTGAAGTGATGTGAAGTGGCTCGACCGCTCGGTCAGGTGGCCTCGCGTGTGCAATCGCGCACGTGATGGCGATGGCAGTTCCACCCACCACGAATGTCATCCCGCGCGGACGTGTGTTGATCGTCGACGACGACGAGGTCGTGCGAGCAACGACAGCGGCCGCTTTGACACGGCGCGGCTTCGACGTCGTTGAGGTCTCGAGTGGTGCGGAAGCGCTCGGCTATCTCGCTCGTGATGCACCAGCGCTCATGTTGCTCGATCTCAACATGGATGACATGACAGGGTGGGAAGTCTTGTCGCAGATCCAGCGCGAACCGCGTCTGCGTGACATGAAGACGATCGTGGTCAGCGGCGAACAATCACCGCAGATCCCGCGTCGGTTCGGTTACATGCGCAAACCGTTTCGCCTCGCCGCCTTGCTCGAGATGATCGGCGTGCAGACCACTCCCGAGACCTAGACAGGCGGATGCTCGACCTTGGTGTCGCCGTCTTTTTTCGGCGGCGGGCGGAAGATGAGGTCCATCTGCGGACCGTGCGTGCCCTTGGTATGATCGCCGCGATCGTCCGGCTTCTGCCCGGGCGGCGTGATCCACGGGATCTCGGTGTTCGGATAGCCGCGACCGGCTTCGTACATGTAGCGCGCCCACAGCGGGACGACCGTCATGTACGCGGCGTCGCTCTTGCCGAGCGCGCGTTCCTTCTTGTCGTCGCCCATCCACACGAGGGTGGTGAACTTCGACGTGAACGCGATGAACAAGTTATCGCTGGTGGCCGAGGACGTTCCGGTCTTGCCGGCGGCGAGCATGGTCGTCGCACGCACCACGTTCGCGAAGCCGAACTTCACTTCGTGCTCGAGCAAGCGCTGCATGAGGTACGCCGTGCGCGTGGGGATCGCTTGCGTAGGCACGATGCCGGTCGTCGCCGCGACGCGATCGAGGCGGTCACTCGCTTCGAGCTGCGGATCCTCGGGCACCGAGTTGTCCTCGACGGTCTGACCGTTGCGATCGAGGATCCGGCGGACGTAGACCCAGTCCTTCTCGTGACTCTTCTCGCGGGGCCACCATTGGCCGAGCCGGGCGAACACGGTGAACGCGCGCGCCATCTCGTCGAGCTTGCTGCACGAGGCGCCGAGGGCGAGCGCATCGTCGGCGAAGATCTTGGTGGAGAAGCCGAGCCGGCGCGCCCACGCTTCGACGTTCTTGGCGCCGAGCCGCTGGAACAGATCGACCGAAGGCACGTTCTTCGAGAACACCAGCGCGTACTCGAGCGTGACCGCGTGATCCATCGTGTCGCCGAGGTTGGTCGGCGACCACACCTCGCCGGTGTTCGGATCGGTGATCTCGACGGGGATGTCGTTGAGCACTGTATCGAAGCCGTAGCCCTGATCGAGCCCGAGCGAGTAGTAGATCGGCTTGTACGTCGAGCCCGGTTGGCGACACGCCTGGACCGCGCGGTTGAACACCGAGCGATCGTAATCGTAGCCACCGACCATCGCGGCGACATAGCCGGTGTGATGATCGGCGGTGAAGATGGTGGTCTGAGGATGTGGCACTTGCTCGAGCCGCACGATCTCGGAGTGCGCGGCGTCCCACTCGTGCTGATCGTCGTGCGGGATCCATCCCGGGTTCTTGCCGCCCTCGCCGAGATCCCAATCGCGATAGCGCGGCAGGCTGCGCACTTCGCGCGAGACCCACACGACGTAGCCGGGCTTGAGCGCTTCTGTGACGCTCTCGATCTTCACGTCGTTTTCGGCATTGCCGGGCTGCCACTTCGCGGCCCAGCTCATGTTCTTGAGCGGCAGCTGCAGCCGCCGCTCACCGACGAGGACCTCGGCGTGCTCGCCATCGGTCTTGTCGACGATCGCGAGGTAACGCTTGCCCGCGACGAGCGGGCCCGTGCCGTACAGCTGCTTCTGCCGCTCGATCAGCTTCGCGCGCGCGGAGCCCTCGATCCGCCACTCGGGACCGCGCCAGCCCTGGCGCTTGTCTTGATGACGCGCACCGAAATCCGCATTCTCGTACGCGGCGGCTTCCCAGGTCGGCTCGGCCGCGGTCTCGATCCGGAGGCCGTTCTTGAACAGACCATCGTCGCCGAGCTTGTCGGTGACCCAGCGCCGAACCTGTTCCGCGTAGTACGGCATGCGATCGGGAAAGATGTCGCGATAGAGGTCGAGCTTGATGGTCTCTTGCTTTGCGGCAGCGACGTCCTTCGCGGTCGCGAAGCCATACTGCGCCATCCGATCGAGCACGAGGTTGCGCCGCTCGATCGCCTTGGGCTGGTTGTGGATCGGCGAGTATGCGGTCGGGCCCTTCGCGAGCCCCGCGATCAGCGCGCACTCGGACAGCGTGAGCTGCGCCAGATCTTTCTGGAAGTAGCGATGCGCCGCGGCCCGCACGCCGAACGCGCCAGAGCCGAGATAGATCTGGTTGAGGTAGACCGAGAGGATCGCCTTCTTCGAGTACGTGGCCTCGAGGCGGCGGGCCATGATCGCTTCCTTCGCCTTGCGCGACAGCGACTTCTCGCCGCCGAGGAACTGCTTCGCGAGCTGCTGCGTGATGGTCGATCCGCCTTGCGCGAAATCGCCGCTCGCGACGTTCGCCCAGACCGCTCGCAAGATGCCTTTAAAATAGATGCCGCCGTGGTGGAAAAAATCGTGATCCTCGACCGCGAGGAAGGCGTTCACGAGCTGCGGGGGAATCTCGTCGTACGCCGCAAACTCACGCCACTCCTTGGCGAACTCGCCGAGCAGCGTATCGTCGGCTGCGTAGATCCGCGAGACCGCGGGCGACGCGTGCTTGTACTCGCGCAGGTTCGGGATCGCGGGCGTGTTGATCGAGAAGTAGCTGTAGAGCAGCACCGCCGAGAGACACAGCGCGACGATGCCAGTCAGCGCCGCGAAGCCGTACAGCTTCGCGATCCAGTAGACGTACCCGCCATCGGCCCGATTCTCGACGGTAACGTGTACTCGGGGCTCGACAGACATGACGGAAGCAACGGGCATAGTAGCGACGAGGCCACAAGGCTACAATGGAAGCATGCGCAGCTTGATTGCCGTGTTGTTGCTGGGAGTTGGCTGTGGCAAGGCCGCACAGGACAAGCAGGTGGACTGGCACCGAACGCCGCTGAAACAGCTCAGCGCGCACACCGGTGGTGTCGATTTCGAGATCTCGATTCCCGAGGACTGGGAACCGCGCAAGGCGCCAGACGAAGGCTGGGGCCTTTTGAAAGGCGATCCGATGAAGCGGCCATCGGTGACGGTGCAAAACGTCTCGGCAGATCTGGCGTCATCGCTCGAATCCGCGATCTCGGCGGCGGGAGCGGAGTCCCAGTTCATCACCCGCAAGGAGACGAGAGCGGATGGCTATCAGATCACCGAAGCGCACGACCCGCGCATGATCAAGGCGACCACGTTCAAGCGGTTCGGCGCGACGTTCCTGTGGTGCACGGCGTCTCAGACGAATGACGCTGGCATTCCGCAGTTCGCCGAGACCAAACAGGTCTTACAGAAGATCTGCGACTCGGTCGCGCCGCATTAACAAGCGGTCGCGAGGTCGCCGATCGGCGAATCGCCGCCGAGCTGACCGAGCACGCGAACGAGATGCGCGCGGATCTTGTGCTTCTTCGAGTAGACCGTCTTCAGCGAGATTTGCATCTCGGCGGCGATCTCGTCGGCCTCCATCCCCTTCTGGTAGTAGAGCTCGACGAAGGTGCGATCCTTGGCGGTGAAGTCGTTGAGCAGCTCGTTGAGGTGCTCCCAGCGCTCCTTCTCGATCAGCTGATCGAGCGGGGTGCGATCGACTTCTTCGTGCGGATCGATCGAGCCATCGACCTTGTCGAGCAGCGGCCGGCGACCCGCACTACGCAGAAAGTCGTAGGCGGCGTTGACCGAGATCATGCCGATCCACGAGCCGAGCTTGGTGCCGCGAGCCGGGTTGTAGATGCGGAGCTTGTGCATGTCCTCGCGCACGAGCTGCATCATCACGTCGGCGTAGATCTCGTCGAGGTCCGCGCTCGAGAGCGACGGCGCGTACTTCAGCGTCACCTTGGTGATGCAGCGATAGATAAGCGGACGGAACCGGCGAACCAGCTCGTTCCAGCCACGGGACTCGTTCCGGAGCACGAAGCGCAGGAGCTCGCGATCAGACCAATCAGCCGGAATTTTCGAAGTCGCGCGCGCGAGAAGAGCCATGTGCATTCCTCCGAAATGGAGATACAGCAACGTCCGAGCCAGACCTAAGCGGTTGTAACTACTGACTCAACTCCGGACTGCGGCGGTCAGGGCCACCATTAGTTGGTGAAAACCACCGGTGGAGGGAAGCGTAACAAGGGAAGGTCCGTATGCCCGAACGCTACGTCGTACCGTTGCCCACATGCGAATCGGCCGTGCACTTCGAGCACGAGCTCGAGGATCCCGCGCGCTGGATCACTAGCCGATGACGCGGTTGCGGCCTTCGCGCTTCGCTCGATAGAGGAGGTCGTCGGCGATCTTGATGAACGACGTGACATCGACGTCTTCACCTTCGACGCACGCGACGCCGACGGAGACCGTGACCTCGAACGTGTCGCCTTCGTACTCGAACGGCTGATCGCCGACCAGCCGACGGACTTGCTCGCCGAACGTGCGCGCGCCGGTGATATCTGTCTCGGGCAACACCGCCGCGAATTCTTCACCGCCATAGCGCGCGAGCAATTCTTCGCGGCGCACGCGACCGAGCAAGCGCCGCGACATCTCGCGCAGCACGTAGTCGCCGGTGAGGTGACCGTGCTTGTCGTTGATCAACTTGAAGTGATCGATGTCGAACATCAGCAGCGAGAGCGGCCGGCGGTAGCGCGCGCAGCGGGCGATCTCGCGCTCGAGGAACTCGAGGAAGTAGCGCTTGTTGTGGGCGCCGGTCAGGGCGTCCACGATCGTCATCCGATAGATCTCTTCGTGGTAGCTCGCCTCGACGCCGGCGCCCGAGAGGAACTTGAAGATCGCTGCGCCGATCTTGAGGAAGTCCGCATCGCGGAGGACCGACTTCGAGACCTGGACGTCGTTGACGTACGATCCGTTCGTCGATTGGAGGTCCTCGACCGACCATGCTTCGCTGGCGCGGAACACGCGCGCGTGACGTCGCGAGACCGAATCGCGATCGACCTGGATGTCGCAATCAGCGCCTCGTCCGAGGACGATTTCGCTGCGCGACAAAGGGAACCGCTTGCCCATGTCAGGGCCGGGCGGATAGATGAGCACCAGGCATGCATCACCACTGTCCTTGGCCGGTTTAACGACCTGGACTTTCGTGATGCGTGTCTTCCACTCAGACATCTAAGTTCCAGCAAACGCGCGTGATTATCGATCCAACCGTGTTTGGTGTGACCTGTCAATGTGCGCACCGGTGTGATAACGACGCGAGGTGCTCGGGGAGCCCTTCGATCTGGTGGGCAAGAACGTCGGCGATGACGAGCCGATGGGCGTCGTCTGCGTCCACGGCTTCACCAGCACGCCCTACGAGATGCGGTTCCTCGGGGAGCGGCTCGCCGACGCTGGGTTTCGTGTACGTGGTGTACGTCTTCCGGGTCATGGCACCTCGATCGAGGATCTCGATCAGACTCCGTGGCAGGCGTGGTGCGACGCCATCGAAGCGGCGTTCGACGACCTCTCGAAGGACCATGCAAGGGTTGCACTGGTCGGCCAATCGCTCGGCGGCTTGCTCTCGCTCGAGCTGGCGAGCCGGCGGCCCGAGGTCGCCATGGTGTGCTCGTTGGCCGCGCCGCTGTGGCTCGAGGGGCTGGCCGCCAAGATGGCGGGGTGGGCCGAGGCGGGCAAGCTCGGCTGGTTGAAGCAGCTCCCGAAGCTCGGCGGATCCGATGTGCGCGATCCGGTCGTGAAGCGCGAGAACCCGGCCTATCGCGCGGTGCCGGTCAAGGCGCTCGTTCAGTTCTCCCAGCTCATGCGCAAGGCCGATGCCGCACTCCCGAGCGTCACGCAGCCCGTGCTCGTCGTGCACGCCAAGCTCGATCACACCGCGCCGGTCGCGTGTGCCGCGCGCCTCGCCGAGCGAACGCGTGCCGTACGCACGAAGATCCTCGAGCGCAGCTATCACCTGATCTCTATCGATGTCGAACGCGACATCGTCGCTGAAGAAGTTCGGTCTTTCTTGAGGAGGCACTGAATGCGTCACGTGATAGCGATCGACCAAGGCACCACCGGTTCCACCGTGCTCGTCCTCGACGAGAGCCTCCAAGTCCGCGGCCGCGGCTACCAGGAGTTTCGCCAGATCTATCCGCAGCCCGGCTGGGTCGAGCACGATCCGGAAGACATCTGGAATTCCGTCACGAGCGCGCTCGCGCTCGCCTTGAAAGATATCGACGCGAAGACGGTCGCGGCGATCGGCATCACGAACCAGCGCGAGACCTCGATCCTCTGGGACAAGAAGACCGGCAAGGCCGCGCACAACGCGATCGTCTGGCAGGACCGCCGGACCGCCGAGCGCTGCGCCGAGCTCAAGGCGCAGGGCAAAGAAGCGCGCGTCAAGGAGCTCACCGGCCTCACGCTCGATCCGTATTTCTCGGGGACGAAAGTGCAATGGATGTTGTACTCGGTGCCCGGGCTCGCGGGTGCCGCACGCAATGGCGACATCGCGTTCGGCACCGTCGATGCGTACCTCTTGTGGCGGCTCACCGGCGGTGCGGTCCACGCGACCGATGTCACGAACGCCTCGCGCACGTTGTTGTTCGATATTCACAAGCTCGCGTGGAGCGACGAGCTCTGCGAGCTGCTCGGCGTACCGAAAGCGATCCTGCCGAAAGTCGTACCGTCCTCGGGCGAGACGGGCGTGACGAAGGGTGTGCCGGGACTGCCCGATGGCATCGCGATCGCGGGCCTAGCAGGCGATCAACAAGCCGCGCTGTTCGGCCAGGCATGCTTTCTGCCCGGTGATGCGAAGTGCACGTACGGCACCGGCGCGTTCATCTTGATGAACACCGGCGACAAGCCGGTCGCGTCGATGGCGGGCCTGCTCACGACCGTCGCGTGGAAGCTCTCGAGCGGCGAGCTGCGCTACGCGCTCGAAGGTTCGGCATTCATCGCCGGCGCGGCGGTGCAGTGGCTGCGCGATGGGCTCGGCTTGTTCGGGTTCGCCTCGGAGGTCGAAGCGCTCGCGCGCGAAGTGCCGGATAGCGGCGGCGTGATCGTGGTGCCCGCGTTCGCGGGGCTCGGCGCACCGCACTGGCGGCCCGAGGCGCGCGGTTCGATCACCGGCCTCACGCGCGGCAGCACGCGCGCGCACATCGCACGCGCGACGCTCGAAGGCATCGCGCTGCAGAACGTCGACATCTTGCGCGCGATGGAGCGCGACTCCGGTCGTTCGCTCGGCACGCTCAAGGTCGATGGTGGTGCATCCGCGAATGATCTGTTGATGCAGTTCCAGAGCGACGTGCTCGGCGTCGAGATCGCGCGACCCGAGCTCGTCGAATCCACCGCACTCGGCGCCGCCTTCCTCGCGGGCCTCGGCACCGGCGTGTGGACCGATCAGGCCCAGATCTCGAAGACCTGGCGCGAAGCCAAGCGCTTCACTCCGACCGTGAATCGCGGCTGGGTGAAGGAGCACCTCGCGCGCTGGGATGCAGCTGTCGCGAAGGCGTAAAAAGGGCGTTTCACCGTCGGAGTGATCCGCTAAGCTCGGGATATGGCGGATCTAGGCGAACGGCGGGAGGCGACGTACCAAGACGTTCTCGATGCTCCCGACCACATGGTCGCGGAGATCATCGATGGCGAGCTGGTTCTGTCTCCCCAGCCGGTCATCGCCCACCAGCTTTCTCATACGAATTTGCTCGGTCGGCTCGTACCGCCGTTTCATTTTGGTGAAGGCGGGCCCGGTGGCTGGATCTTTGTTCTCGAGCCGGAGCTTCACTTCGGCAAACAGATCTTGGTTCCGGATCTCGCGGCCTGGCGGCGCGAGCGGTTCACCCAACCGATGGTGAGCGATGCGTTTGCGACCGTCGCGCCAGACTGGGTTTGCGAGGGGCTGTCGCCTTCGACCGAGAAGCTCGATCGCCTGCGAAAGCTGCCGATCTATGCGAAGGAGGGTCTTCCTCACGTGTGGCTGATGGATACCAAGTTGCGAAGACTCGAGGTCTTCGGTCTCGTAGAGAGGCACTACGAGCTCGCGCAGATGTTCTTCGACGGCGATACCATCCACGCACAGCCGTTCGAAGAGCTCGAGCTCTCCTTCGATAAAATTATGGATCTTCCGAACCGTGCGAGTGAAGGCACGGCCGCGTACGGCCGTTAGTCGAGCGCGCCGCTATAGTACGGCTTGCCGCGGATGAACTCGGCGAGCACGCCGCCGACGCTGCCGGCCGCAGCGATGATCGTGAACGGCGTCGCCAGCGACGGCACCAACAATGCAGCGAGCAGCATGATGCTCACGCCGAGCACGCGGCCACCCCAGGCGAGCGCCTTGGTCGCGACCTTCTCGTGCGAGAGCAAGTTATCGAGGCCGCCAGCGGCGAGCTCGAACGCGAGGATCGCGAAGATCGTCCAGCGCGGCACCGCGGTGTAGTGGAGCACCGAGAAGCACAGGATCGGCAGCGAGAAGCCGCCGATCAGCCGGACGCCATCGGCGCGGCGGAAGTCACCGCGACCGCGCAGCTGCTGCCAGCCGACCTGGACGTATTGCAGGCCGCTGATCCACGTGAGCGCGACGACGCCGACCATGACAGCCGCGGGGGCGGAGGGTTCGTCGACGAGGAACACGGCGAGCAGCGCGCAGAACGACAGGCTCATCCACAGCGCCGCCATCCAGACCTTCTTGCGCGCGATGTACAGGGCGAGCATCGCCAGGAGCGGCGCACCGATGCCGAACCCGATCAGGCCGAGCAGGAACGCGCGATTCGCGACGAGCGGGAACAGCAGCATCACGCCGATGCCCTGCATCTGGGCCCAGGTCTTCGCCTTGGCGATGTAGCTGGTCTTGAGCGTGAGGTCGCGCTGCTCGTACGCAGAGCGCAGCGCGGTGATGAAGAACTCGCGCGTGAACATCAGCGCGCAGGCCCACCACGGGACGAGCGGAGCATCACCATTGAGCGTGTCGGCGAACGGCGTGTACGCGAACGCGATGAAGACCTTATCGGCGATCGGATCGAGCAGGGCGCCGAACACGGTCGGGCCGTACTTGCGAGCGAGCATGCCGTCGACCCAATCGGTGCAACCGATCAGGGTGCCGGCGATCAGGGCCCACCACAGGAGCGTGTCGTCGTGGTCGGCGTGACCCTTGTAGATCATCCACGCCAGGAGCGGCATCGGGATCAGGCGCAGAACCGTGACTTGGTTCGCGGTGATCCATGGTTTGCCCGGCGCTGGCACGTGCCGACCCTATCATCAGGTGGCCGGCTTTTTTAACCTCGTGCCACTGGAGTCGACGCCCACGCAGCTCGCCCGCACGTGGATCTCGGCGCCCGGGACGACGCTGCCACGGTCGATCACGAGCTTCCTGTGCGGGTTCGTCTTCGTGTACTTCTTTCATCGAGCCGGCGTTGTCGATGACGAACAGGATGTCGGCGGCGGGGAAGGGCTGCATCCATCGTCTCGACCTTGTCCTGGGACGGTTCGAGTCGAGTGACCTTGCGGTTCGATCAACCGACCAGGAGGAGCATCAACGTTGCGCGCATGATCATCTGTGTCGATGGAGCGTACTTCCGT
>JAYWCI010000025.1:0-2165 GCA_043780895.1 Kofleriaceae bacterium | reverse complement strand
AGCTCGTGGGCGACACCTCGACCCACTACGGTCTATTCGAGTGCGCGCCGGCAGCGAGTACCGCTGCTCCGTCCTCGGGAGCGTGCTGCTGATGAGCATCGCCGCTCTCGTGCTCGTGGTCGTCGCGACGTTCATCGCGTTCGCGAACGGCCAGAACGATGTCTCGAAAGGCATCGCGACCCTCGTCGGCAGCGGCGTGACCAGCTATCGCCGCGCGATCGTCTGGGGCTCGGTGTGGACCGGGCTCGGCGGACTCGCCGGAGCCAGCCTCGCGACCGCGATGATCGCCACGTTCGGCAAGGGTCTGCTCTCACCCGACATCACGCCGACGTACGCCGCCGCGCTCGCGACGATCATCGGGGCAGCCTCGTGGGTCGCCATCTCGACGCGGACGTCATTGCCGGTCTCCACGACGCACGCGATCGTGGGATCGCTTGCGGGCGTCGGCGTTCTCGCGTACGGCGTGGATGGCGTCGAGTGGAGTGCGGCGCTTCACAAGCTCGTCGTGCCACTCGTCGTCAGTCCGTTCATCGCCCTTGGTGCCACGGCCGCGATCCTCACCGCGTGGCGGCCGCGCGCGCTCGGCGTGCGCGATTGCGTGTGCATCGAGCCACCTACGCTCTACTCGGTCTCGGTTGCGGGCTCCGACGCGAGGCGAGTTGCGATGACGGGGCCCAGTCTCGTGGTCGACACCTCGTCGGCGTGTGCGCGCGAGCGCCCGGCGGCGGCGCAGCTGACCCTCGACCATCTTCATTGGCTCACAAGCGGGGCGGCGAGTTTCGCGCGCGGGCTCAACGACGTACCGAAGATGGTCGCGCTGATCGTAGCGGGAGCGATCCTCAGTGGCGGAGCGATCGCTCTGTCCTGGTGGTTCGTGGTCGTGACCGCGGCGATGGTGATGGGCAGCTTGCTGGGTGGGCTTCGCGTGACCCGCGTGCTCGCCGAGAACGTGACGCGGATGGATCACCACGAAGGATTCTCCGCGAACCTCGTGACCGCGTTCTTGGTCGGTGTGGCGGCGATCAAGGGCTTTCCACTCTCGACGACCCACGTCTCGACGGGAGCGATCCTCGGTGCCGGTGCAACCCGCAAGTCGGCGATCGACTGGCGAACCGTGCGCGGCCTGCTGCTTGCGTGGATCGTCACCGTTCCGGCCGCTGCCGGCCTCGGCATGATCGCGTATGGCGCGGTCCGAGCGCTGTCATGACCGACGACGGTGGCCACGACCCCGGTCGAGCCGAGGTGCCATTCGTAGCGCCCGGACCTGTTCGTCCGGAACAGGCTCCTACATCCATACGTATTCTGACAACCACGCCGGTGGCAAGCGCGGGCAAACAGCACAGCGGGAGAATTTTGTTGCGACGTTTCAAGCGCTCACCCCTACAAGATAGTTAATGCGTAACCTATGTCTGGCCGTTCTCGCGCTTGGTGCGTGTACGAGCGATTCCGTGTCCTCCGACGAACAAGCCCGTCGTGCGTACCTGGGCCTCGATTCATCGATCAGCCAATCCATGCAACTCGGGTTCGCCGGGTTCAATTCGGCGAATAGCGCGAACATCGCACCGCAGACCGGGTCGGGTTCGGGTGCCGGCACCATGACGATCACCGGACAGGTCGATCAAGGTTCGTCCGCGAACAAAGGCATGAGGCTTGTCGTCGGGATGGCCGGGTATTCGCCCGGCAAGATCGATGTTGGCAACGGCGAGACCATTTCCGTCACCTACAACACCGATGCCGCGCCAGCGACGCAACCGGCGCTAACGCTCAGCTTAAAGGGAATCCCGACGGGCACGCTCACCGGCACGCTCGTCGGTACATATCACCTCACCGGCGACCTCACTGGCGATGTTCTTCTCAGCCTGACATTCGCAGGCAGCTTGATGGCCGGCACGGGAAGCAGCGCTGTCGAGCGCGTACCTGGAACGACGGCGGTCTCCGGCACCGCAGTATCCGGTGGCGGCACGTACAACGTGATGCTGTCGATCTGATATTGCCGTCTGTAACCAACGTCGTCGATAGAACTATGGAAGAAGTGAACGAGACCTGAGATAGGCGCGGCGCCCCGTGAAACGCCGACCGTGTGCCGCTCCGCGCGGCGATTGTCGATGCGCTACATCGATGGCACGTCGGCGTCGTCGCCGACGCTTCACCACCGGCCGATGTCC
>JAYWCI010000024.1:0-41497 GCA_043780895.1 Kofleriaceae bacterium | reverse complement strand
TACGTTCGATTCGCGATCAGCGAAGGCCAGGCCACCCTGCTCTCCCGGATCGCGGTCGAGATCAAAGCGAATCCGGGCGCGCCGGATCTGTGTCAGCTCGTGCTCAACGAGCTCGCTTTGGAAATCGGTGAACCACAATTCGCGAAGCGCGACACCTCGACCGGCGAAGCATGCGTCGCCACCGCGGCGAACTTTGCGTTTCGCGAGGACGGCGTCGCGACGACGCGCGGAGGCTTGCGTGAGTACATGTATCGCACCGGTCGCCCGCGTGCGGTCGTCGAGTACGAAGCGAAGCCGATCGGGCCGCACCGCGTTGCCGCGATCTACAAGGTCCGCTCGCTCGAACAGCTGCGGATCGGCAAGGTCGTGATCCGCGGCAACTTCAAGACCCGCGCCTCGTTGATCAACCACGAGCTCCGGTTGCGCGAAGGTGCGCTGCTGACAAGCGAAGCGCTCGCAGAAGGCGGTCGCCGCCTTCGCAACACCGGCCTGTTCGACGCGGTGAATATCGAGCTTCCCGATCTGTGTGGTCCGACGAGCAGGTCCGGCACGTGTGCGTCGGGCTCGTCCGTCGTCAACGCGGTGGTCCGCGTCGAAGAGCGCTTCGATCAGGCAGCGACGCTGGACGCGCTCACCGGTTTCTCGAGCTACAACGGCTCGTTCGTCGGAGGCGGCTTCGCGATGCGTAACATCGAGGGCTATGGCCTCGTGTGGACCGTGAACGGTACTTACGGCACGCGCATCAAGGATCTGGAATCGACCTTCCAGATCCCGCGCTGGCTGCTGCCGGATTGGTCGCCGATCTCGTTCCGCACCGAGCTCACCGGCCTCTATCGCCAGCAAGACACCCCCCGGTTTGGCTTGCTCACGACCGTCGGCGCCTCGATCGCGTTGACCCAGCAGTGGGCCCGGCCACGCACCGCGACCAAGCCGGCGCGCGTGCTCACGTGGGGCCTTGCGCGCTACGACTTCCGGCTGCGCACCCGCGAGGTCGATGCGCTGCGCCCGATCGGCACGAACCAGGACGAGCCCCAGGTCGCCGTCGGCACGCGCACGGGCTCGGTCGGCATGACGTTCGAATGGGAGCAGCGCGTCGATCGCAACGGCTCGCTGTTTCCCCAGGCGCCCGAGGCAGGCTTCCGTATGGAGACCTCGGTATCCTACGCGAGCCCGTACCTACTCGGCCAGGACACGTTCATGAAGATCTCGGCGACCGGCTCGAAGTTCGCGCTGGTCGGCGACAACCTGATCTTGCGCAGCGATCTCCGCGTCGACTGGGGCATCCCGCTCGGCGGCGCGGTGCTGCTTCCCGAGGTCGAGCGGTTCTTCGCCGGCGGCGATTCGACGGTGCGAGGCTACGGCGACGACAAGATGGCCACCGAGCTCATCCAGGTCGCGGTCCCACCCCTCGGCTCCAACATCTCGCAGATCCGCACCCTCGCGGCCGGCGGCAACATCCGGGTGCTCGCCAGCCTCGACGCCCAGCTCCGCATCTTCAAGATGTTCGGCAGCTACCTCGCCGGAGCGCTATTCACCGACGCCGGTGGCATCACGAACCAGTGGAACCAGCTCACACCGTCGGATATTCGGCCCTCGGTCGGCACCGGCGCCCGCTACCTGACCCCGGTCGGGATCCTCGCGGTCGAGTGGGCCGTGCCCCTCCGGCCCCAGACCGGTGACGATGTTCGCGGTAGATTGCACTTCTACTTTGCCGCCCGCGCTCAGTTTTGAGTTATAAGCCCACCCACGATGGGACGCGACGACAACAAACGTACGTGGAAAATGCGCCGCAAGCGCCGACAGAACAAGCTCAAGGCGCGCATCAAGCGCCGGGTGACGACGGCCAAAGCCGCTGCCGCCAAGAAGCCTGCCGCGCCCTCCAAGAAGAAGTAGTCTCTCCGGGTGACCCCGGATCAGACTCGCTGCGTGATGACGCAGATCGTGATGCCGATGCACACCAACGGTGCAGCCGGCATCATGTTTGGGGGCATCATGATGCAGTGGATCGACGTCTGTGCAGGCGTCGCAGCGATGCGGCACTCCGCAGGCGCAGTGTTGACAGCATCGATCGATAGGCTCGATTTTCTCTCGCCGGTGCGAGTTGGCGAGATCGTCGTGCTCACTGCACAGGTCAACTACACGGCGCGGACATCGATGGAGGTCGGCTGCCGGGTCGAGACCGAAGACATGCATATCGGCACCCGTCGCTACGTCACCAAGTCGTATCTGACGTTCGTGGCGGTCGACGACAATGGTCGACCGCGCCCGATCAAACCGATCGAGCTGGTCACCGAAGAGGATCGTCGGCGTCACAGTGATGCCGAGTTCCGACGCAGCGAGCGGCTTCGCGCCGCAGGGAGAAACACATGATCGTCGTCGATCGATCCACCTGGGGTTCGTTGCGGGTGACGGGCGGTGACCGCGTGCGGTTTCTGCAAGGCTTGACCACGATCAATGTGGAAGCGCTCGGCGATGGCGCCCACGCATGGGGTGCCATCCTCAACCCGAAAGGCCGCGTGCTCTCGGTCGTGAACATCGCGCGCTCGGGTGATGCGTTCATCATCGCGTGCGAGCAGGTGCTGACCGACAAGACGCGCGCGCTGCTCGCGAAGTACGCCGTGATGGACGACGTCACATTCGAGCCGGTCACCGGTCCGGCCCACCAGATGTGGGATGGCGTGGCCTCGGTGTGGACCGCCCCGATCGTCGCGGGCGATCATCCGCACGCGGTTCCGGAGGCCGAGATTGCCGCCGAACGGCTGCGCATCCACGCCGGTTTTCTGCGCTATGGCTGCGATGTCGACGAGGATCACTTTCCATTCGAGACCCCGCTCGTGAAGACGCTCGACTACGAGAAGGGTTGTTATGTCGGCCAGGAGCCGGTGTTCCGCGTCCACGCGCAAGGCAACTCCGCGCGCTTGCTCCGCGGCTTCATCGTCGAGGGTGTGGCACCCCTGCCCGAGCACGCTCCGATCAAGCACCCCGCGAAGGACAACGCGGGCGCCGTGACCTCGCAGGTCCTCGGCGATGGCGGCACCACGCTCGCGCTCGGCTACATGCATCGCACCGCGTGGGATCCGGGCTCGATCGTCGAGATCGATGGTCGCCGCGCAACCGTCTTCGAGCTGCCGTTCGGCCCATGAAGCTGTGGCCGCTCGTGCTCCTGACCGGCTGCAGCTATTTCACCGATAGCTTCGCGGTCGACAGGTTTTCGGGCGATCCCTTTCCGACCACGGTCGAGACCTCGAGTGGTGCGCTCGTGCTCGGCATGGGCATCCCCGACAAGACGATCCACACCGCGGTGCTCGACGTGATGTCTCCGTTCACGGTGATCGACGTCGGTACGAACGGCATCGAGCTGTTCGAGCAGCCCGATATCGAGCTCTATGGCGAGCGATCGATCGGCGCGCCCTTCGATCTGCCGCGCGCCCGGATCTACCAGCCCGACGTGTTCTCGTTGCACCCCTGCGATACTGATGCGTGCCTGGTCGGCACGCCGACCTCACCCCGCGAGTTCGAAGCGATCCTCGGCATGAACGCGCTCGCCGGCGATGCGCTACGCCTCCACCTCGCGACCGATCCGAGCACGACCGCGGACCTCATCTACATGCTACCGAGCATCGCGGGCAGCGAACCGAGCCGCACGTACACTTGTGACGGCGTGTTCCCGGCGCCGTATCGCGGTGGCGGGCAGGCGATCATCGGCGGCACCGAGGTGTCGTTCAATGCGTCGCGCGTCACGATCGATGTCTGCCTGGCACCAAATCCCGATCCGGCGATCTTGCAGAGCCAGCGTGGGGTCGACGCGCTGTTCGTCGCCTCGACCGCGATCGGGATCTCGCTGCTCGATCGCTCGGCGTACGCCCGCTATCGCCTGCTCGTCACGACCGCTCCCGATCCCGACACGCTTCCCGATGACAGCGTGCTCCTGCCGTCGGGCCCGATCACCGGCAAGCGCACGAACATCGCGACGCTCGACTTCACAGGGCAGTCGACCTCGAATCCGCGCTCGCCGTGCCGTCAAGCGTACGCCTCGCGCTTGATGATCGAGCACAACTGCCTGCCCGGCGACGATTGCCCGTGCATCACGACCGATCACGACAACGGCACGTACTGTGGCGTGCCAGCGATCGTCGAGCTCGCGCCACCCGCCGGCTTCGATGTCTTGATCATCGACGATAACGATCCGACCCTGCAGGCGCTGCGCACCGAGCTTCGCCCCGATCAGCCCGAGGTCGACGGCATCCTCGGCACGAGCGCGCTGCGCTACGTCGAGGTTGATCTCGATCAACCGAATCATCGGATGCTGATGCGCTGCCAGAACGTCGCCGACAAATCGACCTGCGCGATACGGCCCGAGATCTTGAACGAACCGCCGAAAGAATCATTCCTGTCCTCGGATGCGCAGCGCGAGGCCGAGCACCGCACGCAGATCGCCGGCTGCATCGGCCCGATCACCGCGCCACCCGGCACGATCAGTCACTAGCGACGAGGAGCTCGGAGCCGCCCTCGCCGACGATCGTGCCGCGCTCGAGCTGGACGACGCGATCGGCGAGCAAGCGCGCTTCCGCGAGCGAGTGCGTGACGTGAATGACGGGCACCGCGAGCTCGCCAGCCAGCTCGCGCACCAGCGTGGTCAGCTGCTTCCTGAGCTCGCGATCGAGCGCCGAGAACGGCTCGTCGAGCAACACGAGCTTCGGCGAGCACGCGAGCGCACGCGCGAGCGCCACACGCTGCGCCTCACCGCCCGAGAACGTGCCGGGCTTTCGATACGCGAGCCCGCCGACGCCGAGGCGATCGAGCAGCGCGTGCGCCTTCGCTGGCCGGTCGGCGCGCGGCACGTCGCGCATGCCATACGCGACGTTACGGAGCGCGGTCATGTGCGGGAACAGGCCGAGGCCCTGGAAGACGTACGCGAGCCGCCGGTGGTGGACCGGAAGATCGATGTGCTTCGCGCGATCGAACCAGACCTCGCCATCGAGCACGACCGAGCCCCGATCGGGCACGAGCAGGCCGGCGAGCAGGTTCAGGATCGTGCTCTTGCCCGCGCCCGAAGGGCCCATGATGCACGTGATCCCCGGCGGGCAGCGCAGCGTGACGGCGAGCTCGTACTCGCCACGCGTGATCGCGAGCTCGGCGACGAGCTCAGCCACGGCGCACTCTGCGGGTCAGGCGATTGGCGAGCACGAGCAACACGACACCGAGGATCGTCGTCGCGATCGCCATGTTGCGAGCGGACTCGTCGCGCAGCGCCACGAGCTCGTCGTGCACGAAGATCGAGGCCGGGCTCTCGTTGTGGATCCCGAACCCGTCGAACCGCGAGCTCGCGACCATCTGGGTCATGCCGTAATCGCCGAGCGCGCGCGCGAATCCGAGCATCGCGCCCGCGACGATGCCCGGTGCGGCGAGCGGCAGCGTGATGGTCACGAGCACGCGTGCGGGAGATGCGCCGAGCGTGCGAGCGGCCGCGACGAGGCTCGGCTCGACCGCATCGAGCCCGACCTTCACCGCACCGACGACGAGCGGGATCGAGCCGATGCTCGCGGCGATCACGGCGGCCTTCATCGTGAAGATCAGATCGCCACCGAACAACCAGTGAAAGCCACGGCCGATCAGGCTATTCGGACCAAGGACCGTGAGCAGGTAGTAACCCAGGACGGTCGGCGGCAACACGAGCGGCGTCGAGACCAGCGCCTGGAACAGATCGGGCAGCGGCAGGCGCTTCCATGACAACAGCAAGGCGAACGCCGTGCCGAGCACGAGCGACACCACCATCGCGATCGCCGCGACCTGCAACGATAGAAAGAGCGGTGACCAGTTCACGCGCCAGGTGGTTCGGGCAATCGCGCGACGAACACGGCGCCGAGGTCGCCGCGCTCTTCGACGTGGATCGTGCCGCCATGGGCCTCGACCGCGAGCTTGCAGAAGTACAGCCCGAGGCCGCGGTTCTCGCGCGCCGACGCGCGCCGGCGCTCGACCTGGAAGTAGCGGCCGAAAATCTGTTCGCGATCCGCGACCGGCACGGGCGGCCCGCTGTTGCCGATCGCGATCTCGACACCATCCGCGAGCCGCTTCGCGGAGATCCCGCAACGACCACCGCGCGGCGCGTAGCGCACGGCGTTGTCGAGCATGTTCTCGATCACCCGCCCGAACAGATCGCCATCGAGGCGAACCACGAGCTCTGGCTCGATGTCGACATCGCAGCGCAGCTGGCGCACCTCGAAGTGGGCGCGATTGCCATCGCGCGCGCGCTCGATCAGCTCGGCCACGCGCACCGGCGCGAGCTGCACGCGCAGCATGCCGTCCTCGAGCTCGTCGACATCGAGGATCGTCGAGACCAGGCCGAGCGCCTTGCCGAGCAAGGTCTCGACGTCGTTCATGTACGCGGCGGCCTGCGGGGTGGTCTCGCCGAGCTCCTCGCGCAGGAGGTTGATGTACCCGACCGCGGCAGCGAGCGGGCTGCGCAGATCGTGAACGACCAAGGCGGCCAGCACGCGTTTTTTCTCTCGGAGCTCGCGGGCGCTGCCGTCGAGATCGTCGGGCCGCGGCGGTGTCACCAGCAAAACCTAGCCCTTAACTTGGTTACGGCCTGCCTCTTTGGCAGCAAAGAGCTGGGTATCGGCCTGTTTGATGAAGTCCAGGGCGTCCTCGATCTCGCCCTTGAGGCTCGCCACACCGACGGAGATGGTCACCGGGATGATCGCATCCTCGAACTTGAACTCGTTGAGCTCGACGAGCTTGCGGATCTTCTCGGCGAACGCCGCTGCGTTGTAGTGATCGATCTCGGGCAGCACGATCGCGAACTCCTCGCCGCCGTAGCGTGCGAGGACATCCTCGCGCCGGATCCGCGTCTTGATCACCGAGGCGAGGTGCTTGAGCACGTGGTCACCGGCGAGGTGGCCGAAGCTGTCGTTCACGCTCTTGAACCGATCGATGTCGAACATGATCAGCGAGAGGTCGCGGCGATAACGCAGCGCTCGCCCGATCTCGCGCTCGAGGGTCTCGACGAAGTACCGACGGTTGAAGATCTGGGTCAGGCCATCGACCGTGGTCAGCCGGTAAATCTCTTCGTGATACGCGTTCTCGATATTGTTGCCGCTGAGGAACTTGAAGATGCAGCGGCCGACCTTGATGAAGTCGCCATCGCGCAGGACGTACTCGTCGATCATCTCGTCGTTGACGTAGGTCCCGTTCGTCGAACCCATGTCGCGCAGCATGATCGCGTTGCCGGTGTTGATGATCTTACAGTGGTTGCGAGAGACCGCTTCTTGATCGATCTGGATGTCGGCTTTGCTCGACCGGCCAATGATGATCTGGGGCCGGTTGAGGTTGAACTTCTTGCCAAGCTCGAGCCCGTAGATGACGACTAGACAGGCCTCTTTGGCGACGGGGCGATCGCTGATCTTCGAGATCGCGGTGACCACCGTCTTGTTCCGACCTGTGTCGCTCACCACCTACGAGCCTAACAGTAAATCCTAAGGATCACCGGTTGGTGTCTGCGCATTCGAGTCGATCGTCCGAGGCCCGCTTACACTGGAGCACGTCGCCGTCATCGATGAGATATCCGCCTCGCAGGAAGCGGTATGGCTGGAGCAACAGCCGGCCACTCGCTTGATTCCAATAGGCGCGGACATCGCTCATGTTCTCGTCGCCTTTGGTGACGAGTGGCTCGAGTGCAGCGCCTGCGAAGTTACCCAGGTAGCGAGCACACTCACCTGGCGTGGCGCCGACCTTGAAGACGTTCCAATAACAGTTTCCGCGCGCGTCGCACTTCGCGCGATCCACCACGATCACTTCGAGCCGACCATCGCCGTCCAGATCGCGATCCGCGTGGTCGACTTTCGGAGCGTTGCTCATCACGCCATCGCGACCCGGGACGCCACACTCGCCCGGCTGAACGCTCGGTGTCGGCACGAGTTGCGGAGTGGTCCGACCCTGCCGAGTGCAGCTGGCGACGCTGGCGGCCAAAACGGCCAAGATCGCGACACCACGAAGGGACATGGAAGTTGACCCTAACAGGGGGATGACGCTACATCCAGGGTCGATGCGACGCGTTCTCGTGCTCACCGGCGGCGTTGTGATCGCCGGTGTTGCGATGTTGGCGAGTGCTGGCAGCAAGCGCGACAAGCCCGCTACTGGACCTGCTGCCGCGATGATCGGTGGCCAGCCACTGGTCGAAGGCTCGAAATCGATTTCGGCGCCCGCTGCCGTGGCGGTCCAGGCCGAGCTGATGCTCGACAAGATCGAGCGCGTCGGCGATCACTACGAAGCGCCACTCGCCGACGGCCGACGTGCGATCCTCACGCTCGATCCCAAGCTCCAGACCACCGCGGAGGAGCTGCTCGATGAAGCGCGAGCGCCGCGAGGCGCGATCGTCGCGATGGCACCCGATGGTCGGATCCTCGCGCTCGCGGGTCGGCGCACCGAGGACAACAAAGGTGGCAAGGACGGCAAGCTCGACTGGCACCTCGCGACGGATGTCTGGGCGCCCGCGGCGTCGGTGTTCAAGCTCGTCACCGCGAGCGCGCTCGTCGCGGGCGGGCTCGATCCCGACGAGAAGGTCGCGTACCACGGCGGCATTCGCTCCGTCGTCGAGTCGAACCTCAAGGATGACAAGCGCGACTCGAACAAGGAGTCGCTGCTCTACGGCGTCGCGCACTCGAACAACGCGATCGTCGGCAAGCTCGCATATCAGCACCTCGAGCCCGCGCAGCTCGACAAGGTCGCTCACGATATCGGCCTCGGCGGCACCTTGCCCGGCTCGCTCGCCCTGCCCGCCACGTTCGCGGAGCTCGCGCTGCCCCACGACAAGACCGTCGATTTCGCGCGTGCCGCGGCCGGGTTTGCGGGATCGCGGATGTCCGTGCTCGGCGGTGCGCTGCTCGCGGCGACGTTCGCCGACGAAGGCAACCAGCCGATGCCCCGCCTGATCGCTTCGATCAAATCTCCAGACGGAGGGTCGGACATCCACATCGAAGCGGGTGCGATCAAGCGCGTGCTGGCCGAGAACGTCGCCAAGGCCGTCAGCCGGATGATGGTTGGTACGTGCAACTTCGGCAGCGCCTCGCGCACGTTCGGCAAGCACGCGAAGGTCACTGTCGCAGGCAAGACCGGCACGCTCGCCACGAACACGCCGTTCTACATGGAGCACTCGTGGTTCGTCGGCTACGCGCCTGCAGAGAAGCCGCAGATCATCGTGTCGGTGTTGCTCGGCAACCCAGAGAACTGGCATCTGCGTGGCCACGAGGCGGCCCGCCGCATGATCGACAGTGCCATGTCGGATGGCAAAGATCACGCCGATGGGACCGACGCTCCGGCAAAGCGCCGCTCGAAACGGCATCGGTGATATTGTTAGATCGTCCGGACCGATCCCGATCGGTTCTCACAGCTGTGGGGGAACTATGAATAGGCTCGCTCTAGGGTTGGCACTGACCAGCTCGTTGTTTGCCACGTATGCTCACGCCGGGACGCAGGCCGAAATCGCCGTCGCGGAGAACGAGGAAGGCAAGAACCTCATGTTCGCCGGCAACTACAAGGGTGCCAGCGACAAGTTCCGCAGCGCGGCCGATCGCGCTCCCGAGGCGAAGTACTACTTCAACCTCTGCACCTCGCTCTATCAGCAAGGCATCTTCGGCGCGGCACTCACCGCGTGTAACGCCGGCGATAACCTGAGTCCGGATCCGAAGCTCAAAGAGAAGATCCAGAAGACCCAAGAGAAGATCAAATCCGACGCGGCCGTGCAGCACATCGATCTCGCGCCGACCGGCGCGGGTGGTGGCGCCGCGGGACCGGAGACCGGTAACGGCGGCACGACGTCGATGGGCCAGAACGCACAGCCTCCGGACGGTCAGCCGCCGCAAAACCTCGGCGGTGGGCCGGTCTCGCAACCTCAGTACGCGGTAGGTCGCCCCACACAGAACCTGATCGCGGCGGTGAAGCCCGAGCAGTCCTACGTGTGGACGCTCGGCATCGATCTGTACGCGGGTGGTGGTCGCATCGGCCAGTCTGGCGCGTTCGGTCAGGCCGCGGGCGGCTTTCGCCTCAAGGGCGACTACATGGTGAACCCGGCGGCGAAGTTCGGCGTTCAGGGATACTTCCAGGCCACGCACTTCGGCCAGGGCAACATGGACGTCCTGACCACGACCGCGAACACGCTCGACGTCCTCGATATCGGCCTCGCCGCCTACAAGCACGTCTGCGCGAAGTCGCTGTGCCTCACCCCGCTCGCTGGTGTCGAGTACTCGCTGATGAGCCCGGCGAACCAAAATGATGGCGCCGGCAGCCAGGTGTTCAACTACGCTGCCGTCGGTGCGCGCATCGAAGTCGCGCTGTCCTACGCGTTCGGTAACCACCTCGAGCACGTGATCAGCGCCGAGCTCGGCGCGAACTTCTACACGGCCGTGTTCTCCCAGCCCCAAGGAGGGACCAGCGCGGCCGACTACGGCCTCGATACGGGCGGTGGCGCAGGCTACTTAGGCCTTGGCTATACGTACCGGTTCAACACTCCGTTCGGTTCGGCGCCGTTCGTGTCGTTGGAATAAGCCGCGTAACGCGCTGCGTTTTTCGGTCGGCGCGGACGGGTCTCGTAAAACGAGATCGGGTATCTTCGCGCCATGGCCGAGAAGCAAGAAGCCAAACTCACGCTCCCCGACGGCAAAGAACTAAAGCTGCCGGTGATCGTTGGCACCGAAGACGAGCACGCCGTCGACATCAGCAAGCTCCGTGCTGAGTCGGGCTACATCACGCTCGACACCGGGTTCATGAATACGGGCTCTACCAAGAGCGCGATCACGTACCTCGATGGCGAGCAAGGCATCCTACGATATCGCGGGTATCCGATCGAGGAGCTCGCCGAGAAGTCGAACTTCGTCGAGGTCTCGTACCTCCTGATCAATGGCAAGCTGCCGACCGAGCGCGAGCGCAAGGATTTCGGCACCAACCTCACGCGCCACAGCCTCATCCACGAGGACATGCACAACTTCTTCGCCGGCTTCCCGCCGACGAGTCACCCGATGGCCGTGATCTCGGCCATGGTCACGTCGCTGTCGGCCTACTACCCGGACAGCCTCGACCGCGACACGGATGTGAGCATCCACATCACGCGCTTGCTCTCGAAGCTCCGCACGATCGCGGCGTTCGCCTACAAGAAGAGCATCGGCCAGCCGCTGATGTACCCGAAGAACTCGCTGAACTACTGCGGGAACTTCCTGCACATGATGTTCGCGGTGCCGAGCGAAGACTACGAGGTTTCGCCGATCCTCGAGAAGGCCGTCAACCAGCTGCTCATCCTCCACGCCGACCACGAGCAGAACTGCTCGACGTCGACCGTGCGTATGGTGGGTAGCTCGGGTGCGAACCTGTACGCGTCGATCGCGGCTGGCATCCTCGCGCTGTGGGGGCCGCTCCACGGTGGCGCGAACCAGGCCGTCATCGAGATGCTCGAAGGGATCCAGAAGAGCGGCATCAGCTACAAGCAGTTCCTCGAGGACGTGAAGTCCAAGAAGGACAACACGCGCCTGATGGGCTTTGGCCACCGCGTGTACAAGAACTTCGACCCGCGCGCGAAGATCCTCAAGAAGATGTGCGACGAAGTCCTCGCCCACCTCGGCGTGAACGATCCGTTGCTCGACATCGCGAAGTCGATGGAGGAGGTCGCGCTCAAGGACGACTACTTCATCTCGAAGAAGCTCTACCCGAACGTCGACTTCTACTCGGGCATCATCTACCGCGCGCTCGGCATCCCCACGAACATGTTCACCGTCATGTTCGCGCTCGGTCGCCTGCCCGGCTGGATCGCCCACTGGAAGGAGATGGTCGAGGACAAGGACACCAAGATCGGTCGTCCTCGCCAGATCTACACGGGTGACAAGGTTCGCCACTACGTACCGATCGATCAGCGCTAACTAGCGCCGCTCTTTGATCGGTTGCGCGCCGGGTTGGTAACGACCCGGCGCTTTGTCGTTTCGCAAAAGCTACGACTTGCAGCCGAGCGGCAAGACGTTGTCGGGGTACTGCCCTTCCCAGTTACCGGCCATCTCGTAGTTGCACACCCAGATGTCCATGCCGTTGCAGGTCGATTTGCCGCAGCCGACCTGACTCGTTCCCTTCCACACCACCTGAGTGAAGTGGCCCGTCTCCATCGAGAAGCCACCGTCGGGGAACCTGTACTTCGCGCTCTCGTCGTACCACATCTTCACGGTGGCCTCGGGATCGAGGATGCCGCTGCTCCCAGCGGCCAGGTTCTCGCCATAGCTGTTGTTGCCGCTGTGGCCGAACTTGCAACCTTGTTCGCGCAACGAGTCGGCCCACTTCTGCGCGACTTGCTCGAGCTTCCGCGACCACGTCAGGGGCGGCGCGCAATGCTTCGCGCGAACGGCATTGTGCGCGGCGACGAAGCGCTGCGCGATCGAGCTCCCCGCAGGCGAGGCCGCAGCAGGCGCGGACATCGGTGCTGCTTCGACCTGCTCCGGGGCGCTCTCGGTACTCGGCGCGAACTGCGGGTCATTCTGCGCGGGGGGCTGACCTGCGGGCTCGGATGGTAGGGTCGCCGGCGGCGGCGAAATCGGTCCACATGCCGCGACGCCGACGAGAAGTGCTACTCGAAACACGCTGTTGCTTTCCGACGGCCCATTGAGCAAGCATGACACATCGGTGGTGCTTGCATCGTCCAGCACGGCGGGGGAGATTATGCCGACTGTGCCTGTTGTCGCCGAATCCACGTCCTCCGCGCTAACCCAAGGCATTCGCGTGCGCGTGCAGTCGCTGTACCTGCCCGAGCAATCGAACCCGCACGATGATCGCTACGTGTTCGCGTACACGATCACGATCTCGAACGAATCGCAGGCGACCGCGCAGCTCCGCACGCGCCACTGGATCATCTCCGATGGTCACGGCGAGATCGAAGAAGTTCGCGGCGACGGCGTGGTCGGCGAGCAACCGAAGCTCGCACCCGGTCAGAGCTTCCAGTACACGTCCGGCTGCGTGCTGACCACGGCGATCGGAACCATGACCGGGAGCTACCGGTTCTGGCGCGACGACGGCAGCTACTTCGATGCCGACATCGCCGCGTTCTCGTTGGCATCGCCCGTGCGCAACGAAGACCTCAACTAGATCGCGCAGTTCTGGCGGATGCCGACATGACGAGACATGTCGGGCAGGAAAATCTCAAAGCATTCGCTTAGGCTAGGCGTCTATACCTCGATGACGAACGCCGAGCGCGAAGCAGCGACCGCGACCGCCTTGGTCGCGGCGGCCAAGGCCGGCGATCAGCGCGCGTTCGATTCGCTCGTGAAGCGCTACCGCAAGCGGATCTACGCGCTCGCGCTCCACATCACCGGCTCGGCGCACGAGGCCGACGACATCGCGCAGGAAGTCTTCTTGAAGGCCTTCCGAGCCCTGCCGGAGTTCGAGGGCCGCAGCCAGTTCTTCACGTGGGTCTATCGGATGACCGTGAACCGCTCGTTGAATGCGCGCCGCGATCGCGCTCGGCGCGGCGAAGATACGATCGATGATCCTCGTCTCGAGCTCGCCGTGCAGGTCGATGCGCGCCACAGCCCGGGCCGCGTCGCCGAGCTCCGCCAGACCTACGCGCGTCTGCTGACCGCGCTCGATTCACTCCCCGGCGACATGCGCACGACGGTGATCATCGTGTCGCTACAGGGCATGTCGCACGGCGAGGCCGCGGTGATTCAAAAGGTCTCCGACGGCACGATCGCGTGGCGGATGCACGAGGCGCGGCGACGCCTGCACGAGGCGATGGCGCCCGACAAGATCCTGCGCAAGCGGGGCGCGCTCAGCGCCGATCTCGCGCGCGTCCTCGGCGAATACGGCCTTCCGGTTTTAAACTAGAACTCGGTCTTGCCGCCGCGCTCTTCAGCGCGCTTGAACGCCGGGCGCTCCTGCACGCGCGCCACCCACGCGCTGATCGTCTTCGGCACGTCCGGATAGCGCGCGGCGAGCGCACCCATCGGATAGACCATCTGGATGTCCGCGATCGAGAGCTCCTTGCCCGCGAACCACACCGACTTCTGCAGGTGTTGATCGAGGAACGCGACGTGGCGCTCGAGGTTCGGCTGGATGAAATCACCCTCGACCTGGCCGACGATCCTCTTCGTGATCGGCTTGATGAAGAACGGCACCGGCGCCGTGCGAATGCGATTGAAGATCAACCGGAGCAGCAACAGCGGCATCAGCGAACCTTCGCCGTAGTGCATGAAGTAGCGGCAGTCGATGTAGTCCTGCGAGCCCTTGCTCGGCACGAACTTGCCATCGCCGTACTGATCCGCGAGGTGCTCGATGATCGCGCCGGACTCTGCGAGGACATTGCCGCCATCGACGACGACCGGTGATTTGCCGAGTGGATGGATCTTGGCGAGCTCGGGCGGCGCCAACATGGTCTTCTTGTTGCGCTCGTACTTCACGAGGTCGTACGGCGTACCGAGCTCTTCGAGCAGCCAGAGCACGCGCTGCGACCGCGAATTGTTGAGATGGTGAACGGTGAGCATCGCCGAGGGTTTTAGCCTAGGATGCCGCGCATGCGTGTCGCTCTCGCCCTCGTTGTCGCGCTGACTAGCTGCGTCGTGATCGATAGCTATTCGATGAAGTTCGATTGGACGAACCCGTGAAGACACCTACGAGATCACCTACGCACGCCGACGTCGACATGAGCCGCCTCGCGACGATGGGGGTCGAGGTCGAAGAGATCGCGGAACTCAGCGCCGCAGGCCAGATGGAGGTCACCATCCCTGCCCTGATCGAGCTCGCCGAAGATCGCGGCCGCCCGGTCAGCCATTACCTCGCCGCGATTCCGCTCGGCGACGAGGTCAAGGTCGCGGGCACCGGCCCCGTGCTCAAGGTGTGCGCGGGCTCCTGTCAGCAATGGGGTGCACTCGACATGCTCGAGCACGTCGTCGAACGCTGGCAGAAGCACCCGAGCTTTCGGTTGATGCCCGTCGCGTGTCTCGATCGCTGTGATCAAGCTCCCGCATGCGAGCTCCACGGCGACCACGGGCAGCTCGTGCTCGCCCCGGCCACGAAGGCTTCGCTCGACGAAGCCCTCGATTCGCTGAGTTCGTAAAGCAAATCGACACCTTGTCGCAGGTGTCGCACGCAGTCACAGCCTGGCGGGTTGCACCGAGAGGCGCTAGGTTCAGGGCGACTCGTGCTGCGCCTCTCGAAGCTCAACAAGTACTACAAGGTCGGCGCGCATAGCTTGCACGTCCTTCGCGACGTCGATCTCGAGATCGGCGAGGGCGAAATGGTCGCGATCATGGGTTCGTCGGGCTCCGGCAAATCGACGCTGCTCAACATCCTCGGCATCCTCGACGACTACGACTCCGGCGAGTACTGGCTCGGCGACACGCTGATCAAGAACCTCTCGGAGACCAAGTCCGCGAACTATCGAAACCGGTTCCTGGGCTTCGTGTTCCAGTCGTTCAACCTCTTGCCGTTCAAGACCGCGATGGAGAACGTCGCGCTGCCCCTCTACTACCAGGGCGTCAATCGACGTCGGCGCAACCAGATGGCGATGCAGTACCTCGAGCGCGTCGGGCTCGCCGATTGGGCCGATCACACGCCGGCCGAGATGTCGGGTGGTCAAAAGCAACGCGTCGCGATCGCGCGCGCATTGATCGGCAAGCCGCGGATGATCCTCGCCGACGAACCGACGGGCGCGCTCGACAGCACCACGTCGGGCCAGATCATGGAGCTGATGGCCGAGATCAACCGGTCCGGCATCACGGTCCTGATCGTCACGCACGATCCCGAGGTCGCCGCGAAGACGCCGCGCACGATCCGGATCCACGACGGTAAGATCGCCAATGCACTGATCAGCTCCGAGAAGGCTATTAGCGAGCCCGCGGTCCTCTAGATGGGCTTCGCGTTTCTCCCGCTGCTGCTGGTCACGTTAACCGTGTTCGTGTGCGCGCTGCTCTACGTGATCGGCTCGCTGCCATCCGTGCGACCACGCGGCGTGTTCTCGCTGTTCGGGGTGTTCTTCGCGGTCATCTTGTCGATGTTCTCGCTCGATCGCTGGGGCGAGGTGTTCGACACGGTCAAGCGCAACAAGCTCCGCACGGTGCTGACCTGTGTCTCGGTCGCGTGGGGCATCTTCGTGATGGTCGTGCTGCTCGGGCTCGGCCAGGGCCTCAACAACGGCATCCGCAAGAGCTTCCGGCGCGAGGCCGCGAACGGCATCTACATCTCGGCGAGCAAGACCTCGCTCCCATTCGCGGGCTACGGGGTCGGCCGCAAGCTCACGTTCAACAACCGCGACTACGAGGCCGCCAAGGACGTCGAGGGCATCGATCATCTCGGCGAGCAGTACTTCATCCACGGTGGCCGGTTCGGTGGCGGCGAGATGAAGACCCAGAAGGGCACCAAGTCGAACCTGTTCGGAGTCAACGCGGTCAACCCCGCGGCGTTCTACCTGTCGACGAGCGACATCTCGCAAGGCCGGTTCCTCAACGACCTCGACATCAAGCTGCTGCGCAAGGCATGCGTGATCGGCGAGCCCGTGCGCGACTTCTTGTTCGGCCACGCCGACAACAATGGCCACGGCGACGGCACCGTCGACGATCCGATCGGCCAGTGGGTCGTGGTCGGTGGCGTCCCGTTCCAGGTCGTCGGCGTCTTCCACGACGACAATGAAGAGACTGCGCGCCAGCTGTACATTCCCGTGTCGACCGCGCAGCTCGCGTTCAACGGCGCCGATCGGCTCGGGATGCTGATGTTCACGGTCGGCGAGTCGAACGCCGAGCAAGCGGCGGCGATCAAGCGCAAGGTCGTCGCGCAGCTCGCGGCCTCGCACCAGTTCTCACCCGACGACAAGCAAGCCGTGCGGATCTTCGACAACGTCGAGGGCTTCGCGAAGTTCCAGCAGTTCTTCAACGTGATCTCGTTGTTCGTGCTCGTGATCGGGCTCGGTACGCTCGCCGCAGGTGTGGTTGGCGTGTCGAACATCATGATGATCGCGGTCAAGGAGCGCACCAAGGAGATCGGGGTTCGCAAGGCGCTCGGCGCGACCCCGCAATCGATCGTCGCGATGATCGTGCAAGAGGCCGTGTTCCTCACGAGCGTCGCCGGCCTGCTCGGGCTCTCGGCCGGCGTCGTGTTCCTCGGCATCCTGCCGAAGCTGATCGACACCGAGCTGATCGATAACCCGTCGATCAACATCGGCGTCGGCGTCCTCGCCGCGGCCGGGCTCGTGGTCGCCGGCGCACTCGCCGGCTTCGTACCCGCGCGCAGCGCGGCGAAGGTCAACCCGATCGAGACGTTGAGGGATCAATAATGATCTTCGACCGCGATAACTGGTTCGAGATCTGGGCGGTGTTGCGCGCGAACAAGCTGCGCACGGCGCTCACCGCGTTCGGCGTCGCCTGGGGCATCTTCATGCTGATCGTGATGCTCGGGTTCGGCTCGGCGATGCAGAGCGGTACCAAGCGCAACATGGGCGGCATGGCCACGAACATGCTCTTCTGCTGGGGCCAGACCACGACGCTCGCCTACGAGGGTGAGAAGCCCGGGCGCTTCGTCGGGTTCAAGACCGACGACATCGAGGTGCTGCGCCACATGCCGGGCATCGATACCGTCGCGCCGCGCGTGCAGCTCGGCGGCTGGCAGAGCGGCTTCAACGTGAGCTACGAGGGCCAGACCGGGAGCTACAACGTGTTCGGCGATCTCCCGGATCTCCAGAGGATCGTCGCGTTCGAGTACAGCGCGGGTCGCTTCATCAACCAGCGCGACAACGACGAGAGCCGCAAGGTCGCAGTGATCGGCCACGCCGTGATGGACGAGCTCTACGACGAGGGCGCCAATCCGATCGGCACGTACATCAAGATCAGCGGCGTGTTCTATCAGGTCGTCGGCGTGATCAAGACCGCGCGCCAGGGCCAGCAAGGCGACCGCGACGCGCACTCGATCTACGTCCCGTTCACGACGCTGCGCAAGGCGTTCCACATGGGCGACAAGGTCAGCTTCTTCGCGATCACCGCGACCGAAGGCACCGATGGTCCCGAGCTCGAGCGCCAGGTCCGCGCCGCACTCTCGGATCGCCACCACATCGATCCCGAGGATCACCTCGCGATCGGCTCGTTCAACCTGTTCGTGTTGTTCTCGAAGTTCGATTCGGTGTTCTTCTGGCTGTGGGCGATCAGCTGGATCGTCGGCGGCCTCACGCTCGCCGCGGGCGTGATCGGCGTGTCGAACATCATGTTGATCGCCGTGAAGGAGCGGACCAAGGAGTTCGGCGTGCGCAAGGCGCTCGGCGCGACCCCGGGCTCGGTCGTCGGCATGGTGTTGATGGAGACCGTCGCGCTCACCACGGTCGCCGGCCTGATCGGCATCGCGTTCGGGTGCGCGCTGTTGTTCGGCGCGGATAGCGCGCTCGCGAATGTCACCGATTCACCATTCGGCCCGCCCACGGTCGGGCTCGGCACGGTCGCGCAAGCGCTCGCAGTCCTCGTCGGCTGCGCCGCGCTCGCCGGCCTGATCCCTGCTTTTCACGCCGCCTCGATCAAGCCGATCGAAGCACTTCGAGCCGAGTAGAGATGAGGAAGTCATGAAGCGCATCCTGATGGGCCTGTTGATCTTGCTGGCGAGCATCCCGATCCTGGGCTCGTTCGCATACCTCTACAAGAAATCGCAGGCCAAGCCGACGGTGTTCAAGACCGAGTCGGCGCAGACGATCGACATCCGCAAGAAGACCGTCGCGACGGGCTCGGTCGTGCCGCGGCAGTCGGTCGACGTGAAGCCGAAGATCACCGGCGTGATCTCGGAGCTAAATGTCGATCCGGGCAAGGTCGTCAAGAAGGGCGATCAGCTCGGCAAGGTCGAGATCATTCCAGATGCGCAGACCGTGAATGCCGCCGAGTCCGGCGTGCGGACCGCACAGATCACCGCCGACAACGCGAAGCGCGAGCTCGAACGTGAAGAGAACCTCTACAAGCAGAAGGTCGTCGCCGAGGCCGAGCTGTTCAAGTTCCGCACCGACTACGCGCTCGCGAAGGCGCAGGCGGATCAAGCCTCGTCGAACCTCCAGCTCGTCAAGGATGGCCAGACCCACGGCCAGGGCAAAAGCTCGACGTTGATCGTTGCCGCGACGGTCGACGGCATGGTGATCGACGTCCCCGTCAAAGTCGGCTACTCGGTGATCCAGGCGAACAGCTTCAACCCCGGCACCACGGTGGCGACGATCGCGAACATGGGCGACATGATCTTCGACGGCCACGTCGACGAGTCCGAGGTCGCCAAGATCAAGGAGGGCATGAAGCTCCAGATCAAGGTCGGCGCGATCGAGAAGGAGACCTTCGAGGGCAAGCTCGAGTACATCGCGCCGCAGGGTAAAGAGATCGATGGCGCGATCCAGTTCGAGATCAAGGCCGCGATCACGCAGAAGCAGAACCAGTACATCCGCGCCGGGTACTCGGCGAACGCCGACATCGTGCTCGACGAGAAGCCGAAGGTGCTCGCGATCCGCGAGGCGCTCGTCCAGTACGACAAGGCCAAGGACAACAAGGACAACAAGGACAACAAAGACGCGAAGGACAAGCCGTTCGTCGAGATCGAGACGACGCCGCAGACCTTCGTGCGCCACGAGGTCAAGCTCGGGCTCTCCGACGGCATCAACGTCGAGGTCCTCTCCGGCGTGACCGCGGCGGACAAGATCAAGATTCCGGACAACGCCGGTCCCGCCGAGCCCGAGATGACCGGTGGTGGTAGCGGCAAGGCCGGCAAGCCGCCTTCGAAGAAGTAGGGATCACTCGGAGCGCCCCGCGCAGCTCGGTGGATCGAGGCTGCGCGGTAACGTGTTAGTTTGGCCAGCGATGCCACTTCGTACCCGGCTCGGCGCGATCGATGCAGGGTCGAACGCGATCCGGGTCGTGATCGCGGAGCTGGTCAACGGCACCGATCTGGTCCGGATCGAAGCGGAGCGCATCCCGGTCCGCCTCGGCCACCACGCCTTCACGACGGGCACGCTCGACGACACCACGATCGACGAAGCGGTCGCCGCGTTCGTGCACTTTCGCGAGCGGTTCGATCATCACGAGGTTGGCATCTATCGCGCGGTCGCGACCAGCGCGGTGCGCAACGCGAGTAATCGCGACGTGCTGCTGCACCGGCTCTATCACGAGGCCGGCATCGAGCTCGAAGTGGTCGAAGGGGAGGAAGAAGCGCGCCTCGTCCGCAAAGCGGTCCTCCAATCGTTCGCCGCCTCGGCGACCCCGCCGCGCGTGATCCTCGATCTCGGTGGCGGTTCGCTCGAGGTCAACCTGCGCGTCGGCTCGGCATGGCGCGGCACGTCCCTGCCCGTCGGCACCGTGCGCTTGATGGAGACGTTCGGGCTGACCGGCGTGATCGCCGAGGCCGAGGCCGGCATGGTGCGCCGCTACACGGCGACGCTGTTGCAGCCCATCTCGCGCAACGACGCGACCGTCGCGGCGATCACCGGCGGCAACGCGGAAGCCCTCGCGAAGATCTTCGGCGATGCGAGCGCGCAACCGAGCTTCGAGCTCGCAGATCTCGAGAAGGGCCTGCCCGGCCTCGTCGGCGCGACCGTCGAAGAGCGGATGACCAAGTACGGCGTCAAGCGCGATCGCGCCGAGGTGCTCGGCATCGCCGGCCTCGTATTCGCGTGCGTCGCCCGCCAACTCGGGCTCCAAAAGCTCGTCTCACCCGGTGTGGGCGTACGTGAAGGCGTGCTCATGGAGCTCGCCGAGACCGCGCGCGAAGAGCTCTCGAAGGCCGAGGGTGCGCACGACAAGGCGCTGCTCACCGCGGCGCGGGGGTTCGCGAACCGCGTCGATCACGACACGACCCACGGCGAGCACGTTCGCTTGCTCGCACGCGGCCTCTTCCACCAGCTCCGCGATGTCCACGGCCTGCCTGATTCGCTCGGCGTGTTACTCGAAGTCGGAGCGCTTCTCCACGATGTTGGCGAGGTCGTGAACAAACGCGGCCACCACAAGCACAGCGAGTACATGATTCGCTGGGGCCGCATCCCGGGGCTCGACGACATCGGTCGCGAGATGGTCGCGCTGATGGCGCGCACGCATCGCAAGGATGCCGCACGCGCGAAAGAATTGATCAACGCATCGTCGGTGCTCTCGAAGGAGCAGCGCGCGCACCTCCGCAAGCTCGTCGGCTTTTTGCGCGTCGCCGATGGCCTCGACACCGATCACCGATCGCGCGTCGAACAGGTCGTATGCACCCGGATGGGCGAAGCGATCGTGCTCGATCTCGTGGTCCGCGACGGCCCGCTCCGCGACGACACGCGCCTGCTCCGCAAGGCCGACCTGCTGCGCGACGAGCTCGGGTTAGAGATCCGGGTCACGGTCGCACGCCCCGTCGTCACCCCGGTCTCCGAGCCCTCGGGCTCCGGCGCAATCGTCGCTCGCGCCAAGTTCCGCTAGCGTGATATGCGAGGGCATGCGTTGCCTGCTCGTGTGTCTTGTCTTGGCCGCCTGCGGCAGTGATCCAGGCCCGACGGGCGCGATCACCGCGCATGTCACCCACTACGACTACAAGCTCGACCTCGCGACCCGGCTCGCGCACTCGAAGGTCACGCTCGTCGCCGATTCGGCCGGCAACTGCATGACCCTGCCGTTCCGCGCGACCGACCTCACCGCCGTCGCGTTCGATGGCGGCACCGCGAACGGTACGCAGAACGCGGATCAAACCCTCACGATCTGCGGCGATGGCGTCGCCAAGGACGCGACGTTCACGATCGAATCCGATCAGAGCATCGCGCTCGCGACCCTCTCGACGAGTAACGTAGGGTTCTCGATCACGAAGGACAAGGAGCAGAACTCGTTCACGTACCTCGTGAGCTGGGTCAATGGCTGCGATCAGTTCGGCCCGTGCGACAACCGGCCCGATCAATTCGCGACGTACACGTTCGATGTCACGCACACGGCCGACGTGATGGTGCGGTGCTCGGGCACGGTCACCGATCCGAGCCCGACCGAGACCACGTGCGACTTCGAGAACCTCGGTGGTCCCACCTACTCGACGTTCGGGCTCGCCGCGTATCCCGCGTGGACCCAGACCGAAAAGGGCACCTGGTCCGGCGTGCATGTCACGGTCTACGATCGTGCCTCGACCGGCATCGCCGCGGCGATCGATCCTGCATTCCACACGGGCTTCCTCGATTGGATGCAAGCGCAGTTCGGCGCGTTCCCGTTCGGCACAGAGCTCCGCGTGCTCACCGCGCCGACCTACTGGAACGGCTTCGAGCATCCGGGCAACATCGTCCTCGATGATGGCCTCGCCAAGCAGGTCGGAGGCTACCTCCACCCGGTCGCGCACGTGCTCGATCACGAGATGACGCATATGTGGGCTGGCGATCAGACGACGCTCGCCGCGACCTACGACTTCGTGTGGAAGGAAGCGATGGCCGAGTACCTCGCGTACGTGTGGGAAGACATGAACGATGCGGCGAGCTCGACCGCCACGACCACGCTGTGGAAGGCCGATAGCAAGATCGCGAAGTACTTCCCGGTGCCGCAGGATCAGCCCGCGCTGTTCGACTACTACGGCGATGTCTACGGTCCGGGCCCGATGGTCCTCTTCCGTCAGCTCGAAGTGCTGAGCTCGCGCGCGCAGGTGCTAGCCGCGTTGAAGACCGTCCTCGGCACGCCGCACGCGCTCTCGGTCGACGAGCTCGTCACCGCGCTCGAAGCGTCGACGGGCCTGGATCTCACCGCGTATGTCACCGCGTGGATCAAGGGCTCGGGCGCGCCCGCATGGCCGCGCGTGTCGACGTCGTACGCGGCGGGGATGCTGAACGTGGCTGTGACAAACAACACGGCCACGCCACGCGGTTGCAAATTTCACGTCAACCTCACGGACGGGGCGACGAACAGCGTGAAGGTCGAGGTCAACACGTTCGCGAATGGCCCGACCCAAGCGATTCCCGTCACGCCCACGTTCACCGTAACGAAGATCGATCTCGATCCCGATCACGAGTGCCTCGTGTTCCCTGCCGCGAGCGCGGCAAAGACCGTCGGGACCGGGGCACATCCGTGGGTATCCTCGACCCACTCGCACGTCGATTAATGTTATCCACGGCCCATGAAGCTTGGATCGATTCTTCTTCTTGGTGCAGTAGCAGCGTGTAGCCATCTCCCGGGCAAGCCGGGCGTTCCCTCGGGCGTGCCCGAGCAGCCGAACGTCCCTGGCGGCCTCGGCGGCGCGTCGGGTGAAGTCGATCCGAACACGTGCGGCAACTACGCGGCGCAAGACGCTGGCGCGAAGCTCAAGATCTTCCTCCAGGCGACGAAGGATCTCGAGACCACCACCACCGAGACCGCCAAGATCGTGAAGCAGAGCTGCATCATGATGGGCAACGAACTCGGCATGCCGCAGGGTGACCTCGCTGGCGACGACACCAACGGCATCTGCGCGAAGGTGATCACGACCTATCAGAACAACCTGAAGGTCGAGCTCAAGGCGAACGCGAAGCTCAAGATCAAGTACGTCCCGGCGAAGTGCACGATCGACGCGAGCGCGTCGGCGGGCGCAGGCGCGGCGTGCTCGGGTGGCGCATCGGCAGGCACCGGCGGTTCGGGTGGCGGTGGTCAGTGCGCGGCGGCCGCGAAGGTCAACGCGTCGGTGAACGCCAAGTGCACCGAGCCCGAGCTCACGATCGGCTTCGAGGCGAAGGCCGCCGTCGATCCGACCAAGCTCGAAGTGACGCTCAAGGCGATGCGCGATGGTCTGCCGAAGCTGCTCTCGGTGGCCGCTCGGATCAAGCCGATCCAGGACGCGATGGAAGCGTGGGTCAAGGCCGCCGCGGATCTCAAGGACATGGGTCCCAAGTTCGTGAACTCGTTCGGTGACCAGGCCCTGTGCATCTCGGGACAGATCGCGGCCGCCGCGAACGCCGCGACGCACATCCAGGCGAATGTCTCGGTGTCGGTCAACGTCTCGGCGTCTGCCTCGGGCAGCGTCGCTGGCGGCTCGTGATCGTCAGCGCCGCCTGACCTCGTTCGGCGGCAGATTCAGCGCCGTGACTGACTACGGCTACTAGCGATTTCCCATGGTTTGGTGTAGCTAGCCAGACATGAAGACGCTCACCGAGTTCTCGACGCTAACCCTTCGCAAAGCTGCAGCCGCAAGGGCTGCCGCGGGTGGAGGTCGGGCGCCGGCTCCGGTAGCAGCGACCGACGCCGCGCCCCCCGTAGCGGAGGCCGCGTTTGGTGATGGCGGCGAGGCTCCTCCGGAGGCGTCGACGTCGGCCGAGGCAGTTCCCGCCGTCGAAGGCGAGCCCGCGGCTCCGGCCGCCGAAGCTGGCGAGGCCGCCGAAGGTGATGCGTCCGCCGAGAGCGGCGAGCCCGAACCGATGCAGGCGACCGAAGAAGCCGTCGCTCCGACGCCCGCCGAGGACGATCCGATCGTCAAGGCCGTCGCCGAGGCGATCAACGTGCAGCCCGACAAGGCGCAGCGCCTGCTCGAGGCCCTCGACATCATCGGTGATCGCATCGACCAAGTTCGGCTCGTCCGCGTGTTCCAGGGCGAGAAGGGTCCGCACAACGCGGTCGCCCGCGGCGAGTTTCACTACGTGATCGATCGCGTCGCAGGCGCGCAGCGTCCGCGTCGTGACGACCGTGCCGGTGGCGGCGGCGGTCGCGGCGGCGGTGATCGCGGTCGTGGCGGTGGCGGCGGTGGCGGTGGCGGTGGTGGCGCCCGCGGCGGTGGTTTCGGTGGTGAGCGAGGCCCCGCGAAGCCGCGTGGCCTCGGCAGCATGATCCACGGCGCGAAGGTCGAAGAGAAGAACCCCGATGACGAGCGGATCGGTCGCGGCGAGACGCCGCGCGCCGGTATCGGCTGGCAGCTCACGGCCGCGCCGCGCGACTTCTCGAAAGAGGGCGGCGAGCGTGGTCGCGGCGGCCCGCGTGGTCTGCGTGGCCCCGGCGGTGATCGCGATCGTCGTGGTCCAGGTGGCCCGCGTGGTCCCGGCGGTCCAGGCGGTCCGCGTGGCCCTGGCGGCGGTCCCGGCGGCGGCGGTCCCGGTGGTCCGCGCAGCGACTTCCGCGGGCCGCGTCCCGCGGGCGGTCCCGGCGGCCCGCGCCCGGAGTTCCGTGGTGGTCCGGGCGGCGCGAGCCGTGGTCCCGGTGGTCCCGGTGGCTTTGGCGGTGGAGGCGCCCCGCGTGGTCCTCGCCCCGAGGGTGTGCCGGGTCAGAGCTCCGCGCCGCACGAGCCGCGCCTGGGTCCCGATGGCCAGCCGCTGCCTCCGCGCAGCAAGCGTCCTCGCAAGGAAATCGGTCCCGATGCCACCGGCCTGGGGCCGGACGGCCAGCCGTGGGATCCCGCTCGCCGCGCACAGCGCCAGGCCGAGCGTGCGACCTCGAATGGCGCGCCCTCGACCCCGATGAATGAAGCCGTGACCAAGCCCGTCAACGACGGGACTGGCAACACGCCCGAATAAGGTTCGAAACTTTCGGGCCGTGGCGGTGTCATCGTCATAGAATTCTCACAGGAGGACCTGATGTCACGCACCACCACCATGACTGCTGCTGTTTTCGCCGCTGCTCTGGTAGCTGGCGGCGCTGCTCGAGTTGCTTACGCGGATCTCTCGCGTGGCGTGATCTCGACGTTCCACGGTCAACTCGTCGTCAGCAAGGACGAGCTGCCCGAGGGCAAGAACGATAAAGAGTCGGTCACCAAGATCAAAGCGGCCACGCTGACGACGCTCGAAGGCGCCAAGAATGATGACGTCACGTTCTGGCACTTCCACTACACCGCGTTCCTCACGAAGACCGGCAGCGCGAAGCTGACGCTCGAGTTCATGAAGGACGGCAAGCTCGCCGCGAACCAGCAACTCGACGGCATCGATCCGAAGAGTAACGTGCTCACCGGCGACATCTCGATCAACGAAGACGAAGGCCTCAGTCCGGGCAAGACCTATACGGTCCAGCTCGTGACGACGGGTGACGCGGTGGTCGCCAAAGCCACTGTCACGATGAAGTAAGCGCTACCGGTCGCAGCAAGGCCGGAGCCGCATCGAGTAGCCGCGATCATGGTGCTACGATGAGGCCGCATGCAGAGCGCGTGGGTCCTCGTCCTGTTCCTTGCGGCGTGCGGAAGTCCATCGTCGGGCCTGCCCGTCGAAGCGCCGACGCCTCGGCCATCGCCGCCTACCCTGTCGAAGGTTGGCGCGAGCTGCCCGGCGACACCCGAGGTCACCGCGCCGGTGGTCTCGCAGTTCACCGTGCCCGATGCGCACGAGGTCGAGTTCTTCGCACCCGCGTGGAAGAAGGTCGGGCTCGGCCAGACCATCTCGTTCTCGACCGCCGTGATCGATCAAGATCTCGACGAGACGCGCGTCGAGGTCTCGAAGCACCCGGCCTCGGCGCGCTTCGATCCGATCACCCAGACCGTCGTGTGGACCCCGGCGATCAGCGATCAGCCGAAGGCCGAGTTCGAGGTCACGATCACCCAGCCCGGTCGCGGCAAGACCACGAAGAAGGCGTTCTCGATCGATGTCGGCAAGGATGCGCAGCCCGCACCGATGGCGGCCGACCAGTCGCCGATCATCGAGACCCTGCTGCTCGTCCACTCGCAGAAGCGCCTCGAGCAGGTCAACAAGGACTGGCCGATCGATCGCTTGCTCGAATTCGGCGCGCAGACCTTCACGTTGCAGATTCCCGAGCCGCAACGCTCGCAGTTGAAGACGCCACTCTCCGCGCAGCTCGCGTACGAGCAGATGCTCGTAGGCCTCGCCGAGACCCACGACAATCCGCGCCTCGATCCCCGCTCGCCGCAGTTCGATCGCGCGTCGTTCGGCGACCCGAAGAGCTGGCACCTGGTCGCGTTCCGGCCGCGGATCGACAAGGCGTGGACCGAGCTTCGCGTCGTCTACAAGGCCGCCTCGATCGAGCCCGTCTACGCGATGTTCCGGCTTCGCCCGGTGGTCGAGTACGTGCCCGCGCTGCCACGTCCCGATGAAGAGCGCGACGCGAACAACAAGCTCTTCCTCGGCATGGTCGCGAAGCACCTGATGAAGAACGGCGGCGTCAATCCGGCGTTCGTCAAAGATGAAGTCGCGCATGGCAAAGCGGTCTCGGCGCTGATGACCGACATCATGATGTTCGACGACACCAAGACCAAGCCGTACCTCCACGGCTTCGAGATCGGCATCGCGATGGAAGGCCGCATGGGTGGCGGATCCACGCGCAACAGCGACGGCAGCTACAAGAGCGGCGATGGCTGGGGATGGAACGCGATGAAGCCGTTCCGCACGAGTGATGGCGCGACGCAGGCGTACGTCAACGTCGCGATTCCCGGCTTCTGGACCGATACCCAGCCGAGCAAGGATGGCTCGACCTGGGAGCCGAAGTGCGCGACGAAGTTCAACCCGAACGAGAAGCACGATCCGGGCTTCGAGGTCCTGTGTCGCAAGACGATGGGCTTTGTCGATCTGCCCGACATGAAGAACGGCAAGCCCGTCAACGGCAAGCGCGACGCGGAGAACCTCTACATCGAGCACAAGCTGAGCTGGATGGTCCAGACCATGCCGCTCGCCGATGGCCGTCGCGACCTCGGTGAAGAGAACGGTGTGACCTGCGCGCAGTGCCACATCCGCAACTTCGGCATGCACGACTACAGCGATCCGGCGAACACCGATCCACATGCGGGCGTACCCAAGGCGGTGAACCACGCCCTTCCCACGCTCGACTTCCAGATCGTCCCGACCACTGATTGGCCGGTGTTCACGCTCGAGTTCCTGCAGCACCAGGAGTGCCGCGGCAAGAAGCTCTTCGAGCAATTCCTCGGCAAAGACGCCGGTAAGGGACTCACCTGCCCGCTCGCGAAGTAAAGAAGCTGCAGGTCGTCGAACCAACCGTCAGCAAGAAAGCGAAGACCGCCGCGGGCGGTTGGGCTGCCTTCACCGACGGTGGGACCGCGCCGCGATGGTTGCTCGCCGCGCGTATCGTGATGCTGCTCGCGTTCGCGGCGACCATTCCGGTGGTGCTCGGCGTGAAGCACGGTAATCGCCTCGTGTGGACCGTGTGCATCGCCGCGCTGCCGTTCTTCTGGATGACCGCCGGCTATCACGTGTGGCGTCGGATCTGTCCGCTCGCCGTGATGGGCCAGCTCGGTCGGCTGATGGGTCGCCCAGGCGCTCGCAAGATGAGCGACTGGATGGCCAAGCACTATCTCTACGTCCAGCTCGCGTTGATGATCGCTTGCTTGTCGCTGCGTCTCGTCGCGACGAACGGCAGTGCGGTGTGGCTCGCGGGCTTCTTCGGCGTGGTGATCGTCGCGGCGGTCGTCACGAGCTTCGTGTATGGCGGCAAGACCTGGTGCAACTTCCTGTGCCCGGTCGGCCTCGTCGAGAAGATCCACACCGAGCCTTCGCGCTCGTCGACGGGTCGCCCGAGCGAGCTCACGTCGCAGTGCGCCCCCTGCGTCGCGTGCAAGAAGCACTGTCCCGATATCGATCTCGAGCAGGGCTACTGGAAGGAATCCGGCGAGTTTCCGCGTCGGGTCGCGTACTTCGCGTGGCCCGGCATCGTCGTCGGATTCTACGCGTACTACTACCTGGTCGCCGGCACCTGGAGTTACTACTTTTCGGGCGCGTGGGCGTATCAGCCCGACCTGCCGAGCCATGCGTTCGATAAGGGCTTCACGTTCGCGCCGTTCATCCCGCGGATCGTCGCGGCGCCGCTCACGCTGGTGGTGTTCGGTGCGGTGAGCTTCGCGGTGTTCGCCGGAATCGAGCGCCTGATCGCGACACGGCGAATTCGCAGCGAGCTCGCGACCGACGCGTCGCCCGAGCAGAAAAGCGTACTGGTCACGCGCGTGCGTCACGGCATGCTCGCGTTCGCGGGGCTCGTCGCGTTCAACGCGTTCTACTGCTTCGCGGGGCAACCGAGCCTGCAGAAGCTGCCGCCCTGGCTTGTCACGGGCTGGGGCCTCCTCGTCGTGTTCAGCTCGACTGCGATGTTCATGCGCCGGCTCGGCCGACGCGAGGACCAGTACGTCCAGGAGAAGTTCGCACAGAAGATCCTCAAGAAGTGGGAATGGGGCGATGCCCCGCCGTCCGACGATCTCAAGGACATCTATCTGCTCCATACCGAGCGCACCAAGCAGCGCGAGGCACGCCTGCGCGCGTACAAGGAGACCGTGCGCGAGATGGTGGCCGATGGCCTGGTCACGCGGAACGAGATGGTGCTGCTCGATAGCCTGCGCGCGCAGCTCGGCGTCAGCGACAGGGACCACCAGAAGATCATCGGCGAGCTCTCCGCAGAGGAGCGCCAACTGTTCGACCCGGCGTATCAAGGCTCGGTCGAACAACGGCTCGCGAAGCAGCAGTATCGCAAGGACCTCGAGCGGATCGTCATCGAGGCCGCGCGCCAGGGCACCGAGCCCGCGACGCTCGCGCAGCTGCGTGCCGAGCGTGGTGTGAGCGCAGAGGAAGAGCGCGACGCCCTCGCCTCGTTACTCGCGCCGGGCGGCCCGATCGCCGCGATCTACGACGCCGAGCTCGCGCGCATCGCCTTGCTCGCCGAGGCTGCGGAAGTCGCGAATGCGCCGAGCTCCGGCACCCAAGAGTCCGCGAGCCTCGCGCTCGTCGAGCACCTGTGTCTGCGCCGCGCGCACGAGCATGTCGCGCACGCGCTCGGCGTGCTCGCGGTGATGACCAAGAGCGCCGAGGTCGAGCAGGTCCGCCACCTCGCGAAGCAGCGCGGCGTGTTGCGGCCGATCCAGCTCGAGGCCCTCGCCCAGCAGGAGCCCACGCTCGTCGAGCCGCTGTTCGAGCTCGTGAGCCGGCTCGCGCGCAACGAGGCCAAGCCGCTCGCGCTCGCGCCGATCCTCGCGGTCTTGCCGGATGGTTCCCGGCATCTGCGCGCCGCCGGTGCAGTGTTACTCACGCGCTTCGAGGGGGACGACGCGCGCGCGGCGCTGCTCGCGCTAATCGACGATCACGATGCGATCGTGCGCGAAGCCGCGGTCCGCGCGATGGGCGCCAAGCAGCGGCTCACGCGCGACGTGCTCGCGAAGGTGCTCGACGATCCGGATCCCTCGGTCCGTCACGCGGCGGTCCGGGCGGTCTCGGGCGGGACGAATAGCTCGCCGAGCATGCCGGCGATCGACCCGGCGATCCTCGCGCAGAGCACGAAGGGTCTCGGTCAGGCCGGCGTCTACGCGACGCTCGATGCAAACGCAGCGATGGCATCGCTCACCAAGATCGAGAAGATGATGTTGATCCGCCAGGTGCCGATCTTCACGAAGCTCGATGCCGAGGATCTCGAGGAGCTCGCCACGATCGTCGAGGAGCGCATGGTCGATCCCGGCAAGGATCTCTTCCGCGAGGGCGAGGTCGGCGATGCGGTCTACCTGATCGTGAAGGGCAAGCTGCGCGTGTTCGTCGGCGGCGATGCGGTCGAAGGTGGGCGGCCCGAGACCATGATCAGCGAGGCGGGCGCCGGTGCGTGCATCGGCGAGATGGCGGTCCTCGATTCGGCGCCGCGTTCGGCGAGCGTGCGTGCGCTCGAGCGAACGCGCACGCTCCGCGTGCCTGGCGAAGGCTTCAAGCGCTTGCTCTCGGATCGGCCGGAGATGTCCGAGGCGATCGTCGGCGAGCTCGTCTCCCGGATGCGCGGACTGATGGCGCAGACGACCGGCGCGGCACGCACGAGCATCTCGATGCCGATCGTCCCGAACGAACCTTCGGCGTGAATCGGGACACCTGGGATCGTTACCGGTTGCACGCAGATCCGTGCAACGCTCCCGATTCGCCGGCCGCGGCTTCGTGTTGTCGTAGCTGGCAATCAGTCGGGTGCGATGGCATCGTCAAGGCCATGGCAAAACACAGCGAGACGAGCGGGAAGATCTGGCGGACGGTTGTCTTCGCAGGGGCGATGCTCGCCGCGCCGATCGGTTGTGGTGGTAGCCCGAAGGGCGGGCCCGCCCAGCCGGACCAAGCGGCTGCCGACAAGGCTGCTGCTGATCAAAAAGTGGTCGACGACAAGGCTGTTTCGGATAAGGCCGCCGCTGCTAAGGCCGCTGCTGATCAGAAGGTCGCCGACGACAAGGTTGCAGCCGACAAGGCCACCGCGGACCAGGCGGCCGCCGATCAGAAGGCCGCCGATGACCAGGCCGCTGCCGATGCCGCCGCGAAGAAGCGCCCGCGTGGCGGTGGTGGTCGCCCCACCGGTCGCGGCTTCGTGCTCGCGTGAGCTCGATCGGTCGCGGCTTCGTCCTCGCTTGAGTACGCCTATGGATGACACGCTCGAAGAACCAGCGTCGCAGGGCGACGAGACCTACGAGCCCACGAGCCCCTGGTGGCTCTCGGGCACGCCACTCGAAGCCGAGCACCATCGCTTGATGCGGCGGCGCTCGGTACCGATTCCATGGGCTCGATCGACCGCGTCCGCGCTCACGCCTGCCGAGCGCTCGCGGCTCGCGGGCACCTGGATGCGCCGCTCCGAAGCGGAGTACCTCGCGGTCTCGACGTTCGCGGTGCTCGCGATCGATCTCGTCGCCGCGATGGCGCCCGCCGATGTCCTGTCGCTGTGCCTGCGCGCCGGCATCGACGAGGTTCGGCACGCGGAGATGTGCCTGCGCATGGCGCAGATCTATTCGGGCGAACAGAAACTTCCGGCGCCCGCGATGTCGTCGCTGCCCGATGATCCTCAGCGACCGAAGCTGCACCAGGCGCTCGCGAACACGATGCTCGTGTCGTGCGTCTCGGAGACCTACGCCACCACGGTGCTCTCGGAGACCCGCGACCTCACGGTCGATCCGGTCGCCCAGGCGGTGCTCACGTCGATCTACTCCGACGAGGTGATGCACGCGCGGCTCGGCTGGTCGTACCTCCGTCACTCGATCGAGCACGGTGGTCAGGGCGTGATCGACGCGGCCGCCGAGATGCTGCCGCGCGCCTTGCGCGGCGTCGCGAACGTCGTCGAGCGCGAGCGTCCGGTCGGCGACGTCACGCCCGCCGTACGCGATCATGGCTTGATGACTCCCGCCGAAGAACGCGTGATCTTTTCGACCTGCGTTCGTGAAGTGCTCGTGCCGGGCTTCGCAGCGCTCGGCATCCCCGTCGGTTCGGCCCTCACAGATTACGGTGACACGTGGGCGCACGCAGCGTAGCGCTCGCTCTCGTCACCGCGTCGGCATGCGCGCCCACGGCGCAGCCGGCGCATCCCGCACCCGCGGACCTCGCAGCACGCGTTGCCGCGGACTTCGAGAAGGCCGTGTTGAACGACAGGACCTCGTATGTCTCGCTGTTCGATTTCTCGGCAGTCGGCGAGTACGAGATCCTGCTGCATCGCTATGACTTCAACGGTCGGATGAAGAACCTCGAGCAGGATCAGAAGGCGCAGTTCGCGAAGGAAGACGGCACGCCCTACCCCGTCACGCGCGAGCGCCGCAACGTAGGCAACTTCTATCCGATCCTCGCGCAGCGCACGATTGGCACGGGTGGCTGCGTCGCCGCGGCTCCGCGCACGCACTACGGCCAGCTCCTCGGCCAGCACTTCGAAGACCTGCCCGCGTGTACGCCGCCGAAGTACGAGCTGCTGCGCACCGATGCGAACTTCTGGCTCGATCACGGCGGCGTTGTGGGCATCAAGTGCGCCGGTGGCTCCGGCGGCCTCGCGATCGTCTACACCGAGGCGCCTAACGAGCGCGGCTACAACCTGATCACCATCTACGACGACTGAGGCGCCTCAAAACGTGCGACGTGCCCCGTCAATCGTCGCGGTGCCCGCCTCGGCATCGATGACCGAGTGCGCGAGCGTTCGCACGCTGACTGTCGATCGGGTCGGCAGCGTCACCTGCGGATCGAGCGCGAGCCCTGCCGGCGTGTCCGCGAGCGCCACCCCGAGACCCGTACACAGACTCCCGACGATCAGCCATCGCATCGCATCAGCGTCCCAACGCGTGGACGCCGAGATGTCATGCAGCTACGGTCGATTGTCGCGATCTAGTAACTACGCGATGTCCCGCGCTTCATAGGCCAAAGAACTCCTTGATGCCGCCGAGGATCCGCGCGGCTTCGTTCTGGTGATGGCGCGCGAGCTCGGCCTCGTTCATGTGATCGGTGAGGGTGTTGTTCGCGCGGCGGAGCGCCAGCTTTTCGGCAAGCTCCTTGGCCGCATCGGGGCGCGCTAACAGCACGCGCTCGAACGTCGGCTTGTCGAGCCGCAAGCACTCGACGTCGGTCTTCGCGACGACGTCGGCACCGCGTGGCGTGCCGGTCATCAGGCCCATCTCGCCGAACACTTCCGGTGCGTCGAGCGTCGCCATCACGCGAGCTTCGATCCCCGGGTTGTCGAGCTTGCGCACCTTGACCTCGACCGTGCCCTTCGTCAGCACGTAGAGATAGTGCGCGGTCGCACCTTGTCGCGTGATGGTCTCGCCCTTGGTGTAGACGACGCCCGTGACGCCCTCGGCGAGGACGTGCAATTCGTCCTCGGTGAGGCCGCGAAACATGTGAACGACATGGAGCGCCGCGAGCCGCGCGCTCTGATCGCGTTCGCGATGCGTTTGCTCGCGCTCGCGGTCGTTGACCTGCACGAGGTTCATCACTGCAGGGACGGCGAGCGGGATGTTCGCGCGCTTGAGCGCGGTGAAGATCCGCGCGCGCACGCGGGAGCTCGTCGGATCGTCGGCCGCGAGATCGATCAACCAGTAGCGCACGGCGTAGAGCGCGACCGAATCCTTGCCGTCACGTGCGAGGTCCATGCAGATGACGTTCGGCTTGGGATCGCCAGCGACGTTCTCGATCGGCGAACCGAGCAAGCCATCAGTGACGATCTGGATCACCTGGTTCGGCGCGAACCGGAAATCGACATTGAAGTAGACCCACATCCGCTGCGGCGCCGGGAGGCCTTCACGGTACCCGAGGATCGTGATGTTGTTCGCGAGCAGCGACGCATTCGGCACGACGATCGTCGACCAGTCGCGGGTTTCGATCAGCGTGTGGCGCCAGCGAATCGCGCGGATCCGGCCCTGCTTGCCGTTCTCGAGCTGGATCCAATCGCCCTCGTGGATCGAGCCATCGAGCTGCAGTGCGACGCCGCCGATGATGTTACCGAGCGTGCTCTGCAGCGAGAACGCGAGGATCGCGGACACCGCGGCACCTGTCGCCAGCGCACCGACGGGATCGAGGCCGTGCTGCGAGAACACGCCGACCGTCGCGACGATGTAGCCGAGCCCGACGAGCAGGTCGCTCGCGATCGTCGGGACCTTGAGGCCGAGCCCACGCAAGAGCAGCCGGAATACGAGCGTCGCCGACAGGTTGACGACGAGGAAGACGCGCAGGATCTCGGTCGCGATCACCGTGCGCCGCGCCCAGTCCTGCTCGCCCAGGTCGGCCAGCAGATGGCTCGAACCGAGCACGAGCAAGTACAGGACGTAGAGGATCGCGATCGTGCGGAGCCGCGAGCGGGTCTGCGGCGCGAATCGATTGACCAGCGCCGCCGTGAAGACGATCGCGATCGCGAGCCCCGCCGCCCACAGCACTTCAGGAGTCATCATGGAGAGCTACGGACCGCCCGGTAGTGGAATCCCGACCGGCGGCGCGGGCGGTGGATCGGCTTTCAGTTTCGGCGTGGGCTTCGGCTTCACCTTCACCGGCGCAGGCGCGGGTTTCGAAGCGCCATACGGGTTCGCCGGGACCGCCGTCGTCGTCGGAGGCGTCGTCGGGGTCGGGGTCGCCGCGGGCACCGGCGCCGGCGCGGCGACCGGCACGGGCGGCTCGACCTGCGGCACGGGGGCAACCGGCGCGGAGACAGGCGGTGCGCCCACCGGCGGCGGGACCGTCATCGGCACCGACTGCGGTGCCTCCTCGACACGCGGCTGCGCGTTGCGACACTCCGACGTGCGCGTGTAGCCGTAGTACATGCCCGCCGCACCGAGCAGCGCGAGTGGCGAGAAGATCAGCGCCGCCCCACCCTGCGAGATCGCAGGCGAGCAATTCGGATCGTTGGCGTCACACAACTGCTTCTGCCAGTCCGCGTCGCTCGTCGCGAGTGACTGGACCACGGTGATCAGCATGACCGCGGTGAACACCGAATCGAGGATCGGGGCGAGCCGGCTCGTCGTGCAGTCGCTCTCCGCGGCAGGCGCCGGCTTGGGGCCCTGCACGAGCGCGAACGAACAACCACTACCGATCGCGATCGACAAGGCCATGCCCGACGCGACCCAACGCTGCATGCCCACGCGCATCCCCCGATTATCGCACGCCCTGCCGCTACGCTGCATCGAGCTCGATCACGAAGCGCGCCCCCGGATCGGCGTGCTCGAGCCAGACCCGCCCCCCCATGGCTTCGACCTGGCTCTTGACGATCGCGAGGCCGAGCCCCGAACCGCCACGATCGCGGCTGCGGCCGGGGTCGATCCGATAGAACCGCTCGAACACCCGCTCCTCCTGGCCCTTCGGGATCCCGGACCCGGCGTCGGTGACCGAGAGGCGAATGCGCTTGTCATGGCCCACGGCCTCGACGATCACCTGCGTGCCGCCGCCATAGTTCACCGCGTTGTCGACGAGGTTCTGGACCACGTGGTCGAGCCCTTCACGCGTGCCGAGCACCGCGAGCTCGGTCGCGACCACGATCTGGATCTGCGCGGTCGGCGTCACGCCGCGCGTGGTACGCGCCGCATCGTTGACGACCTGCGCGAGCGGCACCGGGACGCGATCGCCGACGACCGCATCGCGACCACCGAGCTGATCGAGCAGCACCAGGTCCGAGACCAGGCTCGCGATCCGCTGCGCGTTGCGATGGATGGTGCCGAGAAATTCCTTCGAGGTCGCGCTATCGACTGGCGCACCGAGCAGCGTCTCCGCGTAGCCCGAGATCGAGGTCACCGGCGTGCGCAGCTCGTGCGCCGCGTTCGAGAGGAACTCGCGCCGCACCGCCTCGAGCGCGCGCATCCGCGTGACATCGTAGAGCACGAGGATCACCGCAGCGCTCGCCGCCGGTCCGCGCGCCTCGAGCGGCCGTGCACTCGCACGCACCGTGCGACCGACGAGCTCGAGCTCGGCATCCGCGAACGTGCCTTCGAGCGCCCGTGCGACGAGCTCGGCGAGCGGCGCCGGCAGGCGATCGCCGACGAGCGGTTGCGCGGCGGCATTCGCGAGCGCGAGCGCGCCCGAGCGATCGATCAAGACGACACCTTCGACGAGGCTCGCGAACACGACCGAGAGCAAGTCGCGCTCCTGCTGGAGCTCGCCGATGCGCGACTTGACCTCGCCAGCCATCACCATCATCGCGCGCGCGAGGACGCCGATCTCACCGCCGGCCGCGGTCGCCGATTCGGGCGGCGCGATCGTGTACTCGCCCTTCGCGAGCCTCTCCGCGGTCGCGGTCAGCGCCTGGATCGGTCGCGTGATCGCACGCACGAAGATATAAGACAGCAGCAGCGCGCCGAGAAAGCCGAACCCGAAGCCGAACAGCAGCCGCTGCCGCATATTCTTGCGGGTCTCGATGATATCGCCGAGCGGCACCGCGAGCCGGATCACGCGCGCGTGATCCGCGGGCACCGCGACGAGGTACTGGGTCGGCTCGTCGGGGCGCAGCGAGCGCACGGCGTGGCCGATGTCACCGCGGCGCGCGGTCGCGACCTCGATCGCTTCGCCGATCGGCCGGCTGACCATCGTCGGCTCGAGCGAATCGCCCTGGATCGAGCCATCGGACCCGATGATCGTGAGCCGCGTGCGGGTGACGGCCGCGAGCCGTGGCGCGAGCGTGTCGGGATGACCGGCCTCGGCGAGCCACTCCGCGACCGCTTTGCCCTGATCCGTGAGCCGCGCATCGAGCGTGGCGAGGAGGTCATCCGCGAGCGTGCGCTCGATCGCGTACAGGGTTCCCGCGCCGACGACGACGAACAGCAACAGGAACAGCGCGAGCAGCCGGTTGCGGAGAGAGTTGCGCACTAGTCGCGCTTCGCGCGGTAGCCGAAGCCGTGCACCGTCTCGATCACATCCGCCGCCGTCGCGAGGCTGATCCGCAGCCGGCGGACGTGCACGTCGACCGTGCGCGTGTTGATGTCACCGCGCATGTCCCAGACTTGCTCGAGTAATTCCTCGCGCGAGAACACGCGACCGGGATCCGAGACCAGCAGCTGGAGCAGCTTGTACTCGAGCGGACGCAGCTGCGTGAGCGCGCCGCCGATCCGGACATCATGGGTCACGGGATCGAGCTCGATCGCGCCGGCCTTCATCACCACGCCGGTGCTCGTGGTCGCGCGCGCGCGGCGCTCGGCGAGCCGGTTTGCGAGCGCGGTCACGCGGAGCACGACCTCGCGCACCACGAACGGCTTGACGACGTAGTCATCGGCACCGACCTCGAGCCCGAGGATGCGATCCTCGGCCTCGCCCTTCGCGGTCAGCATCAACACGCCGGTATCGGTGATCGCGGCATCGGCGCGGATCGCCTTGCACACCTCGTAGCCGGATTGATCTGGCAGCATCAGATCGAGCAACACCACATCGGGATGCGAGGCGCGAATCGCTGCGAGCCCGTCGGCGCCGTTGACCGCGCTCTCGACGACGAAGTTCGCGCTGCGCAGGTTGAACTCGAGCAGGCGCGCGACATCACGTTCGTCTTCGATGATGACCACGCGGCGTTCCATATTGCAGTTATACCGCGATAGCCTCAGCCGGTGCGCCACGTTGCATTGCTCGTCGCGATCCTCGGTTGCTCCGCGAAGCCGAGCGAGCGCACCGTCCGCGTCGCCGCTGCCGCCGATCTGACGCGGGCGTTCGAGGAGCTCGGCAACGCGTTCGAGGCAAAGACCCACATCAGGCCACTGCTCACGTTCGACTCGAGCGGGTCGCTCGCGAAGCAGATCGACCAGGGCGCGCCGTACTTCCTGTTCGCGTCGGCCGGCAAGAAGTTCATCGACGATGTCGTCACGAATGGCAAGTGCGACGCGACCTCCGTCCACTCGTACGCGCGCGGTCACATCGTGGTCTGGGTCCCCAAGGGCGTCCAGGCGCCGAAGACCCTCGACGAGCTCGCCGATCCGCGGTTCACACGGATCGCGATCGCGAACCCGGAGACCGCGCCCTACGGCAAGGCCGCGCAGGAAGCGCTCCAGAAATCGGGCGTGTGGGACAAGATTGCCGACCGCGTCAAGTACGGCGAGAACATTCAGGCGACGATGCAGTTCGCGAAGACCGGCGCGGTCGATGCCGCGATCGTCGCGCGCTCGCTCGCCGTGGTCACCGACGGTGGCGAGTCGTTGGAGATCGCTGAAGCGCTGCACCAACCGATCGATCAACAGCTCGTCGTGTGTGGCACCGGCGAGGAAGCCGCGGCCGCGCGCCAGCTCGCGGCGTACATCGCGTCGCCCGAGGGTCACGAGGTGATGACCCGCTACGGCTTCGTGTTGCCGCCATGACCAAGCCACTTCACCCCGAGACCCTCACCGCGAAGGCCGGCTACGACCGCGACCGCGAGACCGGCGCGATCGTGCCACCGATCCATCTCTCGACGACGTACGCGCGAGATGGTGAATATCAGCTGATCGGTGGGCGCGACTACACGCGCGACAAGAACCCGACCGTGCTGTCGGCCGAGCACCTGTTGTGCGAGCTCGAAGGGGGGGCTGCGGCACTCGTGAATGCGTCGGGCATGACCGCTGCCACGTCGGTGTTTCGCGCGTGGCTACGTCCCGGTGATCACGCGGTCGTGCCGCGGGTCGGCTACTTCGCGATCCGCAACTGGCTCCAGAAGTTCAGCGCCGATTGGAACGTCGCGCTCGATTTCGTCGACACCACCGACCTCGCCGCCGTCGCGGCCGCCCTGCGCCCGACCACGAAGCTCGTCTGGGTCGAGACCCCGGCGAACCCGACGTGGGACGTCACCGATATCGCGGCAGTCGCCGACCTCGCGCATCGTGCGGGCGCGCGCCTCGCGGTCGATTCGACCTGCGCCACGCCCGTCCACACCAAGCCCCTCGAGCTCGGCGCCGACCTCGTGATGCACGCCGCGACGAAGTACTTGAACGGTCACTCCGACGTGCTCGCCGGCGCGCTGGTCACGCGCGTGCGCGACGAGGCGTGGGCCGAGCTCGAATACATCCGGCATGTCGAGGGCGCGTGCCTCGGGCCGGTCGAAGCGTGGCTGCTCCAGCGCGGCATGCGCACGCTGTTCGCGCGGGTCGAGCGCCAGAGTAGGACCGCGCTCTCGCTCGCACAGCGCCTGACCGAGCGCGGCGTCACGGTCGACTATCCGGGGCTGCCGCATCACCCGCACCACGCGGTCGCGGCCAAGCAGATGCGTGGCGGGTTCGGCGGCATGTTGTCGATCCGGGTCGCGCAGCCGATCGAGCTCGTCAAGAAGCTCCGCGTGTGGATGCCCGCGACATCGCTCGGCGGCGTCGAGAGCTTGATCGAGCATCGCCACACCGTCGAGGGTGCGGGCTCGCCGACGCCGTTCGAGCTCCTGCGCCTCTCGGTCGGGCTCGAACACGAAGACGATCTGTTCGACGATCTCGCGAGCGCGCTGTGAAGCTACGGATCGCGACCTGCAAGGAGCTCCCCGAATTCGATGCCGATGCGGCGCCGCTCGCGGCCGCGCTCACCCGCGCGGGCTTCGAGCACGAGTTGCTCGCGTGGGACGATCCAACGGTAGCCTGGGACGAGCCCGGCCCGACGATCCTGCGGTCGACCTGGAACTATGTCCAGGACGTCACCGCGTTCCTCGCGTGGCTCGATCGCGTCGCGGCCGTCGGTCCCGTGCTCAATCCTCCCGCGATCGTGCGCGGCAACGTCCACAAGCGCTACTTGCAGGGGCTCGCGAACCGCGGCGTGCCCGTCGTGCCGACGACCGTCGTCGAGCAAGGCTTCGCGATCGATGTGCCGAGCGAGCGCTGCGTGATCAAGCCCGAGGTCGGGGCGGGCTCGATCGGCGCACGCGTGTTCGAGGCGCACGATCCAGCCGCCGTCGCGCATTGTGCCGCGCTCACCGCTCGCGGTGCGGCGCTGATCCAGCCGTACATCACCTCGGTCGATGGCTATGGCGAGCGCTCGCTCGTGTGGATCGATGGCGAGCTGTCGCACGCGATCCGCAAGTCCCCTCGGTTCGCCGGCCAGGCCGAGCGCGTGACCGGCCCGTTCTCGATCACCGCCGAGGAGCGCGAGGTCGCCCTGGCGGCGCTCGCACCGATCGCGAGCGAGCTACTCTATGCGCGCGTCGACCTCGCGCGCGACGAACGAGGTCACCCGATGGTGATGGAGCTCGAGCTCGTCGAGCCGTCGCTGTTCTTCGCGCACCATCCACCGTCGGTCGACAGGTTCGTCAGCGCGCTCTACGACAGGCTAGTAGGCGGCTAGTTGCCGGGCGTTAGCTGCGCCGCGAGCCGATCGAGCGCCTCGATCGTCCAGGCTCCGTACCAGAAGAGGTCCTTGCCGATGACGCGGACCACGCGAGCGCGCGGGACGGCCTCGTGCAGGATCGCTTCGTCAGCCGCGGAGAACGCGTGCGGCTCGTCGGGCAGGATCACGACGTCCGGATCACGCGCCGTGATCTCGGCGAGCGTCACGCGCGGGTAGCGCACGTCGCGACCATTCGCTTCGGCCTCGGGTCCCTTGCCGAGATCCGCGGCGAGCGGATATAGCCGCAGCCGATCGCCAAACACGTTCGCGACGCCGACGCGCGCGAGCATGTCGGAGCCGAACGTATCGGCATTGAGCGTCATCAGCGGATCCATCCAGATCGGCATGAACGCCTTCTCGCGGGTCGCGACCGGCGAACGCTGCACGAAGTCGTAGCCGCGCTTGACGAGCGCCTTGCCCGGCTCGCCGGTCTGGAGGATCCGCGCGAGCTTCGCGACGTGATTGATGCCCTGCTCCACCGTGCGCGGTAGCGACACGTAGATCCGCACCCCGCGGGCCGCGAGCGCTTCGAGGGGCTTGCGCGCATTCTCTTCCTGGTTCGCGATCACCAGATCGGGCTCGAGTGCGATCACCGCCTCGACATCGATATCCTTCGTGCCGCCCACCGTCGTCGCGGCACGCGCATGCTCGCAGTACGTGGTCCGCCCGACGAGCCGATCTTCGGCGCCGAGCGCGACGACCGAATACGTGTCACTCGGGACCAGGGAAACGATCCGGCGCGGAGCCGAACCAAACAAGAGCGAGCGACTCAGATCGTCGTCGATACGAAGCACGGGGCTCGTATAGCACTCATGGTAAGGTCGCGGCGTGGCGAAGAAGCCGAGCGAAGATCCGTTGGTCGAGAGAGCTTTCGGTTCAGGCAGCCAAGAGGATCTCGCGAAGTTGATCGGCGAGCTCGACCCTGTCGAGGCTGATTATTTTCTCAAGAAGCTCGAGGCCGCACTGCGCAAGCGCAAGATCATGCTGTCGGGCTACATCGTCGCGATCGTCGCGTGGCTCGTCGGTATGGTGTGCGCGATCGCATATTTCGGCCTCGCATCGGGATTCACGATGTGGGTCTTCCTCGTGCCATTTCTGATCGTCGGTGGCGTTCTGTGGGTCTTCGGCACGCTCGCCGAACGCGCTGGCAAGCGCGTTCCC
>JAYWCI010000023.1:0-27569 GCA_043780895.1 Kofleriaceae bacterium | reverse complement strand
CTGGGGAGTCGAGATGCTCAAGATCGGGATCGACGATCGCGTGGTCCTCTTCGATCGCGCCGATGACGCCGAGCTTCACTGGGTGGTGCTCGATCGCGTCATTCGCGGGCTCGCAACGCCGCGCGCGGAGTATGTCGAGCTCGTTCAGCGAGAGCCCCCAAGCGAGCTCGTGATCGATCGCGCCTGGGCGCTGCGAGCGCTACCGAACTAGGCGCCGAGCTTGGTGCGCGTGAGCATGCGTAACGTCTCGAACGGCAGCTGATCGCGAAAGAAGCTGGTCTACTGGTCGGGGAGCTGGTCGGTCAGCGGACTCGATGATGGGGCCGTCGCCGTGTCGCACGCGGAGGAGCACACGTTGCCGACTCCAGCCGCTTTCAGCTTCCGAGCCCGGCGAATTCCCCGCAGGGAGCTCAGCGTCGCGCTGAGCGCATGCCGGAGTTCCTACGCGAGTTCGAGGCGCTGATGAAGCGCCCCTTCGTTCGCGACGAAGCGCGGATCTCGGTCCGCCAGTGGAAGGATGACGTCGAGCTCGAGGTGGTGGGTGACACGTACGCGGAACGGACCTCGGACGAGCAGCATGAGGCCGTGCGAGCCTGGCTCTTCGGAACCTGAGCGCACTCGCTGCGTTGTTTCTCGGTCTCGGGCCGACCCGCCCATCGACCGCTGTTCGTCCGCTCCGGGGCACGTCGTCCGCACTACAGGGGTGTCCGGGCTGGTGCGCGATCTGCTCCGACCGCTCGGAAACTGATCCACTTCGGCGGTCGGAAACTGATGCACTTACCCGCGTGGGCGAACGCTAGCACTATGCGCTTCGGGGAATACTTACGATCCTGTGATGAACGATTCACCGCGGGCATCGGAGCTCTCGGCGCACGCGTCGCCTGCTATCGATCCGGCCGGCGAGTGACAACCCGCAGCGATCATCACCAGGGCGATCAACCTGTTCATGCGCGACAACGTATTCGCGATCGGAGCGTGCGCCGCGGAATAGAATGCGCCATCGACGCGCTCGCGACCCCACCGAGAGTCGCGACGACCCTCAAAAATTTGAGGTTGGGTGCAGCGACGTCGCGCACTTGTGAAAGGCGTCATTCTTGCGTGGTGCGGCTTTCATGCGATTTCACCTACGACTTGCACTTGCACTTGCCGGTGTCGGCTTCCTCGCGGCGTGTACGACCTCGGCGGGGACCGAAGACACGTGCACCCACACGCTCCAGTGCACGGGCGCGGATTGCCAGCTCAGCACCGCGCGCGCCGACACGAGCTTGTGCCCGGCCATCGAGCAGACGTGCGGCTCCTACACGATCATCACCGTCCAGGGCACCGACACCAGCACAGAGATGTATTACGACGCCTCGGGCGAGCTCGCGGCCTCGATCCATACCGGCCCGAGCGGCGTGATGACGTGCTCCGGGCCGGCGTCGTTCGTTCCCACTTTTTGCCAGACCCCGACGTCCACGCTCTCGGCGTGTAGCGCGTCGCTGTAGAGTCGATGCATGGCGTGTTCGCGCTCGGCGAGTCGATCGTCGAGAGCAACGATGCGTCGCCGGGGCGCGGGTACGTTGGCTTCGATCCCTACACGGGGGACTGACCGCGATCTCGACGTCATAGCCCCCGGTGCGCAGCATGCGCAGAAATGTGGTGTTCATCGCTTGCTGCGCACTCCGTCTGCGAAGTTCGATCCATCACCACTCGCGATCGCGCTCGCGCGGGGTTGCGGTCAGGTAGCGGTGTCGCCGGTCGAGGTCATCTCACGCACGCGCGTCCCGAGTGTGGGGGGTGGAAGAGCCTGATCCCCGAGCGCGGCAAGCGGATGTCGTGCGCCTTGCACCACCGGGTTCCCGGCAAGCGCATCTTCATGGAGCGCTTTCCATTCGCGATCGTGTTCTTCGCCGACGCCGAGCCCGTAGACATCCTTGCGGTTGAGCCCCTGAAGCGCCGACCCGGTTACTGGCGATCGTGTCAGAGCGTCTTGAGGTACTCGAGCAGCGCGCGTTGGCTCTGGGGCGTGAGGCCGTCGCCGAACGTGTGGCCGGCGCCCGACTGGCCGCGCTCCGTGGTGTCGTACGTGTCGCCACCGTGATCCGTGCGCCACCCGACGGTGTCCGGATCGAAGTCCTGCTCCTCGAACGCCATCGACCATTGCGAGCTACGCAGGCTCGAGTCGATCACGGCCGCAAGGGTCGGCACCGAGCCGTTATGGAAGAACGGCGCGGTGGCCCAGATGCCGTCGAGGGGCGGTGCGTAATAGCCCTGCACCGGATCATACCGGCTGAGCTCGCCGTAGAACGATGAGTTGAACCAGTCGACCGCGTCACGGTTCGCCCAGAAGTCCATCGCGAGCTCGCGATCGGTGCCGACCTGATCGACCGGCACGATCAAGTTCGGGTAGACGCCATTCGGGCCATACGTGCCGTGACACTCCTGGCACGTGTTGTCGAACACGACCTTGCCTTCCGCAGCCAGCGCGTCGTCGATCGGAAATGGAAACTTCGGCGGTTCGATCGAGCGCAGATAGGCGGCGATGTCGACGAAGGTCGCGTCGATCTCGCGGGCTTCGGTGGTATCGATCACCGAGACGATCGACATGTTCATCATGTGCCGCACCTGATCGCCGCGACCGGCACCATTGTAGTAGAGCCCGTTCTTCTTCGCGGTGCGCCACAATGGCGGGATATCGACCCAGCCATGGAGCTCGGTGCCCGGGTCGAACTGCGGCCAGTCGAGCCACTCGAAGGTCTTCGGATCACGGTGTGCGGCGAGCGCGCCGAAACTCATGAGGGCGCCGGCTTGCTGCGAGCCAACCAGGTGATCGCCGAACTCGGAGAACTCCTTGAGCTCGTCCGAGCTCCTGAGCCCCGCATCGATCGCGATCGGATTCGTGGCGATGCCCGAGGGTAGGTTGACGATGTGATACGGCGTCCCGAGCCCGACGAAGATCTTGCCGCCGAGCCGCTTCGCATGACACGACAGGCACGTCGGCCCCGCGATCTTCATCCCGTAGCGATTGGTCGAGATGTTGAACGTGTAGCCGACCTGGGCGTTGTCGCCGATGCGCCCGGGGATCGCATCTTGGGGATCGAGTGGGGACATGGCCGCCGAGAAGCCCGACCACGGCACTCCCAGGCTGATGTACCCGGCGTTGACGAGCGCGGTGTAGCCACGGGCAGGGTCGCCGTCCATCCGCTGCGGCTCCGGATCGACCGCGAGGATCTCGTCGATCGGCCGCGCACTCGGGCCATGGTTGGCGCATGCGGCGATCGTCAGGACAAGAATTGCGGGTCTCATCTTCGCCTCTGGCGGCCGAAGGACATTCCGAGGCTGAACTGCGCGATGAAATGGTTCGCAAACGTGGCCGGCGCGTTTGGACTTGGCGTGTTGAGATTTGCCGACGCACCACTCGATTCGATCACGGGCAAGGCAATCGCGAGCTCGGGCATGAGTCCAACGTGTTCGCCGATGCGCAAGCTGTATCCCAGGCTCACGCCGACCTCCAGCTCGCCATCGCGTTCGGGTGCCATCATGATCCGACTACCCACACGTACGCCCCCGACCAGCTCGTTGACGCGGAGATGCGGGATCCCGGCGAGCACCGTGACGCTACTATTGACGACCGCGATCCAGCCGCTCGTGCCAGGAAACCACCCGCCGCCCACCGCGGGCACGACCGAGATCGCAAGCTTCGGATCACTCGGCTCCGTCAGCAGGAACTTACCGTGCGCCTCGAGGCCCGAATACCCGACGCGGATCCCGACATCGGTCGTGTCGGTGAGGCCGTAGCGGAACGACGAGTTTCCGAACGGAAAGTAAGGCAGGTAGGGCGACGGGACACGCTGGAGCCCGGACTCCACCCCGACCTGAAAGACCTTACGCCCGAGCGTGTCGGCGGGCTCGACGTGACTGATCGACACACAGGCGCACGTCGCGTTCGCGATCACGATCGCGATGCCGTTTGCATGGGCGGAGCGCACCGCCGGAGGCATACGACATCGGGGTTGCCTCCTCACGACATATTATCGGACACGTCGAGCAGCGGGCGAGACCGGCGCACGCCACCCACACCACCGCAGGCTCACGGGCGACCTCGCGTCTCGTTCGCGCCCCACCGTCTGTTCACTTCAGCCAGGACTCGCCGCCGACGAGCGTCTGGCACCGCGTCGCTCCACGCGGTCTCAGGCGGCAACGCCCCAGCTGCAACGGCTCGCTCGCGCCTATGGCGAAGCGCGCGTACGCGCGCTCGACGCGAACTTCGTCATAGTGGTTCCCGCGCAGATCGGTAGCCCTCGGAGAACTGGCTCCACGAGATCACGCGGGGCTCGACCGTGCGTACCTGACCGTGATCTGCGAGCGGTTCGACGGCGGCCCGGTCGGCATCGAGGCGTCGCGGCTTCGCTGTCGGAGGAGCGCGGCACGCTCGAGGAAGTCGTCGAGTCGCTCCTCCTGCAGGCCGGTCTGAGCGCGCGCACGCCGCGTGGACGTGTCGCGACATGCTCTTGAGTTGTGCGCCGGTGCCGACGGCTACGGCAGGATGAAGTGCAGCGTCCCGACGTCGACGTCGTCGACGATATGGAGAACTTCGAGCTTTGCGGTGCCCGAGTCCAGGCGCTCGCCACTGTCACCCGTCGCGTAGGCGGACGCTTCGATCCGAATTCCATCCACCTCGCCCGGGATCTGAACCTCGAAGGCTTTATCGGAGCAGCTGTACGAGGCGGTCTTGACGATCGCTCCCGAGACGTCCGAGACCGTCAGGTCGACAGTGTCCGAGTAGAAGAACGCGTCCGAACATCCGCCGATGCGTTCTGAAGTCCACCTTCCCGAAACCGTGTGGTCGGTGCTCAGGCAACCGACCGGCGCGATAATCAGTGACAACAACAGCATCGCATTTCGCATTTCCATGTTCGTGTCTTTAGCGACGATCGTGCCAACGCTCGAACGTCCAGAATCCGTTGCTGAGTCGGGAGAAGCCAGGGCGAGCTGTTTGACTTTCACCGTCGGCGTAATGACACCTGACGCAAATAGTTCCGGACAAAAGCGCGACGACGGAGTGCGCACACCGGTGGCAGGTGGGGTGGCGGTGTCGGGCAGCAGTAGAAGGCGCCGAACGTCCCGGCCTCGAACGCAGACGCCTAAGTCAGGATCCGCTTGGAGCCGAATGAAGCGACGGCGGTACCCGTGAGTGCGAGCACGCGAGCGCGGGCGAAGTCGATCAAGGCGAGGCCCGCGCGTGGGTCGATCCTCGGGTACGTGCCGCGTGAGCTCGTGGCGATGAGCGTCGAGCGCGAAGCAGAGTTGCTCGCAGTCGTCGATCAGTTCGCGAGCGGTGTGAAGTTCGGCCGGGTCATTGGGACGAGGGACACGAGTCACGCGGGGGTAGTGAGTCACCAGCGCGCGTGCAGCGAGCGCGACCACTGCCTCGAGCGCGACCCATCCTGCGATCTGAAGGAGGTCGTCGGGCGGGATCGGGATCCGCGGTGGAGCGGTCATCGGTCGCGCTCCCGTGTATCGGCTTCGATGACGCGCGCCATGACGTCTCGCTCGACGAGCTTCTTCTTCTTGCGTGCGGTCTCGCGGAGCGCGGCGGCGGCGACGCGATCGAGGTCGCGCATCGCGCCGAGCGTGGCCTCGTGAAGCAGGACGATGGCGTCGGAGGCGAACACCTCGCGGGTGCAGCCGGCACGCTCCATCCGAAGCCGCAGGTGCTCGGTCGTATCGTCGGGAGTGAGCGCACTGACGTCGAGTCGATGATGCAGCCGCGACTCGGGATCGAAACCGCTATCTCGATCGCGGATCGCACGACCTCGGAGCTCGCTGGCGTGGCGATGACGGAATCGACGACCGGCGTGACCGGCATCGAGCTCGCGGCTGGAGCAGCGTACCTGTGGTGAAGGCGCTCGCGATCACCGCGATACTCATCACGGCTTTGCCGAACGCGCGAGCCGGCGCGTCGCCCGCCCCCGACCCCGACACCGCGCAGCGGCTCTCGGTCGCTGGCAGTGTGGCGCCGCTCGCGCTCCTCGGCATCGGGTTAGTTGCGGCGGCAGGTTCGAATAACGCGATTCGCGACTTCGGGGCGGTCACCGCGATGAGTGGCGTGATGCTCGGCATCGTCACACCCTCGCTCGGACACTTCTACAGCCACGAGTACCTCGATCCGGCGATCGCGTTGCGCGCCGGGGGTGTGCTCATCGAGCTCGTCGGGCTGGTCAGGGCGACGAACAGCGAGATCGGCGACTGCCAGTCCGGCGTTCCTTGTCACCTCCAATCCTCTACATATTTCCTACTCGGCGCCGGTATCGCGATGTACCTCGGCGGCATGGCGCTCGACATCGCATGGAAACCGGCACACGGCGAGTTCCAGATCACACCGACAGCATTGCGTGTCCGAACGTCGGTGGTGCCTGGCGTCGCGGCCACGCTTCGGTTCTAGTCGCGGCACGGGCTCGCATCATCGCGAGCCGCTTCCCTCACGGACCGGCGAGCGAAGCCGTCTGCGTGGGAGTCAGGTTGAGGGCGCCGCATCGAGCAAAGGCCACCTCGTCGTGCGCCGATGATACACACGTCGCCATCTCGTTTGACCAACCATCACGGTTACCCCATGTCGGTTGGTTGCGCGGCGACGTGACGACCTACGAGTTCGACGCCAACCACTACGACCTCTGGCACGACCGCGCCGTGTTCCACTTCTTGACTCAGCCGGAGCATGGCCACGCGTACCTGCGCCAAGTGGCGCGAGCGGTGCGGCCCGGCGGTCACGTGATCGTTGCGACGTTCGGCCCAGAAGGCCCGAAGCAGTGCAGCGGCCTTGACGTCGCCCGTTACGACGCCGACTCCTTGCACGACCAGTTCGGCCCGAGGTTCGAGCTTGTCGAACACCAGGTCAAAGAACACGAAACGCCCTCAGGCACGCGGCAGCAGTTCGTGTACTGCATGTGCCGCACGTGACGTCAGTTTGCGGACATGGCTCGTGGGACCCACAGAAGCGATAGGACCCCACCCCGGCTCCGGAATGACCGTCGCGTGTTCCACGATCTCGGCGCCGGTCGCCGCGAGCTCGCTGAACCCCAGCCACGTTTCCGCAGGCCGAGACTGCGCGATGTCGCAGTTCGCACCGCCATCGAAGTAGTCCCCGGCCACGCTCTCGCGCGGGATCCGCGACCCCGGCGCGATGAATGTGGTGAACGTGCGACTACGCTTCGCCCACTTGACCAAGCCGGCTTCCGAGTACATGGCGGCGCACTGCTTACTCGATAGCTCCACGAAGCGCATCGCGCTCATGACCGGCGACGTCGTGAACACGTCCGCGATCGCGCGCACCGCGTGCAGGTCCCACCGGCGTGACATCGCAATACGGCTTCACCATCCGCACGGGCGTCAGGTGTGCGACCGCGAACACGTCCGCTTCGCGCCCTTCTCCGCGGTTGCGCTGCGCGCAGCACGTCGTGAACCAGGTTGCCTCGTCGCCCTCGGTCGGAAGCACGTGGTTCAGGAGGTAGTGCCCGATCTCGTGCATGATCGAGAAGCGACGTCGCCCCACGGTCACGATCCGATCCGACACCCGGATCCGCGCCTTGGCTCCCTTACGGAAGATGCGAGCCGTCGCACCATTGAGTTGACCGAAAGTCACTTCGATCCCCAGGTGCTTTGCGGTCTCGATCGGGTCGATGTGCGCCGGGCCTGGCGCGCCGACATCGACCAAAAGTTCATCGCCGAGCCGTCGAGCAAGGGCCAGCCCACCCACGCCTCAGTCTCCGCTCTCGACGAGGGACATCGCGTCTTCGAGCGCGCTCCGCAGGTCCTCATCGGTCATGTGGTCGTAGTCGCGGCAGGCGAACACCAGCGAGGGCTGCCCGTCGCGCCGCTCGGTCAAGTACGCGCGCCGCTCACGATGTTGGAGGGCCGCTTCGCGCGCTCCTCGCAGGCCATCCAGATCATCTCGTGGCGGCGTACCGTCACGCTGCTCGCGCTCGCCAAGGTCGAGGTCGTCGACGAGTACGAGACTCAGATCCACGCCGTCTCGATGACGATGCAAGTCCCGTCGATCGTGCGTCTGCGCAAGTCGTTCCCGCGTCGCCAGAAGGCGGTGAAGTTCTCGCGCGTCAACATCTACGCGCGTGACGGCTACCGCTGCCAGTACTGCGGTGACAAGTGCACGACCGACGAGCTGACGTACGACCACGTCATCCCGCGCTCGAAGGGTGGTCTCACCAACTGGGAGAACATCGTTTCGGCGTGCTATCTGTGCAACCGGGACAAGGCGAACCGCACGCCGAACGAGGCGCACATGAAGCTGCTCTCGACGCCGGTGCGTCCGACGTCGATGCCGGCGGTCCAGATCAGCGTGAGCACTCGCAGCATCCCGGACGCGTGGCGCGACTACGTGTACTGGACCTCCGAGATCGAGAATCCGGAGGGCGGAGCTGACTAGCGTGATCGGATCTAGCGGCAACTGGATCCGATCACTACGATCTGTCCCGGTCCCGGCGTGGGCACGTCCCATGCTCGGAGGACGAGTGCTTTTCCAAATTGCTCGACGACGGCGGTTTGCATCCTGCGCCACATGCGATCGCTCGGAGCACGACGCGTGCCGCATCGTGGCGGCGCAAATCCTGCGGCAGCCGCGCGCGTTCTTGCACGGCAGCTCAGGTTCGTGCGAGCGCGACGCCGATGATCGAGCGAGCCCCGTGCGCGATCAGGACCTCACTCGCGGCGGCGAACGTCGAGCCCGTCGTGACGACATCGTCGAGCAGCACGACGTCGCGACCTTCGATCCGTTTCGCGTGGCGGGCGACCACCGCGAACACACCGCGCAGGTTCGATCGCCGGTCGGTTGCGGCGAGCGTGCTCTGCGGTGCGACCGCGCGGATCCGGCGCAGCGCGGGCACGGGCGGCGGCAGCTTCGCGTTTGCACATGCATGGATGGCGAGCAGCCACGCGTGGTCGTAGCCACGGTTCCAGCGGCGGCGCCAGTGCAGCGGCACCGGGATCACGAGCCCACCATCGCTCGCAGCGGCCGCGACGAGTGGTGACCATAGCGGCGCGACCGTGCGCGCGATGTGGTTCGCGCCGGTGAACTTCAAGCGACGGATCGCGGTGGCGAGCGGGCCGCCGAACTGCCACGGCGAGACGATGCGTTCGAGTGGCAGCGGCGTGCGCATGCACCGCGCGCAGATGGTGTCGGAGCCGGGCTCGGCGCAGCGCGGACACGCAGGCCCGAGCTCGACGAGCGAGCCTGCGCAGGCCTCGCAGAGCGGGGCACCGGGCGCCGCACACGCTGCGCACTGGGGTTCGAAGATCCAATCGAGAAGCGACCACATGGCGGTGCTATCGGCCGCCCCTCGCCAAGGTTGCGTGCTAGCTACACTGCGCGTGATCGACCGCTGCTACGTCTACGATCCGGGCTTCATCGACGCGGGCTCGCGCGCCGAGATCGTGACGTGGCTCGGGCAGCTGAAGCCCTTGTGGGAACAGCGCTATTCGACGAAGCGCCCACCGCCGTCCGGCAAGCAGCAGCGGATGTTGCTGCGGCCGGTGTACTGGCTCGGCAACTGGCAGTTTGCGTGCCTCGGCTACTACGAGCCGCCGAAGCGCACCATGGACGTGGCGGTGCGGGCCGAGCCGTTTCCGGCCGTGCTGTCGAAGCTGGTCGGTCAGATCGAGCGCCGAGTGAAGGCGACGTTCCCGCCGAGCACCGTGCCGCGGCGCTGGCACTTGAACACCTGTCTCGTGAACTTCTACGGCGACCGCATCGAGCACGGCAAGGCGATCGATGCCGCACGCGTCGGCGAGCATCGCGATTTCGAGCCGGGGCCGGTTGCCTCGTTATCGCTCGGCGAGCGCGCGCGGTTTCAGTTCGTGCGGCGCGGCCAGTTCGAGGCGCCGCCGGTGCGCACCGAGTGGCTCGAGGACAGCTCGCTCCAGATCTTCGCGGGCCCGCGGTGGAAGGACGACCTCCTGCATCGCGTGCAGCGCGTCGAGGACAAGCAGAAGCTCGATCTCCCGCCGAAGATCGAGGGCTTTCGCACGCGGCGCGTGAACTTCACGTTTCGCTACGTCCCCGACGAGCACGTCGTCCCGTTCGGCAAGCTGACGGCGAAGGCGCGCGAGGACGTGCGCGAATACCTCCAGACGCTCGCGACTCACTCGAAGTTCTTCGCGGACGCGCAGCGCTGAGTCGCGATCACGCAGCGCGCCGGGGTGCTACGAGCGGCGCTTGCGTGGCCTAGGTAGCTCGAATCGTGCTTCGGGGCGTGTCACGGCATGCCGAGCGACGGCGTGTTCGACGAGCTCGCGATCTACGACTACGCGCTGCCGCAAGCGCGCGTCACAGCGCACTACGCCACCGGTACCGGTCGCGCCTCGCCCTAGTAGCGATCGACGATCGTGAGCTCGATCGCGTCACCCGCAGGGTCGGCGGTTGCAGCCTCGAGCCGCTCCGCGGCGATGCCGTACTGGACGAGCCAATCGATCACGGTCTGCGCGCGATTCTTGGCGTGCGCGGTCACCCGGATCTTGCTGAGCTCGGTGTGAGCGCGCAGCGTCGCGCCGAGCTGGCCGAGCACGTTGAAGCTCGCCGGCGCGATCTTGCCGCTCTCGGTGAACTGGATCTCCTCACCGACCGTGATGTTCGGATGCGCGATCGCGACGAGACCCGCGCCGTCGTCGGGACAGCCGTCATCGTCGTCGATGCCGTTGATCGTCTCGGGCTCGTTCGGGCAGTGATCGAAGCGATCGAGGATGCCGTCCTTGTCGTTGTCGATATCGGGGCAGCCGTCTTCGTCCTCGAAGCCATCGCGATCCTCGGCGACGTCCGGGCACTTGTCCTTCGCGTCGGCGATCCCGTCGCCATCGTTGTCCCGATCGGGGCAGCCGTCTTCGTCCTCGAAGCCGTCCTTGTCTTCTGGCTCGTCGGGGCACTTGTCGACATCGTTCGGAATGCCATCGTGATCCGAATCGCCAGCGGCGCGCCGCGAGCCGACCGAGCGCTCGGCGGTCGGTGCGAACGTCACCGCGAGCACGCCGCGCCAGTTCGGCGTTCCCGGTGCCGAGGTCAGGCCGCGCCCGAACGCGAGCCCGACGTTCACGCGACGCTCCATCTGATAGTGCAGGCCGAGCAAGCCCTCGATCGCATCGAGCACGTGCGCTGGCCCCATCGCCTCGGTTCCCGTCGGCGCATCGTGCAAGCCGCCCGGAATCACTTGCCCGAACATCTCCGCTTCGATAGCGATGGCGGGGCGAACGCGATATCTCGCACCGATTCCCCACAGCAGGCCGTTGCCTTGATCGATCTGATGAAACAGCGCCGTCGCGCGCAACACGGTGCCGAGCTCGGCAGTGAGCGACACGTCGTTGTGCAGCTTCGCCGGGACGAACGTGATCAGCGCGAGCGCTTCGAGCTGCGGCTTGCCGCTGCCGGCGAACTGGTTGGAGGTTGCGGTCGGTAGCGCGAGCGCCGCGGTGATCCCGATCGCGAGTCCGCCGACCGGGCCGTGTTGGTCGAACAGCCGTGCCTTGGCGTGCAAGGCGAGGTCGCCAGCCGCGGTGCCCGATGCTGTCGGCTCGCCGAACATCGTCGAGGAGTTGAGATTTTCGCCGCTCTGGAGATAGAGCGGAAACTTGAGACCGACTTCGAAGTGATCGCCGAACGCGAACGCACCGCCGACCTGGAACAGCATGCGATCTGCGATCGCGACGTTGTCGTTCATGGTGGTCTGCAGCGTCAGGGGATCGCTCGCGTAGCTGACGAGGGCCGAGACCGCCCAGTCCCCTTCGTTGCCGACCGCGGCACTCTGGAGCTGGAACCACGAAGCGGTCGTCGCTGGTGTCGGATCGAAGATCGAGAGATCGAGGTTGCGCGTCTCGGCCGAGGCGGTCGCCGCGGTCGCCGCGATCGCAACGACGCCAACGACGCCAACGACGCCAACGACGCCAACGACGCCAACGACGCCAACGACGCCAACCCGGCGACGGCGCAACGCGAACAGCATCACCACGATCACGAGCCCGAGCCCCGCGCCATCACCGACCGAACAGCCCCCGCCGACCGCGTTCACGAACACCGAGTCGCCGTGCAGCGCGACGGTCGCAGCGGGATCCGGATCGGCATCGAGCCGCAGCACCGCGCTCGCGTCGTACGCGCCGACGTGGAGCGGCGAGAACACGACATCGAACGACAGCGTGGTGCGTGGAGGTAGCGAAGTGCCGACCGCATCGGGAATCGCGAAGGCTTGCTCGCCGCCGAGGATGACGAGCGAGCGAATCTCGAACTCGTTCGCGGCATCCTGATTCGTGATCTGGAGCAGCTCGCCGCGCGTGCCGTCGCTGATCTTCGCCGTGGTGCCGACCGCGACGTACTGCAAGTTTACGGTGGCGGGGGCCATCGTCACCATGCGCTCCTTGCCGGTCCCGTTCAGCATGGCCGTGAGCGTTGGTACGTGCGGATCGGAGGTGGTGACCGTGAGCGTCGCGGGGTTGTCGGTACCGGCCACGGTCGGTGCGAAGCGCAGGTGAAATGCGAACCGCGAATTTCCCGGCAGGTCGACCAGATCGGGGTTCGCGAGCGACCACGAATCGCCGACAACGTTGGGATTCGTCAGGGTGAGCACCGCGCCCCCGGTATTCTCGATCGTCACGTCGATCGTCGGTGCGGCGCCACCCGGCTTCACGAACGTGTCCGGAACCGGGTCGACCGAGAACAGCTGGGCGTGGCGATCGGTGCCGTACCCTTGGAGCGAGAATGAGATGAAGGAAGGGTGACCGTTGATGTTCCGCGAGATGCCGTACGTCCCGAGATCCGGCGCGCTGGCGGTTCGTTCGCTGGTCGGCAAATAGCTGATAGCGATCGAGACCTCGTCTCCGGGTTGCAGTGTCTGCGCTGCGAACGGTGCCGCGGTGAAGCGTGCACCCGCCACCGAGCCCGGACCGATCGTCTCGGGCGCCGTGCCGATGTTCTTCACCTTGATCACGCTCTTCACGGGAGTCGTGCGGTTCAGGTCGACGCCGCCGAAATCGAGGACGTGCGTCGCGGGGGTCAGCTGGAACACCGCGCCACCCGCGGTGCAGACGAGCGTGGCGCCGAAATTCACGGTCACGACACGGGTCCCGATTGCATCCGGCGGCGGCGCGCAGCGGAACGCGATCGGTGTCACCACCTCGCTCAGCGCGAGCGGCGTCGCGAACATGCAGTTGCTCGAGAAATCGCAGCTCGCGGGCGTCGTGACCGCGAACGAGAACCAGCCGTCGAGATCTCCGACGATCGAGCCGCCGACAAGTGACGTCGTGTTGAGGTTCGTCGCGGTCGCGTTCAGGTAGCGGACCTCGCCCGTCGTCGGAACGGTGCCGAAATTCAGGACGGCGTCGGCATGGGCCTCTCGCCCTCCCAGCACCCACCCGGCCACCACCGCGAATAGCACAAACCCACGCATCGACGGCTGTCGTAGCCTACCTCGGATCGCGCGCCGATCGGCGGCCAAGGCAGGATCGCAACAATGACTGATGATGGCAGGGCGTCGACCATCCGAGATTCTGTGGCGCCAACGCACACGCCGAGGCAGAGCGGCACGGGGCATGGGGTTCGTGCGCTCTAGGGTCGCTACGAGCTGAGGACGATCCTGGGTAGCGGTGGCCGCAAACGGATCCGGATCGCGCCGGGCGCGCGATCGCGCTCTAACCCGCCGCGACGTTCCTGAGCTGATGTTCGCGCAGATCTTCGGCCAGCTCGCCGTGATGACACGCGTGGTCGGTGGCCAGCGCCGGACCCAGGAAAAGCCGCAACGGATCATCCACGCGCAAACGTGGCAGCTCGAGTAAATGGTCCAGGGCGAGTGATATATCTCCAGTCATGGCGATGACGCAGACCCCTAGCGGGCTCAACTACGAAGACACGCAGGTCGGCACGGGCGCGAGCCCCACCAAGGGCAAGACGTGCGTGATGCACTACACGGGCTGGCTCTACACCGATCGCAACAAGGGCAACAAGTTCGACAGCTCTGTCGATCGTGGCGAGCCGTTCGAGTTCCAGATCGGCGTCGGTCAGGTCATCAAGGGCTGGGATGAAGGCGTGATGTCGATGAACATCGGAGGCAAGCGCACGCTCGTGATTCCGGCCGACCTCGGCTACGGCGCGCGTGGTGTCGGCGGCGGGCTCATCCCCGGCGGCGCGACACTGCTGTTCGAAGTCGAGCTTCTCGATCTCAAGTAGCTTCGACGTCCTAATCGCAGCCGGTGAACGCTGCTGTTGTCGTCGCCGCGATCGCGCAGCGGTAGGTCGCACGCGGCATCGCGCGGCACCGTTTGAGGACACGATCGCGGACCTCGCCAGTGAGGGTCGCGCGATCGGCGCTTCCAATGCCGGCATCGCCCGGGGTCCGAAGATCGATCGCGTGGGCGATCAGCGCGTCACATTCCTCGTCGGTAGGACCAGGTCCGGAGCCAACCCTTGTTGGCTCGTCCCCAACCCTTGTTGGGTCCACCGCAGGATCGCGAACCGGCGCGATCGGGTCGGGACGAGGTGGGGTGACGTGATTGCCGCAACCCGACGCGACCATCACCGCGAGAAGCAGTCTCATCACGCCAAAGATGTTAGCCTGATTTCGCGATGTCTTTGTGGCTTGCTGCGTTGCTCGGGCTCGTCCAAGGGCTCACGGAGTTCATTCCTGTCTCGTCGAGTGCGCACCTCCGGCTAGTGCCGGCGCTGCTCGGCAAGTCCGACGGTGGCAGTGCCTTCACGGCGGTGATCCAGCTCGGCTCGCTCGTCGCCGTGGTCGCCTACTTCTGGACCGATCTGGTGAACGTCGCGGGCGCGATGTTCTCGCGGCCGGGCACGCCCGAGGGCCGGCTGCCGTGGCTGCTCGCCGTCGGTACGATTCCCCTCGGCATCGTCGGCTTGGTGCTCAAGAAGCACATCGAAGGCGACCTCCGCTCGCTCTACGTGCTGGCGTCGATGTTCATCTTGTTCGGCATCGTGATCTGGGTCGTCGATCACATCTCGTCGGACCGCGAAAGCTATCGCTCGCTCGACCAGATCACGCTCAACGACGTGATCCTGATCGGCCTCGCCCAGAGCCTCGCGGTGGTGCCGGGCGTGTCGCGCTCGGGCGGTACGATCTGCGCCGCGTTGCTGCTCGGGTTCGCCCGGACCGACGCCGCGCGGTTCTCGTTCCTGCTCTCGATCCCCGCGATCGCAGCCTCGGGGTCCTACGAGGCCTACGCGTCGATCAAGGCGGCACCCGCGGCCGAGGTCCAGATGCTCGTGCCTGCCTATATCGTGGGCACCGCCGTCGCCGCGGTCTCGAGTTACGGCGCGATCGCGTGGTTGATGAGATTTCTCACAACTCACCACTTCGTCGGGTTCGCGATCTACCGGATCGTGTTGGGTCTCGCACTCTTCGGCGCGCTCGCGGCAGGCTTGTTAGCTCCCCTCTGAGTTGAGGGGAATCGGCCCTGCTGATACCTTAGCGGCTCGATGAGACTCTCGCGTATTGCCGCGCTTGCATTGGTGTTCTCGGTCGCGTTCGTGACGGCCGCTGCCGCCGATTGCCCGAAGACTGGCCGTTACTCCGTGAAGATCGATTCGGCGCCGCAAGGGGCCGCGATCTACATCGGCGACAAGACCTGTCAGATCGGCACGACGCCGTACGAGGGCAAGCTCAACAAGGCGACGTACACGGTGATCGTCGAGACCGCTGGTTACGAGACCGCGACCAAGCAGTTCGTGGTCGCCGCGTTGCGCAAGCAGCAAGAGCTGTTCGTGCCGCTCGTGAAGAAGGCCGATCCACCGAAGCTCGACGTCCGCGTCGATGCCGATCCGAGAGGCATGGCCGGCGCCACCGTCATGCTCGATGGCGAGATCAAAGGCCAGGCGCCGATCGTGGTCATCACGACCGCGGGTCGTCATCAGCTGCGCATCCAGAAGGACGGTTACGAGCCGTTCGAGAACTGGTACACGACGACCGAGAACAACACCCAGACGGTGATGCCGACGCTCAAGGAGATCGCCAAGCCAAAGTACGGCACGGTGGTCGTCGACGCCGACGTGCCCGACGCCGAGGTCTACATCGACGGTAACAAGCACCCCGACAACACCCCGGCGGTGATCCAGAACGTGATCGAAGGCCTCCACGTCATCGAGGTCCGCAAGCAGCCGGCACTGCCGTGGAAGCAGACCGTACAGGTCACCGCGAATCAGCAGACTAAAGTTCGCGCCGAGCTCCAGGCGACGCTCAACGGCGGCGTGGGTGTCGTGCGCGTGCTCAGCGACGCACAGGGTGCACGCGCGTTCATCGATAGTACCGACATGGGCCCGGTGCCCGTCGACATCAAGGACGTGAAGGCCGGCGAGCACATCGTGCAAGTCAAGGCGCCGGGCATGCAGACCGGGGAGAAGAAGGTCACCATCGCCGCGGGCAGCTCGCAGATCGTGAAGTTCGATCTCAACAACGAGACTGCGGGGGATACCGGCGTCCTCAAGATCGTCTCGATGGTCCCCGAAGCGCAGGTCTTCATCGACGGTGCCTCGGTCGGCAAGGTCCCGCAAGAGAAGCACGTCTCGGCTGGCGAGCACCCGGTCGTCGTGCGCCTCGACGGCTTCAAGCAGTTCGAACAGAAGGTCCGCGTCGAAGCGGGTCAGACCGTCACCGTCCAGGCGGCTCTCAAGCCGGTCGGGCGCCTCCGCATCCTGTCGACGCCGAGCGCCTCCGACGTGATCATCAACGGCATCCCGGTCGGCAAGACCCCGCTCGACACCGAGGTCGAGACCGGAGAGACCGTGATCCGCATCGAGAACGCCGGCTTCCAGCCGTTCGAGCAGACCCTGCAGATCGAAGGCGGCAAGACCCAGACGCTGTCGCGCGAGCTCATGATCGCGGGCCCGAGCGAGCAAGACCTCGTGATGGAGCAGCGTGGCCTGTCCTCGTACGGCGCGCGCACCCTGCCGCGCGGCCGCTCGACGGTCGACTTCTCGGTCGGCTATCCGTACTACCTCGATGGTCGCGTCACCGTCGGTGCCGGCCGGATCTCGCACAAGTTCGGCTTCGACGCGAACGTCGCGGTCCGCACGCTGCTCGCGCGGACCGAGCTCGGTCTCGGCGCGCGCGCGATGCTGGCGGACAACGAGCCGTTCTCGGCCGGTGCGTTCACGCAGCTCTACTACGGTTCGAAGCTGCTCGATAACTCGGCGCGTAACGGCGTCACGTGGGATGTCGGCGTGATCGCGTCGTTGACCGCGCTGTCGCACGTCACGATCAGTGGTCGCCTGTACCTCGACGTGTGGAGCGATCGTCACTGTCCCGGCATGGCGACGAGCACGACGACGACCGGTACGCCGTTCGATGGCGATGCGATCAGCGTGTGCAAGTACTTCTACAACAACGCCGCGAACACGACCGATCCGACGATCCAGCGCGTCACGAAGCTGACCGGTTGGACGCAGCCGAACGACGTCTTCGGGCGCGAGAACGGGGTGCGCTTGATGGCCAGCATCGTCGCGGAGATCGCGGTCTATCAGAACTGGAACGTGTTCGGCATGCTCGAAGGTGCGCCGTTCCAGGCGGAGCGCGCGTTCTTCACGAACGAGTTTGCGAAGTCGATGTTCGATACCGACTTCAACCTCTATTTCAAGCTCGGCCTTAGCTACAAGTTCTAGAGCCGCTCGCGGCCCGCTGTCGGCCTGCCATCGAGTGATCAGGCCGTCCAGAAGGTGCGGACGGTGTCGACGAGTGAGCGTCCTTGGCGTAGCCCCGCCTCGAGGGCGGGGCCGCGGCGAGACGGATCGAGTGGGTTCGGTCCGATCGCGGCGATCGCAGTGGCGTCGACCTGGAGAAGGAGAGTCCGGGCGGGGGCGAGGAGTGCGAGCTCCTTGGCGAGCCGCGCTTCGTGCATCGGGTTCGGTGGCACCGGCAGCATGATCACGACGCGGGCGTGGCCGACGGCGACGTCGGCGTTCGTGAACGAGCGCGTGCCACCGTCGATGTAGCGTTGATCTCCAACCGAGGCGGGCGGCCACACGCCGGGGACCGCGCAGCTCGCGGTGATCGCATCGACGAGCGAGACGCCGGAGGTGCGGTCGAAGATGACGAAGGCGCCGGTCGTCGCGTTGACGGTCGTGATCTGGAGCGCCCGATCGGGCCAGGTCCTGACCGGGATCCGCGACGAGACGGCGGCGCGGCGCGCAGTTTCGGTCACGGTGTCGGTCGCGAGCGCGTAGGCGCCGAGGCGCCTCATCAGCTCGGTCTCGGAAGGTGCGTCCTTTGCCAGGTCCGACAGCTTCGTCATCAACGATTGTAGGTCGACCTCGACCGAGATTTCGGCGGTCGCTGGTTGTTGCTGCATCGCGACCGCGGCCGCGAGCTGACCGGTCGTGAGCTGGGCGCCGACCACGGAGCCTGCAGAGGTTCCGACCACGAGGTCGGCGGTGGTGAGATCGACGCCACCCGCGCGAAGCGCTTCGATCATTCCGAGGTGCCACGCGATGCCGGCAAGGCCGCCACCGGCGAGGACGAGTGCGTTCGACATGCTGCGACGCTACCACTCACGCGTGGCTGGCGAACGCGATCGCGGAGTACGCGATCGCGGTCGACTTGCCTGGGTTCGCGTAGGCGTGGCGCTGGTCGCCGCGAAAGATCACGACGTCACCAGCGGACAGCGTGTAGCGCGCGCCCGCGACGGCGAGCTCGACCGTGCCCTGCTCGCACGCGAGATACTCGCGGGTGCCAGGCGTGTGCGGGACCCCGGCCATTCGCGCACCGGGCGGGAGGGTGAGGCGTTCGAGATCGAGGTTGGGTAGCGCCGACGCGCACACGATCTGCGCGTCGGCGAGCGAGACCACGTAGCCACGCGCGACCAGCTCGCCGTTCGCGAAGGCGATCGGTGAGGTCTGGGTCACCTCTGGTTCGTGATCGGAATCGATCAAGACGAACGCGAGCATCCGCGGGATGGCGGTGATGGTATCGAGCTCGTGATCGCCGGCGATATCGCGTTCGACCATCACTTCACCCACGTCCACGGCGTCACCAAACAGGGGCAGAAGATCGAGATGTGGTTCCGCGAGACGCTCGGCTATCGCCGGGTCGAACCACACCGCTGGCTGTGCGTGCACCAGCACAGCTCGGCGCCGGTCGGCATGGCGACCACGAGGGTAGATCTCACGCAGACGCCGTAGTCATCCGCTCGAGCATCATCAGCTGACCCAGCGCTGCGGACACCGCCGATTCGGTTCTCAAGATCGGTGCTCCGATCGAGCACGCGATGAAGCCGCGGTCGCGAAACGTATCGAGCTCGCGCTGGATCCAGCCGCCCTCCGGGCCGATCGCCAGCACCGCGGCGCCACTACCGCGCGCTGTCTCGATCGGCGGCGCGTGCGGATGCGCGAGCAAGCGACCGGGTCCCGGCACTGCGAAGCGCGTATCGAGTAGCTCCATCAAGCGCTCGTGGATGTGGATCTCCGGGAGGTGCGTGGTCGCACCTTGTTCCGCGCCGAGCCGCGCATCCAGCGCGAGGGCAGCAGGCGCGAGCTTTGGCGATTTGAGATAGCTCTTGTCGACCCGCCACGCATTCGTGAGATCGATGCGGCGGATCGCGAACGCGGCGCACGCCTCGATCACGCGCGCGAGAACTTTCGGCCGTGGCATCGCGAGGACGAGCTCGATCGCCATCTGCGGAGCCGGCGAGCCGATGCTCGTGAAGTGCAAGGCGATGCCAGAAGGGTCGTCGGTAAGCACCTCCCCGGTGCCGATCGGACCGCCGAGGACGCCCATCTTGATGACGGAACCGGGCGTGACCCCAAGCACCTCGCGGAGATGCACGGCGCGGCGGTCGGTCAGGACGCAACGGTCCTCCCGAAGCTCGGCCGGCTCGACGAGGAGAAGGTTCACGTGCGCATCGTATCGCGGTAGCTTGTGGTCATGGCGTTCTTCCAGGACCCACCTCGCCTCCGCAACCAATTCGACGACGATGCCCAGCTGACATCGTGGATCGCGCGCTTCATTCCTGAAGCGGCCAGCGAGCTACGGCAGCTCGGGGACCTCACCGTCGAGATGTACGGCAAGCAATTGCTCGATCTCGATAACGAGCCCCAGCTCGTCCAGTGGGATGCGTGGGGCAATCGGATCGATCGGATCGAAGTCTCGCCGCTGTGGAAAGAGGCGCAGGTCCTCGCCGCGAAGCACGGCATGGTCGCCTCGGGCTACGAGGATCGCTACGGCGTCCATTCGCGCACGCACCAGTTCGCGATCGTCCACGTGCTCGGACCCTCGCTCGACGTGTACTCGTGCCCACTCGCGATGACCGATGGCGCGGCGCGCTCGCTGCTCGCGAGCGGGAATCGCGACCTGATCGAGAAATACGTGCCGCTCTTGATCACGCGCGATCCGCAGAAGATGTGGACGAGCGGGCAGTGGATGACCGAGCGCACCGGCGGCTCCGACGTGTCGCGCAGCGAGACCGTCGCGAAGCAAGATCCAGACGGGACGTGGCGGCTCTCGGGCACGAAGTGGTTCACATCGGCGACGACGTCGCAGATCGCGCTCACGCTCGCGCGGCCCGAGGGCAACCCCGAGGGCAGCCGCGGCCTGGCGCTGTTCCTCGTCGAGCTGCGTGACGAGAACGGTCGCCTGCGCAACATCCAGGTCAATCGGTTGAAGGACAAGCTCGGCACGCGCAAGGTGCCGACCGCCGAGCTCACGCTCGCGGGCACGCCCGCGATCATGGTCGGCGCGGCGAACGATGGCGTTCGTCAGATCACGCCGATGCTGTCGCTCACGCGTACGTGGAATGCGGTCAGCGCGGTCAGCGCGATGCGCCGCGGACTCGCACTCGCGAAGGATTTCGCGCGCCGGCGCACCGCGTTCGGTGCATTGCTCGTCGACAAGCCGCTGCACGCCGACACACTCGCTGGGCTCGAGGCCGAGTATTCGGCCGCGTTCTGCCTCGCGTTCCGCAGTGCGGCGCTGATCGGGACGCTGGAACATACGAAGACCGGCGAGAGTGATCACGAGGAGCGGCTATCGCGCGCGTTGATCCCGATCGCGAAGCTCACGACCGGCAAGCAAGCGGTCGCGGTGACGTCGGAGGCGATCGAGTCGTGTGGTGGCGCGGGCTACGTCGAAGATACCGGCCTGCCGCGGATCCTCGCTGATGCGCAGGTGCTGCCGATCTGGGAAGGCACGACGAACGTGCTATCGCTCGATACGCTGCGCGCGCTCGCGAAGGGCGGCGCTCTCGAAGCCGTGCGCACCGAGATCGAGAACTGTACCGCGTCGGCGACGGACGGATCGCTCGCGAAACCGGTCGCCGCAGCGAGAGACGCCCTCGATCATGCGACGGCCTGGATCTCCGAGGCGATGGTGAAACCAGATCGCCTGGAAGCCGGCGCGCGGCGCTTCGCGATGACGCTCGGCCGTTCGCTCGAGGTCGCGCTGCTCTCGCAACATGCGCAGTGGTGCATCGACAATGGCCACGGCGGGCGTGCGGCGGCTGCGGCGCGCCGGTTCGCGGCGAATGGCGTCGATCAGATCGGCCAGGTCGGCGACATGTCGCTCGAAGACACCAAGCTGCTCGCCTAAAAAAAGGGACCCGAGGTGGGTCCCTTTTTAGTTAGTAGCCAGCGCCTGCGGGCGGCGGCGGCGGCGGAGCGCCACCGGGACCACCCGGGCCGTCCGGGCCTGCGGGCGGCGGACCACCAGCAGCAGCCGGGGGCGGCGGACCACCAGCGCCATTGCACTGGTAGTGAACGCGCCATGCGGTGGCCGTGCGGGTGCTCGTTTGACCTTGCGTGTTCTGGTCGTTCGTCGTCGTGCGGCCGTTGCGCGACGTGTGATCCTGACCTTGGGTGTTCTCCTGCGAGTACGTGTCCGTGCCGACCGCCTCTTCACCCTCCTGGACGATGGTGAAGTTGTTCGGGCCGCAATGCGACGCCATGTCGGCATTCGCCTGCTCCATCGCCTTACCGCGATCGCCCGACAACTCGATGACACCACCCGACTGCGTGCGCTGAATAACGCGCGCGCTGCCGCAGGCGGCGGCGAGAACTACAATCAAACCTAGCGAGACCTTACGAAGCATAGAGTTCCTTCTCCGTGTGACGGCCGGATAACAGACGAAGCAACGCTAAACCATTCGACAGGGTGCGGGCAACCGCCCCACGCCTGTGAAAGACTCAACAGATGGAGGCCGCGTCGCAGATCGAATCTGTGGTGGTGTTTGCTCGCGATGCACGCGTTCGTAGGATCGCGAGCTTGCAGGTCACACCGTCGCCCGACGCTGTGAGGGTCCGCCTCACCGGCTTGCCGCACTCCGTGATCGAGGACACCATGCGCTCCGAGGTCGCGGGCCCGGCCGTGGTTAACGCACAGCATGTGGCAGACGAGATCGTCACCGAGGCTGGCGAGCACGCCGCGCGGCTCGTGATCGACGAGATCGACGATCAACCCGGAGAGGCCATGATCACCGAGCGCATCCCGATCTCGGAGGTCGAGCAAGTCGAGGTCCATGCCTCGGCGCCGGATGCCTTCCTCCTCGAGGATCATCCCGGCGGTGAAGAGGTCACGCAGGTCACGGCGCGTGCGCTCGACGAGCGTGGCCTCGTGTCGTGGTCGGTCGAGCTCCCGCCCCTCGGCCGGCGCGCGGTCACGCTCGAGTACAAAGTCAAAAGCCAACGCGGCGTTGCAGGAGTCTGATGTCGCTTCCCGAGATGTTCGCGAACCGGGTGAAGAAGAACGCGCGCCACCTGGGTAAGTGGGCCAAGCGCGAAGCCGTCACGTGCTGGCGCGTCTACGACAAAGACATCCCCGAGCTGCCGGTCACGGTCGACACCTACGACGGTGCGCTCGTGATCAACGACTACCGCATCGATCCCACGGACCAAGCCTGGCTCGATGCCCTCGCCGAAGCCGCTCGCACCGCGCTCGACGCGAAGGATGTCTTCATCAAGCGCCGCGAGCGCCTCACCGATCGCCGCGAAGGCCATCAGTACGAGCGCATCGCGAAAGAGAATGAAGTTCGCATCGTCCACGAAGGCGGCAAGAAGTTCCGCGTCAACCTCGGCGACTACGTCGACACCGGCCTGTTCCTCGATCATCGGATCACGCGCGCGCGCGTCGCCGCCGAGCCCGGCACGTCGCTCCTCAACCTCTTCGCATACACCGGCGCATTCAGCGTGCATGCCGCCGCCGCGGGCAAAGCCACGACGAGCGTCGACCTCTCGAACACCTACACTGACTGGGCGCGCGCGAACCTCGAGCTCAACAACCTGAAAGGCGAGATCATCGTGGGCGACGTCCGCGAGTTCCTCACCGAAGCCCGCCGCGGTGGTCGCCGCTGGGACATCGCGATCGTCGATCCGCCCACCTTCTCCAACTCCAAGCGCATGGACTACACCTGGGACATCCAGCGCGATCACGTGATGCTCCTCGACGATGTCGCCGCGGTCGCCGACATCATCTGGTTCTCCACGAACCGCCAGCGCTTCAAGCTCGAGTACGACCGTGGCGTCGTTACCGACGAGACCCACACGACCACGCCGCCCGACTTTCGCGGTAAGCCACACCGCGCCTACCGCATCACCAAGTAAATGGGGGCGGGACCGTCCGATTGGTTCGTGTGAATTCAGGTGCTAACGGCCGAAATCTGAGGAAAGCGTTACCGTCCCGATTTCGAGGACGGCTCGGACCGCGCGCATGACGGTGTCGGCCGCGACCTCGACTCGCGCGCGATGTTCGGCGAGGCCGGTCGCCATCGCGTGGAGGTCGTCGGCGTTTGGCGCGAGCAGCGGGCGATGCTGCGTGACGCGATGGAGCCGGTGGACGATCGACTCGATCGTGCGGAGATCTTCGGGCACGCCGAATGTTTGCATGCGTTCGAGCAGCGTCGCGAAGCGGGCAGGGCCCTCGGGCCCGCGCCAGCGGACGAGCGCGGGATCGACGGCGAGCGCCGCGAGGAAGCTCGCACGATACGGCGCTTCGGCCAGCAGCGTCGCATCGAGCAGGAGCTCGGTGCCGATGTGGGCGGTCGCGCGGCGTGGGCCTCGCGCGCAGCCGAGCTCGCCGAGCCGGTCGTCGAGCTCGCGCATGAGGGCGAGGACGGGCGCGGCCTGGTGGAAGGCGGAGTCGGTCGCGTGGTGGAGCGCGATACCGGCGGAGACGTCGGGATCCACGGCGTCGGCGAGGCGTACACCGATCATCGTGGCGAAGTCGGGCAGCATCGAGCCGAGCGACTTGCCGGGTGAGGCTCCGGTGCCGAGAAACTCCCAGCTCGCGACGGCCGCGTGGCCGAAATAGTTCACACGGCTTGGTAGCATGGCGGGGTGCCCTTGGTGGTTGGCGTCGATCTCGGAACGCAGAGCTGCAAGGCGGTCGTCTGCGACGAGCAGTTGCGCGTGCTCGGCGATCATCAGATCAGCCACGCCACCGCGTATCCTAGACCCGGCTGGGCCGAACAAGATCCGCGCGTGTGGGAAGCCGCACTCGCACCGGCGATCGGCCAGGCCCTGGCCGCGGCGAACGCGAAACCCGCTGACGTCGTGGGGCTCGCGCTCGCGGGACAGCTCGATGGCTGTATCGCGGTCGACGCGAACAGCGAACCGCTGTATCCGGCGCTGATCTGGCAGGACAAGCGCGCGACCGAGTTGCCGGCCGAGCGCGCGCGCTTGTTCGAGCTCACCGGTCAGGTCGCGGATGCGAGCCACCTCGCGGCGAAGGCGCGCTGGCTGCGTGCGGCCGGCATCGCGGCGACGACGTGGCATCAACCCACGAGCTACTTGCTCGCGCGGCTCACCGGCGCGAAGTTCCTCGATCACGCGCACGCCTCGACCACGATGCTCTACGACCTCGTGGCGTGCGCGTGGTCGCCCGAGTTGCTCGCGGCGTTCGCGATCGATCCGGCAACGCTCCCCGCGATCGCATCGACGACCGCGATCGCGGGCGAGCTCCACGCGGCTGGTTCACTGCTCACGGGGCTACCGGTCGGCACGCGGGTCGCGGTCGGCACCGGTGATGACTTCGCCACGCCACTCGGCGCGGGCATCGCGGGACCGGGCTACGCGATCTGCGCGGTCGGGACCGCCGAGGTCGTCGGCGGGCTCTCCACTACCGTGGTCTTCGATCGGCCGGCGCCGCCACGCGAGACGATCCTCGAGACCCACGCGTATCCGACCGGCGCGTTCTTCATCGAGAACCCGGGCTGGATGTCGGGCGGGGCGGTGCGCTGGGCGACCCGCCTGCTCGGCCTCTCGAGCGACGCCGAGCTCGACGCGCTCGCGGCGACAGCACCCGTCGGCGCCGATGGCATCACGTTCATCCCCGCACTCGCCGGTGCGATGACGCCGATGTGGCGCGCGGCGGCACGCGGCACGCTGCACGGCCTCGCCGCGTCTCATGATCGTTCGCACATCGCGCGCGCCGTGCTCGAAGGTCTCGCCTATGCATCGCGAGAAGTGATCGAGCGGCTCGCCGAGCTCGGCCTCGCGACCGACCAGGTCCTGGTGCTCGGCGGCGGCGGCAAGAGTGCGGTGTGGAACCAGATCCGCGCCGACGTGCTCGGGCGCCTGCATCAAGTTGCCGCACGTAGCGACACCTGTGCGATCGGCGCCGCGATGATCGCCGCGGTAGCGACGGGAATACTCCCTGATCTCGCGGCCGCCGCGTGCCGTGCATCACCTCTCGCGAAAACGTTCACGCCCGCCGCGGCCTCTTCCGACGACACCGGCTACGAGCGCTACCAGCGCCTCGTTCGCCAGATCGCCCCGCTGTGGTAGCGACCCGCGCACCGCAGTTGCTCAGCTGATGTGAACCGCGTCGCTCGTCGCCGCTTCGTCGCCCCCTTCGTTGAACGAGGCACATCAGCTACAGTGCGAGGCATGCGCTGGTTGTCCCTCGTCGTGCTCGCAGCGCTCGCGGGCTGCCCGAGCGAGACGACACCTCCCGCGTGCATCATGGTCGATACGACCTGCGCGCCTGGCTACGTGCCGACGTTCTCGAACGTCTACAAGAACACGATCGTGCCGAAGTGCAGCATGACCTCCGCGTGCCACGACACCAGCGGGCATCAGGGCGGGCTCTCGCTCGGCGACGGCGAAGACGCAGCGTACACCGCACTGCTCGCGAGTTCGACGATCGATCCGAGTCGCAAGCGCGTGGTCCCGGGCGATCCGGCGTGTAGCCTTTTGATCGTGCGCACCGCTTCTCCGGGGACCAGTTATCAGATGCCGAAAGGTGATCCGTTGAGCGAGGTCGAGAGCTGTGCGCTGCTCCAGTGGGTCGAGGCCGGCGCGATGGCAGGGAGTGCCCGATGAGATACGTCGTGATGCTGACGCTCCTGATCGGCTCCTGCGGCGACGACCCGAAGTTCGCGGTCGAGAAGCTCGAGGATCCGAACACGTGCAAGACCTGCCATCCGAAGCACTACGACCAGTGGTCGGGCTCGATGCACGCGTACGCATCGGAAGACCCGGTGTTCGTCGCGATGAACGCGCGTGGCCAGCGCGAAGCGCAGCTCGGTACGTTCTGCGTCAACTGCCACGCCCCGATGGCGGTCAAGCTCGGCCTCACCGATGGCACGAACTTCGATCCCGCGACGCTGCCCGCCGAAGCGAAGGGCATCACCTGCTACTTCTGCCACAACGTCGATAGCGTCAAGGACGACCACAACAACGGCCTCGTGCTCGCGATGGATCAGACCATGCGCGGTGGCGCAGCGAACGCGGCCGAGACGCCGGCGCACGATTCGCTCTACGACAAGAACCTGATGCAGTCGTCGACGAACAAATCGGCGATGTGCGGCTCGTGCCACGACATCGTGACGCCGGCCGGGTTTCACATCGAGCGCTCGTTCGCCGAGTGGCAGGGCACGATCTTCACGGTCGCCGGGATCAATGGAGACACGTGCAGCAAGTGCCACATGAAGCCGAGCGATGGCGTGATCGCAGAGGGCCCGGGGCTAAATGTTGGCTCGCGCGCCCAGGGCTTTCACGAGCACACGTTCCCCGCGATCGATCAGGCCGTCACCACATTCCCGAATGCCGACGTCCAGGCCGCGGGCGTCAAGGACATCCTCGATCCCGCACTCACGATCACCGGCCCGCGCCCCGTCGCTGGCGGCAACGGTCCCGGCGGTATCTGCCTCAACCCGGATGGCTCGCTCAACGTTCGCATGGACACGATCAGCGTCGGTCACAACTTCCCGAGCGGCGCGGCCCAGGATCGCCGTGTGTGGCTCGAGGTCATCGCGTACGACACCTCGAATAAGATCGTGTTCTCGAGCGGTGCCGTCGCAGACAACCAAGACCCCGAGGACCTCGACGATCCGTATCTGTCGTGCAGCGACACCACGGGGTCGAAGTGCACCGGCTTCTGGGATCGCATGCGGAAGACCGATGGCTCGCGCGCCGACTTCTTCTGGGAAGTCGCGACCGAGACCAGACAGTTCTTGAAGCCGCCCATCACGCTCGATCCGAACGCCGCTGGCTTCGATCACTCGACGAGTGCGGTGTGGAACGTCGCCGCGATCCAGACCTCGATCGACCGGATCACCGCACGCGTGCGGACGCGGCCGTTCAACTACCGGGTGCTCGAGTCGCTCGTGAC
>JAYWCI010000022.1:0-7680 GCA_043780895.1 Kofleriaceae bacterium | reverse complement strand
GTCGGCGGACCACATCGCCACCGCAAAGGCTGCGGTCAGCGCCGGCCGCAGGCCCCAGGTGGTGTCGTGGGCGTTCCACGCCGGCAACCTGCTCGAATGGGTCCGGCAGCACGGGCTGCTTGGGCTCCTTCACCACGCGCTCGTCTCTGCTTCGTTCTGGAAGAACGGGGTCGAACAGGCGACGCTCCACTGGTCACGCGCTGGGTGGCAGCTCACCAAGTTCGAGACCCATGAACGCGGCGCGAACTTGATCGCGTTCTGGCAGCAACTGGGGTACGTCACGGCGTCGCACGCCGTGGTTCGAACGGGAAGCGCGACACGCGTGCTGTCACCACCAGAGCCGGCATGGGCGACCTACTTTCCGACGATCGCCCACAAAGACATATTAACGGTTCCGCGTTTACTCGCGGCCGGTAACGAGCGCGCCTGGCGACAGTATGCTGAACCTGTGAACGACTTCGTGCTCGCGGCGTTGAGCGTGAAGACCATGCTCACCTCATTACTTCCGACACGGACACCCAACGCACGGTCACTCGTCGGGATGGGATTGTTCTCGTCCGACGAGCTGTTGGTGCCGGTACGCTCCGGCATTCACGTCGGCACCGATGGTGGCTTTAGATCTGGCTGGTCGTCACCGTCGCTGCTTGGTCACTTGGCCGTGGCAGCCACGCACGATATTGCGAGGCAGCAACGCATCGTAACCTGCGAAAATCCGAAGTGTGGAACGCCGTTCGCGACGGCCACCGCGAAGTACTGCTCTGAGCGGTGCAGAGACAATGTCCAGATGCGGCGACGGCGCGAGAGGATCAAGTCGCCTATCACGCCCGAGACCGCCGCCGTCGCTCCCCCTGGGCGAACGAAGAACAAGAAGTGAGGCCGATGCAGGGAGCGCTCTCCAGCTCCGTAGGGTGGCAGTAGGGCGTGGGGCAGTCGCCCGCGTCTCCTACCCTTTCGGGACCATGCGACAACGCCAATACTTCGACGTCGACGAAATCCGCGACGCGCTCCCAGTCTCTGAGCTTCTCGAGCAGGCGAACATCTTCATCAAAGGCAACCGTGGCACGTGCCCGCTGTGCGACGGCTCGAACCCGACACAGTTCTCGATCTACGTCGACGACACGCGCTGGAAGTGCCACACCTGCGGCCAGGGCGGCGACGTCTTCACGTTCATCATGGCGAAGCAGGACGTGCCGTTCGCTGTCGCGGTCGCCGCCGCCGCGATGCTCGCGGGCATCGCGCCCGGCCCACCGCCAGATCCGGCCGTCATCGCCAAGCGAGCCGCAGAGCGCGAGAAGAAGGTGGCCGCGCACGCTGCCGAAGCAGTGGTCAAGCGCGATCTGGCGACAAAGCTCGCGACGGACCACTGGTGGGATCTTCACCAGCGGTGGTGGAACGACAGTCAGCGCCGCCGTCGCTGCGCGGACTACCTTGCAACACGCGGCCTCGCGGCATTCTTGCAGGCTGAGGACGGTATCGCCGGCAATGTCTCCCACATCCTGCGTGCCGAGGCCGATGGCTCTCCCGCGACACCGATCCACAGCTTCAATACGATCTGCGATCCGCTCCCGCGCAACGCGATCGTCGGGGTCGCGTGGCGCCAAGTCACGCCGCAGGCGGCTTCCAAGGTTCTGGTCGGCACCGGCCACAAGACCGAGGGTACGTTCGGCGAGTCATGGCGGCTCGCGACCTCCGACGACTACGATCGTACCGTAGTCGTCGAGGGTGTGATCGATTTCCTCACGGCGTTGCTCGTGTTCGAGAGCTGGCTCGCATTCCCCGGCAGGCCGGTCTTCAGCGGGAAGAGCTTGGTGCTCGGCGCGCACTCCGTCGGCCGGATCTCGCAGGTGGTGGCGCGTCTCGCTGACGATCCAAAGATCGGCGAGCGTTTTCGCAAGTTGCCGGTGCTGCTCGTCACTCACATCGGCGACACGAGCCATGCGGGTGAGAATGCCGAGGCAGAGGCGATGCGCGAGGCGTCGCTGCGCGGCATGGAGGCAACGCGGTTCGATTTGGCGGGCGAGAAGGACCTCAACGACTGGTTTGTCGCGAGAACGGGCCTATGAGCGACGACGATACGGACATCGAGGCGCACGACGCCAACGGAAGCGCTCAAAGAACCGCTTTGGAAGCGGCTGTTGATGCTCTGAGCAAGCCACGAGAGATCAAGACTGCGAACGAGATCACCGAAATGATCGCGAGCTTGCCCGCGCAGATCGACCCAGCACAGATGGAACCGACGTTGCGCCCTATCTTCGATGCGCTGTCGTGCCACAGCAATATTGTGCGAGAAGCCTTCTACAAGGCTCTGAAAACAAAGTGCGGGCTCAGCCTCGAAGTGCTGCGGGATGCAGCTGACGACATCAGCGAGGCACCGACGATTCGCGGTGAGGTCGTAACCATTGACGGCGCATATAGGGACGTCGCGAGCCGCCACATCGTGTCCACGTTCCTGATCCTACCAATTCGGCGGGTCAAGGGTGATGACGGAGTCGAATCGCTGGAGGTCGAACTGGTCAACACCACCAACGCGGCAAGGGCAACGATCGTCCTCGGACCTACGGCGTTTCAATCGAAACGGAGCTTCTTCCTGCACCTTCGCACCGCGGACTTCCAGTTCATGGGCACTGACGAAAACCTTCAGAGCATCGCCAAGGACCTGTCAGAGCACAAGATGCCGACGGTCAATGGCACTAGCACGATCGGCTACTTCGAGCTGAACAAGGATCCGCGATGGGTCGCACCCGACCTCGTGATCTCAAAGCGAGGAGTTAACGTCGACGCCGATCTACTGTGCGTAACTCCACATGCCAGTCTTGCGAAGCGGCTGTCGTATCCCGTGGTCGGCAAAAAAAAGCTGCGACTGCTCGCGCGACAGGCATTGCCACAGCTCGTGGAGATGAACGCGCCAGCGGTGATCTTGCTCGTGCTGGCGTGGTACGCGGCGGCCGTCTTCAAGGTTCAGCTCAGTCGCATCCTCGGCCACTTCCCGATCTTGAACGTTGCCGGCACCAAAGGCGCAGGCAAGACGAACCTGTTACAGCAGGTGAGCCGCGCGTTCGGGATCACCGAACTGGAGCCGTTCTCGGTGAACGGTACGAAGTTCGTGCTGATCAGGCTGCTCGCATCGACGACGTCGGTGCCGGTGTTTCTCGATGAATTCAAGCCCAGCGATATGGAGCCGCGCCAGGTCGCGATAGTCCAGCGCCTGCTGCGACAGGTCTACGGCGGTGAGATCGAAGAACGGGGACACGGTGACCAGAGCGTCGCGCAATACCGACTCACCGCACCCGTGGTCATGGCGGGCGAGGCGGAGGTCTCCGATGATCCAGCGCTGCGCGAGCGGGTCGTCGTTGTACGGCCGGACAAGCAAGACCTAGAGTCCCACCCGGAGTGGCAGGTAGCATTTCGGACCGTGTCGGCGTTGCCGCTGGAACAACTTGCCGCCCCGTTCATCGAGTTCTCGTTGCAGCAGGACGTCGCTGCGGAGTTGGAACAGTGTCGCAAGATCGTCGAGACATTCGCGAACCGTACGAAGGATCTTCCGCTACGCCATCGCGACAACCTGCTGGTTCAAGTGTTCGGTCTGCACACGCTGACCAAGTTCGCAGCGTCACTCGGCGTGACGCTGTCGCTCGACACCGAGACGATGGTAGAGACGTACCTGAGCCAGACGCTCGATGGATGCAACGGCGTGAAGGATGCGTTCGACGACTTCCTTGCCGAGTGCGCCACGCATGCGCGAGCCGGAGATTTGGTCGATGGGACGCACTACGCGTTCGTAGCCGGCAAGCTGTGCATCCACCTTTCGTCGTGCCACCAGGTCTATCTCGAGAAGCGATCGAGGACGGGGCGCAAGGACGCCACGAACGGGATGCCGGCGCTCAAGCGAATCATCAACGAGAAGATCAAGAGCGGCGGCTACGTCGTTAAGGCCGACCACCGCGCCAAGCTCGGCAACACAACTCCGCGCACCGTCGAGATCAACGTCTCCCTCATTCCGGACGCGCTGGGGATCGACGAGTTCCCCAAGGAGAACGACCGACGTCACGGCGGGACTCGTGGCGTCGGGGGCTATCCCGCCGAGAACGTATTCGTGAAGGAAGTAGAGCCCGACTTGGGCCCATCGTGACCACGTGTCGCAAGCTACCAGGACTACCGCCACCCACCACCAAGCGACCGGCCTCGGTTCGCGCCGTTCCTCGACGAGAACGACTCAGACCTCAGGTCAAGTTACCAAGTTACCAGATCTTAGATCTCCCTCTACGTGTGAAGCTGAGCCTGAGACGCTTCCTATTCATTCTCCTACGGACCCTGAGTGGCGCTTCCAAATACCGGTAACTTGGAGAGCTGAACGATTGCAGCCGTTTGAATCCCAGCAAGCTACCGAGTTACCGACTGACACAGGACCCGACCGGACTCCTGGGCCAGGCCGGGCACGCCATCCGCACGATGGGCGAAAAATTGGAGGCGCCGCCCTATCATTATCTCGGTGCAGAACACGCCCGTGATCAGTCAGAGCATAACCATCGTCCCGGATGCAGACCAAGCGCAGGTTTCCGCGCGCGAGCCCGCCAGCGCCACAAAGCTCGGCATGGATTGGCTGCACCAGGATGCGCTCGGCGCGTTCGTCATCGACGCTCCGCCCGAGCTGGTGCGGCTCGCCAGCGACGCGGCCACGTCGCTGGGCATAGGCACCGATCGCGAGCGCCACGACGCCCGAATTCGTCTGGCTGCCCGGATGATCACCATTGGTCGTATGCAGCAGCAGACCCTCGAGCTATCGCTCGCCGCGGCCGTCGAGCGCCGCGACGACGCGGCTGTAGTCATGTTGAGCCGGGTCTTGGAGGGCACATCCCGGCGCCTGGCGCGCTGGCTCGAGGAGCACCGACTGTCGTGCAGCTCGGCGATGCGCCCCGTCTCCGTCGCGGTCAACGCCATCGGCGATGTCACGATCATTGGAGATCGGTGACGCAATGCTGCTCGCCCATGAAGTCCCTCGCGTGTCGGTGGCCCAGCTTCGCGCGACCTACAAACCTCGACGGTTCCGGGAGCTGACATCAATCGAGATCGTCGTCGGAGGTCATCGCACCGTGCTGCAGCTCGTGACCACCGATGGCGACGGGTGCATTCGTGGCATGCGCAAATGGCTTCGCTGCGAAAAGTGTTCAAAAAATAAGAACGTTCTCGGCTGGGTTCTAGGCTTCGGTTGGTCCTGCCAGACGTGCCTGGGATGGAGATCTCGGGGCCGACCAGCCGTCGACGCGTTCCCCACGAACGAGCCGGCGCGATGATGCTCGCGATGCACGCACTGTTCGGCCGCAGTGCTTTCGAGATGTAATAGGTGCGGCGGCGGCACTCGCGCCACACGCACCCCCCCATGGAGCTCATCCCTTCCCGTAACCCGCCACCAAACACTGTACCGCCCACGTCGACGAGTTCCGCCAAGAGTTCGTCGTCGACGTGGCGGCGACGCAGGAGCAATGCTCGATGCCAAGTCTCGCCAGACTGAAGGGTACGCGCAAGCGCCACCTCTACTACCGACGCCGCTTCTCCGAGCAGGAGTTCGAGGGCTTCCACGAACGCCATCGAGCCAACGGCAGAATCGCCTCTCTTGGCTGGGCCTACTGCGGGCGTTGTGGCCACGAGGAAACGTGGCTCAGTCCACCGTGGCTCAACAACGACATCGTCTGCTCGTGCGGTGGGTCCGTCTGCGTCGTGCTTCGAGGGCTCCAGCGCGAGGATGCTGCGTGGCGCGACCACGATGGCATCATCCATCGCGTGGAGATCGATCACGGTTGCGGCACGATCACTGCGTGTTACCGTCCGATCGAGCACGACCAGCGCTCGTTGGACGCATTCGTAGGCGCGGCAGCGCCGAATTGCTTCTCATGTATAAGCGCCGTGCTGAAAGCGGCCTGACGAGCATCGTCGTTGTATGACCATCGCGACGATAATCCCGCAGCGATGCGGCGAAACTCGAGCTCCGAGCCGCGAGACTTCGCCGAATCTTCGGACCGCGAGTGCCCCAGTCGATCACGACTATGCCGCGGTCGGCCAGCGCCCTCGGCATAGCGAAGTCTTCACGACCCGACAGACTCTCTCCAGGGGGCTGGGCGCCGGTCCGCCGGTTGAACATGGGCCAGCACTGAGTAAAAGTTACTGTAGAAGCTCGAGCTGCATCCAGATGACGAGGTGATGCGCGATCGAGTACGCTTCACTGACGGCGCTGGATAGCATCGAGGACTCATCGGAATGGAGAGGACATGAATCTGCTCACGGCTGACCTGCTCGCCGAGATTGTTACCCAGCTCGCAACCGCCGTGCGGCCCCTTGTCAAGGCAACCCAGATTATCGCCCATTGCAAGGAGCACACTATCGACATGCAAGGTGCTGGCAGTTCGAACTACGCTGCCTTCTGGGACGCGGATCTCGGGGAAGCGGCTGCACAGCACCGTCTCCAGAAGTTCAAGCGCGGACCGACAGCACAAAGCCGTAACGCGTGGTGCCTCTCCTCTGGCCTCGCCGCCGGCCGCATCTGGGCGACGAACAACGGCTGGTGCCTGGTACCCTGGAGCAGCACCAATGGGAACTGGATGTTTCTGCAGTGCGGGCCGAGTGCGACGACGCCAACGCACATTTGATCTGCGATTCTGATTGGTGCGCTGAGACGCTGCGAACGTCGCAAATCGTCAGCATCCCCTTGGGCACGCCCTGATTCGTGTTCGGCTTGTTCTGCCTTTTTCCCTTCGGTCGTGAAGCGCTCGATCGCAACGAGCCAACCGGGAAGCGCGACCTCGGCGCGAGACTTGTGAAGTGAACCCGGCTGTCGACGACAACTACGACTTCGCGTCGTATCGGTGTGATGAGCTGGGCGCACGGTCGGAAAGCGTCACTCGAGATCTTCCGTCCGCCCGTAGGTGCTCACCGAACTGGCCCACTGTCGAGCGCGACCGCCGCCGCGAAGCACGCCTCGACATCACCTGGGTGAACGCACCACCGAGCCAGACAGCGGATGATGGCGACGTTGCATGAGACGAGCAGGCATGCACGGCCGCGGTCGGCCGAGATACCACCCGCGAGTAGATCCGATTTTCATCCACCGCGCAAACTCCGGCTGAGCGTCGAGGATCGCCCGGACGGCTTGAAGCTCGCGGACGTGCCCGTGTCCGAAAGGCGTGTAATCAGTGGCAGTTCTTCGCATACACTTCCGCGCATCGGGACCTCGGGTGTGGAGGACGTTGTCAAGCGACTCCAGGAAATAGTCCGGTTACGACACTAAAAGTAGTCCGCCCGGATGTTCAGGTGTCTCGGCCCAGAAGGCCGGTCCGCTTCTTCGCTTTCAGTCGATAACTCTCTCCTTTGATGGTGAGGATGTGGCACTGATGCAGGAGCCGGTCGAGGATCGCGGCAGCGATGGTCTCGTCGCCGAGACGTGTCCCCATTCGGTGACCTGCTGATTGGTCGTGAGCAAGATGCTCCCGCGCTCGTAGCGCTTGGCCACGAGCTGAAAGAACAGATCCGCCGTGGCGCGCTCGAGCGGCAAGTAGCCGAGCTCGTCGAGTTATGTGCAGCTCCACATAACTCGACGAACTCGGCTACTTGCCGTGTGACTCGCGCGCCGCCGACATCCTCTACAACATCATCAGCCGACGCCACGAGCAGCGCTCGACGATCATCACG
>JAYWCI010000021.1:0-5749 GCA_043780895.1 Kofleriaceae bacterium | reverse complement strand
CTGGGGAGTCGAGATGCTCAAGATCGGGATCGACGATCGCGTGGTCCTCTTCGATCGCGCCGATGACGCCGAGCTTCACTGGGTGGTGCTCGATCGCGTGATTCGCGGGCTCGCAACGCCGCGCGCGGAGTATGTCGAGTTCGTTCAGCGAGAGCCCCCAAGCGAGCTCGTGATCGATCGCGCCTGGGCGCTGCGAGCGCTACCGAACTAGACGCCGAGCTTGGTGCGCGTGAGCATGCGTAACGTCTCGAACGGCAGCTGATCGCGAAAGAAGCTGGTCTCGTTCGTGGTGAGTGCCTCGACGACGCGGCGATGCAGCTCGCCATACGGCGCGTGGCGGAGTTGATCGACGAGCGGTTCGAGCGTCGAGAAGCCCTGTTCGCACGCGAGCCCGGAGAGCATCACCGGCATGTGCTGGACGATGAAGATCGGCACCGGGAAGGTCGCGGGAATCGCGGCAAGCAGGGTCTGCAGCGCCGGCGGCCCACCCGTCGACACGCCGATCGCGACCGGCGCACCGGACTCGCCGTCACGCACCTTGGAGAGGAGGTCCTCTGCGATGTGCGCCAGGCTCTGCAGCTTGGGGCGAGGTTCTCTTTACCTTCGACCAGGAATTCCTGGAGGATTTCTTCGTCGGCACCCATGCCCACTACCCAAAGGTGTCTTCGGCCTCAAAAGGGCCATGTGAAGGGCTAGCCGCGATCTCGGTCCGACATGTGGGACGTTCGACCGGACCTCAACACCAGCTCGTGACGGACGATTTAGCCATTGGTTCCGCGAATGCTTCCTACCGACCGCATTGCGACGTCTCTCTGCGGGTCACCAACACGATGATCGGCAGGACCTTCTTGCCATCACCACAGGTAGCGCCGACGCTGATCTTGTGGCGCACCGCGATGCTCAGCATCCCGGGCTCCATGCCGGTGACCATCGCGATGTGCTCGGATCGTCAAGCCTGCGCCACGCTCGCCGTCGCCATGCTGAGGATCGATGAAGGCGATCTCGATCTCGCGATGATCGATGAGTTCATGCGGGAGCTCGTCAACATGACGGCCGGCCAGATCAAAGGCGAGCTGCACCTCGATCAAGCGCTCGGCTTGTCACGCGTGATCGACGGCGAACCGTTGCTCACCAGTCCAGTTGCCTGGACACATCACGTTCTCGACAGCGACAAGGTCACGATCGTGGTCTCGCTCGTCGCCAGTATGCTTGAGGGAAGGGATTCGGGGATATGCCGAGCAATTTGACCGTCGATGATTCCAGCACCATTCGCAGCATCATCAACAAGACTTTGGGTGAGCTCGGATTCGAGTTCGAACAAGCCGAGGATGGCCAGCAAGGTCTCGCAAAGCTCGAGGAACTCTCGGTCGACTTGATCCTGCTCGACGTCACCATGCCTGTCATGGACGGCCCGACGATGCTCGAGAAGCTGCGCGGCGCCGGCAATAGGACGCCGGTGGTCATGCTGACCAGCGAAGCGAAGCGCTCGATCATCGATCTCTCGAAGATGCCGATGCACAACGACAAGCTCCCGCGCCTCGTGCTCGACATGGATGCCGAAGCGAAGAAATTCGGCATCGCGCTCCGCATCGTCGGCCAACCCGAAGCCAAGAAAGCGCTCCGCCAGCTCGTCGAGACCGCCTCGTTGCCGTTCTTCGCCACGGTCAACGAGGCCAAGGCAGCCTGATGGTGGCCCCGACCGGTAGTGGCGATAACAACGAAAAGTTGGGTGGCGAGCTCTCGCGGATCGTGCTCGGGCGCATCGCGTCGAACCGGCTCGTGCTGCCGGTGATGCCCGAAATCGCGCAGAAGTGCCTCGTCACGCTTCGCGACCCCAAGTTTTCACAGAAGAAGTTCACGACCGATATCGAGCGTGAACCGCTGCTCGCAGCTTCGATCTTGCGCCAGTCGATGTCCGCGGCGAATGCTGGTGGCAGCGTCAAGACGCTCGATCAAGCGGTTTCCGCGCTCGGCGTCCAGAAGCTCGAGTCACTGCTCGTCGAGTTCATGACGCGCGAGCTATTTTGCTCGAACGACAAGCGCATCCAGGCGGCGACGAAGAAGGTCTGGGAGCACTCCGTGGCCGTCGCCGTGCTCGCGCGTGATATCGCTGCGCTGACCTCCGGCGCGAACAGCGATACCTGCTACCTCGCGGGCCTCCTGCACGATGTCGGTAAGCCGGTGCTGGTAGCCATGCTGCTCGAAGCCGAGAAGAAGCTGTCGAAGGACAAGCCTGGCTGGCTCGACGTCAGCATCTGGACCTCGACGATCGAGGCGAGCCACCGCAAGGTCGGAACCGCGCTGGCGCTCGAGTGGAAGCTCCCCGATGAAGTGACCGCGGGCATCCGCGATTGCAGCGAATACGATACCAACAATCGCGGCGGTGCGGCGAACGTGGTGCGGTTCGCGAATGCGCTCGCGAAGCGCGAAGGGTTCACGACGGGCCCCATCGATGCAACAGAGATCGACGCGTTGATCATGATCGGCCGCTCCATGGTGGGTGCGGACGATTCGGTGATCGAGCGGCTGGTTGCGGGCCTCGCCGAACGAGTCGCTCAAGCGTCGTAACTCGTGGCCCTCCCCGACAAGAAGCTCGTCGCCGAGATCGAACGCCTCGTCCTCGCGCGCGTCGTGGCTGGTCGCGTCGAAGTGCCGGCGATCGGCATCGGTGCGATGCGTTGCCTCGATATCATGCGGGCCGACGACTTCGATCACCGGGTCCTGATCAAGGAGATCGAACGCGAGCCGATGATCGCGGCGCTCGTCCTGAGGACCGCGAATGCGGCGATCCACGGGCAAGGCGTGACGAAGCTCGAGCAAGCCGTGCTGCGCCTCGGCTCCTCGCGGCTCGAGGTCATCATCCTCGAGTACGCCGCACGCAAGGTGTTCGATGCGACGGGCCCATTCGCCGAGGCAAATCGCAAGATCTGGGACCACTCCGTCGCGGTCGCACGGTTGGCGCGCGACCTCGCGAGCTACGTCGGTCGCCGCGATGCGGATGCGTACTACCTCGCGGGGCTGCTGCACGACATCGGCAAGCCGGTCGTCGCCGCGATGCTGCTCGAGACCTCGCGCAAGGTCGCTCCCGGCCTCACGAGCTGGCTCGATCTCACGATGTGGAATCGGGTGATCGGCGACATCCATCACGAAGCGGCGCAGCTCGTCGGCAAAGCGTGGAAGCTGCCACCGACGATCCTGGTCGGTCGCGAACGAGAATTCGATATCAGCGAGCGCCAGTCGATCGCGAATGTCGTCAAGACGGCGAACGCGATCGCGAAGCAGGTCGGGTTCACGACCGGGCCCTTCGATGCGGACCAACTCGACGTCATCATCCAGAGTGGATCGTCGATCGTCGGCATCTCGTCGGACGTGGTCGAGCAGATTGCCGCCGCGGTAAAGGAAGCATCACCACCATGACCCAGAACCTCGCGCGCTACTCGATCGATCTCATGACGATCGTCGATGCCACCGGTATGGTCCGCTGGATCAGCCCCTCGTGTTCGGAGCTGCTGGGCCTGCCGAGCCTCGAGGGCACGTCGATCGCAGCGCGCGTACATCTCGACGATGCGGCCGAGCTTGCGGACGCCGTCGCGTGCGTGCTGCGCGGGGAGGACGCGCGGCTCACGCATCGCGTGCTCCATGCCGATGGCTCGTGGCGGATGTTCGAGACCGTGGCGAAGAACCTCGTCGGAGATCCAGAGGTCGCGGGGGTCTTGTTGCAATCTCGCGATGTCACGCGTGCCGCGCAGCTCGAGGCGATGCTCGCGGAGAGCCGCGAAGCAGCCTACGACCTCGCCGGTGTCCGCGAGACCTTGATCGAACGCCTGCGCGAGCTCGATCAGAGCAAGGCCCAGCTCTCGGCCGCGCTCGTCCACGATCTCAAGACGCCGCTCACCGTGATCATGTTGAGCTCGAAGTACGTCGCCGAGGATCTCGACAAGCCCGAGGCGCTGCTCGAGCACGCCTCGTTCATCGAGCGCGCGGCCGATGCGATGCATCGCATGGTGCTCGACCTGCTCGATGTCGGAAAGAGCGAAGACGGTCAGCTCCAGGCCCAGATCAAACCGCTCGACCTGACGAGCTTCTTCGCAGAGATCGCGGAGCGGGCCCAGCCCCTGCTCAAGGATCGCAATCAAGAGCTGCGCTGCGAGGCCGTCGGTAGCGGTGCGCAGGGCGATTCCGATCTGCTCGGGCGTACGCTCCAGAACCTCCTCGATAACTGCTCGAAGTACGCGCCGCCGGATACCCAGATCATGCTACGCGGTGAGTGTCGCGAGACCGAGATCGAGATCACGGTTGCCGACCGCGGCCCCGGCGTCCCCGACGAGTTCAAGCAGAAGATCTTCGAGCTCTACACGCGCATCGATCGCGATCCGAACACGCGCAACTCGCGCACGAGCCGCGGCGTAGGCCTCGCGTTCTGCAGGCTCGCCCTCGCGGCGCATGGCGGCGAGATCTGCGTCGAAGATCACCCTGGTGGTGGCAGCATCTTCCGCTGTCGCTGGCCGCGTTGATTCGCTCGCCAAGCTCGAAGCAGTACCCGGAGCGCGCGAAGCCTACGTCGTCGGGTGCCGGGGCCGTGCGTACATGGAGCACAAGGCCGACCGCGGCTTGTTCGACGAGCTCCCGTTCGCCGCGATCATGGCCGACTTCAAGTCGGTCTACGGAATCGGCGAAACAGCCGGCGCGTACGACGCCGCATCCCACGAGCCCAGCGACGCACCGCGGGCTCGGCGCGATCCATCCCGCTCGCAAGCCAACGAGATTGGCTGCTGAGTAGCGCGAGCCCGAAGATCGCGGTGAGGATCCCAGGCCCGGGAATGACCAGCATCACGAGGCCCGCTGCGACGAGGAGGATGCCGACGAGCGCACCCGCGATGCGACGCGCGTGCGAGTGCATCTGCGAGCGTTCGTAGTGGCGGCGAAACCGCTCGCCGGGCGTGTCCGCGCGCAGCGCATGCAATTCGGTGGCGAGATCGTGGAACACGCTGCTGGTAGAGCGAACCGGGTGCCACGCGCGTGCATTCCCGCTATCGACGCGCGCGGCGTTCGCGCTGCGTTAGATGAACTGCTATCGACGACGCTTTACAAATGAGATGGTCTCGACAAGACTTCGATCGTGACCTGGAAGCTCGACGCATCGCAGCAAGAGGTGCTCGACGCCGCGGACAAGTTTGTGCGCCGGGAGCTCGCGCCCCTCGCGCCTCGGATGGATGCCGAGGAGTGGTGGCCCGAGACCGCGATGCCGAGAGTCGGCGCCGCCGGCATGCTCGGGCTCACAGTGCCCGCCGAGCTCGGAGGTACGCCTTCAACGTGATGCAGGTCGCGGCGCGCTACCCGGATGGCAACCCGCTGCGCCGCGCCGGCACGGCCTGGGATGTCGCGGTCGCGTGCATCTTCCTCGGCGGGCCGACTACGGGGTCCGTGATCGGCGAGACCCTCGAGGTCAGCGGCGGCGGCAACCTCTGGGTCGAAGTCTTGACCCTCCCGAAGCCCGAGTGGTTTCGCATGGCCTCGCGCGCCCTCGACCCGGAGCTCGAGAAGGGCATGTTGTGTGCGAAGGCGACCGGGCTCGTCAGCCTCGGCCGGCCGGTGACGCTCGCCGATTGGACCGACTCGATCACTCCCTTCGACCGATGATCATCACCATTCACATGCTCGCGATCGATCGACCCGATCACGGTAGCTGGAGTCACACATGAGGATCGGCGGAGGTAGTGGCTTCTGGGGGCGCGACGGCAAGGCCGAT
>JAYWCI010000020.1:0-6376 GCA_043780895.1 Kofleriaceae bacterium | reverse complement strand
TCCTTGCGCCTGTCATGTAGCGGGTGTTCGCTTGCAACAGGCTGGACTGCGAGGCGACGGCTAGAACTGCGGAACGATTGCGGCGATCGGCCGAAACGAAGACGCCGCGTATCTCTACGCGGCGTCTCTGTTTTCCCGGTGGAGATTAGGGGGGATCGAACCCCTGACCTCTAGAGTGCGATTTTATGCTGAGCGACAATTACATCTCCCCGCCGTTGGGTGGATGTAATTGACGTCAAGCAATTTTAGATGCGCCCTGAAAATTCAAAGGCTTGAGATAGCGAATCGTTTCCGGAATCCGAATCGTCGTCGAGAAACCTGGGGAACGAGTCGCGCGATCAGAGAGCGCGTTCGGTGTGGCGAGTGATCACCTCGGCGGTAGCAGTGGCGCGACGAGTGCCTCGAACTTCATGCGCTTTGTTTCGGTCGCCGGTGACAGCGCATCCTCGACGCGCTCGGAAAGCTGAAAGTACGTGAGCTGCCCGATCTCTCGCACGCTTGCAGGCTGGACCTCCGCGACAACCTTCGCGCGTCCGCCGATCGCATCCAGATGACGCGGCGATAAATAAGTGCCCCAGCATGGTGCGCGCAGGTATGCGTCACCGAGCTGCGGACTCACTCGCGCGTAACGGTCGATCTCGCCGGGGTTGGGATGGACCGAGACGCCGTTGTTGAAACGGTTCGAGAGCCACACGTCGACGCTGGCGACATCACTCGCTTCGGCGGCGACGATCACCGCATGCTCGGCACCTGCGGCCTCAACGATGTCATGCTGCAGCGAGACCCATGCTGCAGCATCACCGTGCACCAGCCACCGCGTGTTGCCCCAGCTCGAGTCGGCTTTGTAGTCAAACCGTCCGGTGTGCACGTAGTACACTGCGGTGTCACTCGTCTCCTGCTTGCTGACGCTGAACAGCACGGTTTGGATATTCGGCGCGAGGAACGCGATACGCGCCTTCTCGGCCAGGTCGTTCGCCGCCACCGGCCCACGCATGAGTGGCTCGGGAGGTCGACCAGGCACGTGCCCGACCGAGAGCAGCTTGAACTTCACGCCCCACCGCGGGTCGGACACCAGTTGTGCGAGCTCCTCGAGTCGCGCGGTCTCCGCTCCGAGTGACTGACCGTGAAGGAACTGAAGCGCGAGATAGGTCATTCAGCGGACTCCGAAATCTCGGACGAAGCATCCTGCAGGTCGTTCTTCAGCTCCGATTGGCTCGGGCAAAAGTCGTAGGTTTCGATCCGACTCACGACCACGATCTTGCCGTCCTTCACGCACTGCTTCACGTTGGGATACTTCCCGAGTAGCTCGTTCGCATTCCTGCCGTACCACTCGCGAATGCCCTGTGCGTACGCGTTGCGCTGGTTGTCACCTTCGGAGATCGCATCGGGGTTGTTCGCTTGACCTCGATGACCATGCACTCGCCGTCGGAGATTCGCACGCAGTCGGCGCGGCACCCGGAGCCAGGCCGGATGCTATTGCTGCAGTACGAGCTCGAGATCTCGAACTCTGCATAGTGCGGACTGCTGCCGCACAGGCTCGACTCCTTGTCGTCATGCATCTTCTTGCCGTACTCGATCTTGGTGCGAATCTTCGGGTTGTTACTGCCCTGGAGCTCGTAGTTCTTCAGCTTGTCGAGGTTCTCTCGGTTCCACCGCAGCCCTTCGCGTACCTGCCCCGAGCCCTTGAAGTTCTTCAGCCGGTCCTCGCTCGCGCGTGACATCAGCCGGTCCGACTGACCGAGCAGCGTGCCGTACTGGCTCGAGATCTGGCTCGCCCAGCGATCCGCAACCTCGGTGACTCGCGCCTGCATCTCGTAGTAGCCGGCGCGGCACATCTTGTCGCGGATCTCGTCGCGGTCCTTGTCCGTGAACTCGCGCAGCTTCTTCACGCCGCGAACCCACTCGTTGTAGTCCTTCTTCAACTGGGTCACCGTTTGCTTTGTGTTGCCGGTGTAGCCGCGCATGTCGTTCAGCGCCTTGTCCACATCGGGGTGGCGCTCGCCGAGCATCAACCGCTTGCACGAGGCCTCGGCACGGTTGTAGGTCTCGCGGAAGTTGTTGATGACCTTCTGCTGGAGGTCGCCGAACCGCGACGACACGTCGGACCATTTGTCCTTGCTTGACGAGAATCGCGCGTAGTTGCCGGCCTCCTGGATCGGGCGATCGTAGTCGCGGAGCTTGTCGTACTTGCTGCTGCCCTTGCTCGCGAAGTCCTTCGCCTTATCGGGGAGACGTTGGAGCCCCTCGTCAAACTTGTCGGGCGTACCGACGTACGTACGCACGAATGTCTGGAGGTCAACCTCGTCGGCGTTGCAGCGCTCGTAGATCTCCTTCGCAAGCGGCTGCATGTCCTGCGCACGTCGGAGGTACTGACCGGCCGCATTGTATTGATCGATGATGCTCGGATAGTTCGAGACGATGTCGTTGGCCCGCGAGTCGCTGCCCTTGACGTTCGACAGCCGCGAGACCAGATCCTTCACCTCGCGCGCGTAGCTGGCAGCGTCGTCGAGATAGCCGGACGACAGCTTGTCGGCGATCCGACCGACCTTATCGTCGATGTCCCGGATGTAACCGTTTCTGTCAGATTCGTCGTCAGCCGTGACGACCCGCGCGCACATGAGGAGCGCGACACATGCCCACCAGAATCGCATCGCGGCTTATTACCACGCTCGCACCGGCGGATGGTGCCGCAGAATGATGCAGCCGGCGATCAGGGCACTCCAGCTGAATCGGCAACGCGGATCAGACAGCTGTAAAGAAGTCCTCGACTACATGAAGGAGACAACGTCGAGATCCCGGCGGGTAGAGCAGATGCGTCTGCCCAAATATACCGGCGACGATTGTATGAAGTGGCCGCTGCGCTCGTTGGACGAAAGTGGGACGCGGTCCCGATCGAAGTCCTTTTCTATCACCGCGAGTCGCTCGCGACGCTGAGCCCACAGGCGTTCCACGCTTATCTTCCGGCGTATCTCCTAGCGTGCCTCGCGTCCGACGATCCATTCGACAAGCATGGCGCCGACATTCGCGGCTATCTGTTGTTCGCGCTTGGCAGCTGGCCACACCAGTCCGATCCGGATCGACCTGCCGAGACGCGAGACCGTTTGTCCATTCTCGACTCGAGGGCAACGCGACGACCGCGGTTGGTAGATCTGTGTTGCGTAGCGTCGGTGCAGCCGGTCGTCTTTGCCGACGGTTGGAACTCTGATATTTCTATCGCATCCGACGCTTCGATGTTGGACATTGCAAAGATCACGGACGAGGTCTCATCCTCTTGGATGGTGGTAAGAAACGTTGAAGGTGACCGGTGCCGATCCCTTTCCGAATGGGTGTGGTCACCTCGTTGATCGCACACGAATGCCGCTGCGGCCTGAGGTAGGGTAGGAGAGGTGGAGGCAGCATTCATCGCCGCGATCGTGGCTGCTCCGAAGACGGTCGAGCCGTGGCTCGCGTATCGCGATTGGCTGCTCGAGCGCCGTGACCGCCGAGGTGAGTGGATCCGGCTGGCGCTGGAAGGCGGCGAGGAGGTCTCTCGCCGTCGGCTCATTCCCGAAGAGGGTCTGCTCACCGCGCGTTTGAACGAGCAGGCTCACCTTCTAAACTTCGGATGGTGGCGAGGGTTCATCGTCTCGGCCGCACTCATCGGCGCGATGGACGATCCTCCGACGTTCGAGACGATCGATGCGCTGTTCGCCGACCCCCATACTGCGTTGCTCTCGAATCTCGGAATTGGTCATCCGATCACGGAGACCGTTCCGTTGTGGCAAGCCGTGCTCGCCACCGAACGACCCACGATCACCAAGCTGCATGCAACCGACCTCGGGTCGGGATTGCAGGAGATCGGACGCAAGCTTCCGCGGCTGAGGTCACTCGTTCTCGGCAGCATGACGGTCCGTGTGCTTAGCGATGAGCGCATCGAGCACGATCAGCTTCGGCACCTGGTTACGGATGCGCGGTCATGTCCTGCACTCTCGAGCGGCAACTTCAAGCTTCCAAACCTCGAGTCGCTCACCTGGCAAATGTTTGAATTCTCAGAGGTCTCCGATCGGGAAGCGGCCCCCTTGAGCTCTGAGCTCTTCACCGCGTCGCGCTCGATCTTGCACCGCGCTCCCCCGAGTCTCGTGGAGTTGAAGCTGAGCGGAAGCATGAGCTCGGCGCGCGACCTTCGCACGCTCAGCGAAGGTCGCGAACTCGGGTTGCTCGAGTCGTGCCCGGCACTCGTCCAGTTACGAAGGCTGCATCTTTCGCTGGGGATGACCACATACGCGGTGCTCCGAGAGCTTCTCAGTCGGGCTGGATCGTTTCGACACCTCGAATCGATCGAGGTGACTGACCTTGGCAGGCGACCGCGAGACGAGGTGGATGCGATAAAGGCAGACCTCGAACGCGCACTCCCCAATACGAAGCTCGATGTACGTTGGGAAGATCTCATCCGGAACGACCCCAACGCACCGAGCAACCGTCCAGATGTGGTGGATTCGCAGTCACGAAACAAAGACGGACGCATCGATGCGATTGCGCGTTGGATGTCGTCCGGAGGGAGTAGGCATGGATGAATCGATCGGAAGCCGACCCGGATCGGGGGCGCCGGCGACCGCGAGGGGCTGCACGCACATTCTCGGTGTCAGCGCTTTGCACGAACCTCGACACCGCGCTGTCCCTGTCGCCGTTTCTGCCGAGAAAGGCTAAGTCTCCATGCGTCGATCTATGACCGTGTTGATCGCGGTCTGCGCGTGCAGCAGTACGCCTGCCCCGACAAAACCGAATCCGAAGCTAGTAGCGTCACCTTCGACGATCACCGAGACGACGGCGGACATCGCTTACTTCACCAAGCGGTGGAAGACGTGCGCCGACCAGTACATGACCCTCGCCCGGTCAGGTCCACCGTCGAAGCACGGAGAGTTCTACTACTCCGCCGCAACCTGTTTGGCGGAAGACGGACGCCTCGATGCCGCATTTGCCGCGTTGGACGCGTCGATCGAGGCGTCGTGGCACGACCCAGCACAATGGCAAGTCGATGCGGATCTTGCGGCGGCCAGAGCCGATGCGCGATGGCCGGCGTTGCTCGCGAAACTCGCGGAACGCATCGAGGTGTGGCAGCGAGCTCTGAAGGCACCGGAGCTGCGGCGGCAGATACTAGCGCTCACTGCGGAAGATCAACGTGCGCGGAACGCATGGTTAGAAGCAACCGAACCCAAAATAGCGAATGCGCTCGAGCTCGAGGTCGAGGCGGTCGACCAAAAGGATACGGCCGCTCTCAAGGAGATGATCGCGCGATATGGATGGCCAGGGAAGACGCTGATCGGTGACGATGGCGTCCACGCTGCATGGCTTCTCGCCCAGCATGCGGATCGCGACCGCGAACTACAACGCGACATCCTGGCGCGGATGAAGCCGATGGTCCAACGCGGCGATGTCGAACCGGCCGACTATGCATTCCTTTACGACCGTGTCGCGGTGGCCGATACCGGCAAGCAGCTCTACGGGACCCAGTTCAAGAACAGCAAGGAGCCTTTCCCGATCGAGGACGAAGCGGGCGTGGATGCGCGTCGCAAAGCGATGGGGATGTCGACGATGGCGGAGCGCATCCAGCTAATGGCTGTAAAGCGTTGATCGACTGCGTGGAGATCAACTCTAAGCCGCACCCCTTGGAGCTTCTTAACACATGCGATTGGACGACGCTGTTGTCAGCGGGCGAACGTCGGTTTCACTCGCGCGTGATGCGCGACGTGTCCCACGATTCGATGTCGTCCTTGGTACCCGCGGTTCCGTCACGGCCGACGGACATCACGCCGATTCCCGTCGCCGCTTTCGGAAGCGCTGCACCGCACAGCAACTTGTATTCGTGTCCCCACGGATCCAGCGCGCCGGCTATTCGCTGTAAGTACTCAAGTCGGCGAAGCGTTCCGGGCACGCGTGGTTTGTTGGTTGTGCGCGTTCACGTCTTGGCGAAACGTCGAGACCTCGACATCGTCGGCAAGTCGCCGGTAGCCGCCTTTTTCGAGCGGCTTCGTCGCGAGCCGACTCGTTCCCGATCGAGGAGACGTCGGGCACGCGAGCTCGGACTCGCGACGGCTGGCGCCGTTGCCAGCACGCTTGTTCCACCACGTCAGAGCGGGGATCACGTTGTGGGCAGATACAACGGTCGTTGCGTCATGCCTCGCCTCCTGCAGCGGTAGCTCCAGCCTGACGCGCGAACAGGACCAGCGCGTGCTGGCGCAGAAGGACGGCCGGTCGCGATGGGCGAGACGATTCGTGGTCCGCGATGGGGTACGTTTCTTGGTCACTACACTGACGACGCGCTCGCGCAGCTTGCACAGTTCCTCGCTCATGTCATGTAGCGCTCGTTCGGCTCGGATCGAGGTCGTCGCAGCTCCCC
>JAYWCI010000019.1:0-4840 GCA_043780895.1 Kofleriaceae bacterium | reverse complement strand
TCGCCGAGCCCGCATCTTGGCGCGCTACGCCGACGCCGGTGGCACGTTCTTCGACACGTCGAACGCCTATCTCGATGGCCACGCCGAGGAGCTGCTCGGCGACTTTCTCCACGATGCCGGCCGCGAGGCGTTCGTCGTTTGCACCAAGTACGGTCGACCGATGAGTTCCTCGACCAGGTGCGCGCGTCAGATCACTTGCCGCGTCGCGATGTCGTCTAGTTCTTTGCGGGATACGTCGCGAGCAACGCGGCGGCGAGCTCCGGATGCTGCGCGAGGCGTGCCGTCGCGAGATCGAGTCCAGCGTCCGCGATCCGACCCGTCTCGAGCGTGGTCTCGATCGTCTTGTAGACACTCGCGAGCCGATTGTCTTCGCGCGCGAGCCAGCGCTTGATCCGGCGCTTTTCCGCGCGTTCCTGCGCTTCCATCATCTCGACATCGGCCTCGGTAGGCGCCTGGATCATCACGACCTCTTCCTGCGTGAAGCCCGAGGTCATGATCCAGTCGACGAGCGGCCCGTCGGTCAGGTTCGCCGTCTGGATCGAGTTCTGATCCTTCGCGATCGTCTCGACCATCGCGTCCTTGCCGTCGAGATGGACCAGCGTGGCCACGGCGCACAGATGAGCCTGCGGATCGCGCCAGACATTGACCATCTGCAGTTTGCCATCGGGCGTATCCCAGTCGTGCGGATAGACCTTCGCGCGCCGGTAGTCGTGGAAGCGCGCCAGGTTGACCTTGCGCTGCTCGCCGAGCGCGCGGCGCAGCTCTGCGTGGTTATCGGGTTTCGAGTCCTCGGCGAGTGCCGTCGTGCCGGTCGCGACCACGAGAGCGAAGACGAGCGTAGACATGCGCATGGGTTGCCTCCTGGATCGGGACAACGGCACGAGTGGCGCGGCTATTTCAAAATTCCTGCTAGCGTCGGGGTGTGAGTAAAGCGTTCACGAAGGAAGACGCGGAGGTCCCGGAGGAGCCGGTGCGCAAGCGCGGCATCCCGGTGCCAGAGCTCAACTTCGTGACCGCGACCGGCCTCGCCGCCGCGCGCGCCGAGCTCGAAGCGTGCCGCGATCCGGATCGGATCCGCGAGCTCGCCGCGCACCTCGCAACCGCCCAGATCCACGAGCCCACCGATCGCGACGTCGCGGGCATCGGCGCGACGATCGTGATCGAGAACGAAGCCGGCAAGCGCACGACCTATCGCATCGTCGGCGCCATCGAGGCCGATCCGAGGAGCGGCGCGCTCGGCTGGCAATCGTCCCTCGCCGAGGCGCTGTTCGGAGCTCGAGCTGGCGATACCGCGACGCTGCCAAATGGCGACGACGTCGAGGTCATCTCCGTCGAGTACGTTAACTAACTAACTAACTAACTAACTAACGTACCCGGCCCGGTTCGGTGCGCGGTTCTGAGTTGCCGATGCAGCCTTGAAGGCCCTCGATTGCGCGCTGATCCTCGTGGCTTGCCGGGAACACACACCGCGTTCCGCGTGACTGGCCTTGCAGGGCAGCTCGATGTCTTGCGGCACGGGCGCAACGCCCACTACGTCTCCATCGGCGCGACACTGATCGTCACGGGCCACTTCGATCCGGTGGCTGCCGAGCGATAGATCACCTACTACTTCTCGGAGTGGCAGGGCGCGCCGCAGCCACGCCCGACCACGGCGCGCATGCCGGCTCGCAGGCTAGGTCTGCTTGTCGCGGATCCGGATCAGGAATGCTTCGCCGTTACCGTCGCGGCGATCCGGAAACTGGAGCACGACGAGCTCGATGCTCGGCCGCGTCGCGACTGCCGCTCTCACGGCCACTCCGATGTCGCTCAACGACTTGTTCCAGGTCTTCTTGTCCCACCACGACGCGCGGTCTCGAAGGTATCCACCATCGATCTTCAGCTCGATGATGCGAGCGTCTCGCTCTTTACCGAGACGCTCGAGTACGTGCTGTTCGAGACTCTGCTCCACGCGCGGAGCTTAGTTCGTCGGCGCGGCATTGACCTTCACGGTCACGCTGTTTTTGGTCGCATTGATCGAGACGTCGGTGAAGCCGCGCCTGCCAAGCTGGTCGCGCAGTGCCGTGACGAGCTGCGCCGGGATGCCGTCGCGCAGTGCCGCCTGGACGGCCCAAGAAGGTGCCCGCTGGCTCCGTGATGCACGGTGTCGCCGAGCAAGGCGTGCCGCTTCGAGAGCTCGCGACCGCGATCGGTGATCGCCTCGTCACCGAATCGCGATGGTCGCCGCGCTCACATCGTCGCGTCGTCGGAGCTGACCCAGAAGTTCACCGGTTGGCACCCGGCCCAGTCGGGGTTACTCACGGCTCTTTATGCGCAGCAACTCCGCTGAGCGTGACTACGTAATGTGCGACGGCGAGTAAGCCAACCGTGGCCGTCACGATCGCGGCCGGCAAGGCCCACGCCGGATGCGCCACCGCGATTGCGAGCGCAACGAACTGCGCGATCGTCGCGATCTTGCCGAACCAGTCGGCATGCAGTGCCGGGCGATCGCGGCGGGTCGCGACGTAGATCGCGATGAGCGGGACCAACAACAGCTCGCGCGCTCCGATCAACACGATCACCAGGATCGAGTGGGTGTGGACAGCGATCGAGATCAATACCGCGACGACGAAGATCTTGTCGGCGAGCGGATCGAGCCAGCCGCCGATATCCAGCGTGCTCCTGCCGCGGCGCTTCAACGAGCGCGCGAGCGTGCCATCGGCGGCATCACTCACCGCCGCCGCACTGATCAACGCGATCACGAGGCCGGTCTCGCCATACGCGAAACCGATCCAGATCCCGAGCGGGATCCGCAGCAGCGTCATGAGGTGCGCAGGCCACAAGGAGACACGGTACCGCTAACCCGGCGCTCGAGTGACGCGTCTGTTTTGAAGAGGCCCGAGGGATATCCCACTCGGGTGGTCGATTTCTAGGCACATCTCGGGACTTGGGATACCGTTTCGGTCGCCATGGCGATCGCGCTCGGTATAGATCTCGGGACCACGAACTCGTGCGCCGCTGTGGCCACGCCAACGGGTGTCGAGTTCGTCCTCGGCTCGCGCGCCGAGCGCATCCATCCGTCCGTGGTCGCGTTCCCCGGAAGTGGTGGGGTGGTCGTCGGCGCCGACGCCAAGCGCTACCGCCTGACCGAGCCCGGCAACGTCATCCACTCGGCGAAGCGGTTCATCGGCCAGAACATCCGCGCACCGCTGGTCCAGCTCGCGTTGACCGGGATTCGCTACAAGGTCACCGAAGGTCCGAACCAACAGCCGATCGTCACGGTCCGCGATCGCCGGATGACTATGCCGGAGGTCTCGGCGCACGTGCTGCAGTATCTCAAGCGCTGCGCCGAACGGCAGCTCGGTACAGCGATCGCCGATGCGGTCGTGACCGTACCTGCGAACTTCACCGACGCGCAGCGCACCGCGACGAAGGAAGCCGGTCGGCTCGCCGGGCTCAACGTCACGCGCTTGATCAACGAGCCGACCGCGGCCGCGCTCGCGTACGGCTTTGGCCACAACAAAGATCAGCTGATCACGGTGTTCGATTTCGGTGGTGGCACGTTCGACGTCTCGATCCTCAAGATCGACGGTGAAGTGTTCGAGGTCCTCGCCTCCGACGGCGATTTCTTCCTCGGTGGCGATGATCTCGATCGCGCGCTCGCCGAGGTGCTCGCCGCCGAGTGCACCCGCGTCCTCGACTTCGATCCGCGCCCGAACGCGGTGCTGATGATGAAGTTGATGATGGGCGCCGAGGCGATCAAGTGTCACCTCTCCGACGCCGATGCGGCCGAAGGCGAGATCGACGGCATCGATCTGCCGAACGGTCAGGTCGGCTCGCTGCCGTTCTCGCTCACGCGCGTGCAGTTCGAGGAGCTGATCAATGGCTATCTCAACCGCACGATCGAGGTGACCAAGCAGGTCCTCGCGCAAGCGAACCTGCCGGCGAGCGCGATCAGCGACATCCTGTGCGTCGGCGGCTCGACGCGAATTCCGGCGGTGCGCCAGCGCCTCGCCGAAGTGTTCCGCAGGCAGCCGAACGTCTCGATCAATCCCGACGAGGTCGTCGCACAAGGCGCCGCGATCCAGGCCGGCTCGCTGTCCGGCTCGATCACCGCGGGCACCGGCATGGGCGCGCGCGATGCCGTGCTCACCGATGCCCACTCGCCGCTGATCTACGGCGGCGGCAAGCCGCAGACCGCGCTCGTGCGACCGGTGTTGCTCGACGTCAATCCGTCGACGCTCGCGATCCAGACCGCGGGCGGCTTCGCCGAGAAGCTGCTCGACAAGAACGCGCCGATTCCGATCGAGCGCTCGCGCGTGTTCACGACCGCGCGCGACAACCAGACGCGCGTCGAGATCGATTGCTGCCGCGGCGAATCACGGCGCTACGCCGATAACGAACCGCTCGGCAAGCTCGTGCTCGAGGAGCTGCCCGCGAAGCCACGTGGCGATCTCAAGATCGAGGTCTCGTTCCGCGTCGATGCCGACGGCATCCTTCACGTCGCGGCCTCCGATGTCGATTCGGGACAGAAGCAGGAAGCCGCGCTGCACGTGATCGGTGCTCCGACCGGAGACGCCGCTTGAACGCACGGATGGACGTGATGATGTGGGCGCAGCGCATCAACGGCAACAAGAAGCTGGCACCGCACAAGCTCCTCGAGATTCCCGCGAACGCCGACATGGAGACCGCGCAGGCCGCGTTCCACAAGATCGCGAAGATGGCGCATCCCGATCTGCACCGGAACGGCCTGACCGCGGAAGAGCTCGAGCTCGTGACCTCGGCGTATGCGGCCGTCGCAAACGCGTATCAGGCGTATCGCAACCGGGCGATGGCGACCACGCGGATGAAGCCGATCGACAAG
>JAYWCI010000018.1:0-47651 GCA_043780895.1 Kofleriaceae bacterium | reverse complement strand
AATGCGATGCAGATCGCCGGCCTCGATCTCAAGAAGCTCGACAGCCTCGGCGGCGTACGGTCCGCGATCGAGAAGGTCCGCAACGAGATGAAGCAAGCTGCTGCGGATCTCGAGTTCGAGCGCGCCGCACAGCTGCGAGATAAAGCGCGCGAGCTCGAGCAGCTCGAGCTCCAGATGCGATGAAGCTGCGCGGATTTTATGCGGTGCTCGATCGCGACGATGAAGCGCTCGCGCGCGCGCTGGTCTCGATCGGTCCGTGCGCGCTGCAGCTCCGGTTGAAGCCGGGCACCGCGCGCGAACAGCTCGCGCTCGCACGTATGGCGCGATCGATCTGCGACAAGGCGGGGATTCCACTGATCGTCAACGATCGAATCGATATCGCGCTCGCGTGCGGGGCCGATGGAGTGCACCTCGGCCAGACCGATCTTCCGATCGAGGCTGCGCGCGAGCTCGCTCCGAAGTTGCTTGTCGGTGTGAGCACTCATAACGCGGCGCAGGTCCGTGCTGCGCTGGCGGCTGGGGCGGATTATCTCGGCTACGGGCCGATCTTCGCGACGCGCACCAAGCTGACTCTCGACCCGGAACAAGGCATCGCAGGACTACGCGCGGCGATCCTCACCGCGGGCGCGACCCCGATCGTGGCGATCGGTGGCATCACATCGGTGGCCGCGGGCGAGATCTACGCAGCCGGTGCCGCGGCGATCTGCGCGATCCAAGCGGTGAACGACGCGGACGATGTAATCGAAGCTGCGAGCTCCTTGCACATGACATCGTGACTTCCCTTCAAACTCCGGATCCGGTCGGGTTAGATCCACTTCAGTGGGTCGGCGACAACTAGCCCCAGTTCTTACATTTCCGGCCGATTTTGCGACTGCGCGGGCGAGCGTCCTCTGGTTGAATAGAAACCCTGTAACCGGCGTCTCAGAGAAAGAAGTACATGAGCAAGCTCGTCATCGTTGCATCGATTCTCGCCATCGTTAGTTCGCTCACTATCGCGAGCTTCTCCGCCTCCGCAGGCGATGACGTCGCACCATGCGTGCACAAAGAGTTCAAGAGCGACCTCGTGAAGCAGGCTTGCGCGAAGGGCGGTCAGCCTGCCGCGAAGGACGCGATGAAGGCCTTCAACAAAGAGAAGGGCATTAACTCCTGCAACAAGTGCCACTCGAAGCTCGCGCCTTCGTACGACCTCAAGGCCGACGGGCTCGATCAGTACAAGAAGCTCGGCGGCAAGTAGCGCGCGCTAGCTCGAGCACTTGGACTTGTTCTTCAAGTCTTTCTTGATCGTCGCATCGAGCGTGTTCGCCGACGAGAGCACGTTCGACTTCGGGTACTTCGTCTTGACGAGCCCGAGGTAAGTGCGCGCTTCGGTGCAGCTCTTCATCTGTTGCGCGGCGATCGCGGCGAAGTAGAGGCCGTCGTCCGCGAGGTCGCTGTCGGGATACTTCTCGACCAGCGTCTGGTACGCGCCGATCGCGTGCTCCCAATCGAGCAGCTTGCCGTACGACTGGCCCTTGAAGTACTGCGCGTCGTCGGCCTTGCCGTTCGTCGGATACGTCGCGACGAGGCGCTTGAAGATCTCGATCGCGTCGTTGAACTTGCCGCCATCGAACGCGGCCGAACCGAGCCGCCACAGATCATCGGGCGAGCTGTTCGCGCTCGGCTTGCCACTCTCGAGCTGCCCGACCCGAGCCTCGAGCGCGTCCATGCGCACGTCGTTGTCTCGCTTGTACTTGTCGATCGCGGTCTTGAGATCGCTGAAGCTTTGAGTGAGCGCGGTGACCAAGCCATTCGTCGTGCGGATGTCCGAGCGCAGGCCGTCGACATCGGCGCCGATGTCCGCGTTATTGCGCTTGAGGACCTTCGTCGCTTCGTCGATCACGGTCTGGAGCTGCTTGACCTGATCGTCGAGAACCTTCTCCTTGGTCGAGACGCGATCGTTGAGCGAGCTGACGTCCTTGCGGAGCGTCTCGCCTTCGCTCTTGGTCGTGACCCAAAAGCAGCCGGTCATCAAGAACACGAGCGGGAGTGAGATGAGCTTCGTCATGATGTTCCTCAGTGCCACTGGAATTCGACGCGGCGATCTTTGTCATCGCCGAGGCCGGTCGGTTCGGTCTCGCCCTTCGGCACGACCTGGAGACGCGCCGGATCCGTACCGAGCCGTGCGAGGTAGTCGGCCGCGGCTTGCGCGCGGCGCTCGGACAACGCGATGTTGTATTCCTCGGTGCCCGAGGTATCGGTGTGCCCGACGAGGAACACCGCCTTGCCCTTCGTCTTCGTGATGCACGAGTTATTCGCGTCGAGCCGGTCGCGCTCGCTCGCTTCGATGCCCGAGCTGTCGTACGTGAAGTACACCGTCGAGAGCGGGCACACGCCATCGGTGATCGGCGCCGAGGCCTTGTGGCACACGCCGTCCTTGCAATCTTCGTCGTCGGCGCACTGGCTATCGGTCGCGCACTTCTTCGGGCGCTGACACGAACCGGCCTGACACGTGCCACCGGGACCGCACTCGGCATCCGCCGCGCACACCTTGCACGCGCCGGCCTGACAGACCTGCCCTGCCGCACACTGATCATCGTGCTCGCACTGCGCCTTCACGACGCAAGCATTCGCGGAACAATGCTTGCCCTTCGCGCATTGATCATCCGTGGTGCACTCCACGCACTTGTTTGCCGCGCAGACCTGCGGGCTCTTGCAGTCCTTGTCGACCTTGCAGCCCGGCTTCTTCGACGTGTCACCGCACGACGTCGTGAACGCGAACGCGAACAGCATGGCCGCGGCCGCTAGCAGCGCAGCGCCGAAGCGAGCCGAAGCACGGGAACGCGAGTGATCCATGGCTGGAAACCTAAATGGTCGCAGCACGTTAGTCAAATCTGCTAGGGTCTGGCCGTAGCATGCGCAGCACGATTCTCGTCATCGATGACGAGCCCAACATCCTCACGACCGTGCGCCGGTCGCTCGAGCTGGAGGGGTATCAGGTGATCGTCGCGAGCGGTGGGGCCGCCGGGCTCGCGAAGCTCGCCGAACACGATGTCGATCTCGTGCTGCTCGATGTGATGATGCCAGGTGACACCGGGCTCGAAGTCCTCCCGAAGATTCGCGGCGCTAAACCGGAAGTCGTCGTCGTGATGATGTCCGGTAACGCCACGATCGAGACCGCGGTCAACGCGACCAAGGCGGGCGCTCACGACTTCATCGAGAAGCCGCTCAGCGGTGACAAGCTGCTGATCACCGTTCAAAACGCGCTCGAGAACGCGCGGCTCCGCGGTGAGAACGCGCGGCTCCGTGGTCGGGTCCAGACCGACTTCGCGATGATCGGGCGAGGCGCCGCGATGAAGGCGATCTTCGAGAAGGTCGCCAAGACCGCGCCGAGCACCGGTCGCGTGCTGATCACCGGCGAGAACGGCACGGGCAAGGAGCTCGTCGCGCGCGCGGTGCACGAGCATTCCAAGCGCAAGACCGGTCCGTTCGTGAAGCTCAACTGCGCCGCGATTCCGGCCGAGCTGATCGAGAGCGAGCTGTTCGGTCACGAAAAGGGCGCCTTCACCGGCGCGACCCAACAACGCCGCGGGAAGTTCGAGCTCGCGGATGGCGGCACGCTGTTTCTCGACGAGATCGGCGACATGACGCCGAACGCGCAAGCCAAGGTCCTGCGGGTCCTGCAAGAGAGCGAGCTCGAGCGGGTCGGTGGTGGCGAGACCATCAAGGTCGACGTGCGCGTCGTCGCGGCCACGAACAAGGATCTCTCGACCGAGATCGCCGCGGGTCGGTTTCGCTCCGACTTGTACTACCGCCTGGCGGTCGTGCCGATCGAGCTGCCGCCGTTGCGAGGCCGCCGCGACGATATCCCGATGCTCGTCGATCACTTCCTCACCCAGGTCTGCGCCGACAACGATCGTCGGGCGAAGAAGGTCGCGTCCGGTGCGATGACGATGATCATGCAGCACGACTGGCCGGGGAACGTGCGCGAGCTCAAGAATGTCGTCGAGCGGCTCGCGATCCTCACGGGTGATGCCGAGGTGATCAGCGAAGCCGATGTGGGTGATGCGCTCCCTCGCGTCAAGGCGATGAAGGTCGAGCACTCGCGCGGTGTGCCGTTCAAGGATCTCGTCGCGGCGGCCGAGCGCGAGATCATCGTCGCCGCGCTCGAGGCGAACGAGCACCATGTCTCCAACACCGCGCGCGAGCTCCAGCTCGAGCGCAGCCATCTCTACAAGAAGATGCGTGCTCTCGGCATCGATCACCGGGCCGACGAAGAAGCTGACTAGCAGCCCGCCAACCCAGGCCTGCGCGGGAGGAGAACGGTTCGCGAGCCAGGCCGAAGCCTGCATTGCATTGCTACTACTGCGGGTAGATGACGCGGGCGCGAACGGCCGTGCCACCGGTATCCGGCGCGGTCTTGCTGCCATCGGTCCACGCGACCGCGAAGGCATCGCTGAGCGCGACGACCGAAGGATCTTGTTGATCGCCCAGCGTCGTCGACGTGACGACGAAGGGCACGCCCACGACGGTCGCGGTCGCATCGACGAGCCGGCCGTAGATATCGAGCCGACCAGCGCACTGGCCCCCCGTGCCGTCGTCGCACTGCGACCAGACGAGCATCGTCATGCCATCCGCGCGGGTCGCGATACCGAAGCCGCGCCGGCCATTCGTGAAGTCCGACCCGGACTTGTCCGAGATCAGCGTCGGCGTTCCCATCGCGACGCCCGTCGAGGTCGTGCGCTGGAGATAGATCTGACCCGGAGCTCCGATCGTCGACGAGACGTACCGAATCGCGACCGCGAAGCCCGAGCCCATGGGCGCGATGCGCACGGCTTGCGCGGTCTCGCCGGTCGGAGGATCCGCGAGCTTGAAGGCGGCGTTCGTGAACGCGGGTGACGTGCTCGTCGCGGTCGCGCGCACGTACGCGGCATCGTCCTGGATCCAGCCGTAGAGCAGCGCGGTGCCACTCGCGGCGACCGTCGAGCGGTGCGGACCGTCGGTCGTGCCAGCGGTCGGCGCGACCACGACCGGAAGTGTGGTCAGCGTCGTGCAATCCGGCCGCGCGATCATCGTGTGGATCGCGGCGTTGGGCGAGTAGACCTGCCACGCCACGGCGAAGTTACCGGTCGGCAGTGGCGCGATCACGACGGTATCCGCCGCATCGGTCGAGATCGTGCGTTGACCCGGAGTGAGTGTGCCGTTCGCATCGATGCCGCGGCAGGCAACGCCGACGCCCGCACCGACGGTGTCGCTGAAATCCCACGCCGCGATCGTCGCCGTGCCCTGGCCCGCGATCGCGGAGAACGCGCCTTCCTGGGTCGTCGTCGAGGTGATCTGATACGCGTTCGTGCCCGCGGCGGCGGTCGTCTTCGCGGGCGCACCATCGCTGCCGATCGTGCGTGCGAAGACGTTGCAGGTATCGGTGCACGTGTTGCGGAACGACACCGTCCACTTGTCATCGGACGTCGCCGAGATCTGGTAGCCGCTGGTCTCGAAGTCTGTCGTCGTGAACTCGTCCATCGCGTAGTCGGTGTTGACCACGAAGTCCGCCGGATCGAGCAGCACGGTCGCGGTGTCGAGATCGAACGACGTGGTCGTCGTGCCGACCGCGACGCTCGAGCCATCGCTCGCCTTGCCAGTGATCGAGAGATCGAGCTCGCCCGCGCGATTCGTCGCGCTGATGCTGAACGTCGCGGGCAACGCGTGCGCGCCGAGCTCGAGCGTGTCGGTGCGCGTGGTCCCGCTGCTCGACTGGGTGATCTCGAGTTTCGCGACCTCGTGCACGGTCGGACGAGCCAACACCGTCACGACGACGAATGTCTCGCCACTGCCGCACGCGGGGGCCGCGAGGAGCACTGCGACCCCCGCAGCGAAAAGACCGCCCGTCACCACGAGAACACCCGACCGATGTTGCCGAGATCGGTCGTCGGTGGACCGCTGCTCTTCGTCGCTTCGTAGATGCCGACGCCACCGGCAACGCCGATCACCGCGATGCCGGTCCAGAACCACCACTTCTTGTAGATCGGTGCGTCTGCTTTCGGGGGTGGCGGCTCGGCGGGATCCGGCTTCGGCGCGAACTTCTCGCCTTCGCCACGCTGCTGCCTCTCCTCGAGCTCCTCGATCAGCTTCTCGACCTTGTCGCGATCATCGGCGTCGGGCTTGAGCTTCAAGTACTTCTTGAACGAGAAGATCGCCTGGTTGTAGTCGCTGAGGTTTCGGTAGCACTGCCCGATGTTGTAGAGAAAGTCGCCGAGCGGCTTGGCATCGAACGCTTGCTGATATTCGTCGAGGGCTTGATCGAACTTGCCGAGCGCGAACAACTTCTCGCCACGCTCGTAGTGGCGCTTCGCCGAGCGCGTGGCGAGGTCGTCGGCATGTGCGGGCATCGCGAAGAAGCACAGGCTCGCGAGAACCAGCCAACGCAGCAAAGCGGACGTCATTTATGAGACTTAAAAGGGTCGTGCGTATCGGTCGGATCGATCGTACTGGCAGGGGCCGGACCGGTCGGCTTCCTCACTTCGGGCACCGGCGGCGGATCTTCGACGACGGGCTTCAGCGTCTCGGCCGGCTTGTCGGTCTTGGGATTCCTTTTGAGTTTTGTCTGCGCTTTCGTCTGCTTCTTGATCGGCTCGACGATCGATCCGCCTTCGATCGGGACCATCGGGACCATGTCGTGATCGAGCGTGACGTGGAACTCGTGCTGCGCCCCACCGAGATCGACGACGATCTGCTTGTCGAGATAGCCCTCGCTCCGCACGATGAACGTGCGCTTGCTCTTCGCCTCGCTCTCCGAGGTGAGCTCGATGTTGAACGCACACGGCGTGCGACACAGCTCCGCAGAGTGGCCCTCGGCGTAGATGCCGGCACTCGGCAGTGAATCGAAGCGAAGCTCGACCTGCTCTGGCTTCGCGAACGGTGCGGGCGTGACGAGCGGCGGCGCCGCGAGCGCCGGCATCACGACGGGGGCGGGTGGTGCGACTGGCTCGGGATCGTGGTTCCCGTGGATGTAGACCATCGCGCAAACCACACCAACCGCGATCGCGATCGAGCCGAACCCGATGTAGCGCGCCCACGGCGCGCGCCCACGCGTCGCGGACGTGCTCGTGTAGTTGTTGTAGGGCGTGTTCGAGACCTGGCCCATGCCGGTCGGCATGGTCGGCAGCACCTGGTACTGCGGCGGATAGGGCACGGGATGCGGCGTCGGCTGCGGCGTCGGCTGCGTGGTGTGGCTCGGGAGCGGCAGCATGTGATTCGGGCGCGCGTCCGCCGCGAGCAGCGTCGGGCCCCTGTGGTGCAAGCCACTCGGCGGATGGACGCCACTGATCGCGCCGGGATTCGTGGTGGCACCGCCGAGGAGATGCAGCAACCCGTCGCGGAGCTCGAGGATGTGACCGAAGCGCTCGTTCGGTTCCTTCGCGAGGCAGCGCATGATCAGCGCTTCGAGGTTCGGATTGATCCCCGCGCCCCCCTGGGTCTGATGCGGCGGCACCGGATTCTCGGTGAGGTGCTTGCGGACGTACTCGCCGAACGATCGGCCGCGGAACAAGGGCTGGCCGCAGAACAGCTCGTACATGATCGCGCCGAGCGAATAGATATCGGAGCGCTGATCGACCTGCATCCCGCCCGCTTGCTCCGGCGACATGTACGCGGGCGTGCCGATCACCGAGCCGGCCTGGGTCTGAAAGCCGACGTCTTCGTCGTCGCGATTGACGAGCTTGGCGACCCCGAAATCGAGCAACTTGACCATCTCGGCGCCATCGGTCGTCGGCACGACGATGACGTTGTCCGGCTTGAGATCGCGATGTACGACGCCGACCGCGTGCGCGGCACCGAGGCCATCGCAGATCTGTACGAGCACCGCGATCGCGCGCGGAAGATCGATGCCGGAGCGCGACCACTTGCCGAGGCTCTGGCCCCGCAAGTACTCCATGATGATGAACGTGGTGCCGTCGTCGAGCTCGACGAAATCGGTAACGTCGACGATGTTGCGATGCCGAACGCGATTGACGGTCTTGGCTTCCTGGAAGAAGCGATTCACCGCATCGCGGCGCTTCGCGTAATCGGCGCGCAGCAACTTGAGCGCGACCTCGCGGCCGAGCTTCGTATGCTCGGCGCGATAGACGTAGCCCATGCCGCCCTTGCCGAGCAGCTCTTGCAGCTTGTACGTGCCGAACGTCTGCCCGATGCGGATGTCCGGATCATCGGGGCTGCGGCTCGGCATCGGTGGTGGCTTGCTGCCCGGCGGCGCGTTGCGCGCGCTCGGCGATTCGACGCGGGTGCGCTCGTCGCCATGCGTGCCGACCGCGAGCGATGGATGCGAGTCGCGCTGCGCATCGTCGATCTCGAGCTGCAGCGACTGCGTTTGCTCGCGTTGACCGTCGCGTGCCGGCTCGGTGCGCGGCGGCCGAGCTCTGGAATCGCGGGTCGACATAAGGGATCGTTCGGGGTGCACGGGTGTGCACCCAGCCACGAATCACCTAATCCTACGATCGGTCGGCGCTTAGTACAACCAAACGATTCCGCATGGTTGTGCTGACCCTTACTGACAGGGCTGGGTCTGACCCAGAATTCGGAGCGCCTCCGAGATGGCCAGCCGGACCTGGTCGGTCGTTTCGTGCTGGAGCAGCGCCCGTAACGGGGTGATCGCATGTGTGTTGCAGAGGTCCCGGAGGGCATGGACCGTCGCAGCGCGGACGTCCCGGCTCTGGTGTTCGAGCAGCGGTACGAGCAGGGGCAGGTCGGTGCCGACCCGTTGGGGGCCGAGTGCTTCGATCGCCCCGCGAAGCACGATCACCCGCGCTCCGGTCAACGCATCCTGGCTGGCCTGGATGATCCCGACCAGAGCCTGGTGCGCCATGTCGCCATCGACGCACGGACTTCCCGCGCAGTACTTGGTCAATGCGTGGATCGCGCGCAGCCGGATCCCTGTATCGCTCGCGTCGTCGAGGGAGATTTCGGCGAGGCCCTGCAGCGCCTGGGTGTGATCGGTGAACGCGGTGTCGAGCTCGAGCTGGGTCGGCACCATATCGATCGGCGTGAGCACGTTCTGGATCTGCGAGCTCAAGGGGGTCGAGCCCTCGGCCGAGGTCACGAGTCCGCCGAGCAGCGCGAGCAACACGCTCCTCATCGCAGCACCGGACTGCGGCTGAGGATGTCGTGCTGACCCTGCGAGAGATCTGCGCCGCCGAACTCCGAATAGAACATCAGATTCGAGCTCGTCGCGTCGCTGTCGCTGATCGGATCGCGTTGCGCGGGATCGATCTCGACGTTGTCGTACAAGCCCATGTAGCGCGCGAGCTCGTGAGCGGTAAGGCGCGCGAGGTCATTCCAGGTCCGGTAGCACAGCGTATCGAGCGAGATGATCACGCCCGATTGCGAGGTCCCGGCGATGCCGGCGGGCCCGGGGTTGGGCCCGAAGGCTTGCAGGCCGACCGGCGACAACGACCGCACGAAGAACACGTTGATCCCGACACTGTGCTTGCCAAGCCTGAGCAGTGCCGCGGCGTTCGAGATGTCGAGCCCGTCGAGATCCGGATGCGCTTGTTTCACGCCGCTGTCGTCGAGACAGCAGTCCTCGTACGAGAGCGTGCCGAGCGCGACTCCTCCATGCGCGAAAACCTGGCGGAGCTTGCCGAGAAAGTCGTTCTGAAAGAACGTCGCGCTGGCCGCGAGCGCCGCATTCAACGTGCCTGCGGACCCGAAGGCCGCCGCGCACGGATGATCGTCGAAGTTCAGGAAGTAGAAGTGAAGATCGAGGATCACGCTCGCATCGAGCTTGATCACGGCGGTCACGCTCGGCGTCGCGGTGCCGATGCTCGCGTGCGTGAACGGCGGCTTCAACGAGCGAACATCGAGCGTATACGCGCCGGGGATCAAGGGCGCATCCGGTGTCGACGGCATCGCGAGGACCGCTTGGCCAAGGTCTGGGCGATGGCGCACCAGATCCGCGAACGGGTCATCGGCGAAATCCAGGAGCGTGACGTTAGCTGGGGAGGTGATGTGGGTGACGCCGACTTCCTGGTTCGGATCGTCGACGCGGATCGTCACCGCGACGGACTGCGCGGTGTTCGGAATCGGCAGCTTGATCGTCTCGGCCGCGCCGTGGACCGGAATGCTCCATGCGAGCGAGCCAGTCGATTGCAGGCAGCCTGCGAACATCACGCCGTTCGCTTCGACGCGTGGAATCTCGGCGCAGCTCGTGCCGACCCCACAATCGCGGGTCTCCCGGCACAGGTCGATGCAGCGCCCGAGTGCACAGGTGTGGTTCCGACACTCGCTGTCGGTGGTGCACGCCGCGTTTGCGGGATGCCCACCACCGGCCGTCACACAACTCGCCTGGAGGGTCCCAGCGGTGGTAGAGACCGCGGAGAGCTCGCAGGCCAGACCGCCGACACAATCAACCTCCGAGCCGCAGGCGTCGCCGAGCTGGCCGTTGCCTGCGCGGCAGATGCCATCGGCGCCGCAGGAGAAACCGTCGCCGCAATCGGGCGATCGCAGGCACCGCGGTTGACAGACGTTAGCAACACATTGCAGCGTGGTCGCGCAATCGTGGGTGTCTGCACAGGTCTCGCCGAGCCCCCCCCCGCTGCAAGAGGCGAGCACGGCAAGCGCGATGAGTGAGCAACACCGCATCTGGGTTGCGAATCCCGGCGGAAATACGGGACGCCGCATGCGCCAGTATATATTGTCGAGGCGCTGGGGGAATCATGCGTTTAGCCACGTCTCTACTCATCCTGACGATCAGTGGAACTTCTTGGGGCGGCGCGTCCCTGACCGACGACGACAAGCCGGTCCAACCGGCCAAAGATCCGGCTGGTAGCCCGCCACCGTCGGCGGAGCCTGCGCCTGCGGCCAATTCCGAGGATCTCATCGAGTACGGCATCGACCTGCGCTTGCGCAGCGTCCACGTCCCGACCGGGCTGCTCGAGCTGTTCGTCGACCGCGCGGCGGACGGTGCGAGCAACTTTGGCTACGGCTTCGACCTGGTGCGCCGCAAGGGCAACCTCGAGCTCCAGCTCGGGTTCGAGCACGAGCAGATCACCGTCGGCCAGGGCGTGTGGATCAACAAGGGCGACAATGTCGGCGCCGGCGCGGAAGCCGACTACGTCCTCGACCCGTCGCACTCCGATTCGGGTGGCCTCGGCTGGTACACGGTCGAGTTCACCTTCATCAACCACGTGCCCATCACCAAGTGGATGTCGTTTCGCTACGGTGGCGGCGCAGGCCTCGGCGTGATCACGGGTGCGCTCACGCACTTCAACGTGATCTGCGTCGGTGCGACGAACGCGACGCCCGAGCCGGGCTGCGTGCCGACGACCTTCAACGGCAAGGGCCAGGATTCTGACGCCCACGATTTCGGTCAGCCCGTGAAGTACGCGCTGCCGCCGGTGTTTCCGGTGATCAATGGCATCATCGGCTTGCAGTTCAAGCCGACCGACAAGCTGACGATCAACCTCGAGGGCGGCATTCGCACGCTGCCCTTCTTCGGCGTTTCGATCGGCTACTTTCTCTAGCGCTTCCGGCGGAGATCACCGACGCGAAGCGTGAGCTTCTCGGCGTCGAAGAACTCCGCCAGCGGGATGGTGAACTTCCGGCTCGCGCCGGTCAGTTCCTTCCACTGCTGCGCATCGATCGTGGCGTGCGCGGCCAGGAACGCGACGAGCTTGGTGCGGATCGTGTCGACGACCTGCCGGTGCATCACGAGATCGGGTTTGATCTTGGTCACGAGCTTCGCCGCGACGAGCCGCTCGAGCGCCGGCTTCACCGTCGCCTCCGTGAGGCCGATCGAGCCGGCGAGCTCCTTCGGACGTGGCGGCTCGAGCCCGGTCGCGAGCAACTTCGCGAGCACCTGCTGCTCGGTCGGTGACATCGTCACGGTCGGCGGGGCGACGGGCTTCGGCTCGCTGCGCGCGACGACCTCGGCATGCAGGAAGCGCTCGCCCCGGGCGACGAGCGTGCCGTGCTGGACGAGCTCGGCGAGTAGCTCAGTCAGATCCGCGACCCCGGTGCGCTGTCCGAGCTCGCGGGCCGAGAGCCCGGTGCTCGCGCTCGCTTTGACATCGATCGCGATCCGTTCGTCGAGCTGGGCGCGAGCGAGCGTCGCGACGATCTGGTCGTGACTGCGGCGTGCGCGGGGCGCGAGGACGCGAATGATCTGACCGCCGCCGATCGTCGAGCCATGCGCCGGCGTGCTGACGAAGCCACGCACGATGAAGCGATCACCAGGGAGCGCAGCGACCGGGGTCTCGCGATCGATCCGGATCTGCGCGAGAGCGGTGCCGCCCGGCGCGAGGGGCTTGCCATCGAGCAGCACGAGCGTCGCGAGCACTTGCGTCGTCGCGTGATGGAGCAAGACCTTCGATTGCGCGGGCAGGGGATGCGCGGCGGTCGCCAGGTAGCGGAGCTGGACGTCGAGGATGTGCGAGGCCGCGACGCGCGAGGGATGCACGAGCATGTTGCCGCGTGCGAGCTCGGCGACGGCCGCACCTCCGAGGTTGATCGCGCACCGCTGGCCGGCGTGCGCACTCTCGACGGCCTGACCATGAGATTCGAGCCCGCGCACGCGCGGCGAGAGCCCGCTGGGGATGACCTCGAGCTCGTCGCCGACGCGGACCTCACCGCTGAGGATCGTGCCCGTGACGATCGTGCCGAAGCCCTTCTTCGTGAACACGCGATCGACCGCGAGCCGGAACACACCCGAGAGCGTGCGCGGCTCCAGGCTCTCGAGGATCGCGGCGAGCTCGGCCCGCAGGGCATCGATCCCGCTGCCATCGCGTGCGGAGACCGGAATGATCGCCGCGCCTTCGAGGAAACTACCGGCGACGACCTCGGTGACATCCGCGGTCGCGAGTGCGAGGGTCTCGGCATCGACGAGATCCGCCTTCGTCAGCGCGATCACGCCCCGCTTGATCCCGAGCAAGTCGCAGATCGCGAGGTGCTCGCGGGTCTGTGGCATCGCACCTTCATCGGCCGCGATCACCATGATCACGACATCGATGCCGGTCGCGCCCGCGACCATCGATTTGACGAACCGCTCGTGCCCCGGCACGTCGACCATCGCGACCTGGCGCTCGCCGAGCTGCAACGGCGCGAAGCCGAGCTCGGTCGTGATGCCGCGCTGCTTCTCGATCGGCAAGCGATCCGTATCGACGCCGGTGAGCGCCTTCACGAGGGCGGTCTTGCCGTGATCGATGTGGCCGGCCGTCCCGAGGATCCAGGCTTTGTCGGTGGTACTCAGGTGAGCTCGCGTAACTCGCGCTTGAGAATCTTGCCCGTAGGATTGCGCGGCATCTCGGCGAGGAAGGTCACCTTACGGGGGCGTTTGTAATCAGCAAGGCCTTCGCGACAGAAGTCCTGCACTTCTCGTTCGGTCAGCTGCGCCTCGTCGCGCAGCACCACGAAGGCGCGCAGGGTCTCGCCCCATTCCGGATCGGGCACCCCGATCACCGCGGCCTCGAGGATCGCCGGATGCGTACTCAGGTGATCCTCGATCTCGCGCGGGTAGATGTTCACGCCGCCGCTGATCACCATGTCGTGCTTGCGCGACTCCAGGTAGTAGTACCCGGCGGAATCCATGCGGCCGACATCACCGACGGAGTAGAAGCCTTCGCGCTGCGCATTGTTCGTCGCCTCCTGGTCGCCGTGATAGCCCGACATCAGCGTCGAGTTGCGCGCGTAGAGCTCGCCGACTTCGCCCTGCATCACGGTGCGGCCACTGTCATCGAGCAACCGAATCGAGTTCCCTCGGAGCGCCTTGCCGATCGTGCCCGGCCGCGTGACGTGATCGCCCGGCCCCGCGAGCGTGACGAGCCCGGTCTCGGTGCTGCCGTAGAAGTTCCACAGGATCGGCCCGAACACGTCCATAAACCGGCGCGCGGCCTCGGTCGAGAGCGGGGCCGCGCCACTCATGACCCAGCGCAACGAGTGCGTCGAGTACTTCGCGATCGTCGCCGAGGGGAGCGCCGCGATCCGGATCAGCATCGTCGGCACCATCAGCGTGCAGGTGATCTTCTCCTTCTCGATGATCTGCAGGCTCTGCTCGGGATCGAAGTGATCCTGCAACACGATCGTGGCGCCGAGCGCCATCATGATCGCGACGAACGCCGGTGCCGCCGAGTGATACAGTGGGCACGTGACGAGGTGGCGATCATCCGCGCGCACGCCCATCTGGAACATCATGTCGGCGACCGCTTCGAAGCCGGTCTTCTTCCACGAGCGATTCGCGCCCTTCGGCTTGCCGGTCGTGCCGCTGGTGTAGACGATCAAGCCGCCGCCATCGCCCTCGCTGACCTTCGGCGGCATCGCCGGATCGCTCGCGGCGAGCGCCCGATCCCATTCTTCGGCGTCCCGCACGGTGCTGTCGAGTGCGCCGACCGCGATCATCTCGTCGCTGCGCTTCGCGAGCTTGCGCGCCTCGCGGATCGTGCCGAGGTACGAGGCGTGGACGATGGTCGCCACCGGTTGCGAATTCTCGAGGATGAACGCGACCTCGGATGCCTTGAGCCGGTAGCCGATCTGGACGGCCGTAGCTCCGAGCCGCGCGAGCGCCTGTTGCGCGATCAAGTACTCGCGCGAGTTTGGCAGCATGATCGCTACCCGCTTGCCGCCGGTCACGCCACGCGCGTGCAGTGCGTTGCATAGCCGATTGATCGTCGCGTCGAGTTCGCCCCACGTCATCCGCGTGACGCCGTGCTCGCTGTACTCGACCACCGCTGCTTTTTCCGGATGCGTCGCCGCATGGAACATCACGGCAAGGTGCGGCCCACGCTTGACCTGGCGGGCGGTCTTGATGAAGTGCGCGAGGCTCGTCGGGCGCATCGGGGTCGCGACCTTCGTCGCCCGCAGCACCTTCGCGAAGAACACACCGCGTTCGAGACCCTGGCGTAGCCGTTCCAGCACGGGAGGAGAATACGCTGATCTCGACGGAGCGGCGTTGCAGCCGCGTTAAACGCCAGGGGTGTGGACGATCACAGCTCGCGCTTGAAGTTGCGCGTCGTTTCTCGCGGCGTTAGCGCAGCTCGCCGCTGAGCAGGTGCTTGGCTTCGTTGTACTTGGTGCCACCCGCGGGCGCCCGACTGACGAACAGCTGGTAGGCGCTCTTCGCGGCCGGGTAGTTGTGCAGCGCGTATTCGGTCTGACCGAGCATGTAGTACGCGTCGTTCAGCCAGTCGTACTTGGCGCCGGTCCTGGTCTCGGACTCCGTGGCGAGCTTGGTCGCATGGACGAGCGCGTCCTCGGCTTTGCGACCATCACTCGTATCGTTGTAGATCTGGGCGAGCTGCCAGTATGCCTCTGCCGTCGGCTTGTTCCTGCTCGCATCGACGAGCCATTGTGCGGCCGTCGCGTTCTGGCCCTGGTTTCGCTGCGAGATGCCGACGTTGTACATGACGTCGGCGTCGCTCGGATTAAGCTTGTTCGCGGCGAGCAACGGCGGCAGGGCCTTGGTCCACTCGCGCCGGCGGACGTAGATCCGGCCCGTGCCAGCCTGAGAATTGAACATGCCCGGATCGGCGAGGATCGCGCGCTCGTACGCGCGCAGCGCGAGATCGTACTTGGTCGAGTCGCCGCTCGCTGCGGCCGTCGCCTCTGCAGCGCGACCTTGCGCGTCGAGGTACTGCGGATCGGGATCGCCATCGGTCGCGAGCGTGAGCTCTTTGCGAGCGTCATCGAGCCGACCCGCGAGGATCAAGCCTTCACCCTTGAGGTAGTGACCGGCCGCGTTCTCGGGTTCGGCCGCGAGGATCGGCTCGCCTTGCTTCGCCGCCTCGGCGACCCTGCCGTGACGTGCGAGGAAGCGACCCGCGCGCACGCGCGCCTGGACCGGAGGATCCTTGGCATCGAGTAGCCGCGAGTACGCGGCGGCAGCCTCATCGTTGCGCTGCGCGCCTTCGAGCGTGCTGGCGATCTCGAGCGCGATGTCGACTTGCGCGCCGTCGATCTTCTGCGCCGCGGTGAGCTGTGCGAGCGCGTCGTCGGTGCGGGTGAGCTTCGCGAGCGCCTTCGCGAGCTCGAGGCGAGTCTCGACATCGTCGCCCTTCATCTCGACCGAGCGGCCCAGGAAGTGCTCCGCCTTCACCGGATCGTCGGCACCGAGATACGCGACGCCGAGTGCTTTCGAGAGCGCCGCATCTTCGTGCGCGCGATCCGCGAGCGAGGACAGCAGTTGATCGGCGTGGGCGCGATAGTCGCTAGCCTTCTTGTCGTCGTGGAGATCGCTGGCCTTCTTGGCGAGTGCACCGAGCTTGGTGACCGCAGCCATCAGCGGCGCGAGGTCCGTATCCCCCGCGAGCTTCGCGCCCGCGACCCACGCGGCGATCGCGCCGTCGTCGTCGCCTTGCGCGTCGAGCACGTTGCCGGCGACGAGCTGGAGGGCAGCTTGCTGTTGTGGCGGCAGCGGCGGTTGCTTGGCCGAGAGCTTCGCGACGATCGCGGCCGCGTCGGGAAGCTTGGCCTGACGGACGTAGAGATCCGCGGCCGTGATCAGCGCATCCGGATCTTCGCCCGCTTGCGTGAGCGCCTTCTGTACGAGCTCCGCAGCGACGGCGATCTTGTTATCGCGCAGCTCGACCCGAGCTAGCCCGACGAGCGCCGAGACATCCATCTTCGCGACCTCGAGGGCCTTGTGATAGCGGTCGCGCGCGACATCGAGTCGCCCACCGACCCGCGCGACATCCGCGGCGAGGGTCCACGCTTCGACGACCGCGCGGGGATCACCGGTACCGATATCTTTGCGCGCGAGGATCGCGAGTAGATCAGCTTCGCGCTGCGACGAGCTCACCGCCGGGCGCGCGGCCGCGAGGCCGACCTGCGCACCGATGTGATCCTTCGCGAGCTCGAGGACCGCCGCGAAGTCCGCCTTCGCACCGGCCAGATCGATGAGCTCGAGCTTCGCCTTGCCCCGCGCGTAGAGCGCCGGCAGCTTCACTTTCGGATCGGCCGCGAGCGCGCCATCGAACGACTTGATCGCGCTCGCAGGATCGCCCTTCACATCTTGCGCCCAGCCGAGATAGAGCAGCCAGAAGCCGTTCTTCGGCTCGCGCGCGACCATCTGTTGGAGCTTGGTCTCGGCGCGTGCGGCTTGGTTCGAGGCGATCATGCCGAGCGCTTGCGCGCCTTCGAGCTGCGCTCCGGTCACGCCAGCTTCGAGCGCATCTGCGAGCTTCTTGCGACCCGCGGCGATGCGCGGCTCACCACCGAGCCCCGTATCGAGCGCCCCACCGAGCAGCGCCTCGGCCTGTAACCCGATCGCGTCGATGTTCTTCGGATCCAGATCGAGGGCCTCGTTCGCTTCGGTCGAGGCGCGCGTCCAGTGGTTCGGATTCGCCTCGTGGATCTGGGCCCGCGCGGCGGTGACGTGCTCGGCCACGGCCGCGGCCTTCTTCTTCTTGTCGTCCCAGCGCTTGTAGAAGTAGCCACCGCCGGAACCGACGAGCGCGAGCCCGAGCATGGTGCCGAGCATGATCTTGTTGCGCTTCGCCTTCTTCGCCTTGGTCTCAGCCGAGACCTCGGTTACCGGCGACTTCTTCGCCGCATCGCGCCGTGCGGGCGTCGCGAGGCCGGCCCGCGCGGGCTCGTCCTCGAGATCGAGCCGCATCTCGGTCTTCGGGTTGAGATCGTTGACGCCGATCGGCTTCTGGAGCGCCGGCTGCTGCGCCGCCGCCGTCGACTTGATCGAGATCCCGGACTTGATCTTGGGCTCGGGGAGCGCGGTCGGCGCGGACAGATCGAGATCCGCGAAGTCCGCTTTGCCCGTGCTCAGCAGGCCGAGATCGAGCTCGGCGGTGGGCGATTCGAGATCGAGCGAGGCGCTCGCCGGGCCCCCGAGATCGAGCTGGCCCGCACCCAGACCACCCAGACCACCCAGAAGATCCGAGCTCGAGAGCGCGTTCGTGCTGCTGGTGCCGCGGGTCGGCTCGGGTAGATCGTCGAACACGCCGGCACCGCCACCGCCACCGGTCGAGGCGGGACGCTTGGGGGCGAGCTCCGTCGAGGTCAACACCGGCGGCACGGTCGGTGCGCCGAGCGGATCATCGAGATCGTCGAAGAAGCCCTTCGCTGCGGGCGCGAGCTTTGGGGTCGGCAGCTGCGGCGTCTCAGCCCTCGCGGGCTGCGGCAGATCGTCGAAGAAGCCCTTCGGCGCCGGCAGATCGACGCTCGCATTCGCGGCGGCGGCGACACTCGCGTGTTTGCTCGCGGGTTGCGGCAGATCGTCGAAGAAGCCCTTCGGTGCAGGCAAATCGATGTTGTCCTGCCGCCGCTTACCGGCCTTGGCGGGCTGCGGCAGATCGTCGAAGAAGCCCTTCGGCGCGGGCAGATCGATGCTGCCCTGGTTCGGCGAGGGCATCGGCAGATCCGAGAAGCCCTTCGGCGTTGGCAGATCGACGATGTCGAGCTCGAGGGGTGACGCGACGACGGGCGGCGCGACGGGCGGCGTCGGCGCGGCGGGGCGCTTCGGAGCCGGTAGATCGGAGAGCGCGGATTTGCCCTTCGGGGTCGGCAGATCCGCGATGCCTAATGGCGCAACGACAGTCGCTACGGGTGCTCGCTGCGGCAAGGCGGCACTCGAGGGCCTCGGCTTCGGCGTCGGCAGATCCGCGATGCCCGACGAGGAAGGACCTTTCGGCGCGGGCAGATCGGCGGGCAGAAGATCGTCGAGATCGAGCGGCGCGAGCCGGCTCGGTCTGGCGCTCGAAGGGCCCTTTGGCGCGGGCAGATCGGCGAGATCGAGCCCCGATTTTGGCGCGGGCCTACTCGCTTCCATGCCGGCGAGCGCGTTGCCGCGCTTCGGCGCTGGCAGGTCGGCCATCTCGATGTTCTTCGCCGGTCCCGGAATGTTCGGGATCCCGATCGTCGGCGTGGCTGCTGGTGCTGCTGGCTTGGCTGTTTGCGCACGCGGTTGGGCAGGCAAGAGCACGCGGGACTTGCAGCTCGAACACGACACGAATTTCGCCCCTACGGGGACGTCCGCTTCGGCGATACGGTTGGCGGTCCCGCACGCCGAGCAAGTGGCCTCGATCATCCGGCGAAGATAATAGCCCGCTTCCGCGGGGATTGCCGGTTCTCGGCAAGACCGCCAGCGCGTTGGCGGTTGCAGCCCATGGCCGAGAACAGATCGCATCCCGTTTGGTTAGTTAGTTAGCCTTCGGGTTGCTGGCCGCCGGCGCGGGTTTCGGCGGCGGCGGGGGCTTCTCGTTTGGCTCGCCGTCATCGTCATCGGGATCCGCTTCCATCCGACGCGCGTTCGCGGCCTTGCCGCCTTGCGCGGCCTTGCGGAGCTGATTCTGAAGCTTGCGCTCGAGTGCGGGCAGCACGACCAGCAAGCGCGCGGTCTGCGCGGGCGTGAGGATCTTTCGCAGCTCGGCGATTCGCTTTTCTTCGAGGTCCCAGAGCGCGCGCTGGGTCGCGATCATCTGATCGATCAGCTTGTCGATCGCCTTGGCGTCCTTGAGATCACCCGCGGCGTCGAGCGACTTGTTCAACCCGCCGCGAGCTGCGAGCAAGCGATCGAATTCGGTGTCGTACTTCGAGAGGACCGGGAACAGTTTGCCGGCAGCTCCGGTGTCGAGCCCGAGCTCCTCGGTCAGCGTGTACGCACGCAGCGCGCGCACGCGCTTCTTCACGCGCTCGATCTTTGTCTCCTTGTTCTTGCCGGGATGAGGCTGCGCACTCGCCAACCTGGCACTGCCCGTAAAGGCAGCGAGCAAGACGAGCGCGAGGAACCGAGACTTCATCCCTTCTTGTGACCCTTCTTGTGATCCAACCACGCTTCGGCGCGATCGAGGGCATGCTCGTCGAGAGAATCGATCCAATCGAGGTTCGACGCCGGCAACAGGCCACTGTCATCTGCGAGCGCTTCACCCGAACCGTCATCCTCGATCAGCGCGCTCGGATCGACATCGCCCACCTCGACCGCTTCGCCATCGAGCCACAACGCTGCGGCCGGCGCCTGCTCTTCCACGCCAGCTGGAGCCGTCTCGGGCGTTTGCTCGGCGACGGGTGCGGGTGCCACGACCGGGTGAGCCGGCTGCGCGATCAGCATCACGATCGCGGCGCCGACCGCGAGTGCACCGACAGGGAGCAACCACCGCAACCACGGCCGCCGCCATCCGCTCGGCACCTGCGGGCCGACCGCGATCCGGATCTTGCGCTCGAGCGCCGACCAGTCGGGCTCGGCGCCTTCGGTCGGCAGCGCGCGCAACTGGCCGATCAGCGACGTCGCCGCCTTCGCCTCGGCCGCCGCCTCGGGCTCGTCGCGAAGGAGCGCTTCGACGCGCTGGCGCTCCGCGGCCGTCAGCTCGCCGACGCCGTCGAGGTAGGCGCTGATCAGATCTCGATCATTCACGGGTCGCCCCCAGGATTTCACGCAGGCGCTTCACCGCGTAGTGAAAATTGACCTTCGCCGTGTTCTCGCTGCAGTCCGCGAGCTCGGCGACATCTTTGAACGGTAGATCGTCGAACACGCGCAGCTCGAGCACGAGCTTCTGCTTCGGCGGCAGCTGCGCGATCGCGGCACGCAACCGATCGCCTTCCTGATCACCGCTGATGTTCGTGATGCCCAGCGGCTCCTCGGTGAACGCATCGTCATCGACCGCCAGCTCGCCCGGCTGTTCGCGCCGGTGATCGCGGATCCACGACAGCGAGCAGTTGATAGCGATCCGGAACAACCAGCTCTTCACCGAGGAGGCGCCGCGAAACGTCACGAGGCCTTTGAACGCGCGGACGAACACCTGCTGGGTGACATCGGCCGCGTCGGCGTCGCTCTTGATGTAGCGGCGGACCATCCGCCACACGCCCTTCTGATGGCTGCGGACCAGCACGTCGAACGCGCTGCGCTCGCCGGCGCGGAAGCGCTCGACCAGCTCGCGATCGGGGTCCATCGTCTCGGTCATCGCGGTCGCGAGGAACGCCGCAGGACGCAGAGAAATGATGTCCACGATGGGTTTGACCCCACCCTTGCCAGACTGGTTAACCGCACGGTAGGGTCGCGCTCCAACTCACAGTCTTTATTAAGGTTCCCAATGCTCGATCCGACCCGAATGGATGACGTGCTGCGCCGCGGCGGCGAAGTGGCCAAGGTCGTGGGCGCCTGGAAGAGTCTCGACGAACAGCGCCGGAAACTCCAGGGCGAGCTCGATGGCTTCCGCAAGCAGCGCAACGCGGCGAACGAGGGCATGGCGAAGGCCGACAAGAAGTCGCTCGAGTTCGCCACGATGCGCGACGAGCTCAAAGCGTTGTCGACCAAGATCAAAGAGGGCGAAGCGCAGCTCACGCTTCTCGAAGGCCAGAGCGAGGCGGAGCTCCTCAATATTCCGAACGCACCGCACGCGAGCGTGCCTGATGGCGCGAACGAAGCGGACAATCCACTGCTCCACACGTGGGGAAGCAAGCCGAGCTTCGCGTTCCAGCCGAAGCCGCACTGGGAGGTCGGCGAGCAGCTCGGCATCCTCGACTTCAATGCCGGCGCCAAGATCACAGGCGCGCGCTTCACGGTGCTGCGCAACGGCGCCTCGAAGCTGACGCGCGCTCTGATCAACTACATGCTCGATCTCCACACCTCGCACGGCTACAGCGAAGTGTGGCCGCCCGCGATCGTCGCGCGGCGTTCACTGCGCGGCACCGGACAGCTCCCAAAATTCGAAGACGATCTGTTCAAGCTGCACATGCCGCCGAACCCGGACCATGTCGCGGAGAATGATCTGTTCTTGTCGCCGACCGCCGAGGTTCAAGTCACGAACCTCCACGCCGACGAGATCCTCGACGCGGATCAGCTGCCGAAGCACTACTGCGCGTACTCGGCGTGCTTTCGCGCCGAGGCGGGCGCGGCCGGTAAGGACACGCGTGGCCTGATCCGCCAGCACCAGTTCGACAAGGTCGAGCTCGTGAAGCTCGTCGCGCCGGAGACCAGCTACGCCGAGCTCGAAGCGCTGCGCGGCGATGCCGAGCGCGTGCTCCAAGGCCTCGGCTTGCACTATCGCGTCGTCACGCTGTGCACGGGCGACATGGGCTTCGGCGCCGCGAAGACCTACGACATCGAAGTCTGGCTGCCCGGCCAGGATACGTTCCGCGAGATCTCGTCGTGCTCGAACTTCGAGGACTTCCAGGCGCGGCGGGCGAAGATTCGTTATCGCCCCATCGCGGGTGAGAAGGCGCGTCCGCTGCACACGCTGAACGGCTCGGGCATCGCGATCGGTCGCACGATCGTCGCGATTCTCGAGAACTACCAGCAGGCGGATGGCAGCGTGGTGGTGCCCGAAGCGCTGCGTCGCTACATGAACGGCCAAGAGCTGATCACGAAGTGAAGTGAAGTGAAGTGAAGTGAAGCGCGGCGCGGTCGTCGCCTGCGTGCTCGCGCTGGTCGCGTGCCACCGGAGCGCCACGCCGCGGCTGTTCAGCGACGACGAGCTCGCGGCCTACGAAAAGGATCTCGCCAGGCGCGATCATCGCGAAGCTCACGCGGGAGCAAGCGACCGAGCTCTCGGCCACACTCGATCAGCTGATCGCGGACGTTGCGCCCTACGCAGACGCCCTGGAGGGCGAGCGGGAGAGGCTCGAAGTCTAGCCGTACCACGGCGCTCACTTCGGCGATCCGCGAGCCGAAGCCGCGGTGACGCTCGCGATCGGCGCGGGATGGGCCCTCGCGAACGTGCGTGAATGCCCACCGAACGCGACCCTTGCCACGTGCGCCTCCCAACTCGCCCACCCACTTCCGCTCCCCGAACGGGTGCGGTTCGAGGAGCTCGGGCGCCGGCTGAGCAGCGGTGAGGCGCCCGCCTCGTTGCGACGCGAGCTCGCGAGCGAGGTCCAGTGGTCGCGAGCCACCGCGACTCTGATGTCGTCTGCCTCCCAACTCGCCGCGGACCTGGCACAGCTTGCGGAGCTCCGGATTCACGCCGAGGTCGTCCGGCTCGGTCGCTGTCCGACCGATGCCGAGCTCGCGCGTCCACCGTTCACCACGCTGCGGGCGCCTACCGCCCTGGGCGAGTCACTCCGGGTCATGCAGCCCTTGGAGACCCTCGATGTCTGGCCACCGATATCGGCTAACAAGCAGGTACCGTGGCCGATCGAGTGCCCGTCACCCCGAAAGCCTTAGATCCTCCTTTACAACCCAAATGCGATCCCTATAAATACGCCCCTGCCTCCCGGTCTGCCTGGAGGAGTGGCCGAGTGGTCGAAGGCAGCGGTCTTGAAAACCGCCGAGCGCAAGCTCCGGGGGTTCGAATCCCTCCTCCTCCGCCGGTCTGACAATCGAATAGTGTCACGCAAGTGGTCATGGGCGGGACGTCGTTCTTCCTCGGAGGAAGGCGTCCCGCGCCAACTACGTTTTTTCAAGGCAAACCAGTCGTCTGATGCCCATCGGGGCCCATTTGGAGAGATGGCCGAGTGGCTGAAGGCACCGGTTTGCTAAACCGGCGTATGGGTTTTTTCCTGTACCGAGGGTTCGAATCCCTCTCTCTCCGCCAGTAGTTAAGTAAGCGACTAGAAGGTTTTGGTTCCGTAGCTCAATGGATAGAGCACCGGCCTACGAAGCCGGGGGTTACAGGTTCGAGCCCTGTCGGTACCACCCGAATTTTGTTTGTTTTTTATGTCTATGAATGATGAACATTGGATGAGCCACGCAATCGAGGAAGCGCGCGCCGCCTCGGCACAGGGGGATGTGCCGGTCGGAGCCATCATTGTCCTCGATGGAGTGGTAATTGGGCGGGGACGTAATCGTCGCGAGCTCGATCATGATCCCACGGCACATGCCGAGGTCGTTGCTCTTCGAGCTGCATCGCAAACCACCAAGCACTGGCGGATCGAAGGCACGTTATACGTGACCCAAGAGCCCTGTCCGATGTGCGCTGGTGCACTCGTAAACGCTCGCATCAAGCGGCTCGTGTTCGGATGTCTGAATCCGAAAGCCGGCGCGGTGCAGTCGCTGTACGAGATTCCGACCGACCCGCGCCTCAATCATCGGATCGAGGTTCTCGGTGAGGTCCGCGCTGTCGAGTGCGCCGAGTTGTTGAAGCAGTTCTTCGCGGAGCTGCGAAAAGGACCGAGTTACGGTTTGTAAGTTTGGAGGAGTGTCCGAGTGGCCGATGGTGTCTGATTCGAAATCAGATTTGCGCAAGCAACGGGGGTTCAAATCCCTCCTCCTCCGCAATTTGCCCTGCTGAAGTAATCTCTCGGAGGGATGACCGAGTGGCCGAAGGTGCACGATTGGAAATCGTGTGTATCGTAAGGTACCGAGGGTTCGAATCCCTCTCCCTCCGCGCTGCTGCTGCTGCTGCTGCTGCTGCTGCTGCTGCTAACCAAGCCCACTTGCTTGGCCATGTTTATGGTCCCGGATGACGCGAATGCTGTGAACCCCGCCAGGCCCGGAAGGGAGCAACGGTAGCGGAGATAGTGGGTGTCTGGGGCCACCTTTAAGCCGCGCAAGCGCCGAGCGACGATTCTAACCGATCGTCGCTCGAACTCTTTTCGGCGAAGTGCGGCGTCTGCTATCACTGAACAAGCGTGAAGCTCGCGATTGCACTCGTGTTGTTCGGGGCCTGCACGTCGATCACCGGCGGTGGCGGCACCGATCCGGTTGGTAGCGGCGGTTCGGCTGCGCCGAGGAAGGGCAGCGGCTTTTCAGCGAGCCTCTCTGCGGAGCTCGCGGCGGGCTCGGCGGCAGCTGTTGCGGCTGGGTCGGCGGCGGCTGGGTCGGCGGCGGCCGTCAAGGTGGGCTCGGACGTGAAGACGGCCGACGTGAAGACGCCCGACATCAAACCCCAGGTCACCGAGGTCGATCCGAAGACCGGGATTCCGGTCGCGGGCTCGAAGATCGATCCTAAGACCGACACGAACCACAACTCGGTGCCCGAGCCGATCCTGTCGCACGGTCCGGGTCCGCAACCGCCATCGCCGAAGCGCGCGCATGTCGATCCGGGTCCTTCACTCGGTGCGATCAAGCTCGATCTCGAGCCCAACTGGGATCGTGATTTCGAGAGTGCCGGCACGATCTCGTTCGTGCTCAACGTGCCGGGCTCTACCGAGAAACGCGTGTTCCTGTTCCACTACGGCTACGACCTGCCGAACGCGCCGACCGATCGCGAGCTCTACAAGAAGTTCCTCGCCGGTCAGAAGCAGCTCGAGGTCACGCTCGATCGCCAGCGCGGAGCGGCGTGGTACCTCGAAGGTACCGACCCGGAGGGCAATCCCGCATTTCGCATGCTCGTGACGTACGGCGGCAAGCGCATCACGTGCTCGGGCTCGCTCTATAAAGACAAAGATTCGACCGCACTCGGCCCCGATCTACGCGACAAGGTCGTCAATACCGCGAAGAAGATCTGCGAGACCTTGTCGTTGTAGCGACAGGGTCACCGGGTATAGTCCGCATCGTTCCTGGTCGCCGTATGTCCTATCTCGTACTCGCACGCAAATACCGCCCGACAACGTTTTCGGAGGTCGTCGGGCAAGACCATGTCACGCGAACTCTCGCGAACGCGTTCGTCAGCGGCCGCGTGCACCACGCGTTCTTGTTCTGCGGCCCGCGCGGCTGTGGCAAGACCACCGTGGCGCGCATCGTCGGCAAGGCACTCAACTGCCTGGTCTCGACCGATGGCGAGCCGTGCGGCACGTGCGAAGCGTGCGTGAGCATTCAGAACGGTAGCGCGCCCGATTATCAGGAGATGGACGGCGCATCCAATCGCGGCATCGATGCGATTCGCGAGCTTACCGAAGCGGTGCGCTACCAGCCCGCGATGCTCAAGAAGAAGGTCTACGTCATCGACGAAGTCCACATGCTCACGACCGAGGCGTTCAACGCACTGTTGAAGACCCTCGAGGAGCCGCCGCCGCACGTCACGTTCGTGCTGGCGACGACCGAGCCGCACAAGCTGCCGAATACGATCCTGTCGCGCTGCCAGCGGTACGATTTCAAGCTCGTTCCGACCTCGCGCCTCGCGCAGCACCTCACCTCGATCTTCAAGCAAGAAGAGCTCGCTATCGATGCCGGCGCGATCGGCCTGCTCGTTCGCGAGTCGGGCGGCAGCGTGCGCGATGCGCTCTCGCTGTCCGATCAGATCATCTCGTACGTCGGCAACGCCAAGATCACCGAGCAGCATGTCGCCGAGGTGCTCGGCGTCGCGGATCGCACCCTGACGCGCACGCTCGTCCAGGCCCTCGCCACCGGCAATGCAGGTGCGGCGCTGGCGGCGGTCGAAGCGGCGATCGAGCGCGGTGTCGATGAAGTCCAGCTCGCGCGCGCGATCGTGCGTTACCTGCGTGATCTCTCCGTGCTGCAAGTCGCGCCCGATCGCGAAGGTCTCGTCGATACGTCGAGCAGCGACGAACGCGCGGAGCTCGCGGCCGAAGCAAAGCAGCTCGATCGCTCGCGGGTCCAGCAGATGTTCGATCGCATGCTGCGCTGCTGTGACGAGCTCGGTAAGACGCTGCAACCGCGCCTCGTGCTCGATTGCGCACTGATCGATGTCGCGACGATCGAACCACTGATTCCGCTCGGTGATCTGATCGAGCGGCTCGGCGAGCTCGAAGGTCGGCTCGCGAGCAGGGGGACCGTGCGCGCGCTCGCGTCGTCGAGCGGTGGTGGCGAGCTCAAATCGACCACACCGGGCACGCGCGCCTTCGCACCGAAGGCAGCGGCACCGGCACCCGCGATGCGTTCCGAAGGCTTCGCGTCGACGGTCGAACCGGCGTCCGCACCTGCGAAGCGAACGGAAGGCTTCACGTCGACGGTCGAAGCAGCGCCGCCACCGGTCGCGATCGCCCCGAGCGGTCCGGTCCCCGCATCGCTCGAAAAAGCGGCGAGTGGCTCGGGCCCGCAGGCCGCGAAGCCAGCCCAGAGCGCCCAGAGCCTACTGGGCTCGACGATGCCGGGCACCGGGGTTGCGGCAACGCCAATCCTCTCCGTTCCCGAGAACGCCATCGAGGCGCTCGCGAACTGGAGCAAGGTCATCGACTACCTCGAGACCCAGCGCCGGATCTCGCTGCGCGGTTACTGCGAGTTCGCGCGCGTCCTCAAGTGGACGCCGACCGAGATCGAGATTGGCTTCGCGAACGATGCAGAGAGTCGCTGGGCGGGCGAGAGCCTCGCCGAAACCAAGAACGTCGACGAGCTCCGCATCGTGCTCGGCGAGCTCGGCCAGAAGCTCAAGGTCGAGGTCCGTCTCCTGGACGAGACGCAATCCAAGGCGTCGCCTGCGCGCTCGATGATCGAATCGACAAAGGCGAGCAGCACCGCGGACCGCAGGCAGCGCGAGTCCGAAGCGCGCGAACATCCGATCACGAAACACGTTCTGCAAACCTTCGGCGCCTCGATCAAGGAGATCAAAACCGATGTCTAACGGTAAAATGCCCGACCTCAACGCGCTCATGAAGCAGGCGCAAAAGCTCCAAGGTGATGTCGCGAAAGTCCAAGAGGAGCTCGCGGCGATGACCTGTGACGGTGCGGCCGGCGGCGGCATGGTCACAGCGACCGTCAACGGTCAGTTCGATGTCGTCCGGGTCAAGATCGACAAGGCCGTGGTCGACCCGAGCGACATCGGTATGCTCGAAGACCTCGTCACCGCCGCTATCAACGCTGCGGCAGCGAAGGTTCGCGAGGTCAGCAAAGAGAAGATGTCGTCCGTGATGGGTGGACTCGGCGGCCTGCCGGGTATGCCGGGCATGTTCTGATACGCCGGCGCGGTCGCGGTCGCGGTCGCGGTCGCGGTCGCGGAGACGATCCCTCCCTTGGCCGATCCCTGTGAATCTGTCAGAGTCGCGTCCGATGGCTGGTGACCCGATCCGTAGGCTGGTGCAGGAGCTCTCGCGCCTGCCCGGTATCGGCGAGAAGACCGCCACCCGGCTCGCGTTTCACCTGGTCCGCGGCCAGCGTCAGCACACGCTCGACCTCGCCCAGGCGCTGGTCGATGTCACTGACAAGATTCGGCTTTGTTCGGTTTGCATGAACATGACCGAGGCCGACCCGTGCTCGCTCTGCAGCGATTCGCAGCGCGAGAACGAGGTGATCTGCGTCGTCGCCACACCATCAGACCTGATCGCGATCGATCGCGGTGGCCACTTTCGAGGGCGCTATCATGTGCTTCACGGCCTGCTCTCGCCGCTCGAGGGCGTCGGCCCCGACGATATTCGGGTCGCCGAGTTGATCCGCCGCCTGGCCCCACCGGTTCGGGAGGTCATCATCGCGACCAGTCCGAACGTCGATGGCGAAGCGACCGCGATGTATGTCGCGCGCGCCATCAAGCCGCTCGGTGTGAAGGTGTCCCGGATCGCGACCGGCCTCCCCGTCGGCGGCGAGCTCGAGTACTCGGACCAAGCGACCATCGCTCGAGCCCTCGCGGGCCGGGCGACGATGTAATTCCGAGTCCGGCTGTTTGTAAGCGGCTTCAGCCTCGATGGATCGTCCAGCCGGAAACGCCCAGGCGTGCGCCCAGGTTTACGCGTACGCCTCGTGGGTCACGATCAGTGGTCCCAAGAGTTGAAGCAAATCGGGGGGGTTGCTACCGTGACTCGACGTCGGGGATCCTTCGCGAGAAGGCTAAACCTTGCGCCGGATTCTGTCTGGGAGCCAGAGCGCGATGATTCAACAGCTCGTCATGTACGAGGAGGAGCTTGCGCAGATCAATAATGTCTGCGAAATCCTCCACCGAGACTCCAACGCGAGGGCCGTCCTCGTAATCGACAAAAACGGGCAAGCGTTCGCGCAAGCCGGTGAGGTCGATCAGCTCGACGTGACGTCGCTGTCATCGTTGACCGCGGGTAACGTCGCTGCCACTGGAGCGATTGCGTCGCTGCTCTCCGAGAAGGAGTTCGCGGGGCAGTTCCACGAGGGCGAGAAGACGAACGTTCACATCTCGATCATTGGTCAACGCGTGATCATGGTCGTGTTGTTCGACGAGCGCAGCTCGCTCGGTCTGGTGCGCCTGCGGGTGCGCAAGGCCACCGCGGAGCTCGTGACCATCCTCGACCTGCTCATGAAGAAGTCCGCATCGGGTACGCAACCTTCGGTGTTCTCGGAAATTACCGACGACGACATCGACAACCTCTTCAACGATTAGCGCGCCATGAGCTTCATCAACTACAGCTCGCGCGAGATCAACTGCAAGATCGTCTACTACGGTCCCGGCTTGTGCGGGAAGACGACGAATCTCCAGTACATCTATAACAAGACCAATCCCGAGGCGAAGGGCAAGATGATCTCGCTCGCCACGGAGACCGAGCGCACGTTGTTCTTCGACTTCTTGCCACTTTCGCTCGGCGAGATTCGCGGCTTCAAGACGCGTTTTCACCTTTACACCGTCCCCGGTCAGGTCTTCTACGACGCGAGTCGTAAGCTGATCCTCAAGGGCGTCGACGGCGTGGTGTACGTCGGCGACTCGCAGATGGAGCGTATGGAAGCGAACATCGAGTCGCTCGACAACCTGCGCATGAACCTGCAAGAGCAGGGCTACGATCTAGACAAGCTCCCGTACGTCGTCCAGTACAATAAGCGCGACTTGCCGAACGCCATCCCGATGGCCGAGCTCGAAGAAGCGTTGAACCCCACGAAGGTTCCTTCGTTCGAGGCCGTGGCCCCGAAAGGCATCGGCGTGTTCGATACATTGAAGGCAGTCGCGAAGCTCGTCCTTACCGAGCTTCGAAAGGGCGGTTGATTCGCATGCAGCTCGAGCGTCCTCGGTTTCGACAGGATCTCGTTGCCGAGCCGATCGAAGACGGCAACACCAAGTTCATCGACGTGATGGACCCCGACAGCAATGCCGTCTATCGGTTCTACGAGGTCGAGTACTCGCTCGCATGCGCGATGGATGGCGAGCGCGATGTCGCTGGCGTCGTGCGCTGGGCGCAAGAAGAGCTCGGGCTCGCGACGACCGCGAATGAAGTGAAGAGCGTGATCGCCACGCTCGGCTCGCTGCAATTCCTCGAGAGTGGCGAAGCGGCGCAGGCTCGTCCGGCAGCCGCAGCGCCACCCGCGGCCTCGAAGCTGTGGGACACCGGCGCGACCACGCCGTCGGCGCCGGCGGCGCCGCCAAACGAAGACGATGACCTCCAGGCCGGCGTCGTCGTCGGTCAGAAGAGTGCGCAGACCCCGGTTCCGGACATGGAGCTCGGCAATGCGGGCGCCACGCCCCCGACCTCTGCACATGCGGAAGTGCCGGCGGCGGCGAACGTCGAGCTCGGCGTCGGTGTCAGCACCGGTACACGAGCTCCAGCGGCGGCCCAGGCAAAGGCCGATGACATCGCGCTCGGTGTTCCGGGTCGCGTCGACGTCTCGGTCGATCTGAGCGATCAGGTCAAGCTCAGCCCGAACGACGTCAAGGAAGCCGTTCGCGCCTCGAAGGTAATGAACGCCGTCGAGCTTCCAGACGATCTGAAGAAGGCGCTCGATCAAGCCGAGGAGAAACCGGCTGCGAAGCCGAAGCGTCCGCCGCCGACTCCGGCGAAGGGCGCGCCGGTCGTCGATGTGAAGACGCAGGCCGCTGCCGAGGCAAAAGCCGCGGCCGAAGCTGCGAAGCCGGAAGCGGCCAAGGCCGCCGCGGAAGCTGCGAAGCCGGAAGCGGCCAAGGCCGCCGAAGCTGCGAAGACCGCTGCGGCTGGAAACGCGGCCGGAAACGCGAAGGCCGCTGCGAAGGCCGCTGCGAAGACCCTGCCAAAGCCGGTCGAAGCCAAGTCTGCAGAAGCCAAGCCCACCGCACCCAATGCTCCCGAGCAAAAGGTCAGCCGGCCGCTGCTCGTCGGCCTCGTCGTCGTGGTGCTCGCGGTGATCGCGTTCCTTGTCTACAAGAATGTGATCGCGACGCACGCCCCCGAGACCGACAACACGCCTCCGCCTGCGAAGACGGAGCCCGTGAAGCCGCCGCCGCCGCCGCCCGCACCCGAGAGCGAGAAGCTCGCGACGAACGCACCGGCGAGCGAGAGCATCAAGCCGGTCTCGGCCGGCACGCTCGAGATGATCGCGGCGAGCGACGCGAAGGTGAAAGAGGGCGATGCCCTCGTTCGCTTCACCGGCGCGAAGGCGCTCGACACCGAAGTCTCCGCGATGGAGAAGGATGTCGATCAACGCGTCAAGACCGAGCTGTTCAAGGCGCAGCAAGAGCGCGATGCCGCGGTTGCCTCCGGCAACAAGGCGGCGCAGACCAGCGCCGAGACCAAGGTCGCAGATCGCCAGAAGAGCCTCGACGAGAAGCAGGCGAAGATCGTCTCGAAGAAGGCGGATCTCGACAAGCTCCAGATCAAGTCGCCCGCTAACGGAACGTTCACGGCGAAGGCGAAGACCGGCGCGAAGGTCACGCCGACGGATGAACTCGGCATGCTCGTGCGCGAGCCGACCCGCACCGTCACGTTCAAGAAGGCCGATCCGGCGGCGGGCCCGAAGGCCCGCGTGATCCTCGTGACCAAGGACAACACGAAGCTGTCGTGTGTTGTCACGTCGTCGGATGCATCGGGCACCACGATCGACTGCCCGCAAAATTCGGCCGACGAAGGTACCGAAGTGACCTTCGGTGGCATCGATACGACGCCGGTGCCGGGCACCGGTTCGGATGCATCGGTGCCGGTGGGTTCGGGTGCCGGTTCGGCAAGCACCGCGACCGGTTCGTCAGCTTCAGGTGATGCGGGCTCTGCCGCGGCCGGTTCTGCGGCTGCTGCCGTTCCGTCGCCCGCGGCGGTTCGTCCAGCGCCAGCGCCGCGACCGCGACCGGCTCCGAAGGCGGCTCCGAAGGCGGCTCCGAAGGCGGCTCCGAAGGCCGCTCCGAAGGCCTCCGCTGGTTCGGGCGACGCTGCAGCAGAGCCCACGGCTCCGGCCGCCGGCTCCGATCAGTAGCTGCGGCGCCCAAGTAGGCTATCGTTTCGGGAATGAAGCTCAAGGGCACCATTCGCCGTAGCGACCTCGAGGGTGGTCAGTGGATCCTCGTCGCCGAAGATGGCGTGCAGTACCAACTCGGTGGTGCGCTCGGCACGGCGAAGGACGGCATGAGCGCCGAGGTCGAAGGCAAGGTCGACAAGGGCGCGATGTCGTTCGGCATGATGGGTGCGCAGTTCACGGTCGACAAGATCACCGCGCTGTGAAAAGCCTCGTCGCGCTCGTGCTGATCGCGCCACCGGCTGCCGCCGAGGTCGTGATGACGGAGCCGCCGGTCGTCGGCGTCGTGTGCGGCAGCCCGGCGCGCATGCCCGCGCTGACCACGTGCTTGGATCAGCACCTGCTCGTCGGCACGCAGATCGGATCGATCGTTGGTCCAGCGAATCAGCCGAACGGCGCACGGCTGTTCGCGATCGCTGCAAAGGACGCGCGTCATCACGAGCTCCAATCGGTCGCGCTATTTCTCCAGGATGCGAAAGGCCGGTGGCGGATCGCCTGCCTACACGAGCTCGGCGGCACGCGTGGCGAGATCACGCTGACCCGGTTCGAGAAGATCGGGCTCGCGCAGCACCAGGGCTATCGCTTCGACTTCTCATCCCTGAGTGCGAAGCGCGCACACATCCTCACCCGAAAAGATCGACGCGTCGAACGCGGCGCTTCGCCGCGCCGGAGATCGTGTGTAGCATCGCTGCATGGCGGGCCCCGAGGACCAACAGCAGCAACTCCGTGAACAACCGCAGGTCGATCCGGCGGTTGTCGCGCCCGCGGCAATTCCGGGCGCGACGGGCGTCCAAAAGCTCCAGTACCTCGCGCAGACCGGCCGCGGTAGCCCACCCGAGCTGGCGACGGTCGCATTCCTCATCAACCAGAACCCGACCAATCGCGATGCGATGGTTGCATACTCGCAGCAGACCTGGGGCAACGAGTACACGCAGGGTGTGATCGCCATCGCGGCGCAACCAGCGCCGCTCGCGGCGAACGACGCGACGGATCCGAGTGCACTCGGTGCTCCAGGCGCGACCGGCAAAGGCGTGGCGCCTCCGAAGATCGAGGCGAAGGCACCGGCCGGCAAGGCCTCGACGGGCTGGGTCGATGGCGAGGAGAAGCAGGTCGACGACGCGCATCAGCGTCCACCGGTCGGGCCCGACGGCGTCCCGCCGCCACCGCAGTTCATCTACGACGCGCAAGGCGCCGCGCGGAAAGATCAGATCGTGAACCCGGCTGGCCAGAACTACCGGGCGACCAACACGCCGGTTCAGCCCGTGCCCGGCCAGATCGTGCTGCCGCCGGATGCCGCGGCGACAACCCCGGGTGGCGAGCGCAGCGTCGCGCAGTCGGACACGACGAGCGACGCGAAGCTCGGCACGATGGCAACGACAGTCGACACGAGCAAGACGATCGATCCGAACAAGGCGCCGATGCAGCTCGACGGCTACAAGAAGCAAGCGGATGCAGCCCTCGACGGGCAGATCGCCGCGCTCGCGCAGAAGAAGCCAGTGTTCGGTGGACAAGTCGCGTCTGTGGGCAGCGCCGCCGATCCCACGTCGACGGTCGAGTCACTCAAGCAGGCGAAGATAAAACTCGCCGAGGCTCGCACCGAGGTCGAGGTCGATACCATTGTCCAGCAGCACGGGCTGCTGATCACGCCCCACGCCAACCAGACCTACGGCAAACAGGTCACGACACAGCAGGGCTTGAACGCCGGCGGCCTGGCCGATGGCAGCGCGATCTACGCGAACAACAAGAAGACGGCGGAGATGGTGCAGACGGATGCCAACGGTAGCACCGTCACGCAAACCACCGACCAGACGCGCGAGGTCGGCACGAAGGGCGTGAACTTCAGCAACACCACCAGCACGACGAAGGTCGACGCCGACGGTAAGACGACGCAGACCACCGCGAAGGACTCGCTGTCGGGCGGCTTCACGGAACCGCTAAGACTGAATGCGAGCGCCACGACCGCGAAGGACGGCAAGGTCAAGAACCTGAACGGCGGCGGGCAAATCGGTGAGGGCTTCGGCGGTGGCACGCTCGGCGCTTCGCGCATCGACGAGAAGACGGGTGCGGGCGTCTCGGCGAGTGGCAAGGCCGGCATGGTCAACGACGCGAACGGCACGGGCGCAAAGCTCTCGCTCGACGACGCGCGCGCGGACATCGGTGGCAAGCAGGTCTCGGGTGGCTTCTATGGTTCGGCGGATGGGCAGATCCAGATGATCGTCACGCCGACCGCGGACGGGGGCGTGACGATCACGCTGACTGCATCGGGTCGCGCCAAGCTCGGCGTCTTCGGTGGCAAGCGCGACTCGACCGAGCCGGTCACGGTGGGCACCGACTGGAACGCGAGCGGCGGCGCGAACCTCCAGGGCGCCGAAGCGGTCACCCGCACGCGCACGCTCTCCGCCGAAGAGGCGAAGAAAGTGCTCGGCGATCTCGACGCACTGTCGACGGGACCCGCGGGCGGCAAGCGCGTGTTCGGGGCTGCGGCGCAGGAGAAGGCGTACAGCGCCGTGTTCCACGGCAAGCTCACCGATCTCTGGTCGAACGATGGTCAGGCTCACGCGGCCGGCGAGTCGGCGTCGAAGTTGACGGAGACGGGCTTCGGCGTCGATGGCAAAGCGGGCGCATCGACGGGCGCGGACGCGACCTCGCGCACCGGCGCGGGCGGCAGCTTCAACGTCTCGAAGGTCGACATCAACGGCGAGAAGGAATCGAAGACCGACAAGGAGACGACCCACGCGGTCGTCGTCGGTGGACGCACGAGCTTCGGCGTTGACGGCAACGTGAGCGAGGGGGTGGCGGGCGGTACCGCTGGCTACAACCAGAGCAACCAGGCGACGAAGTCATACGTGTTCTCGGTGCCGAACGACAAGCCGGAGCTGCTCGCGCAGGTTCGCGCGCTGAAGACCGCGAAGCAGGCGACTGACTTCGCGGCGCTGCATCCCGAGATCTACAAGGGCGTCGTCGAGGGCAACGTCGACTCGGAGGGCAAGAAGGTCGGCGCGACCGTCGGCCCGGTCGGCGTCACGGGCGGCACGCAGTCGACGGAGACCGGCGACGTCGCGAAGGGCCAGCAGGTCGTGCTCGGTCCCGATGGCAAGCCGGTGCGCGGCGCCGATGGCAAGCCGATCGTGAAGAAGACGCTGTCTGGAACCGAGGACGGCGAGCGCAAGGACGACGCGTCGGCTACGTTACTCGGCGTCAAGCTCGCACAGGGCAACACGACCGTGAAGTCGCATGGCGCGGTCGACACCGACGGGCAGAGCTCGCTCGACGTCACGCAGAGCGACTCCGAGGAGCAGATCTCGCGGGACGTGGCCAAGAAGAACGCCGCGGCCATGAAGAACATGGGTAAGGGGGATGTCGCGGTCACCGCGGCGACCGGCGGCGCGATGGCGTTCGTGAAGAAGCTCGCGGAGCGCGTTGGCGAGCCGAGCACCTTCGGCGCGCACCTGGACAACGCAGCGTTCCAGCAACTGTGTGGCGTCGCGGCGAGTGATCAAAAGCGCTGGAACGATGCGATCCTCGTCGACTTCCGTGGCGAATGGTTCGCGCTCCGGAACGAGCTAAACCACCCGAATCCGCCAGCAGGCTGGATCGCGCAGGACGAGTCGGGCCCCGATCACCTCGCGGCCACGCAGCTCGCCCGCATGAAGGCGATCGCGCACTTCGTCGCGGTCGCCGGTCCGGCCGGCCAGCAGGCGATCGCGCACGCACGCGGCGAGTACGGTCCGAACGCGATCGGCGAGACGGTCTCGTGGCCGTCGTCGCTCGCGGATCAGAAACCGGTCTATGCAGACCTGACGAACAAGGTCGAGCACCTACGCGCGACGCTGCTCGCGTTTGCCAAGGCGGGCGACTCGCCGGGCGGCAAGCAGCTGCTCGCCGATCTCGGCGTCAAACTCGGCGCGCTGCGCCAACGCGTGCAGGACGCACCCGATCACGCCGACCCGACCCTCGGGGTCCGCGCCGCGAACGGCATCGGCAACATGCAGCAGACGGTGACGGCGTGGGGCGCGAAGTTCGACAACGCGCTCGAGGCGCAGAAAGCGGGCGCTCCGGTCGAGACGGCGCTCGACGGCGCGCAGCTCGCGAAGTCGACCGCGCTCGATCAGAAGGAGAAAGGCGACGACCAGAAAGCGGTGGCCGACGCGAAGGCGGCGACGACGAAGCTCGAGCAAGCCGGCCCGACAACGACGTACGGCGCAGCTCGCTCGACCGACAAGCAGTGGACCGACTTCGACAAGCAGCACGGCGCGGCGATGGCGGCGGAGCAGAAGGCTACCGACCAGCAACAGGCGGATCACGACGCGCAGACCGCTGCTCGCGCCGCCGAGTCCAAGTCGAAAGCGGAGGCCGCGATTCCCGACTTCGAGCAGCGCTGCGTCGCCGCCAAGGGCAAGGCATTCGGCCTGGTCGATGCAGCGGTCGCCGCTGCGCCGGTGCACTTCTACAGCTCCGCAGACACGACCGATCAAGACCTGATGTCGCTCGGCACGCTGATGCGCGAGTGGCTCCAGAACTGGAACCAGCTCGCGGAGTACTACAAGGACGCCGGCCGGCCCGGTTCGCGCACCGACCTCGTGCCCGGGCTCAGCATGGCCAAGCTCGATCAGATCTACAAGAATACGAACATCAGCGAGCACCTCAAGACCTATTGCGGCACGCTGAGGAGCTCGTGGGGCAGAGATTTTTGAGGATCAGTACGTCAGCTGATCTTTGACGTAGTTTTTGTCGACGGTGACCGGCTGCTCGTAGATCTCGTTGTTGTAGAGATAGCGATAGCGCGCGTAGTTCTCGGTCACCTTCTTCATGTACTCGCGCGTCTGGGTGTACGGGACCAGCTCGACGAGCTCGTCCATCTCCTTGTCGCCGTTGGTCTCGAGCCACTTCATCACCGGCTTGGGTCCGGAGTTGAACGAGCCCGCGCCGAGCGGAATCTGTGTCTTGAACTTCGCGAGCAGGTGGCCGATGTACCAGCTACCCGTGCGCACGTTGAACTCCGGCTCGTAGAGCTTGCCGGCGTCGTACGGAATGCCGAGTGCCTTGACCACGCGCTGGGTGGTCGGCGGGATCATCTGCAACAGGCCCTGCGCATCCGCGTATGACAGATCGTGCGGATCGAAGCCGCTCTCCTTGCGCATGATCGAATAGAGGTAGCCCTCGGGATTATCGCCGAGTGCCTGGTACTTCTCGACGAGCGGTTGATACGCGCGCGGATATGCATTCTCCCACCAGCGGCGCGCATCGTCGTCGGGTGGACCGTCGAGCGCCGCGCCCGAGTAGCTCACAGCGAGCATCCAAGGCCGGTTGTAGTTGCCCGCCTTGCGATAGCGATCGAGCAGCATCGCGAACGCCGCGCCCTTGTCGTGGCGGCCGAGGAATGCCTTCTCGCCGCGGGCGAGCTCGAACCCTGCATCGACGCGGAGCCCTGCCGCGAGCAGCTCGTCCGCCCGCGTGATCAGCTCGTCCTTGGCCAGGGCCTCGTCGACGGTCGCCGAGAGCTTCGGACCGCGCGCCTTGACGTCGGCTTCGCCAAACGGACCGATCTTCACGTTCAGTGCGGCGAGCCGCGCGTGCGAGAGCAGGGCGTACCAGGAGAATGGATACTTCGCGATCGTCTCCTCGTAGCCCGCGATCGCCGCATCGGAACGGCTCAAGCGCTGATCGATCCGCGCGAGCCAGTAGCTGCCCTTGCCGGCCTCGAGCGAGCCGCGCAACTTCGCGAGTGCGGCGAGGCGCACGCGCGCGGCATCCCACTCGCCGAGAAAGTAGTGCGACATGCCGAGGAACCACAGCGAGTCATCGACCCACTTCGAGTGCGGATACTTCGCGAGCGCCGCTTCGAGCTGTGGGATCGCGGCCTTGAAGTGACCGCGGTTGAACTCGAGCCAGCCCGAGAGAAACTGCGCCTCTTGCGCGTACGCGGAGTTCGGAAATCCGTCGACGACCTTGTGGTACCAGGCGATCGCCTCGTCATCGCGATCCGCGCGCGACAGTGCGCGCGCACCGTGAAACATCGCTTCGGCCGCGGCATCGCCGAGCCGTGGATACACGGCTAACAATAAATTCCCAGCATCGCCGTAGCGGCGGCGCATCTCGTAGAGCGTGGTGCCCGTCCAGTAGTCGCGCTGATCGCCGAGCCCCGGAGGAAGGCCGGCCTTCGGGACCAACGCGAGCTCGGCGATCGCTTGATCCCAGAGGTGCGCGGCGGTGAGCTGTTTGGCGCGCGCGATCCGATCGGCGGGGCCCAGCGGCGCACCGCCGAGCGCGAGCATCTTCGCTTCGGCCTCGTCGGCGAGCGGATGCGAGGGATGCGCGATGAGGAGCGCGCGATACGCCTCGGCGGTCTGCTTGACCTCCGCGATCCGGAACATCGCGGTCCCGAGATCGCCGGCGTCCTCGGCATTGGTCACCGCGAGCAGGCGCGTGTACTGGGCGACCGCCGTTTGGCGATCGCCCGCGAGCCACGCGATATCGGCGAGCCGCCACGGGACCTGGGCCGCGTAGCGCGAGCTCGCGAGCTTGCCGAGCCTGGTGAACGCCTTCTTCGCGGCCGTCGCGTCGCCGCGGCGGAGCGCGACCATGCCGGCGAGCCACAACGCGTAGTCATGATTAGCGAGGTGCGCGTCGAGCTTGTCGCTGATCCGCTGCGCGGTCGCGAGGTCGCCAGTGTCGTACGCGCGAAAGCCATCGCCGAGCGCCTTGGCCGCGGCTCTCTCGGGCGCGGCGCGGGCCTGCTGCGCCATCGCCATCGCCATCGCCATCGCCATCATCACCACGAACGCGACCCGCTTCACCCCGCCGAGTATAGCGTCGCGCTGTAGGTTTCGCTTCGTACCTGGTCCGCAGCTCCAGTTTTCGTCGTATATCGCTCGGAGATGGCATACGCGGCGCTCGACTACTACGCCCTCGACGAGCTCTACACGCACGAGGAGCGGGTCATTCGCGACACCGTGCGGGAGCTCGTCAGCTCGCGCGTGATGCCGGGCATCGGCAAGCACTTCAGTGCCGGGACGTTCCCGCACGAGCTCGTGCCGGTGTTCGGCGAGATGGGTCTGCTCGGTCCGTCGCTCACCGGCTATGGCTGCGCGGGCGTGACGCCGAGCTCCTACGGGTTGATCTGCCAGGAGCTCGAGCGCGGCGACTCGGGTATTCGCTCGTTCGTCTCGGTGCAGAGCTCGCTGGTCATGTACCCGATCTGGGCGTACGGCTCCGAGGAGCAGAAGCAGAAGTATCTGCCCGCGATGGCGGCCGGCACGCTGATCGGATGCTTCGGTTTGACCGAGCCGGATTTCGGCTCGAACCCGACCGGCATGCTGACGACCGCGACATCGACGGCGGGTGGTTACTCGATCACGGGCACGAAGCGCTGGATCACGAACGGCAACCTCGCAGGCGTCGCGCTGATCTGGGCCAAGCTCGAGGGCAAGGTCCGCGGCTTCCTCGTGCCGACGACGACCCCCGGCTTCACCGCGCACAAGATCGATGGCAAGTGGTCGCTACGCGCGAGCGTGACGAGCGAGCTCGTGCTCGAGGAGTGTGTGGTCGGCGAAGACGCCTTGCTGCCGAATGTCGCGGGCATGCGCGGGCCGCTGTCGTGCTTGTCGCAAGCGCGGTTCGGCATCTGCTACGGCGCGGTGGGTGCGGCGATGGCCTGCTACGACGAAGCCCTGTCGTACGCCAAGGATCGCGTGCAGTTCAGCCGCCCGATCGCGGGCTATCAGCTCGTCCAGCACAAGCTCGTCGAGATGGTCCAGAAGATCACGCAAGCTCAGCTGCTCACGTGGCGGCTCGGCAAGCTCAAAGAGGCAGGCACGATCACGCCCGGCCAGATCTCTCTCGCGAAGCGCTCGTGCGTCTCGATGGCGCGCGATGTCGCTCGCGATGCGCGCGATATCCTCGGCGCGAACGGGATCACCGACGAGTACCAGTGTGGTCGTCACATGCTGAACCTCGAATCGGTCTACACGTACGAAGGTACGCACGACATTCACACGCTCGTCGTCGGTCAAGACGTGACCGGCCTCGCGGCCTTCGACGGATGATGAGGCCCGACGTCCTGATCTGCGCGGGGCTCGATCCCTCGGGTGGCGCGGGCGTGATCGCGGATGTGCGCGTGATTTCGGATCTCGGAGCTCGGCCGAACGGCGTGGTCACGGCGCTCACCGTGCAGAACACGACCGGCGTCAGCGGGTTCACGCCGTGCGATGCGGAGATCGTCGGGCACCAGCTGTCGTTCTTGCTCGGCGATGTCGAAATGAAGGCCGTGAAGCTCGGCATGATCGGCTCGCTCCAGATCGCGAAAGTGATCGGCGATGCCCTGAACGCGACGGGTGCATCCGTGGTGTGGGATCCGGTCGGTGGGCCCACGCTCGGCGATGCGTTTCACGAATCATTCGACGAAGCGGTGGCGGCGTTGCGCCCGCACCTCACGCTGATCACGCCGAACGTGCGCGAGCTCGCGCTCCTCGCGCAGATGCCGGTCCGCGATCTCGCGTCCGCCGAAGCGGCAGGCCGAGCGCTCGCGCGCAGGCTCGAGACCGCCGTGCTCGTCAAGGGTGGCCACCTCGACGGAGATGAAGCGGTCGACGTGTTGATCCACGGCGATGCGCGACACGAGTTTCGCGGGCCCCGGCTCGCGACCGAGAATGTGCACGGCACGGGCTGCGCACTGTCGTCGGCGATCGCCGCGTATCTCGCACTCGGGCGAGAACTCGTCGTCGCCTGCCGCGAAGCGAAGCGGTACGTCGCCGAGCGGATCGCGAATCCTGCTCGTCCCGGTCGTGGCGCTCCCTCGGTGATGTAACGCGCTGTAACGCGCTCGGTCGTGAGAACATCGAACGCACGATGAAGATTGCCCTGACCGGAGCCACGGGCTTCATCGGTACCAAGCTGGTCGCAGCCCTCGTGACTCGCGGTGATCAGGTGACAGTGCTGACCCGCGATGCGACCCGCGCACGCGATAAAGTACGCGGGGCGACCATCGTCGAGGCAAACCTCGAGCAGGCCGGCCCGTGGCAAGCCTCGCTCGATGGCGTCGACGCGATCATCCACCTTGCCGGCGAATCGATCGCGGGCAAACGGTGGGATGCGCGGCAGAAACAGATCCTGCGCGACAGCCGGATCGAATCGACGCGCAACATCGTTGGAGCGATCGGCAAAGCCGCGAGCCGCCCGCGCGTGCTGGTCTCGGCGTCGGGCGTCGATTACTACCCGTTCGCGAAGACTGCACTCGGCGATTTCGACGACGACGAGGTCACCGAAATCGATCCTGCGGGCGACGATTTTCTCGCGAAACTGTGCAAGGCATGGGAGGCCGAAGCGAGCACCGCGGAACAACTCGGCGTGCGGGTCGTGATGATGCGAACCGGTATCGTGCTCGGCGAACGCGGCGGCGCGCTCGCGAAGATGGAGACGCCGTTCAAGCTGTTCGCAGGGGGTCGCATCGGTAGTGGTCATCAATGGTTCTCGTGGATCCACGTCGATGACGTGCTCGCGGCGTATCTCGCCGCAGTCGACGACGCTCGCTATCGTGGCCCGCTCAATCTCGTGACCGATTCGGTGCGCAATGCCGAGTTCTCCAAGCAGCTCGGTCGCGCGCTGCATCGCCCGAGCTGGTTGCCCGTCCCCGCCTTCGCGCTGCGCATCGCGGTCGGCGAGCTCGCGGAGAGCTTGTTGAATGGCCGGAGGGTCGTCCCGGCGGGCTTACGTACGCTCGGGTTTTCCTGGAAACATCCGGAGCTGCCCGAAGCGTTGAAGTCGGTCGCGTAGCCACACACGAGCGTGTCTCCACGTACGCACAGGCATCCAAGCGCCTAAGATTATGGGAGTCATCCGCCGGTCTGCGGGCTGTAAATACCCTCGCTATGCAGCTTCGCGATTCGTTCCCGCTCCGCTCGTACCTGGGCCTGTCGGAGCTCGGCGTGGGGTTCGGGCTGGTCGGTGCGGTCGCCGGAGCCAACGTGGCCTCGAAGGCGACCGGCGTGCATGCCTTGGCGCCGACCATCGACATCGCGCTCTCGAGAAGATGTGGAAGGAAGCGGCGCAGATTCACTCGATCGAGATGACCGATCCACGCACGCAGGACACCTGGATCGCGGTGCACGTCAGTGCAGAGTTCTCGTGCGGTGGTCCCGACATCAACTTCTACGGCCTCTACCGCGTCGCGGGGGACGGCATCATCACGATGAGCTCGATGCCCGAGTTGCTCGGCAGCGGTTGGCTCGAGCCGACCCACGCGTTCTACGGCGCGGGGATGGAGACCGTCGCGAGCTACGACGTCCCCTTCATCGGCTGGCCTTGCTAGCTACTCGAGCTCGTACTTCTGCACGAGCCGGATCAAGTTTCGCCGCGAGACCTTGAGCTCCTCCGCGGCGCGCGTCTTGTTACCGCTGTGTCGCCGCATCGCGGCGCTGATCATCTTGCGCTCGAGCGCCTCGACCGCAGCGGGCAGCGAATCGACATCGCCATCGGCGATCGCGTCGGGGTCGGGCGTGTACGTACGAATGCGTGGCGACAGCAGTGATTCCGCGATGACCGGATCGTTGTCCGAGAGAACGCCGAGGCGCTCGATCTCGTTCTCGAGCTCGCGCACGTTGCCGGGCCACGGATACTCGAGCATGCGCTGCATGCACTCCGCGGACAGCTTCTTTCCTCGCGCCTTGGCCTGCGTGCTCTGACGCGAGAGGAACGCATCGACGAGCAGCGCGACATCTCCTCGCCGCTCCCGGAGCGCGGGCAGCGCCACGTTGATCACGTTGATCCGATAGAACAGATCCTCGCGGTACAAACCCTCGCGCACCATCGCGGTCAGATCGCGATTCGTCGCGGCGATGATCCGGACGTCGACCTTGCGCGTCTCGCTATCGCCGACGCGATTGAAGGTGCCCTCTTGCAGCACCCGCAGCACCTTGACTTGCAGCGTCGGCGACATGTCACCGATCTCGTCGAGGAAGAACGTGCCGAGGTCCGCGGTCTCGAACAACCCCGCCTTGTCGGCGACCGCACCCGTGAACGCACCGCGCTTGTGCCCGAACAGCTCGGAGTCGAGCAGGTTATCGTTGAACGCCGAGCAGTTCGTGACGACGAAGCGATGTCCGCTACGCAGCGAGCGCGTGTGGATCGCGCGCGCGACGAGCTCCTTGCCGGTACCGTTCTCGCCCTGGATCAACACCGTCGAATCGGTCGGCGCGACGCGCTCGATCAGCGAATACAGCTCCTGCATGTTCGGCGAGCCGCCGAGGATGCCGGCGTACCGCACGCGCTTGCCGGCCTGGAGATCCGGCTCCTCATCGCGATCGCGCAGCGCGAGGCCGACATCGAGCGCCGCTTCGCCGAGCATGTGCTCGATCAGGCCGACCTCGGGAGCCGCCAGCTCCGGCCCGATCACGGCGAGTCCCGCACCGTTCGGGGCGTCGCTGTCGAGCGCCGCGAACGCGCCCGCATCGCCGGGTCGATGCTCGACCAGCGTCAGTTCGAGGCCACGGCGGCGCAGCACTCCACGCACGTGCCGAAGCACGCGTAGATCCAGGCCTTGCCACCAAGGGGCCCTCATCGCCTGAAGTGTGACAAGCGGTCACAGGTTCGTCAATTCCCTCAGCACTGCCTCCGGCAGCGCTGGGCGCCGGGACACGTCCGGGCTTGCGGTCGAGCCCGAAACTTACGCTGGCAGATCGACGCACCAACGCAGCGCTGATCGAACCTCCAGCCAGCCGGTGTCGTCGGAGATCAGATACGGCGATTCGAGCGTGATGACCTCGAGGCCGGCGTGAACGCCGTACTTGGTGCCGAACGAACCGGGGCACGGATAGCCCATGTCGTGCTCGACCGGATAGCCGCACAGCGCTGACATCTCGCTGGCCAGCTGCTCGCCGCGGCCATCCCAGTTGACCATCCGATACGTCGCGTGACACGCGATCAGACGCTCGGCGCCGACGCGCTTGATCAACGAGGACAGCGCCTGTGTCTCGGGCTGATCTTCGGCCGCGGCGCCCGGATGGTAGCCAGGTCGGCGGTGCTCGCCCCAGCTCGGGCAGGCGAAGTTGCGATTGAGATCGATGTCGTTCGCGTTGTTGCGGGTGCCTGCGAGCAAGCCGTCGAGATTGAGGACCGGCACGATCCAGGTGTCGCGTCCGGGCGGCCGCTCGACCAGCTCTTCGGCGAGGCGCTCCATCATCAACTGGCTCACGGGCTCGTCGCCGTGAATCGCGCCGAACAAGATCGCGGGCGGCCGCGGCTTCGCATAGCCAGGCGGCGTGAAGTGAATCGCCGTGATCGCCCGCCCGAGGACGGTCTTGCCGATCACGACTTCGCGACGAAGACCCACGACTACTCGAGTTGTTTGCCGAACACGGACGCGAGGCCGTAGCCAGCAAAGATGATGAAGGTGCTCGCGTGCACCCACGCGACGAGCGCGGCCGGGCTCGTCTTCGCGATCTCGGCGAGCTGGTCGAGGTGCTCGCTGATCGAGAAGCCGAAGATGATTGCGGGCGCGAGCATCCACGCCCACGCGAACAGCGCCGAACCGGCCGTCGACGGGCCGGGCAGCCACACGATGAAGTGCAGCAACACGAACACGACCATCGCGACGATCAAGATCTGCTCGCCGTGCATGTGGCCGTCGATCAGCGACTTGAACAACATGATCAGCGGAATCTCGCCGTGGTCCGGAATCACGAACGGCACGAGCACGGCGATCACACCGAACGTCACGAGCAAGCGCGCGAAGAGCGAGTCGACGTAGCGGCTACGCACGACGAGGCCGGGCACGATCATCGCGACGCCGACGATCGGCGAGAGCAGATGCCAATCGGGAAGCTCGCCGCTCATCACGACCGGGACCACGAAGCCCGCGGCACCGATCAACGTCGCGAGGATACCGCGCGGCAACATCGCCATCGGGATCAAGCCGAGCACCACGCCGAGCAGGCCGATCGCGGGTGGCAGGAGCGCGAGGATCTTGAGCGTGCCGGGCGCCTCCATCAGGCCTTCCCACGCGAAGTGCAACGGACCGATGCGCACGGGGGCGACCCACCCGACGAGCGTGGCCGTACCCCAGATGATCATGAGCAACGGCAACGCGCGCTTCCACGGCTCGATCGGACGACCGGCTGGTGCTGCTTGCCCTGGACGTTGACCGCCTTGATACGGCGGCGGCACCGCCTGCGTGAAACTTCCTGGCGGGCCGAGCACGCCCACGCCCACGCCCACGCGGGGCTGGCCCGGTGAGCCCGGTGGTTGGAGATTCGGCAGCGGTTGCGACGGCCGATAGGGCTCGGGTGCCGCGGCGGCGGTCTGCATGAACGCGGCTTGATTGACCGGTTGCTGCGGTGGCGGCGCGATGTTGTACGCGCCCACCTGATTCACCGGCGGCTGCGGCTGCGCTGGCGAGCCTCCAGTGACGAACACCGTCGCAGCATTCGGCGCCGAAACAGGCGCGAGCCCGGAGAACGGTTGTTGCGACGGCGAGTGGGGCCGCGCGGCAAGCGGCGGCGGTTGCGACGGCGCTTGTTGCCGCTGCGGAGTCACGCCGGGTTGCGCGCCCTTGAGCTGCTCCATCATCTCGTTCGAATAACCGAACGCGGTCTTTGCGAGCCCACCTTGCACGGCAGGCGCCGGAGGTTGTTTCGCACCGCAGAACACGCAATGCAGTGCGGCGTCCGGCAGATCCTTGGTGCAGCTAGCGCATTTCTTCACGGATCCCCCGAACGAGTCCGCCACTATACATTACCGTTGGCGCATGGTGAGCCTCGGGGACGTGAAGCGCCGCGACGCGACGTTGCTCGCGCAAGGGCCACACCTCTCTGCACTCCGCCTCTACGACGCGATCGTCGCCCCGGCCCCACTCGATTACGACGCGCGAATCCGCGTCGCGGATGCGGCCCTGGCGCTCGGCGATGCGCGGGGGGCCAACATCTATCGCGCGAAGGCTTGGTACTGCTTGCGGGCGGGGCATCTGCCCGCGGCGCTCGGGTGTGCCCGCGTGCACGAGGCCAACGGGGCAGTTCCCGAAAACAATAGTCATCTCCAAGCGTTGGCCGAAGATCGCGAGATCGATAACCAAGTCCTGTTCGGCGAGGACGACCCTCCGTCGGACGAGCGAATTCTGATTTAAGCCCTATACTTGCCGTATGGACGACGAGCAGCAACCGCCACGCAAGAGCGGCTTTTCGCGCATCGTATGGCTGTTAGTGATCGCGGCACTCGTGATCATCTGGTGGAAGTTCCGCGAACCGGAGTCCACGAAAGAAGCGCAGATCAAAGCCACGGATCCAGAGGCGATGCTCGCCATGGATCCGGACGACATCCTGGTCGATCTCAAGGACGACGCGACGCCCGATCAGATCGCAGCGCTGGAAGCACAGGCTCATGTGAAGCTCGCGCTCGTCGATTCGACGGCCGCCGCGACCAAGCTCTTCCGCGCGCATGTCGATGCCGCGAACGAAGCTTCGACGATCGCACTCCTCGCCGCGAACCCCCTCGTCGAGATCGCCGAGCCCGATTCCTACATGAAGCTCGATCCGAGCGAGATGACCGAAGTGACGCCGGCGCCGACGCCCGCGGAACCCGGCTTCCCGAACGATCCCGACTACAAGTTCCAGTGGCACCTCCGTCAAATCGGGATGCCAGAGGCGTGGAAGCTTGCCACCGGCAACGGCGTGATCGTGGCGGTCCTCGATACCGGTGTCGCGTACGAGAACTACGGCAAGTTCCATCAGCTCCCCGACCTCGCGGGCCTCACGTTCGTCGACCCGTACGACTTCGTCGCCAACACCACCCACGCGAGCGATGATCACGGTCACGGCTCGCACGTCACCGGCACGATCGCGCAAGCGACGAACAACGGCATCGGCGTTTCGGGCGTCGCGCTCGACGTCAAGATCATGCCGCTCAAGGTGCTCTCGGCTGGGGGCTCGGGCTCGGTCGCTGGCATCGGCGACGCGATCCGGTACGCCGCGGATCACGGCGCGAAGGTCATCAACATGTCTCTCGGTGGCGCGTTCCCCTCGAACGTGCTGAAGAAGGCGGTCGCGTACGCCCATGGCAAGGGCGTCACGATCATCTGCGCTGCGGGCAACGAATCGCGCGGCAAGGTCGGCTACCCGGCCGCCTATCCCGGCGCGGTCGCGGTCTCGGCGACCCAGTTCGACGAGACCGTCACATTCTACTCGAACTACGGCAAGGACATCGACATCGCGGCGCCGGGCGGCAACACCCGCGTCGATCAGAACAACGACGGCATGCCCGATGGCGTGCTCCAGAACACCATCAAGATCGGCGACCCGACCCAGGATGGTTACTTCACGTTCATGGGCACCTCGATGGCGTCACCGCATGCGGCGGGCGTCGCAGCACTGATCGTCGGTGAAGGCATCACGAACCCCGACAAGGTCGAAGCGATCTTGAAGGCGAGTGCGCGCAAGCCTTCGAACCAGACCTATACGACCGACAAGTACGGCGCGGGCATCATCGATGCGCCTGCCGCGATCAAGAGGGCACGCGGCGAGACCGGTGGTGCGCAGTTTGGCCTCGGCCTTCTCCTCGCTGCGGCGGTCGCGGCATCGGCCCGTCGCAAGGGTCTCGGCGCCAAGCTCGGGCTCGGCTACCTCGCCGGCGTGGGCGTCGGTGCCTCGGGCCTGTTCTTCCTGCCGTACATCGCGCCGGCGTTGTCGTCGCTGCCGGTCATCCACGCGCTCACGCACGGTCTGCCCTCGTGGGACCTCTCGCTGCTCGGTGTGAACGGCCACGGCAACGTGCTGTTCTTCAGCGCGCTGATTCCGCTCGCGGCTCTCGCGATCGGCTACGGCATGCCGAAGCTCCGCGCGCCGCT
>JAYWCI010000017.1:0-56130 GCA_043780895.1 Kofleriaceae bacterium | reverse complement strand
CACGTTCGGCCGCTCGCGGAGTGCCACGGTCCACGTCGATAGCGAGAAAGTCTCGCGCATGCACGCGAAGCTCCGCCGCACCGGCGACGTGATCGAGGTCGAGGATCTCGGCTCGCGCAACGGTACCCGCGTCAACGGCGACAAGATCGAAGGCCCGCGCAAGCTCGCTAATGGTGACGAGCTCCAGATCGGTTCGATCCAGGCGATCGTCGGCCTCGCGAGCAGCTTGCGCGCGGCGAGCCCGATCGCGGATGACGCCGCCGGTGAAGCGCGGCTGATCGCCGAAGTCGATCGCTCGGTGCGCTATCACCGCCCGCTCGCGCTCGCGCTCCTGCGCGTGACGAGCGAATCCGTGATCGATGCGATGGCGCGCTCGCTCCGCCCGATGGACATGCTCGCCGAAGATGCCGGTGACGACTACCTCGTGATCTTGCCCGAGCTCGATCGCACGCAAGGTGGAGCCGCGCTCGAGAAGCTGCTCGATTTCGCCCACGCCGCCAATGCGATCGCGTCGTCCTCGCTCGCGGTCTGTCCCGACGACGGCACGAGCGTCGAGACCCTGATCGGCGAGCTCCGCGGTCGGCTGCGCTCCGGCCGCACCGCACCTGCGGTCCTGATCAAGGAAGGCAACGCGATCATCCTAGATCCCGCGATGAAGCGCGTGTACACGCTCGTCGAGCGCATCGCCGATACCGCGATGACGTGCTTGATCCTCGGCGAGACCGGCGTCGGCAAGGAGCTCGTCGCCGAGGCGATCCACAAGCGCTCGCCCCGCCACGGCAAGCCGATCATCAAGCTCAACTGCGCGGCGCTCCCCGAGACGCTGCTCGAGAGCGAGCTATTCGGGCACGAGCGCGGCTCGTTCACCGGCGCCGACAAGCGCAAGATCGGCTTCTTCGAAGCGGCCGATGGCGGCACCTTGTTCCTCGACGAGATCGGCGAGATGCCGCTGTCGCTCCAGGCCAAGCTCCTGCGCGTGCTCGAGCGCAAGGTGATCACGCGCGTCGGTGGCACGACCGAGGTCGCCACGAACACGCGCTTGATCGCGGCGACGCATCGCGATCTCGAGGCCGAGGTCCGCGCCGGTCGGTTCCGCCAAGATCTCATGTTCCGGATCGGCGGCTTCACGCTGGTCGTGCCGCCACTTCGCGATCGCGCCTCGGAGATCGTGCCACTCGCCGAGCACTTCGCGAGGACGGCCGCGCTCGAGCAAGGCCGCACACCACCGCCACTCTCCGACTCCGCGCGCGACGCCCTCGTCGGCTACGCGTGGCCCGGTAACGTGCGCGAACTTCGCAACGCGATCGAACGCGCACTCGTACTGTGCGGCGAGCAGATCGAAGCCGGTGACTTGCCCGACAAGCTCCGCGATGCGGCCCAACGCGCCCGGCCCGTCGCCTCGGCCGCCGACATGCGTGGCCACCTCGCGGAAGTCGAACGCGCCGCGATCGTCGGTGCGCTCGAGGCCGAGCACCAGAACCAGACCCGCGCCGCGCGCCGCCTCGGGCTCTCTCGCCGCGCGCTGATCTATAAAATGGAGAAGTACGGGCTAAAGGCTCCGCCGAGTCGCGACGAACCGTAGCCGCTGGGATCAGTGCCACGTGTTACGGAATCATTTCGATCGAGATCGACTTCGGGTCGATTCAGGCGCGAACGAGTAGCGTCACGGACCGATCGAAGATGTCGAAATCGTTTGGAAGCACCACCGCATCGAGCCAGTCCACGGCCGGACGCGGCGTGAAAAACAGATCGATCGCGCGCAGCGCCTTGGCATTGCGACCGCGCTGGGTCGACATCGAGACGATGATATCGGTGACCTGGCCCTCGATCACGGTGATCGAGACCGTCGAGGCTGCCGAGAAGATGCGCCAGAGACCGAGACCCGCACCACCGCGCGTTTCGTCAAGCGCAACCTCGGTCGTGCTGCAACGTGCGAGCACCTCGACGAGCCGCGAGCGCGCGAGCGCACCGAACGTATCGCGCAGCCGAACGAAGATTTCGTCACCTTCGATGCCGTAGCTGATCTCGCACGCGTGTTCCTGCGGCAGATCGATATTTTCACTCCGCGGGACCGCAGTCTTGAAGTAACCGGCTTCGAATGGCGCATCGTAGAGCGCATTCATCACGAGCTCTTCCGCCACTTCGACCACCGAGGTCGCGGTGCGATCCGAGAGCTTGTGCCGGGCAAAGAACTCGCGCATGCGGACAAAGCGCTCCTCGCGGCGATTCGCGCTCGCGAGCATCGCGAGCCGGCCGATGCCATTCGCACCGAGCACGCGATGCTCGGCACCCTGGAACACGCGATCGAGGAACTGATCGAGATACTTGCGAGCCGCCGGCGGATTCGCCATCGCGCTCGCCGTGAGTGTGTGCGAGAGCCACGGATAGGTGGCGAGCGCTTCGACGGCGCTCGGCAGCTGGCGCGATGATTCGGTCACGATCGCGACGACCGGCAGACGAAGCTGACGAGGATCGAGCTGCGGCAGCAACTCGGCGTCGACGAACGCGATCGCGAAGCGCCGGATCGCACTTTGTGCGACGAGCTCTGCGTGAGAGTGAACTCGCACGCACGGACGAGGGCTCGCTTCACCAAGCGCCGTGGCGGAGGAGGCATTGGCCAAGACGATCACGGAGTACGGCTTCATCACCACGACGACCTAAAGCATGCCGTTTGCGCCCTCGTCAGGCAACAAATTCCAGGTCGGCGCGTACCGGATCAACCCACGACCTGTGGGCTCGCAGGCTACCTCTTGGCCTGCTCCAGGCCATCGCGGAGAGCGCGCGAGAACGAAGAGTGTCGCCGATTCGCCGTCGGGAAACTGGGTTCCGGCGATGAACATGGCGTACTCGGGCGCCGCGATGAGCCGGCGCAAGCTGCCGTGGGCCAGGACAACCGCGATGCCGCGCGCGCCTTGCTCAAACAGATGCCTTCGCCCGACAAGGTGTCCGATCGCGAGCAGGCGTGGATCGTCGCGGGGCTCCAGCTGGTCGGCGAAGGTGATGTCGGATGTCCGTACGACTCGAGCGAACTCCGCGCAGGCGATGGAGGAGCTGAACCGTGCAAATCAAACCGTGTCGGTCTCTTTGTTGACGCCCTCGAAGAGGACGGTCGAGAGGTAGCGCTCCCCGGTATCCGGCAGCATCGCGAGGATCACGCTGCCGGCCGGCGCCTTCTTGGCGACCTGGAGCGCGGCGGCGAAGGTCGCGCCACAGGAGATGCCGACGAAGATGCCTTCCTTTTGTGCGATCGAACGCGCGGTCGAGATTGCCTCGTCATCCGTGATCGGAAGGTTCTCGTCGAACACCGTGCGATCGAGGACCTGAGGAATGAAGTCCGGCGTCCAGCCTTGGACCTTGTGCGGCTTCCATTCGCCACCTGCGAGTAACGCGGCGTTCGTCGGTTCGCACGTGATGATCTTGATGCCGGGACGCGCCACCTTGAGGACCTGACCCGCACCGGTCAACGTACCGCCAGTGCCCCAGCCCGTGACGAAGTAATCGAGGCGCTGGCCAGCGAAGTCCAGGAGGATCTCCGGCCCGGTGGTGCTGCGATGGATCGCGGGGTTCGCTTCGTTCTCGAACTGGCGAGCGTAGAACCAGCCGTGCTCCTTCGCGAGCTCGGCCGCCTTCCTCACCATGCCCTGCGCGCGCTCGGCGGCAGGCGTGAGCACGACCTTCGCGCCGTAGGCGCGCATGATCTGGCGCCGCTCGACGGAGAACGACTCGGCCATTGTCGCGACGAACGGATAGCCGCGCGAGGCGCAGACCATGGCGAGCGCGATACCGGTGTTTCCGGAGGTCGCTTCGACGACGGTCTGGCCCGGCTTTAGCTCGCCGCTCTGCTCGGCTGCGTTGATGATCCCGAGTGCGAGGCGGTCCTTGACCGAGCCGCCCGGATTGAACATCTCGACCTTGACGTACATCGTCACGTTCGGCGGAGCGAGCCTGTTGATCTTGACGATCGGGGTGCGACCGATTAGCTGCGTGATGTTGTCGTAGAGCACGCGCCGACTCTACCGTGCCATTCGGCATCGATCTCGAGCGCGGCGTCGCAAACATCGCGAGCTCTTACACACATGTCGGTACGCCACGTCCTCACCAGGAACGCCCCGATCAACGATTCATATCCTGGGTCACCGTGAACGCGTCGTCGTCGGGCACGGTGACCACGACGTCGTGATGGATGGTCTCGCGCGTGAAGTGAATCGTGTGTGTACCTGCGGTCACGCGGATCGTATCGAGCGTCTCGTGCCTTGTCGCATCGGCGTCGACGGTGAAATACGACCACGGGCTCGAGTTGATCTTCACGGTGTGCAGGGTTAGCTCGCGAGCATGCGCTAGCTGCACCGGTGGCCTCGACGTCGCACGCTTGACGCCCGCGTCCGGCTCGACGACCTCGGCGAGCTGCGCGACTCCGAAGACCGACGCGTCGGGAGGTGCTGTCTCGGCGACGAGCGCGGCGTCGAACGGAGTCGACGCTACCGGCACCGGCAGTGGACGTGGGGGTGGGGGCAATGACGACGAAGCTCCGGTCAGCTTCGCGATCACGATCGCGAGACCGCCCGCAAGCACGACGCCCACGACGACCCAGCGAGGCCGCACGAAGGCATTCGCGGGCGCGGGCTGCTGCGTGACCTCGGTCGCTGGAAACAGCCCTTCACCCGCGGTCGCCGCCATCGAACGTTCGGTGCCGGAACCGATCGCATCGAGGCCACCGTCGTCGAGAAAGCTCACCAGATGCGAGCCCTCGATCGCTTCATTACCCGCATCGTCGTCGCGCTCTCCAGCGAACGTCGCGGCGAGCCAATCGGCGAGCCGGCGCGCGGGCGCATCGGATTTGTTCGCGGCGCGCTCGGCGACGATGAAGGCGTCGAGCTCGTCGAGCATCGCATGTGCATCCGCGAAGCGCGCGGCGGTCTCCGGCGATGTCGCCTTGTCCGCGATCCTGCGGAGCTCGGGGTGCGCACCCTCGGGCCACGGCAACAGCTCGCCCGAACGCGCTGCTGCGAGCGTCGCCTCGCGTTCGCCACCGCCGCGTCCACGCTTGCCGGTGAGCGCCTCGCGCAACACCATGCCGATCGCATAAACGTCGGCGCGCACATCGACATGCTCGCCGCGCGCCTGCTCCGGCGCCATGTAGCTCGGCGTGCCGATCACCGAGGCGGCATCGCCCGCGAGCGACGCGATGCCGAAATCGGTCAGCTTGACCTCGCCCGACCACGACAGCATCACGTTGCGCGGCGTGACATCGCGATGCACGATGCCGAGCGCCGTGCCATCGGGTCGTCGACGAAGATGCGCGTAGCTCAGGGCCTGGCAGCACTCGGCCGCGATGAAGGCAGCGAGCAGTGGGGGCAACGGTATGGTCGACTTCGCGAGGCTCGAGCCGAGGTCCTTGCCCTCGACGCGCTCCATCGCGATGAACACCTGATCGTCGATCCGACCGAAGTCGAACACCGGCACGATGTTCTGGTGCGCGAGGCTCATCGACAGCCGGGCCTCGCGCACGAACATCTCGAGGAAGCGCGGATCGTTCGCACGCTCGGGGCGCATCCGCTTCACGACGAGCCACTTCTCGACACCTGCGGCCCGCCGCCGCGCGAGGAACACCTCGGCCATGCCGCCGCGCGCGAGCGGTCGTAGCAGCTCGTAGCGACCGAGGGCCCGGCTCATATCACCTGAACTATAGCCTGTGCCAAACTGCACGGGAGTGAGACGCATCCTCGTCTTGGCGACCCTGGCGGTGGCGGCCCCTGCGCTAGCTGCGCCTGGAGCCGACCTCGTCGTGGTGTGGGCGCCCGGGACCACGATCCGACCGATCGAGGTGGTCGGCCAGGCCCGCGGTGCAGCGGTCATCGATCGCTCGCCCGCACCTCCCGCGACCGTCGAGACCGAGCAGTTCTTGGCGCGCGGCATTGCGGCGTACACCGCGATCCGGCTCGACGAAGCGACGAGCCTCCTCGATCAAGCGAAGGGACTTGCCGACAAGACCGGCGGCGCCGGCCTCACGCGCGCGCAGCTCTCGGACCTGTTCCTGTATCGCGGGCTCGTACGTGCCGCGCAGGGCAACGAGAGCGCTGCCTGGGAGGAGCTCGTCGAGGCCCTCGTGATCTATCCCGCACGCACGCTCGATCCCTCGCAGTACGCGCCGAAGATCTCGGCGCTGCTCGCGCGCGTTCAGGAAGATGTCGCGACGAAGCATCCGACCTCGAAGCTCGTGCTCGATCCGCCGCCGGGCTGCACCGCGCTGATCGATAGCGAGCCGGTGGCAGGTGCCGTGCTGCGTCCGACCGGGCCGCACTTCGCGCGCGTGTTGTGCCCGGATCACGAACCGTGGGCGAGCCGCGTCGATCTCACGTCGCTCGACATGCACCTGGTCGCGAGTCCGAAACCGTACGAAGCGCCGTCGGAGACCGAGGTCTTGATCCAGGCGCGCACCGCGAATGCGCACGCGGTGATCGTCGTCGAGGTCCGCGGCGATCTGGCGACGGTACGGCTCGTCGGCATCGACGGGCGCGAGCGCGACCGGCGCAGCGCGAGTGTCGCGCACGGCGACCTCGCACCGGTCGCGGCGATCGTCGACGCCATGCTCGCTCCACCGATGATCGTCCACGAGCCCTGGTATCGCTCGCGCTGGGCGTGGGTCGCCGGAGCGGTGCTGCTGACCGCGGCGATCGCGATTCCGATCACGGCGGCGATCGCGGGCAACACCGGCGCGACCGATGCGACGGTCCGGCCGACGCTGCCGAAGGGACTCTCGTTTTGATCCGAGTGGTCGTCCTCTGCGTGTGCGCCGCGTGCGCCGACAACGCGGTCGTGGTCGCGCCGGTCATCGACGTGCCCGCGAATGATTCGGCGTCGGCGTTTCCACTCGACGAGATCGTGTTGTCGGCCGCTCATCAAGGCTCGCAAGCCGATCTCGTGTCGCAGACGTTCTTCTCGGGCCAGCAGATCTCGCTGCCCGGGGTGCCCTTCGCCGATGACCTCGTGATCCACATGACCGGTCGAGTCGGCACGAGCGAGGTCGCGTACGGCCGCACGTGCCCGGTCGCGGTCAATGCGAGCGGCGCCCCCACGCCTCACCTGTTCTTCTCGCGCTCGGTAAAGTTCGCGGATCTCGAGCTGGTCCCGGAAGCGCGCGAGCGCGGACATGCGATCACCGATGTCAACGGAGCCGGCCTGATCCTCGGTGGCGTCGCACCCGGGACCGCCACACCGACCGGCCAGATCGAGCGGTTCGATCCACAGTCCGGCGAGCTCGCCCTGCTCGCCGCACCGCCCGAGGTCACACCGCGCATCGGTGCCGTCCCCGCAGCGCTCGGCACCGGCGGCGATACCCGGATCGCGATGATCGGCGGGATGGTGAGCGGCGCGGGCGCCACGTTCATCGAGCTCGTCGAGCCAGATGCGCCGAGTGGCCGACGCGTGGAGCACATCGACGATGCGCAGATGGCCCGCTGGGACCTCACCGCGACCGCGCTGACCGACGGCCGCGTGATCGCGATCGGAGGTCGCAATACCACCGGCCCGTCGAGCGCCGTCGACGAAATCTCGATCGCGAACGGCACGGCGACCGTGCGCGTGCTGCGCGCGTTGCTCGTGCATCCGCGCTACGGCCACACCGCGACCCGGCTCGGCGACGACGTCGGCGCCGCGGTGCTCGTCGCCGGCGGGCTCGATGCGGCCGGCGTGCCGGTGAAGAATGCCGAGCTGTTCAAACCGCTGAGCGAAGGCTTCTCCGCGACGTTCACCGCGACCGCGATGATCGTGCCACGCTCGGGTCATCGCGCCGTGTTGATGCCGGATGGCAGCGTGCTGATCCTCGGCGGCATCGATGCGACGAGCACGCCGGTCGCGACGATCGAGTTGTTCACGCTCGACGCCGGCTTTGTCTCCGTCGGTCAGCTCCCTGCGAATGCCGGCCTCACCGATTTTGCAGCGACCCCGCTGCCGGATGGTCGCGTGTTGCTCACCGGCGGTCGCACGATCACCGGCGACGTGACCGACACCGCATTCATCGCGCGCGTCGATCCGATCGACGGTTCGGTCGATGTCGTCGCGACCGATCATATGTCCGTACCACGCGCGAACCACAGTGCGACCCTCCTCTGCGACGGCACCGTGCTCGTCAGTGGGGGCACCCCTGCGGCTGCCCCGGCTGCGCGGTACAATCCCCCGGCGCTCGGTCGGCGCTGAGCGTGTGACCTGCGCCTCGCGGGTCGGACGATCGTTGACAATTCTCGCCGAGCTTTCGGCTAGGATACTTCCCATGCGCAGCACGCTCGTCGTCGGGTTCTTGATGGTTGCAGGTGTGGCGGCGGCGGAGCCGATGGAAGACGCGTATATCGCGCGCCAGAGCTCGCGTGTCTCGTACAGCGGCATGTGGGTCGACTTCGGCGTCAACGCCACCCGGATCGACGGTGGCAACGGCCTGCTCTATCGCGGTGACTTCGGTCGGTTCGCGCCGATGCTGCAGGTCAATCGCACGTTCTATATCGGTGGTGAGCTCGACATTGGCTCGATGACCGCCGTGATCGGCCCGACGAACAACGCGGCACGCACCACGACGAATCAGCCGATGGAGCTCCAGACCTCGGGCGCGCTGGCGGTCGGCAAGTTCGTCACCGGCGCGCGCATAACGGCGGGTCCGTTCGCGGGCGCCATCGAGCTCGCACCCGGCATCCGGTACATCGAGCTTCCTTCGGACCACGGCTCGTTCATCGACATCAAGACCGAAGGCGTGCTCGAGGCGCGTGGCCGGTTGGATCTGTGGGCGACGCGCGTGCTGACGGTCGGCGGGATCGTCGGCGCGGATCTCGCGCATCACAGTGACGTGATGATCGGGCTGCAGCTCGGCTTGCACTTCGAGCGGACCGACCTGCGCTCGCGCTTCTAGGCAGGGGCTACTTGCGCGACCAGCTGAAGTCACCGATCGAGAGACCGGTGAACTCGATCTGCTGAGCGCTGCCGGTGTCGTTGATCGCGACCGCGCCGGTGTTGAAGTTGTGGGTCTCGATGGCATTGCCATCGATGTTCGCCACCAGCGCGTCCGCAGACAGCTGGAGCCGACCACCACCATTGCCCGCACCGTGGAGGTGGCCGCTGATCGCACCCGTGCTGCTGCCGAGCGTGACATCGGCGCTCGCGCTCGCATGCGGCAGATCGATACCCTTGCTCGCGAGGTCTGCCATCGAGCCACGCGGCTCCTTCGCCGCATCTTTCGCCAGGCGCTTCGCATCACCGCGCGAGGCATCGCGATCGTGATCCTGCTGCCACGAGGCGTGATCCTTCGCGAGGCGATCCGCTTCCTTCTGCGCATCGCGCGAATCGCGCGCGTCAGCGGCCGGATCATCGCCCTTGGGCTCGCCGGCCTTGAGGATGCCCTCGCGCATGTGGCCGGTGACTTCCTCGACGAGGCCCGGCAGATCGAGGGCGAGCGGGCCCTTGCCCACGATGTACTTGGTGATGTTCTGATCGAAGAAGCCGCCGATCCGGGCCTTGAGCGCGCCCTCCCGACCCTTGGTCTCGAGGTCGACGCCCTGGCCGGTCAGCCAGAGCGGGAGATCGAGCGCGGGGTTGATGTGGACCGAGGTCTCGTTCGTGAGCGCGTTGTCGCGAACTTCGATCGCGATGTTGATCGCGGCGCCCACGGGGACGCCGATCGAGGCGAGACCGTGGCCGTATTTGCCGGCGAACATCGGGACGCGCGCGCGAATGTCGGCCGTGCGAATCGATTGCGCGACGGTCTCGGCAGTGGCGGTCTCGCTCGCGAGGCTCTGGAGCTGCTCGTCCTTGGTCGGCTTGTGCGCGGGCTTCGCTGGCCCCTGGCTCGGCTTCTCGGCTCGGTCGACTTCGCCGCTGCCACGGATGTTCGCGGCCTTGACCGACGAGACCGCACCGACGTTGTCGAACAGGACCTTCGCGGCACCGGTGCGAATCGTGGCATCGCCACCGAAGTCACCCGCGCCGGAGAACACGCCACGGACCGAGAGCGCGGCGACATCGATCTCGCGCATCTTGCCGGCCGCATCGTTGATGACGTCGGCGCCATCGAGCTCGAGTTGGGCATGCTTCGCGATGAAGGTGTGACCGCTCGCCGAGTGGACCTCGACGGTGCCGGCCGCGGTGAGCGTCTTAGCGTCGAACCGACGCCCGCCCGTCGCGGTGTTCGTCATCGCGAAGTTCGTCGCGCCGATATCGAAGGCGGAACCATCGAGGTTCGCGAGCACGTGCGCGATACCCGGCGGCATCACGCGCTGGACCGCGGGATCGAGCATGCCCTTGAGCTTCGTGGCATCTCCGTGGAATTGCAGTGCGCCGAGCTCGACGGTCTTCTTCGTCAGATCGGTCTGCGCGTTCGCGGCGTGGACGCTCGCCGCGACGGTTCCCTTGGCATCTTTGACCGATGCATCGAGCGCGTCGAACGCGAGCTCGCTCCCGTCGTTGCGCGCATTGACGAGCTTCACGTCGAGCTTGCCCTCGGGCAGCTGGACGTGACCTTCGATCGTGCCGTGTGCTGCGATCGCGCCGCGCTTGGACGCGACCGTCGCATTCGAGACATCGATCGTGCCTTCGGCCGAAACGCTGCCGGCGTACTGCTCGATCAACCTGAACGACGCGGCGATCGGTTGCGGCAGCGTCGCGAGGTGCGTGCGAATGCCCGCGAATAACGCCGCGGCCTTCTGCGAGTTGCCCTCGATGTGGACGGCCTTCGCATCGATACTGAAGTCCGGAGCCGTGCCCGCCTTGCCGGCGGCGGCGAACGTGTCGTGCGAACCTTCGACTCGCACGTGCGCGGCCTTCGCACCCGTGGTGTCGGTGAGGATCGCGTCGAAGCTGCCGAACGAGAGTTGCGTCGATGCCGGGCTCGAGCTGCCCCGGAAGCCCGTGAGCGTGACCGCCGCGGAGCCTGCACCGTGGAGCTCGAACGACGCGTGGACATCGGCCGCGCGTGCAACCGCGTGACCGGCCTTGTCTTGCCCGGTCGAGACGTTGTCGAGCGTGAGCGCGCCACCCGCGTTCGCGTAGAACCGGCGCACCATCGAGAACGCGGCATTGACCGGCGCAGGCAGGGTGGTCGCCTTGGCCTGGAGCGCTGAGATCATCGTGCTGACCATCGCGTCTTCGCCGTGGGCCTGGATCTTCTTCGCGGTGACCGCGGCTTCGTTGCCCGCCTTGCCCGGGACCGATGCGGCGCCGCTGATCGAGATGCCCGCGGCATCGTGGCCCTTCGCATCCTTGAGCTGTGCTGTGAACGTGCCGAACGAGAGCGTGCCCGCCTCGGTGCCGTGCATCGCGCCGACGTGGATCTTGACCGAGCCGGCCGGGCCGACATCGACGAGGGCATCGAAGTCGCCGCCGAACGAGGCCTGGTCGCCGTGCGAGGTCGCTTCGAGCGAGCCGGTGATCGAGCCGCTCACGCCGAGCGCCTGGACCGCGCCGAGTGCACCGCGAATATCGACCGGGGCGTGCTTGATGACCGTGTTCGCCGCGGTCACGAGCTTCGCGAGGTCGCCGTGCGCCGCGAGTTTCTTGACGGAACCTTGGCGATCCTTGCCGGCGAGCGTGCCGACACCACCATCGAGCTCGAGGAAGGCGAGCTCCTTCTTGTCGTTGCCACGCAGGCTGAGCGTCAGCTTCGCGAACTGCACGCCCATCGCCTCGGTGCCGCTTGCGTGCCCGCTCACGCCGCTGAGGTTGACGAGCAAGCTGCCGAGCTGCGGGACATCGAGCTCGCCTTCGAAGTCGCCTTTGACGGTATCGGTGCCGCCGACGTGCGTCGCCGTGATGTCGTGACCGCTGATGTGACCGCCGGCGGTAGGCTCGAGGCCCGCACCGCGCGCGAGATCGAGCGCGGCCTTGACGCTCGGGTTCTCCGCGATCTGCGGGCTCTTCACGAGCTGGGTGACGAGCGAAGGATCACCGTTGATCGAGAACTGGCGAATTGTCGCACCGCCAGCCGCGCCAGCCCCGCCAGCCCCGCCGGTCGTGCCGGCGGCACTGAAGCCATCGATCTCGATCGACGCGAGCTCGGTCGCACCCTGCACCACCGCGGCATGAAAGCGTTCGAAACCGCCGCCCGCGCCATTCGCGCCCGCCGCGCCGTGCGCACCGACGAGCTGGATCGCGATCTTCGAACCCTTCGGCAGCACGTCGGGCACCGTCGGCAGATCGGCGACGTTCGGATCGGCAGGCGCGGTGACGGCAGGCGCGGCCACGTGGTTCCACACCGCGTCGAAGCTCGCGCCACCCGGCATGTCGAAATCGACGATCGGCGCATTCGGATACTTGAGGCCATGCACGTGCGCGCCGGTGAACGACATCACCGCCGCGGTCTTGTTCGCTTCGGACGCCTTCATCCCGGTGACTTCGAGATCCGTCGCCATCAGGTGCTGACCGTTGCGGAAGAACGTGACGTGCTCGAACTTCGCCTTCGCGAATTCGACGTCGACGGAGGTCGACGTCGCGTGCGCGGTGAGACCCGCCAGCACGCACGAGCCCGCCATCATCTGGTTGTTCGAGAACCCGGCGATCTGGATCTGCTGCGCCGTGATCTCGGCGTGCTTGTGATAGACGCTGATCGAGATGAAGACCTTGTTCGCGCCCTTCGGGACGGCGCCCATCGTGATCGCGGGGAGCTTGTCGGCCGGCGTCACGAGCTGCGCGAACCGCAAGGCCGCGCCGAGATCGACGGTGCCTTCGAACGTGCCTTTGATCGGATGAAACGAGGTGAGCTGGTTGAGCTCCCACAACAGCTTCGCGCCATCGGCGGTGGCCTGCGCGGCGGACTGCCACCAGTGCTGGTTCTCGGGTTTCTGCTCCGCGGTGACGACCTGCTGGACGTACGTGTTGCCGCACTTGTCGTGCAGCATCGCCGTCATCTCGTCGCGATCCTCGGGATAGCGATTCAGGAGATCGACCGCGCCTGCCACGGCCAGGGTGCCGTGCGACAGCGTGAGCTGATGCCCCAGCGCGAGCACACCGGGTGCCTGCGAGAGCGCCGGTGCGGCCGGCTTGAGTTGGCCCTGGACCTGAGATGACTGTTGAAGGTCGCGCTCCGCCACGGTCCATTCTACGTCATCCGAGCGCCGGTCATTCCTCGATGCCCACGCCTGGCCTCCAAATCAGCTAGGTAAGTCGCGAAGTTCGACCGTTTTCGCCGCGCTGGGTAGGGGGATGTCCCCGTGCTCGTCGATCGTGGTGATCGGAGGCAGCGGCCCGACCGGCCCGGTGATCAGCCGCGCGCCTCGCTGGAAGGTGAGCCACGACCACATCCAGTTGAGCATCACGAGCACCCGGTTGCGAAACCCGACCAGGAAGAAGATGTGGACGGCCCACCACATCAACCACGCGATCAAGCCGTGGATCGCGACGCTCTTCGTGGCGACGACGGCCTCGGCGCGACCGATCGTCGCCATGTTTCCCTTGTCGTGATAGCGGAACGCGGGGCGCTCGGAGATCTGCCCTGCCGCTTCGGTCGCGATGATCTTCGCGACGTGACGACCGCCTTGCAGCGCGCCTTGCGCGACGCCCGGCACTTCTTCCTGCGCGCCCGCCGCGATCATCACCTTCGCGAGATCGCCGATCACGAACACGTTGGGGCGATCCGGAATCGACAGGTCGGGGTTCACGATCACGCGCCCACTCCTGTCTCGCGGCGCACCGAGGAAGGCGGCGAGCGACGAGGCTTGCACGCCGGCCGCCCACAGGATCGTACGCACCCCGATCCGCTCTTCACCCGAGGCCGTCTTCACGGTCACGCCGGTCGCGTCGATCGCGGTGACGAGCGTGTTCAGGCGAACCTCGGCGCGACGCTTCTCGAGCGATTCTTTCGCCGCGGTCGAGAGCTTCGGCGGATATGCGCGCAGCACGCGGTCGGTCCCCTCGAACAAGATCACGCGCACGTGCGTGGGATCGATCGACCGAAAATCCTTCTTCAGCGTGAGCAGGCCGATCTCGCCGAGCGCGCCCGCGAGCTCGACGCCGGTGGGACCGCCCCCGACCACGCCAAACGTGAGGTACTCGCGCTGCACGACCGGATCGGCTTCGCGCTCCGCGGCTTCGTACGCGAGAAAGATCCGGCGGCGGATCTCGAGCGCGTCTTCGATCGACTTGAGGCCGGGCGCGAACTGCGCCCATTGATCCTTGCCGAAGTACGAGTGCGTCGCGCCGGTCGCGACGACGAGGTAGTCGTAGTGCAGCGAGCCGCCACCATCGAGTGCGACCGTGCGTGCGTCCGGATCGATCGCCAGCACCTCGGCGAGCAGCACTCGCACGTTCTTCTGGGTCGCGACGGCCGCGCGGATCGGATACGCGATATCGGCCGGGTTCAGCGCCGCGGTCGCCACCTGATAGAGCAGCGGCTGGAACAGGTGATGGTTACGCCGGTCCAGGAGCGTGACCTGGACCGGTGTCTTCGCGAGGCGACGTGCAGTCTCGAGCCCGCCGAACCCCGCGCCGATGATCACCACATGAGGCCGCATATCGATTCGATGCTCCGCGCTGCACGCGCGATACCAACAAACGAAGTTCAACCGCGCAGTGCGACGAGTAGCTGGTCGCACACGTAATCGACCGCTGCAACTGCGAGATCCGGAAACATCGGAAGCGAGATCATCTCGCCGACCGAACGTTCAGCGACAGGGCACGAGCCCGGTCCCTGCCCGAGGTGTGCGTAGGCGCGCTGAAGATGGATGGGCCTCGGGTAGTGAATCGCGGTCGCGATGCCGGCCTCGGCGAGCGTGTCGCGAATCGCATCGCGCTTCGCCGCAGCGACGCGCACGACCATCAAGTGATAGACGGGCACGCTGCCCTCCGCCTCGGTGACGAACCGAACCGCATCGCCGAGCCTGGCGCGATAGCGTTGCGCGAGCGCGCGGCGCGCTTCGTTCGCAGTGGCGAGCCGGCCGAGCGAGATCGTGAGGCACGCGCACTGGACCGAATCGAGCCGTGCATTGTAGGCGATGTCGACGTGATCGTGCCGCCCCGCCTGGCCGTGATCGCGCAGCCGCTTCACGCGGTCGGCGACCTCTGGATCATTCGTGGTGACCGCGCCGCCCTCGCCGATCGCGCCGAGGTTCTTCGTCGGATAGAAGCTGAAGGCAGCCGCATCGCCGGAGGCCCCTGCACGATCGCCACCGCGGGTCGCGCCGTGGGCTTGCGCGGAATCTTCGAGCACGCGCAGCCCGCGCTGGTTCGCGAAGTCGCGCACGCGTCGCATGTCGGCGAGCTGGCCGAACAGATGCACCGGGATGATCGCCTTGGTCTTCGCGGTGACGCGCTTCGCGGCGTCGTCGAGATCGAGCAGCAGCGTGGAGGACTCGACATCGGCGAGCACGGGCTTCGCGCCGGCATGGCTGATCGCTTCAGCGGTCGCGAAGAACGAGTTCGCCGCCGTGATCACTTCATCGCCAGGGCCGACGCCGAGCGCGCGTAAGGCGAGCAGCAATGCATCGGTACCATTGTTGACCGCGACCCCGTGCTTCGCACCGCAGAACGCGGCGAACGCGGCCTCGAATGCCGCGACCTGTGGCCCACCGACGAAGGCGCCGGTATCGAGGACCTCCGCGAACGCGGCGAGGTACTCCTCGCGAGAGGGCTTCGCCCACGCCACCAGATCGACGAACGGCACCTTCACAGCATGACTCGCTGACCCGCGTGCTCGAGCGAGCGCTGCATGGCCTCGAGCATCCGCACGATCCGCACGCCGACCACGGCATCGGAAGGCGATGGCGCACCATCGAGGCACGCCGCGGCAAACGTCTGGCTCATCACCGCGAGCGCTTCCTTGCCATCGAGCTTCGGTGAGTAGATATCGCCGGAGCGGTACTGCACGTTGAGCTCGTACGCGGCTTCCTTCGCGATGTGCTGCACGTCGACGGAGCTCTCGTAGACCTTCACCGGCTCGACCGGCGAGGTGTCGTCCCACACGACCATCTTCTTCGAGCCCGCGATGATCGTGCGGCGGGTCTTCACCGGCGCGACCCAGTTGACGTGGACGTGGGCGATCAACTGGTCCTCGAACCCGACCGTGAGGTACGCGAGGTTCTCGTGACGACCGTAGTGCGAAGCGCCGATCGCCGAGACCCACGTGGCCTGGACGCCGAGCGTCTGCGACAGCACGTAGTCCATGATCGTGAGATCGTGCGGCGCGAGGTCCCAGATCACGTTGAAGTCGGGCTGGAACAGCCCGAGGTTGATCCGGACCGAATCGAAATACAGCACGCGACCGAGCTCGCCCGACGAGACGAGGTCACGGATCTTCTTCACCGCGCCCGTGTAGACGAACGTGTGATCGACCATCAGCACACGACGGTGGCGGTTGGCGAGCTCCGCGAGCTCTTCTGCTTGCGCGACGCTCGGCGCGAGCGGCTTCTCGACGAGTACGTGCTTGCCCGCTTCGAGCGCGCGCTTCGCGAGCTCGTAGTGCGTGAAGATCGGCGTCGCGATCACGACCGCGTCGACCTCGGGATCCGCGATCAACGCAGCGGCATCGCCGACCACGCGGATGTGCGGGTACGTGGTCTGCGCGAGCTGCTGGCGCGCTGGATTCGCATCCGCGATCGAGACCACGGTCGTGCGCGCGCCAGCTGCAAAGTTGCGGACCAGGTTGGGGCCCCAATAGCCGAAGCCGATCACACCAATGCGAAGACTCACGGCCGCCGGACCGTCACATGGCAGATAGGGTGAGTCAAGGGTGGTAGCGTCGGCGCGTGAGCTTGCGTGACCGGCTAGACAAGCGGCTCAGAGATCGCCGGGTCACGGCGGTCGTGCGCCGGCTGCTCGACGACTATCTGCCGCCGGTCGTCCGCGAATGGCGCCCGCTCAATCGCTGGATGGCGACGAAGTTTCACGGCCCCGCGTTCGATCTCGACTTCAAGCAACACGCGTTCGCGATGTCGCCGCGCGAATTCGCCGAAGCGTACGCCGCCCTCGAAGCCGGCGGTGGTCGCTACCGCGATACCGATACGACCCCGGGCCAGCTCGCCGCGATCTGCGCGGCTGCTCGCGGGCGCGTGCTCGAGGTCGGCAGCGGGAACGGTTCAGTTGCCTCCGCCCTCGGTCGCGACACCACCGCGCTCGAGGTCACACTCGGCTCGGCAACAGCGACGCGAGCGCGCGCGGGCTGCACGGTCGCACTCGCGAGCTTGCCATCCCTGCCGTTCGCGGATTCCGCGTTCGATACGGTCGTGTGCTCGCACGTCCTCGAGCACGTTCCCGATCTCTACGCGGCGGTGCGCGAGCTGCGCCGGGTCGCACGCCGCGTGATCGTGGTCGTACCGCGCCAGCGCTACTACCGCTACACCGTCGATTACCACCTGCACTTCTTTCCGAGTGCCGCGCCGCTCGAGCATTTGTTCGAGGGTCATGCGACCGAGATCGATGGCGACTGGTTCGTGCTCGGCGGCTGATCAGGAAACGTCGGGCGTGGGCAGCTCGGGGCGCGGCCAGCCGACGGCGAGCGAGCTCGCGACCCGCACCGCATCGACGAGCGCACGAGCGACCACATCGCGGCGTGCGCCGGTCGCCTTGCCGGCGCCGCGGCGATGGAATTGCACCGGCACTTCGACGACCCGCGCGCCGCCACGCGCTGCACGGATCACCCGCTCGCCTTCGGCAAACACACCGCGCGCGGCGACCGCGGCATGGAGGAGCTCGCGGCGCGCCAGCTTGATCGAGCCGGGATCGCGGCCCGGTGCACCGAGGCTGCGCACGATCCGCTCGTAGCCCCACGAGACGACGCGGCGATACCGGGTATAGATCTCCCGCTTGTTGGCGCGCACGCCGATCACGAAATCGGCGTGCTCCGCGGCCGCCGCCATCGGTTCGAGGGCGGACATCGGCCACTGCCGATCGGCCGACATCAAGAACACCCACTCGTGGCGCGCGTTCGCGTACAGCGTGCGCATCGCCGCCTCGATGCCACGATTGACCGATCGATCGAGCACGCGCGCACCCGATGCACGAGCGAGCTCACCGGTCGCATCACTCGAACCGTCGTTGCACACGATCACTTCGAGCTCCCTCGAGACGCGCGCGCCGATCTCGAACGCATCGGCGATCGTCTGTTCGATCGACGCGGCCTCGTTGAAGGCCGGCACGACGATCGAGAGGCTCTTCACAGGGGCTGTGCCGGATTGCCGACGACGGTCACGCCCGGCGCGACATCCTTGGTGACCACCGCGCCCGCCCCGACCATCGCGCCCTTACCGATCCGCACACCGCACAAGATCGTCGCGCCCGACCCGATCGAGGCATCTTCTTCGACGAACGTCGCCTCGAGCCGCCAATCATCCGGGCCCTTCGGCGAGCCATCGGGATTGCACGCGCGCGGTTGCTTGTCATTCACGAACGTGACGCCGTGGCCGACGAACACGCGATCGGCGATGTGGACGCCGGAGCAGATGAACGAGTGCGTCGAGATCTTGCAGTGGGCGCCGATCGTCGCGTCGCGCTGGATCTCGACGAACGCACCGATACGGGTATACGCGCCGATCGTGCAGCCGTAGAGGTTGACGAATTCGTGCGCCGTAGCGCCCTCACCGAGCACGACATCCGATGCGATCGACTGGAACCGCTTGGTCAAGCCGGCATCATGCCACTAGAATCGGTGCCTGCGTCTCTGGGCCATAGCACTCGTGATCGCCAGCGCACCCGCGCGCGCCGAAGTCATCCACGGTCACGTTCACGACGATGCGAATCATCCGATCGCGCATGCCGTGGTCGCGTTCGGCGGCTCGGTGTTCGGCGAGACCGATGCGACCGGCGCCTTCAGCCTCGATGTCGGATCCACCAAGGGCGTCGTATGGGTCCGCGTGCCGGAAGGCTACGTGCCAGGGCCGGTGTGGGCGGCGTGGCCAGGCCCCGCCGAGCTCGTGGTTCATAGGCTCGCGCACCCCGCGACGCAGCCGCTGCAGTTCGTCGTCGGCTCTGATGCGCATCTCTCGGAGGCGCAGACCTCGAATGGTGCGGAGGACCTCGCGATGGCGATCCGTCACGCGACGGAGAGCGCCCCGGCTTTCTTCAGTGTGCTCGGAGATGTCACGCAGGGTGGCACCGAGGCCGAATTCGATCTGGTCGAGCAAGCGCTGCCCGAGCTCGCCGGCGTGCCGTGGGTTCCCGTGCCCGGTAACCATGACTGGTACGACGGCGGTGTCGCGTGGACCAAGCGCGCGGGCCCCGACAACTACAGCTTCGATCTCGCCGGAGTGCACTTCGTGGTGTGGAACATGGCGATCGCCGAGGCCCAGATCCTCGCGTTCTTGCGCGGTGACCTCTCGCGCGCGAAGGCGCCGATCATCGCGCTCACGCACGCGCCGCCGAGCAAGACCATGCGCGCGGTGCTCGCCGCGCATCACGTCGGCTACGTGCTCACCGGTCACGCGCACTCGAACCGCTTGGTCCATCACGAGGACGGCCTCGTCGAATTCAACACCGAGCCGCTGCTGATGGGGGGCCTCGATTTTACGCCCGCGGGCTATCGGATCTTCACGCTCGATCACGACCAGCTGCACTCGCAACATCGCGTCACGCTCGATCATTCGATCACCTCGGTGCTCGCGCCGCGGTGCATCCAGCGCGAGCTCCTCGTCGCCGCGACGACACCCACCGTCACCGCTCGAATCGATAGCGGTACCCCGATCGCGATGCGCTCGGTCGGCGGCTGGGATTGGCGCGCCGAGCTGCCCGCGCTCGCACCCGGTCCGCACCGCGTAGAGGTCAACGGCACGACCTCCGAGATCCACGCGTGCGAGCCCCTTGCTGCACCTGCGGCACCGAACGGTGGGCTCACCACCTCGCTCGCGACGCGCTGGATCACACCGGTCGGCGGGCATCTCCTATCTGCGCGTCCGGTGATCTCGGGCGACACGATCTTCGCGACGGTCACCGACCTCGGCGATGGCGACCGCGGTGGTGTGATCGCGATCGATCTCGCCACCGGTGCCGTGCGCTGGCGCACCGCGCTGCCGATCCAGACTCGCGGCGGCGTCGCCGTCGTCGGCAACATCGTCGCGGTACCGCAGATCGACGGCGTCGTCATCGGCCTCGATGCGACGACGGGACTCCAGCGCTGGTCCTACGAGCTGCGCCCGCACACCGCGCCCGAGGCCCAGGCAACGTTCGCTTCGATCACCGCCGATGGCGACGACGTGTTGATCGGCCAGCAACGCAGCTTCGCCGTGATCGACGCGGCCGATGGTCATCCGCGCTGGCACGACGATCCGGTTCCGGAAGGCGAGAACAGCCAATCGCTCGCCGCGGTCGCGGTCGGCGACGGCGTCGTCGTCGGCACGTTCAACCGCTTGTTCGGCGGCGTCCAGGCGTGGGACCGCGCGACCGGCCAACCGCTGTGGCAGCTCGAGGGTACCGAGACCGTCGCGATCAACGCGACGCCCGTGATCGCGGAGCACACGTTGTTCGTCGTGAATGCCGCCGATCAGGTCACCGCGATCGAGCTCGCGACCGGCGATATCAAGTGGCGCGCGGCGCTCGATCCCGCAGGGTTCGAGTGGGGCAACGCCACGATTGCTGTGCCCGCGTACGCGCACGGCATCCTGATCGTGCCGACGCTCTATCGCGATGTCGTCGCACTCGATGCCAAGACCGGCGCCGAGCTGTGGCGCCACCACGCGCTACCGAGCCCGATCCGCGCCACGCACTATCGCGGCGCCCACGAAGCGGGCTACGAATCTTCGCCGATCATCGAACCCTCCGGCGAAGACGATCGCGTGTGGATCGCCGATACCTCGGGCGAGCTCGCCGCGCTCGATCTGAAGACCGGCGCGCCGCTGTTTCGCACCGCGATCGGCGCACCTGTCCTCGCCGGTCTCGCGGTCTCCGGTGCGAGCCTCGTCGTCGCGAGCTTCGACGGCACCATCCGGGTGCTGTCGCCCGCACCAGCGCTGCCGCACGTCACCGCACCGATCGGGTGTGCTGCGACCACGCCCGATCTGTGCGGGCTCCTGCTCGTGCTCGGGTTCGCTCTTCGATCACGACGCGGTTGATCGGTCGCGCGCCTGCGGGGCATCGCGGCGACGGTACACAACTGCGAAGACGATGACGATCAGAACCAGCACGTAGCCACCGACGAGCACCCGCCAGTGATCGGGCGAAAACTCCCAGACCACCTCGTGATGTCCCCCGGTGACCCACACGCCGCGGAGCAGATAGTTCGCCCGGATGCTCGTCGTGTGCACGCCGTCGACCATCACGTTCCAGCCGGGGAACATGATCTCGTTGAGGACCGCGAGCCCGGCGTTCGGTGTGTCGATTTCGTACACGATCCTGTCAGGCCCGTAACTCTCGATCACACCTTCGCGAAACGCAGGGGTGCCGATCACGGCCTCGGGTGGCAGCGCCACCGCGTCACCCGCCTCGACGATCGCGCGTAGCCGCTGGCCATCGGGTTGCTCCTCGGCGCGGATCGCGTCGAGTGGGCGCTCGGTGACGAGCTTGACCGCGCCGTACCACGCGACGAGCGGCACGGGATGATCTGCCTCCCACAGCCAGCCGTTGCTCGCGCGCGCGAACCCATCGAGCGGCTCGCGAAGAAACTGTGCCGTCCACAGATAGCGAAAGTGCGGACGCTCGAGCACGTAGCGCACGTTGAAGTCGGTGAGGATTTTCGGATCGAGCTTCGCGTAGTCGAGGACATCGACGTAGCGATGCAAGCTGAGAGGATCGACCGCCGGATAACCACGGAAGTCGCGGATCCCGAGCCGCGCACCCGCACGCTCGCCGAGAATGAATTCGTCGTACAGCCGCCAGCGATCGCGCACGCCCGCGAGCTGGGCGACGATCGCGTCATCGGCCACGTGGGTCTGGCGCGGCTCCGCGGCGGTGGGAGCATCGGGCTCGACGAACGTGAACAGGGGTGCATCGCTCAGCACGCCGAGCGTCAGCAGTGCGAAGGTGAGGTACGTGAACCGCTTCGGCAGCGTGATCGCAGCGCCGACCAGCGCACCCGCAATCGCGATCGCGGCGATCGACCACCACGCGGGATGATCCTTCGCGGTCGCGGGCCCGCCGATGTCGCCGATCCATGCGACCACCACGGCGATCGCGAACCCGACGACGATCCAGACCTTACGCGGTGCGAGGCGCTGCTCGAGTGCAGCCACGCCGTAGGCCGCGCCTGCGGCAAGCCCCCACGCGGTGATCAGCTTGTAGCGAGCCGGCACGCGCAAGAGCTCGAACGGGGGCACGTACGCGACGAGCAGCGGCAACACGAAGGCGCTCGCGCCGGCGACGAGGATCACGCCGAACAGTGCGGTGCCAAACATCGAGAGTGGGGCGCCGCGATCGGCGCGCGGCTTCACCACCACGCCGATCACCGCGAGCAGCGTGAGCGCGGTGCCGCAATAGAGTTCGAACGGTCCACCGCCGCGCAGGAACACGCCGCGCAGCGCGGGCAACAGTTCCTGCGATCCGAGCAACGCGAATTCAGGCCCGGTGCCCAACCGATCGCGATCCGCGAGCGCGACGAGCTGGCTCGTCGGCAGGATCGTGACCGCCGCGACCAGCCCCGCGATCACGATCGCGCATCCGATGCATGTCGCGAGCGCGAGCAGCTCGCCGCGCGAGTGATGCGCGCGCAGCCGTTGGACCAGGCGCATCACCGCATACGGCGCGATCAACAGCGCGGCGTAGACCACGCCCGGTGGCGAGCCCGCGGTGAGCGGCAACAGCAGCGCACCACCGACGAGCACGCCGCGCCGCCAGCTCGGGCGCGCGAGCGCCGCATCGATCGCGATCCACACGAGCGGCACCCACACGAGGGGCCACAGGATGTTCGAGGCCTTGTGCACGAGCAGCGGCGCCGATGCCACCAGGCCGATGCCGCCGATCAGCGACGCGCGGACCGACAGCCCGCGCGTGCGCAGGAACACGTGCATCAACGACGCGGCGATCACGTGATGCGCGAAGACCTTGATCTGGACCAACCACCACGATGTGCCGAACACCGCGCCCCACGCCGCGAACGGCCAGTTCAACGGATAGTAGCGATCGAACACCGGATCGCAGAACACCGGGTAGCCGCCCTTGTCGTACGGGTTCCACAGCGAGAACCGATGGTGCGCGAGGTCGCTCGAGAAGAAATCGAGATCGGGGCCGTGGGTATCGATCGTGTCCCAGCCAAAGCCCGTCGCGGCATCGTGCTGGTGCCAGAGGCCGCGATAGATCCACAGCAGCGCCAGCGTGTAGAAGAGCGGCACCCAGAGCCACTCGAGCTTCACGCGGGACTTCATCCCGCGCAGTCTAGCTACTTCGCGAGATCCTTGCGCGCCGTCGCTACTTGCCTGGCGAGCGGCATCCACTCGGGTACACCGTCGGCGAACGGCTGCATCGAGACGTTGCCGCGCCGCGTATCGAGACCCGCGGCGCGATCGGCATCCGTCGGTGGACAGCCGCATGCGCACACATGTGTGCACTGCACGTGACCGGGGCCGCGCCAATGGTCACAGTTGGTTGCAGATCGCCAGGCGACAGGAGTAGTCAGCGGTTCGCCGGCCGATCATTCAGCCAGGGTATCGGTTGTCGACTATGATCTACGCGTGGTGCCGGCCGCCGATCCGCAACGGCCCGAGGCGACGCGTCTCGGTTCGTACGAGATCCTCCGCAAGCTCGCGCGCGGCGGCATGGCCGAGCTTTTTCTAGCGCGCACCAACGGTCCGGAGGGTTTCGAAAAGCTGGTGGTCTTGAAGAAGATCCTGCCGACCTTCGCGGAGAACCCGAAGTTCGTGCGGCTCTTCCTCGATGAAGCAAAGCTCGCCGCGACGCTCGATCACCCACACATCGCCCACGTCTACGACATGGGCAAGGTCGAAGGAAACTACTTCTTCACCATGGAGTACGTCCATGGCCAAGACGTCCGCGCGATGTTGCGCCGGACCGTCCGGCAGGAGCAGCTGTTCCCGCTCGATCACACGGTGCAGATCGTCCACGCGATCGCATCGGCACTTCACTACGCGCACGAGCGGCGCAAGCCCGATGGGTCGTTGCTCGACATCGTCCATCGCGATGTCTCACCTTCGAACATCCTGGTCTCGTACGACGGCGCGATCAAGCTGGTCGATTTCGGCGTCGCGAAAGCCGCGACGAGCTCGGTCAAGACGCGCACCGGTACGCTCAAAGGCAAGATCGCGTACATGTCGCCCGAGCAGGCCAAGGGCGGCGCGGTCGATCGGCGCAGCGACGTGTTCTCGCTCGGCATCGTGCTGTGGGAGCTGCTCACCACGCAGCGCTTGTTCCGCACCGACAATGACCTCGCGACGATCCAGCTGATCATCAACTCGAAGCCACCGCCGCCGCGCACGTTGCGGCCCGAGTGTCCGGTCGAGCTCGAGCGCATCGTGTTGAAGGCGCTCGCCGCAGACCCCGAGCAGCGCTACCAGAGCGCCGAGGATCTCCAGCTCGATCTCGAAGAGTTCGCGCGCGAAGCGAAGCTCAAGCAATCCACGATCGCGTTCAAAGTGTTCATGCACGAGCTGTTCGCCGACGAGATTTGCGCGTGGAAGTCGGCGCAGGCCTCGGGCATGACGCTCACCGATCACGTGGTCTCGGCGAGCGTCGTCGAGATGACCACGCCGGTCAGCGGCAGCGAGATGTCGCTGCTCTCGGGCGAGGACGAGCCACCCGACGACGACGAAGAAGATGACGAGGGCTCGCGGCTGCTGCCGATGCACGGCGTGATCACCGAGACGCGCGCGCGCAACACGTTCACGCCCGCGGTCGCCGAGGTGTCGCCGAAGGTGATGCTCGACCGTGTCGACCACACGCCCTCGCCACAGCACGCCTCGCCAGTCGCGCCGATCGTGATCACGGGTTCGGGTGCCGTGCGCGTGCTCGATGGCCTCGCGACGCACTCGATCCAGACCGGCCCTCCGATGGGCATGCCGGGCGTGCCGCAATCGGGTCCGCACAGGCTGCCGCCGAGCACGCCGCTCGGCACGCTGAGCGGCAACACGCCACCGATCGGCTCGCTGCCGAGCTCGAACGGGATCATCGGGCAGCAGCACGACGGCGGCGACAGCGCACCACCGAGCCAGTTCCCGATCGCCCCGCGCGAGTGGCGTGGCGCACCGAAGCAGGTCGGCTACGACACCGCACGCGAGCCGGCGCGCAAGCGCTTGCTGCTGTTCGGGCTTGTCGGGATGGCGCTAGTCTCCTTGATCGCACTCTCGACGGGCGGCTCGCCGGCTCAACCGAGCATCGGGGCCAACGTGGTCGAGCCTCCGGTCGAGATGAAGTCCGAGACCAAGGCGGTCGAGATGAAGGTCGAGCCGCCCACCGCCGCGCCGGCCACGGGATCTGACGCAGTCGCAGCGCCCGCGACAGGCTCGGCCACGCCGACGGCCGTGCAGCCGAAAGTGCCGGTCACACCACCGAAGGTGACCACGCCTCCAAAGGTCGGAGTGACCCCGCCGAAGACCACGGTGCCGTCTGACTCACACCATCACGCCACGCCCCCCGTAAAAAAAGTGGATAAGCCCGGTCCGACTCCCGATCCTTCTGGCTTCCTACCGCCCTCCAAGTAGATGTCTCGCCGCCTCCTCGTCTTCATCGCACTCTCGCTCTGCGCCACACGCGCCCATGCGGACGAGGATCTGAGTGACCTCGATCCACGCATCGTCCAGATGGCGAACACGCTCTCGGCGAATGCGCGCTTGCACTTCATCGCGGGCTATCGCGCGTTCAACGCGAAGGACTACAAGACCGCGAGCAAAGAGATCGAGACCGCCTACAAGCTCGATCCGGAAGTGCCGCTGCTCTACACGTGGGCGCTTCAAGAGAAGGCCGCCGGCAACTGCGCCCGCGCGGTCGACTTGTTCCAGAAGTATCTCTACTCGGACATCTCCAAGGCCCAGGCCGATGCCGCGCGCAAAGAGATCAACGACTGCGGTGGAGTGCCGAAGGTCGAGCCGAAACACGATCCGAAACCAGATCCGGTGATCGAAGCACCGTTCGGTTACACGTGGTATCGCGACAAGCCCGCCGACTCGCTCGTCGCTGGTGGTGCGATCGGTCTTGTCATCGGCGCGATCTACGTTGTCAAAGCCGGGAGCTCGGCGAGCGCGGCCGACAGTGCGTTCTACCTCGACGATCACGATCGCCTGCGCAACGATGCGACGCACCAGCGCAAAATCGGCGTCGGCGCGACAGTGATCGGCGGCGTGCTCGCGGGGGCGGGCGTCGCGCTGTGGATCTATCGCTCGAAGAACGCGACAATGACCAGCGATGGTCACAGCGTCGTATTCGCGATGAAGTTCTAACTAGATCGTAAAGATCGCAGCTCCCCAGGTGAAGCCGGAGCCGAACACGGACGAGAGGATCCGGTCGCCCTTCTTCACCTTGCCCTGCTGGCGCCAGTGGTCGATCGTGAGAGGCACCGTCGCGGCCGTGGTGTTGCCATAGAACTGGATCGTGTTGAGGACCTTCTCGGGCGGAATCTTCGCGACCTCGACGACCTTCTCGTTGATCCGCAAGTTCGCCTGATGCGGCACGAACCACTGGATGTCGTCCCAGGTCAGGCCCGTCTTAGCGAGCGCGGCTTGTGTCGACATTACCATGCCGCGCACCGCGTTCAAGAACACGCGCTTGCCGTCCATGTGCGGATACATGGTCTGGTTCTGTGCGCGGTCGTTCGCGTCGTAGTCGACGTACGGCAGCTTCTTGATCTCGAAGATCTTGAGATAGAGGTCCATCGCCCCGCTGCCATCGGCATGTGCGGACGTGTAGATGATGCCGGACCTCGCATCCTCGGTCTCCGAAGGCCCGAGCACCATCGCGCCGGCGCCATCGCCGAACAGCACCATCACGTCACGGCCGCGCGTCGAGAAATCGAGCGAATGGCTGTGGAGCTCGGCTCCGACGAGGAGGATCCGCTTGTACATGCCGGTGCGGATGAACGCGTCGGCGATCTGCATCCCGTACACGAATGCCGAACACTGCTGACGGATGTCGAAGCAGGCGCAGTTCCTGTCGGCGATGCCGAGCTTCTTCTGCAAGATCACCGCGGTGCCCGGGAAGTGAAAATCCGGCGACAGCGTGCCGAGGATGATGCAGTCGATGTCCGCCGGCTGGAGACCGGCATCCGCGATCGCCTTGATCGCGGCCTGGAGCGCGAGGTCGCTCGTCGCGGTGTTGCCATCGTTCGGCACGTAGCGGCGTTCGGCGATGCCGGTGCGCTGCTGGATCCACGCGTCGTTGGTCTCGGTCTGCACGGTCTCCTGGCGGACGTGCTTGTTGTCGAGATACGTCAGCTCGTCATTGGTGACGATTCGATCCGGGACATAACTACCGAGCCCCAAGATCTTCGTGCGAATCATAGACCTGAGATAACACATGTTGCAGCCTGCCAAGGTGCGCCTCCCCTTCGTGAGCCTCGGCGTCGTCCTCGGCGTCGTCCTCGGCGGCGTCGTCGTCGTCGGCGGCGCGACTGCATGGGCGGACCGACCGACCGGTAGGTCCGCTGGCATCGGCTGGCCAACCTACGATCGCTACTGTCTCGCCTGTCATGGCGAGCTCGGGGATGGTCACGGACCCGCGGCACCGTTCACGCTCGCGATGCCGCGCGCGTTCACGAGCGGCACGTACAAGTGGGGAGGCTCGGACGAGGAACTGGCGACCACGATCCGGTTCGGTGCGCCGGGCACCTCGATGCCTGGCTTCGACGGTGTGTTGACCGCGAGCGAGATCGACAACGTCACGCGCGTCCTTGCTTCGTTCGCGCCGCTCACACCCGTCCACGTGCGAACCGTTGGGGCACCGCCCGCAGCGGCCGCACCGAGCGACCGTGGCAAGGAGCTGTGGACGACGTGGGGTTGCAACACCTGTCATGGCGCAGCGGGACGGGGCGATGGTGCCGCCGCACTCGCCGCACCACCGTACGATCTGACTGCGCTGCCGCTGCACCGACCTCGCGCGACAGACGACGCGGTCGCCCGACGCTTCGCCGCGGCAACGAGCATCGAGCGCGGCATCCACGGCACCGCGATGCCGGGCTATGCGCAGCTTCCCGAGGCGGATCTCTGGGCGCTCGCCGATCACGTCGTCGCGATCAACGCGCACGCGAAGCAACCGGATCGCACCACGCTCGATCGCGCGCAGATCGATGCAGATCGCGCAGCACCGCTCGCGACCGGGATCTGGCCCGGGACCGGCGGCGACGCGCAGATCTGGGGCGTGCATCTGGAGCCGCAAGGCCCGCCACCTGCGTCGCTCGCACCCGCCGAAGCGTCTCTCTCGGCCGAGCAGTGCGCGCGCTGTCACGCGAAGCAGGCGCGCGAGTGGCGAGGCTCGCTGCACGCCGCCGCCGGATCTCCCGGGCTCTATGCGCAGCTCGATCACGGTCAGCCCGATACGTGTCGTCGCTGTCACGCGCCGCTCGCCGAACAGATGGCCGGGAAGGGCTACGATCCGGCGTTGCGCGGTGAAGGCATCACCTGCGCGAGCTGCCACCTCCGCGCGTGGACGCGCAACGGTCCGCCGAAGATCTCCGACTCGCTGCTCGCCGCGCCGGGCTATCCAGCACAGCAACGTGCGATCTACGAGCGCGGTGATTTCTGCATGCCGTGTCATCAGCTGCCACCGCGCAACGCGGTCGAAGGCAAGCCGCTGCTCGACACGTACAGAGAGTGGCTCGAAGGTCCGTACATGCGACGCGGCATCCAGTGCCAGCACTGCCACATGCCGAACCGCGAGCACCAGTGGCTCGGGGTTCACGATCGAGCGACGTTTCGTCAGGGCATCAAGCTCACCGTCACCGCGCGCCACACGGATCGCGGTGCGAGCGTGGTCGCGCAGCTCGCGAACGTCGGCGCCGGCCACTACTTGCCGACGACGCCGACGCCCGCGGTGTGGTTGCGGATCCAGCTCTACACGGCTGATGGCTCGGCGATCGCGGGCGCGAGTGGCGAGCAACGCATCGGCCGCGACATCTATTTCAAGGACGGCTGGCATCAGCGCGCCGATACCCGCATCCCACCGGGCGAGAAGCGCACGCTCGTGAAGGCGTGGCAGGGTGGCCGTAGCAAAGATGCCGCATTCGCGCGTGTGACGGTCGAGGTTCACCCGGATGACTTTTACGAGGGCTTCTATGTTGCGCGGCTCGCCGAGCACCCGCCAGAGGCCATCCGCGCGCAGTACGAACAAGCGCTCGCCCGTGCGAGAGCGTCCCACTACGTCGCCGAGCAGCGCGACGTCGCGCTAGAATCACCGCTCTGAACCGGTGGCTCTGCATAGTGTTGGTGGCGGCGTGCTCCGGTCATCGCACCGGGCACTTCGACGATCTCCCGAATCACGCGCCGAAGCTCGTCGTCTTGCTCGTGATCGATCAGTGGCCCGAGTGGTCGTTCGAGCAAAAGCAGAGCGCGTTCTCGAAGGGCTTCGCGCGGATCGTCACCGAAGGCGAGTGGCATGTCGGTCATCACCCGTCGGCAGCCACGCTCACCGCTCCGGGCCACGCGCTGATCGGCACCGGCGAGCCGAGCGCGAAGTCCGGGATCCTGGCGAACGAGTGGTGGCATCGCGATCTCGGCGTCGAGCTCCACTCGGCCGAGGCCGCAGATGGATCGCCGACGGCGGAGTGGCTGCGGGTCAACGGCCTCGGCGATGCGGTCGCCGCCGCGAAGACGGGCGCGAAGGCGGTCTCGGTCAGCCTCAAGGATCGCGCGTCTATCTTGGTGCTCGGTCATGCCGGTACGCCGGTCTGGTACGACATCAAGACCGCACGCTGGAAGACGATGTCGGCGAGCGAACCCGCGTGGCTGACCGATTACAACAGATCGAATCCCGTCGCACCCCGCGCGGGCGAGGTGTGGACGCCGCTCGATCCGAAGCTGCTCGCGCGGCTCTCCGGCACGACCGACGATCAGCATGGCGAGGTCGGAGAGAAGGATCTCGGCCCGGTCTTTCCACACGATCCTGCGACGACGAAGAAGCCGGCGGAAGCGTTCTATGCGACCCCAGTCGGCAACGAGGTCGTGTTCGATGCCGCGCGTGCCGCGATCGCCGGCGAGCATCTCGGTGAAGATCGGATTCCCGACCTGCTCGTGATCAGCCTCTCGGCGCACGATTACGTCGGCCACGGCTGGGGCCACGAATCGTGGGAGATGTGGGACGACGAGCTGCGGCTCGACGATCAGCTCGGCCAGTTTCTCGATCAGCTCGACAGGCAACTCGGCGCCGGTAACTGGGCGATGATGATCACGAGTGATCACGGCGCGAGCCCGCTGGCCGAACGGGTCAATGGTGGTCGGATGACGCACGAACAGATCGGCCGCGCCGCGAACCAGGCCGCGGCCGCGGTGCTCGGTCCTGGCAAGTGGATCGAGAGCGGCCACTATCCGAACATCTACTTCTCGAAGGCGATGCTCGCGCAGCCCAAGGGCGAGCTCGCATCGGCGACGCAGCGAGTGATGTATGCGCTGCGTGCCTTCCCCGGCATCGAGCGCGTCGGTCGCGTGAGCGACTACGCGGGCAATTGTGACAAGCGCACGGGAGAAGCATTCACGCTGTGCCTGACGTTCGATCCGGAGCGTTCGGGCGAGCTGTTCTATCTGCCGAAGCGCGGCTGGACAGTGATGGATGAGGACGAACCGACCGCGACGGCGCACGGTTCGTGGCACGACTACGATCAGCTGGTGCCGCTCATCATGATCCAGCCGGATCGCGGCGCGAAGCACGCGCGGATGACCGCGCCGGGGAGCACGATCGAGATGGTGCGCGTGTCGACGCTCGTCGCGCGCTGGCTCGGGGTCACGCCCCCTCAGTCTCTTCCGGAGCCGTCACTGCCTCCGCCGGATCGTCCGGAGCCGTCACTGCCGGGTCGTCCGGAGCCGACGGCTCCTCCGCGGGATCCGGCTGGATCTGGAGCGCAACCGTCTGTTGGTTCGGGCTCGCCGTCACGCTGATCGAACCGCAGTGGTCGGGGTCTACGCACGCCTTGTACGTGCCCGGCTCGATGTCTTCGAACGTCGCGACACCGTTCACGCAGTCCGATCGACCCTGCGCGGAGTCCACCACCTTGAGTGTGATCTTCTTGCAGCCGGGAGCCTGGATCGCAACGGCGATCGGGGTGGTGGGCATCTCGAAGGACACGGTGACCGTGGCGCCCCCCTCGATATGCACGAGTTGCGGCTGTGCGGTGGTGCCACCGTAGAGCTCGACCCGGTAATCGCCCGGAAGTAGCCGTTCGAAGTGAAAACCTCCGACCTGATCGGTCTTCGCACTGATCATCGTGTCGGTCGCGACCTCCACGGCCCACACCTGCGTGGAGCCACGGAAGTTGACGATCGTGCCGTCGAGCGAACCCGCGCGGCGGATCACGACTTCGACCTGCTGTACTTCGGCAGCGATTTCGCGTGGTACTGACATGTCGTGGTCGCGCGTCGCCTGGATCGTGAGCTGCTCGCCTTCGATGCCTGCGATGCCTGCGATCTCGAAGTTGCCCGCTCCATCGCTGCGCGTGGTTTGCGTACCCTCAGCTTTTCCGTCGAGCGAATCGCTGTCGATGAAGCTCGCGCGTGAAGCGATCGCGACGTGCGCACCCGCGATCGGCGCCCCGCTCTCGTCGCGCACGACTCCGCGAATGACCTTGCCCGGATCGACCGTGATGTCTCCGAGCTGCGTGACGCCGCCTTCCGTGACCTCCACGTTCTGGATCACCTTGCGCTCGAACGATCCGACGATCGCGATCGAATAGGAGCCCGGTCGCAGGTGACTCTGGTGAAACGCGCCGTCATCGGCGCGCACCGGATCTGGAGTCTGCGTCCACGAGGGCTCGAGCTTCTCGGAGACCACGACGCCGTAGTACGCGACCGGCACGCCATGCTCGACGACACGGCCGGCCACACTGCCGAGCACCTGGACCGTGAACGAGAGATTGCGGGTCCCGGTGTGCACCGTCACGCCCGGAAGTGCCGCGCCATGCTCGTTGACCTGCTGCGCGCTCACTTCGTACTCGCCGGGCGGCAAGCCACCGAAATCGAACTTGCCGTCCTCGTCGCTACGAACGTAGCCGCTGCCGATATCGTTCTTGCCGGCGGCGGAGAAGCTCACACCCTCGACGGGTTGCCCTGCCGAATCCCGGACGATGCCGGCGATGCTCGAGGTAACCAGCTGGATGCGGAGCTCGGTCGGAACGCCGCGCCGGATCTCGATCTGGCGTTTCGTCGCCGCCATCAGCTCGTTCTCCGCAGTGACGTCGGCAACGCCGGGCGCGAGGCCCTTGATGAGGAAGTGCCCGTGCTCGTCGCTGTGTTCGGTCGAGCCGCGGACGTGGATCGATGCCCGCACACCGGTACCTGCTTGATCGACGACGAGGCCGGTCACCCGCGAACCGGTGGTGACGTGGATGACCACGTCGTGGCGCGCATGGACGCCATCGTGGGTGAAGGTCACCTCGGGGTTCGCGAGGTGCTCGTCGGAACACGCGGTCACGACCACCTTGCCAGGGCCGAGTAGTGGCACCTCGAAGTGGCCGTGCGCGTCGACCTCCACGCCGTCGCGAAACTTCGCCTGCTGGTAGTAGACCGTGCCCTCGGCGAGGGACGTTCCGTTCTCGTCGACGACCGTACCGGCGAACATCGCACCGGGCTCGAGCACCACGAGCTGCGCGAGCTGCGCACGCGGATCGTCGCCGGTCTCGACCTGGCGCTCCTGCGGTGCATAGCCGGCCGCGGTCACGGTGAGGCGCTCGCCGTTGAAGTCCAACCCGCGCACGCTCGCGTTCCCCGTCGCATCGGTGATCGCGTTGCGCCGACCGACCACGACCGCGGCATCGCGGATCGGCTGGTGCGAGGTGTCCTCGACGTGGATCTTCATGCCGACCCCGACCTTCATCTCGAGCTCGAGCGGATCGCTGGCCTCGGTCAGCGAGACGGTATCTTCGGCGTACGCGAGCTGCTGCTCGGCGCTGATCGAGTAGTCCGCTTCCGCGAGATGATCGAACGCGAACGATCCATCCGCTTCGGTCACCACGGAGCGCGCGCCGTTCAGCGTGACCTTCACGCCCGCGACCGGATGCTTCGCTTCATCGATCGTCTGGCCTTCGAGCCGCAGCCCACCTTCGAGCACGAAGAGCGGGTGGAGCTTCAACTGCGCGGAACTCGGGAGGCGCGCGATCAGCTCGCCGATACCGCCGCGCGCGGTCTCGCCGGGAGCGGGCCCGGTGGCGCGGGACGTGGTCTCCTCGTGCGCGTCGTGATGCCAGCACCATGCAGCGACCATGACGAGAGCGATGGCACCACAGGCCCGTTTCCTCAAGCCCGTCATGCCCGTCATGCCCGTCATGCCCGTTCAAGTCGACAGCCGACCTGCGGACAGCACTAGATTTCGTGAGGCATCGGGCGGCGAGGTGCCCGGAAGTAGCGCAGCGGCGAATACGGGCCGAAGTTCGAGACCCGGCTGGTGTACAGGTCCGCGTAGTCATTGACCTGTTCGCCGAACCGCGAGTTCTCGTTACCTTCGCGCAGACAGCTGCCCCAATGTGGGTTGTACGCACGATCGAGCCGGGTCTCGAGCGAGTCGACCTCGGTCTCCATCAGGGCTGCACGGTCGCGCAACGAATCGATGCTCGCGCGCGACATCCGGCGCTCTTCTTCGAGCCGATCGTGGAGGTTCGCGTGCGTCGAGTCATCGAGCAGGCGCTGGATCTTCTTGAGCCGCAGCGATTGCCAATCGATCTCGGATTCGAGGTTGCGATGCCTGCGATCGAGGAGCTCGAGATCGTGGATCTGCGCTTCGAGCCGATCGCTGACCGAAATCTCGCGCTCGAGCTCCTGGAGCACCATCGCGGTGCGCCACATGTGCGCCTTGCGGAGCCGCAGAATATCGCCGTAGATGTGATCGCCGATGTAGAGGACCTGCTCGCCCTTGATGCCGGTCATCTGCTCGAACGCGATGACGTTGCCGCCCTGATAAACCTTGTCGCGCGTGAGATGCTTGACCTCGACGTTCGGCATCGCTTCGTTCGTCACCGGATCGATCTGCACGAACGGGCGCAGCTCGTTGAAGAACGCCGGCTTCGCACCACCGACGATCACGATGTCGAAGTAGTTGCGCCACGATGGATACGCTTTGCGCTCGCCATCGAGCAGGTAGCTCATCACGACCTTCGTGTAGTCGTAGAGCGAGTTCGTGAGCAGGAACAGCTTCTTGCCGCTCGAGCGAAACTTGTGGAGCGTCTCTCCGAGCAGCGGATCCTTGACGATGAACGAGGCGAGGTCCGCCTTGATCACCGACTTGAGCGTGTCATCGCGATGCGCTTCATCGATCGCGGTGCGGATATCACCGAACAGCTTGTCGAAGTCGACCGCCGTGCCGCTCTTGCCGTACCACTCGACGAGCGTCGTGTACATCACCGCTTCGGGTAGGCCGAACAGCGTGTCGATCCACTCGAAGCGATCCGCCGATAGGTTGATCTTCTCGTTGCGGTAGAGCGCCTTGCGCTTTTCGGCGTCGAGCTCTTTGAAGCCGTGATAGCAGCGACCGACATGTGCGTGGCGGTCGAGCTTGAACACGTTGCCGAGCTGGCGATCCACCATGACGCCCCGGATCGCCCAGTGGGGAGCGTAGGACAGCTGGCGGATCGCATCGGGATACCCGTGCTTGGTGCACAACTTGTCGAGCGTCAGCTGGATGCTGAGCTGCTCGAGCCGGTCCTGGTGATACAGGGCCAGCGTGTAATCCATGTCGAACCCGATCATCTCGATCGAGTCCATCCGGAGGTTCCGGTTACAGAACACTCGGTTCTTGCGTGCGACGTCGATCTCGGTGGTGGTGTCGCCCAGGAGCGCGCTCAGACCAGGATCGAGATCGAGGCCCCCGAGGCCTACGTGGGCGACCATCTCATCACTATTGTAGCGTGCCCTGCGGGTGATCGAAGAGCCATTTCCCGTATACATTGGGACTATGGCGTCGTCGCCCAAGCCCTGGAATCGTGAAAAAGAGCCGTTTGCAGAGCTGATTTCAGCCGAAGCTATCGCCACTCGCGTGGCAGAGCTGGGTGCTCAGATCACCGCGGACTACAAGGACAAGGAAGACGTGGTGGTCATCGGGGTGCTCAAAGGCTCCGTGATCTTTCTGGCCGACCTCGCGCGCCACATCGCGCTGCCGATCAAGCTCGAGTTCATCGGCATCTCGTCGTACGGCGATTCGACCGTCTCTTCCGGCGTCGTTCAGATCACGCAGGACGTGTCCAAGCCGATCGAGGGCAAGCACGTGATCGTGGTCGAGGACATCGTCGATACCGGTCACACGGTGAGCTACCTGCTCGAGAATCTGAAGACCCGCCGTCCCGCATCGATCGCGCTCGCCTCGCTACTCCACAAGCCGGAGCGCCAGGAGCGCGACGTGAAGATCGATTATCTCGGCTTCACGATCCCGAACAAGTTTGTCGTCGGCTACGGCCTCGATGTCGCGCAGCAGTACCGAAACCTTCCGTACATCGGCTACGTGACTGGGGCATGAAGCCCGAGCAACTCGCCAAGTTGCCGGCGGTGCTGTTCGAGATCGGCAAGCTCGTCGGCTCCGATCTCGATCCGGGCATCTTGCTCTCGCGCATCGCGGAGCTCGTGTGCCAGATGGTCAATGCCAAGGCTTGCTCGGTGATGTTGCTCGATGCCAATCGCAAGCGGCTGCTCGCGAAGGCCGCGTACGGCTTGCGCGCGGAACGAATGCACACGCTGTCGTTTGCAGTCGGCGAAGGTGTGGCGGGTTGGGTGATCGAGCACGGCGAGCCCGCGCTGATCAACGACGTGACGAAGGATCCACGCTACGTCGCTCTCCCGGCGAACCAGACGCCGATCATGTCGATGCTGTGCGTGCCGCTGCTCGCGCGTGGCGAGCGCGTCGGGGTGGTCACCGCGACCTCGGAGGCCGCGCACGCATTTCATCCGGACGATCTGGAATTGGTGCGGTTCATCTCGACGACGATCGCGCTCGATATCGAGAACGTCCGGCTCCACCGCGTCGCGGTCACCGATCCGCTGACCGGCGCGTACAACCGCGAGTTCTTGCAGCAGCGGCTGCCCGCCGAGATCGAGGCCGCGATCGATCGGGATTCGGCGCTCTCGGTCGCACTGGTCGACGTCGATCACTTCAAGACCGTCAACGATCAGCACGGTCACGGGGTCGGCGATGTCGTGCTCGCCGAAGTCGCGCGCCGGTTGCGCGGTGCGATTCGCGGTGGCGATATCCTGGTGCGCTACGGGGGTGAAGAGTTTCTGACCGTGTTGCCAAAGGCGGATGCCGGGCGCGCGTGGGAAGTTGGCGAGCGCATGCGGCAACGCGTGTGCGAACGCGCGTTCGATGTCGGCGATGGCTTGGCGCTGTTGCTGCGCATCTCGGTCGGCATCGCGCAGTGGCGGATGGGCGAGACGATGCCGGACCTGATCGACCGCGCGGATGTCGCGATGTACGGCGCGAAGCAGCGGGGGCGTAACCGGGTCGAGGTCGCGCCGTGAACGACGACGACAAGAAACCACCGAGCTCCGACGACGCCGAGTATGCGGTGCCGAGTGGGTCGCCGGATGTGTACGACCCGAGCTACGTGCCGCCAGACTTGCCGAGAGGTCCGGAGAGCGTTGTTGTGGGTGCGCCGATCGCGCTCGGACCTTCCGGCGTCGTCGCAGATGCGCCGGGAGTTGTCGCCGCGCCGTATCCTCCGTCGCCGTCGAGCGGAGTGGTGCCGCCGTCGCCCTCGCCGTCGCCCGACGACGCGCCGATCTTGCCGCCCGAGCTCACCGCGCAAGCCGCGCTCGAAGAGGCGGTCGGTGCGCCTTCGAAGAACGCACGCAAGCGAGCTCGCTCGCTGGAACGCGATCACGACCTGCGTGATCAAGAGCGCGATCCGTCGGAGCCCCCACAGAGCCGCAAGACCACCGTGATCGCGGCCACAACGATCGTCGGTGGACTCGGTATCGCCACGCTCGTCCTCCTCGGTCGCGCAAACTCGCAGCGCTTCGAGATCACGTGCGATGCAACACACGCGTACGCCGAGCAAGGCCGCTCGTTCCCGCCGTGGGGATCGAAGAAGCTCGCTGGTTCCGCGTGGGCACCGATCACCTTGCCCGCGAATGCGGAGTGCCAGCCGCGCGCGACCGAGAACGAAGCCGAGCTCACCACCTGGTATCTCGCACTCCTGGTCGACCGCGCGACCACCACACTCACCGCGCGCGATCTTCTCGATACGCCGATGTCCGACGCGAACGGCAAGGCGACCAACCAGCTCGATTACGTCTCGACGCAGCTCGATCAAGGGCTCTTGCTCGCGCGCGCTCCCGACAAGCGCGATCAGCGCAGAGAGATCACGCGGCTGCAAGGCGATGTCGACTACTGGCGCGCCGCCGCCCGCCTGCGCGATGCCTCGACGGTGTTGCTCGACGCGGCAAAGCAGTTCGATGTCGCAAATCAAAAGCGGCCGCGCCATGCGACCGACGCCGCGGCGTGGTCGACGTTCCTGCATCACCTCACCGACGAGCTTCGCGCAGGGCCGAACGGTCCACCGGTCATGATGGCGCCAGCTTCAGGCGCCGACCCTGTTGGCTCCACCCCCGTGCCGGTCGGTGCCGCGATTCCCGTCGAACCCCTGGGACGTGCCGGAAGTGCCGAGACTCCGCCGCCGAGCGCGCCCAACGTGCCGTCCGGCGGCGTCCTGCTCTAACGCGCTTCTTCGATGAAGGTCATGCGAGCTCGCGAACGGCTCTCGTAGTTATACGTCTCCAGGAGGTTGAGACCGAGCAGTCCATCGATCAGTGGATCGGCACGTTCACCTCGATCGGTAGACGAGCCAATCCTAGCGCGGCAGGAGTAAGTACCCGCGCTCCTCCATCGTCTGCCCACTCATGACGGTATCAACCTTTTTGCCGAGGCGAGCTTCGCGACGACCTCCGCAGGATCGATTCGCCGCGTGTAGCGCACCACGTTCGCCGCGAACACCGCTGCGTCGCCATCGGCGCAGCCGCGAGCTTCGTCGATGCAGAACAGCACGCGCAGGATCCCCGCGTTCGCGTAGGCCGCGAGCCGCTTCGCGAGGTGCTCCGTGGTCCAGAACCCGACGAGCTCGATCGACCAGCGCTCGCCGTGATGCACGACCTCGAGGTCCGGACACAAGATCGATGTGGTGGTGATGATCGGGGACGGGCCGATCACGATCTGCAGCGTCGGATCGTAGCGCTCGAGGGCACGCGCGAGCTTGGCCGGTTCGTACGTGCCGCGCCGATCGATCGGTGCGAGCGGCAACAACACCGGCGATTCGGGCCGCGACTCCAGCCGGCTCCGCCAGTGCGTGGTCTCGAGCTCGAGCGCGAACCGAGGCGATGCGGACAACAGCGGAACGAGCTGACCGAGCGCGCGCCCATACACGGCCGTGCGTTGAAACAGCGCGAGCGGCCCGACGATCTCGAGCCTCGTCGCACCGAGGTCCGGATCGTGCGACGCCGTGACGAGCAAGCCGCGAGAGAGCGCCGCACGGAGCAGCGTGCCATCGTCGTCCCACAACCACAGCGTCACGCGATGTGCGCGGCGCAGCGCGTGCTGGATCAGCGCGACATTCGCGTAGGCCGCTACTTCGAGCTCGCTCGGTCGGCCGTGTGCGAGGACGATCCTGCGCTCGCCCGGGAGATCCATGAACAACAGCGTATCGATCTCGTGGTCGGCGACGCCGAGTTGCGCCGCCGCGCTGGCGATTCGCACCGCTCGGGCATCGCCATCGAGCACCGGTGGGCCGAGCACGACCGCGCGCACGCGTCGCGCCATCGTGGTCAGCTTGCCGCCACCACCGACCACGCGCGCCAGCCCCGAGCGCAACGCCATGAGGTTCCGCTTGTGAATCGGCAGCGCATCGAAGGCCGCGAACGCGACTCGCCACGGCTGACCTTGCAGCTGCAAGACGATCTCGACCGCCTCGCCGATCCAGTCGCGATCACCCCCATCGAGCACCGCGAGCCTGCTCGGTGGGCGAGCCCCAGCTGTACCGACGTGTTGCTCGACATGATCCAGACGTTCGGCCTGATCGCGCCGGCTCACGAGCGCACCTCGATCTCCGACGACTCCATCACGCTCGGGTCCATCGGCTCCATCAGATCCACCTCGATCTCCATCTCGCGTCGGCCCCGCAGGCCGCGCCTGCGTTTTTCGACGGTCGTCACTTCCGCGCTCGCTTGGGTCTCCAGCTCGTAAACCCGCGCGCGCTTGCCGAGCCGTGGCCGCAATACGCGGCCGATGCGCTGCACGTGCCTGCGCGCGCTCGCCGTCCCACCGACGATGATCGCGACATCGGCCTCCGGCACATCCAGCCCTTCGTCGAGCACCTGCGACGACACGAGTACCGGCGCCTCACCCGCACGGAACCTGCACAGCATCTCGGCACGCTCGGCGCGCCCGACGTCGCACGTCATCGGTACCACCAAGAACTCGAGCGCGATCTCGTACGCCGTCGCATTGTTCGCCGTGAAGATCAACACGCGCTCGCCCTCGTGCCGCGCGAGCAACCGCCGGACCGCTTCGCGCTTCGCCGCCGGAAACGCGAGCACCGAACGCGATGCCCTCCACGCGGCCATCGCCGCTCGGCCCTCGATCGACTTCATGGCGTGCTCGACGAACTGCCGCCATGTCGACCTCGGCGCGTACCGCTGAAACCTCGCGTACGCCGCATTGAACCGCCCGCGCGCCTCGCGATAGACCTCACGCTCCTCGGGGTCGAGCCAGATCGGGACAGTCTCGAGATCGTACGCGGCGAGCGCATCACCGACGAGCTCCGCGACTCCGAGCTCGTACACCACGGGCCCGAGCGCGCGCGTCACCGCCAGCGCATCGTCCGGAGGCGTGGCCGTCAGCCCGAGGCGCGCCGGCGCCACCAACATCTCCAGCACCTCCGCCGGACACCACCCACCCACGTGATGCGCTTCGTCGACAACCACCAACCCGAAGCGATCCCCGATCCGAGGCGCCCACTCGACCGCGCTCGCATAGGTCGACACGGTGATCGGCGCGACCTGATGATCGCCATCGCCCAGCCTGCCCACGGGAAAGCTCCATGCCTCGCCGATCGCCCTTGCCCATTGATCCAACAGCACGCGCGTCGGCACCAGCACCAGCGTCGCCACGCCGAGCGCACAGATCGCACCGAGTGCCGTCAGGGTCTTGCCCGTCCCGGTCGGCAGCGCGATCACGCCGCGATCCCCGGCGTCGCGCCACGCCGAGAGCGCCGCCTTCTGATACCAGCGCAGCTCGGGCAGCTTCCAGCCATCCGCGAGGCTCTCCGGTGTCACGGTGTCCGACACAGCCGACTCTCGGACACCCCTGTCCGCGATCCGGGCACGAACCTCGGACAGCCTTGCGGCTGGCACACGCCACGCCGCGAGCCCTTGATCCCACACAGCTCCGTCGACGATTTGCTGGTCGAGCACCAACGTTCCACGATCGAATCGAATCCGCATGCAGCGATCGCACAGCAACCGCCGTGCCTACCGTGATACGTCAGCTCGCTGGCGCTCGCGCTCGTGCACGTCCGGGTCGAAGCCTCTGCACTCGCGAGCCTCCAGGCACACCCCGATCAGCTCGGCGCGATCGTCGATGCCGAAGCGTTCGATCCTCAGCTCGGGATCGCGGACGCTGACATCTTCGATGGCATCGACTACCGAGCGGCCGCGAGCTACTGCGAGCAGCGCGGCGCACCTCCAGGTGACGACGACGACCACGATGGCGTGCCGCGCGATCTCGGTGCAGACGGCACGCTCGGGTTCGGCGTCGGTCACGGTCTCGCGTTCAGCGCCTCGCCAGACCGCGTCGAGCGTGCGTCTGCAGCTCGACGTACCACGGGGGACATTGACGTTCTTCGATCGCATGTGCTGCGCGGCGCGCAATAGATCGAAGGCAAGCTACAGATCACGGGCTCGACGCCGAACCTCACGATCGCCTATGTGAATCGACCTGCCTCGTCGCCGGCGCTCGCGATCTCGCCATCGAGCGAGGCGCTCCGTGCGGCGCGACTTCAACCGCGAGTTGCAGTGCCGACGTCCCACGTGGGACGTTCGAAGTTCGAGAGCGTCGTCGCCGTGACACAGGCGAAACAAGCGCTGACGACGCTCGGCTTCACGAAAGCCGAGGCTGCGCGGTATATCCAGGAGGCACTCGCGAAGGTCGATGGGCCCGACCTCGAGCTGCTGATCCGGACAGCGCTCGCGTGTTCGCGGCCGGGAGTGACATAGCCACCACACGATGCCTCGGGGGCTCACGCACGCAGCGCTCTCGGCGAGAGTCGCGCTCGGCGACCGAGCCCCTAGCGACAGCTTGTAGCCCCCACTCGCAGGTCGAGCAGCGACTCGTGCGCGGACGCAAATTTCTTGGCGGACTACCAGCAGGCGCCCTCCTACTTCGTGATCCGCTTGGTGGTGAAGCCCTGCTTCTCCATCAAGGCGATCACGCCACGTGGACCGATCAGATGGTCGGCGCCCACCGCCACGAACACCTGGTCCTGCTCGAACAGCTTCGACAGCTTCGGGATCCAATCGGCATCGCGCTTGTAGACGAGGATGTCGTCCTGCTCGTCGAGCTCGGCCTTCGTGTAGCCCGCACTCAACATCTTGCTTCTCGTCTCGTCGTCCATCCCGGGCGACGTGTCGGTGCCCGCGCAGTACTGCGCGAGATCGTCGTGGCTGTCCTTCTGGATCTCGGCGCGGTCTTTGGTGGTCTCGATCGTCGCCTTCAACATCCGGAAGTCGAGCAGCTTCGCGAGCACGTTGTCCTGGAACGCGGAGGTCTCGAGGCCGATCATCGCGATCTCGTGCTTGCTCGCGCGTTCCTGGATCTGCGACTCGAGGGTGTTCGAGATGTCCTCGTAGAGCAGCATCATCTGCAGCGCCGCGGTCGTCGGCTCGCCGACCTCGAGACCGTCGGCTGTGGTCTTGCCGACGAGCTCTTCGAAGTGGCTCCAGTCCTTCTCGCCGAGCTTTTCTTTCAAGTGCTCGGGAGGATGCGTGACACCACTGGCATCATCGGGTGCGATCTCGAACGCGACCTGCGATGCATGATCGATCGTGTCGGCCACGACCGGCGGGAACTTCGCGAGCCCGACACTGATGTGGCGCGTGCCCAGGATGTGCGAGGTCTTGCCATTCTTGGTTACCTCGTAGAAGAACGCGCCCGTGACACTCGGGCACGCCTCGTTCGCGAGCTTCGCGCGCTCGCCGAGGCTCAGCGTATCGGACGCGGGCAGCGGCGCATTCCACGGATCGGGCGTGCCACCATCGGCCACGAGCACGTGGACTTTTTTGTCGACAACGACCTGAAGTGGCTCGTCGTGCTTACAGGCAATCAGTACAACCGCGACGACGACGAACATCCGCATCGCGGAAATGTAGCAGCTAGCCGCCCGAAGTACCGATCGCGAGTCGCGTGAGCCCGGCGTTCTTCGCCCGCTCCATGATGTTGACGACCTTGCCGTGCGCGACGGACTTGTCGGCCTTCAAGATCACCTGGGTGTTCTTGTCGCGCTTGTACGACTCGACGAACACCTGATCGATCTGGGCATCGGGGATCGTGTGACCACCGATGTCGACATCGCCTTGCGTCGGGATCGTGAGCACGATCGACGCCTTCGACGTATCGATGTCCTGCGCCTTGCCCGAGGGCAGGTTGACCTTGAGGCCGGACTTCTTCTCGGTCTCGGCCTGGGCGGACTCGTCCTTGGTTTGCTTCTGCTCTTTGCGCGTCTGTTCCACCTCGGCGAGGGCGGTCACCATGAAGATGACCACCATCACGAGGAAGACGTCGGTGAGCGGCGTGATGTTGATCTCCGCGAAGATCCCATCGTTGCCCTCTTCTTCCTCGTCGCCGGAGCTAGGCAGCTTCCCGAGAGCCATCTTTAACTCCTTTCACTTTCGACTCTTCGGCGTCGATCGGTTCGAGCTTCTTGCCGCGGACGGGTTGTGAGTCTTGCGGAGCATCGAGCAGGAGCTCGAGGAACTCGTCGGTGAGGAGCTTCATCTCGGTCGCCACGCGGCTCGCGCGCTGGCTGAAGTAGTTGAACAGGATGACCGACTCGACGGCGACGAGAATACCGGCGGCCGTCACGATCAAGGCTTGCGAGACCGGACCGGCGACATCCGAGAAGCTGACCTGCTGGCCTTTCTGGAACCCGCCGAGGCCGGTGATGATGCCGGCGACGGTGCCGAAGAGGCCGACGAATGGAGCGGTCGCGCCGATCGTGCCGAGCATCCAAAGGCGCGTGCGCAGCGTCTGGTTCACGCGCAGGCGCTCGCGGTGCACCGCGGTCACGACGTGATCGGGCTTCGAGTTCTTGATCCGCTCGTAGCCAACCAGGAAGACATCGGCGATCGGGCTCCGCGAGCGCTCGCAGGCAGAGCGCGCCGCATCGACTTCACCGCGCGCGAGGTTGCGAGTGACGGTCTCGCCGAGTGCGCGAGCCCGCGTGATGAAGTTGAACTGCGCGATGAAGCGTTCGATGGCGACCGCGAGGGCGATCACGGAGAACGCCACGACCACGTACATCGCGCCACCGCCGTGGCTCAGGAGCTCCCAAACTGATTGATCCATAACTCGCTCTGTCTGCCGTGGTGACCTGGTCTTAGCACGCTAGGGCGCGAACGGGGCGCGGTATCCCCCGCCGTCGAAATCGAGAAACACGGGTGCGGTGACGGCTTGGGCCTGAACACCTTTTCCCGTGAGCGCGGCGCGGATCGCAGTGAAGTCGCCTCCGAGCAACGCCGGCATCGTCGCGTCGGAGACCGCGTCGTCCGTCGTCAAGATGGGGAAGATTCCGACATCGCCGCGCGCGCGGAACACGAGCCACGCGTCCTTGCCGGTCGCACCGGCGCGGGTCGCGATGTCTTCGGCATCGAGCGTGACGTGGACGGTTGCCTCGAAGCGCTTGCCGCCACCGGGTAGCGTCACGAGCGTGACCACCATCGCCTCGGGTGCGATCACGGCGACCTTGCATGGATCCTTCGCGTTCAACATCGAGAGGTCGCGGCTGGTCCAGCACTTCAGGGGCTGGAGCTCGGTATCGGGATGCGCGGTCGCACCATCCGGCGTCGAGTTCGCGAACACCTCGAGCGTGTCGAACGCGGCCCACTCCGCGGCGTAGATCTTGACATCGATCGTCGCGGCCACGCCGTTCGAGCTGATCACCCGACCGAGCGCGGGGAGTCCACCGACCGTGACATCGAGCATCGGGCCATCGGTCACGATGACGTCGCGCGGCGCGGACATCGCGCCTGTCTGGGTCATTACGACCTCATCGACCGCGGTGCCATCGGCGAGCGCATCTGCCGAATCGTCGGCGACGCGCACGTAGGTGCGCGGCATGCCGAGCGGGTTCGTCGTGATCGTATGGGTGTCGCTATCGCCCGCGGGCGTGACGTACAGGCCGAGCGACAGCATGCTCAACCAGTCGTGCATGATGACGTCGAGCGATTGATTCTCACGCAGGCCGTCACCGTTCGAGTCGCTGGTCGCGAAGCCGTTCCAGATCTCGAGGCCGGTGAAGCTGTCGCTCCACAAATTTTCCTCGGGGAGCCGGAGATAGTCGTTCGGCACGTCCGCGTTCTGGTAGTCGCCAAAGATCGTGCGCTGGTCGTAATCGAACTTGAGGTTCGCTCGCGAGAACAGCGACTGGAACTCCGAGACCCCGCTGGCGCGCGGGTGATTGACTTGCACCATCTGCGCGCCGCGCGCCTTGAGCGCCGCATAGATCTCGCCGGGCGTCATCGATTGGCCGAGTGCGGCGCCGCGCGCCCAATCGACGGCGCCGCCGTTCGCCGACGTGAGATCCGGCACGAGCGGCCACGCGTTGATGTGACCGAACGCGAACGGCGTGGTCTCGACCCCCGACACGACGCGCAGCAAGCGCTCGAGGTGGAGCTGCTCGACGATCGGCTGGAGGTTCGAGATGTAGTCGTGATCGGTGACCGCGAACATCTCGACACCGGCCGAGACGGCGCTGCGCACGCGCTCGTCGGACGGCACCGGCGAATCCGGCGAGTTGATCTGATGGACGTGCCAATCGGTCGCGTAGTAGCCGGGCGTCGGCACCACGTGATCGAGCTCGAACGTGTACGTGCCAGTAGCGCTCACCGCCGCCGAGGCGATCGACCACTCCGTGCCGCGCGAGGCGTAGATCCGATACGCGCCCGCCGGCAGGAGCAGCGGTTCATCTGCACCATCGCCGAGGTCGGTCGAGGTGCCGCGGATCGCGTGCTCCTGCGTCACGATGCCCTCGGCGCGATCGTAGGTCTCGAACACCCGCTGATCCGGAAACGCCGGGTGATCGCCGATCACCACGAGCCTGCCGGGAATCGGCAGGCCGGTCGCGTGGTCGAGGATCTGGAAGTCCACTTTGAGCGGCGCAGGGATGGTGAGGTTGGTCGTCGCAGCGAACGGCGCCGGGGCAGACCGTCCAACATTCTTGACCTCGGCACGCACGATCAGGTTGCCCGCGCTCGGCACCTTGCCCTGGTACGTCCCGTCAGGGGCGACGTCGAAATAGGTCAGCACCGGGTCATCCGGCTTGCCGTCGCCATCGAGGTCCGTGGTCGCGCTGTCGATCACGCCGTTCGCGTTGCCATCGAGGAACACGCCGACCCGTGCGCCGACCGCGGCGAGGCCATCCGCGAACGTCACCTTGCCGGTGATCGTCTGCTCCTTCTCGCCGCGCGTGCGCTCGCGCCAGTACGTATCGATCGCACTGACATCGTGAGCGACGACGACGTCGTAGCGCTGGAGCACGCCCGCCTTCGGCGCGAGGCGGAGCGCGTACTTCTCGGGGTTCAAGATGTCCAGCAGCGAGTCATTGTTGTCGAGCACGATCGACACGCCCGCGATCGAAGCCGCGACGACGTGCATGTTCGCATCCGCGTGGCGCGGGATCACGCCATACGCGACGCCCGGTCCCTGGAACACCGTGTAGTCCGAAGGATGCGGCGTGCCGAGCGAGCTGATCACGCGAATGTCCGCGCGCTCGAAGCCGAACGCATTCGACCACTGTTCGGTGGTGCCGCCGGAGTCCGCGATCGTGCCGATCGGGCCATCGATCTCGTCGCTGCCGGCGTTGTAGAGCGAGTGATAGACCGCGAGGACGGGCGAGCCAGGCTCGAGCACGTACGTGGTCGCGCACAGCGCGTGATCTTCGACCGTCGGATCGATCGCGAGTGGGATGCTGAAGAGGCCGATGCCCTTGATGTTCAAGTAGTCATCGTTCGCGGTCTTGCCGATCGCGCGGAGCACGGCGACACCGCCGCCCGAACCATCGCGCACGACCTCGATGCGATCCGGTTCGCACGTCCGGCCGAGCACGTACATCAGCGCGAGCTCGCCGAACTGATCGACGGTGCTGCCATCGTTCAACGTCGCGTCGACGAGATTGCCGCCTTGCGGAATCACACCGAGCACGCGCGTCGCGGCTTGCACGATGAACGTCGCTTGAGCGTTCTTGAGGAAATAATCGCCGACGAGCCCGCTCTGCGCGGGACCGGTGACCAGCTGGCTCGCATCGGTCACCTGGCCAGCGAACGCGGTGGGGGCAGCGCCGGTCGGATCCGGCAGTTGAGGGTAGTAGTTGGAGAGCTCGGAGACGTTGTCGCCGCAGGCGGTGCAGAGCCAGATGGCGGCTCCGAGGCAGATCGGTCGCATGCACGTATCGTAAATGAAATGGTCGAACCGCCGGGCCGGCAGGCCACTGATCATTGCCGACCCTGGCCACCTATGGTCTCCTCCGCCCCGTTATGAGCCGTTCGGTCAGATGCGCAAAGCTCGATGGTACCCATCCCGGGCTACCGTACAAACCCTTCACGGACGCATTGGGCCAGCGGATCTACGACACGATCTCGCAAGAGGCGTGGAGCCAGTGGATCGAGCACTCGAAGAAGCTCGTCAACGAATACCGCCTCGATCTCACGACCAAGAAGGCGCACGAGGTTCTCAAGGAGCAGTGCGAAGCGTTCTTGTTCGGTGACGGCGGTCAGGTACCGCCCGACTACGTGCCGCCGCCCGCCGAAGCTCCGAAGGAGTAACTCGTGCGCGCGCGTTGGCGGCTCCTGTTCTGGGCCTCGCTGACCGCGCTTGTCGGCCTGTCGTGGGTGGCACAACGCTACGGTGCTCATCTCCTCGGGCTGCTGACCTTGCCGGTGATCGGCATGATGATCGGCACGATCGTCGCGTTCGTCGCGATGCTCGGAAGCTCGCAAGGTCGCGGGCTTGCGTGGCTCGTGCTCGCGTGTTGGTTGCCGGCGGGCGCGGATCTGGTTCGCACCTTCGGCTGGATCGGCACGTTCGTCGCGGCCGATGGCATCGCCGCGGTGCTGTTGATCGCCGGCTCGGTCGCGACGCCGGGGATCGGTTTGTGGATCGCGTTAGCCGCGCCTGTCGCGTTGTCGATTGAAAGCGCCGACGCGAAGCCTTAGGGTGCGCTGAAATGCGCCTAGCTGTTCTCCTCGTCTTGATTTCAGGCTGCGCGAATCATCACAAGGGCAATGCGGTCGTCGATAGCGATGTCACGCCGACGACCGATGCATGCACCGCGGGCCTGCAGTGCTTCCAGATCGACTGCGCGCAAAAAGGCCTGCCGCCGACGACGATCTCCGGCACGGTCTACGCGCCGAATGGCACGCTGCCACTCTACGGGGTCGACGTCTACGTGCCATTCGCCGATCCGGGCGCCCTGCCCGTCGGCGTCACCTGCGACAAGTGCAGCGACGGCTTGCCCGGCGGCATCCTCGTCTCGACCAAGACCGACGAAGCAGGTCACTTCGTGCTCACGAATGTCCCCGCGACCGCGAACGTGCCGCTCGTGATCCAGACCGGTAAGTGGCGCCGCCAGCTCGTGCTGCCGAACGTCGCTGCGTGTCAGGAAGAGCCGATGCTCGCCCTCGATACGACGCTGCCGAAGAGCCGCACCGATGCGACGCCGCTCACCGCGACGGGAACGAGTGGCCAACCGAAGGTCGACCTGCCGTTCATCGCGGTGACGACCGGCGCGTTCGATGCGCTCGAGTGTCTGGTACTGAAGCTCGGCATCGATCCGACGGAGATCACGAATGGCGCGGGTGGTGGTCACGTCCAGCTGTTCGCGAACAGTGGCGCGGGCGCGGGTCACGGCGAAGGTGCGATGCAGTTCGCGCCGACCTGGCCGGGTGGCGCGGGCCAAGCGTTCGGCGAAGCGCAGACGCTGTGGAGCACGAAGGGCAACCTCTCGAAGTACGACGTCGTGATGTTCTCGTGCGAGGGCGGTCAGTATCAGGCGAGCAAGCCGCAGAGCGCGATGCAAGCCGTCCACGACTACGCCGCGGTCGGTGGCCGCGTGTTCATGTCGCACTGGCACAACATCTGGATCGGTGGCCAGGGCGGCACGCCGTCGCACGGCCTCCACGATTGGGAAAGCATGGCGACGTTCAACTACGACGCCGCCGAGGATCATGACGCGACGATCGCCTCGGTCGACGAGACCAGCAACGCCAAGGGCCCTTCGTTCGCGACGTGGCTCGAGAATGTCGGCGCCTCGACCGTGCACGATCAGGTGCCGATCAATGGCGCGCGCTACACGCTCGCCTCGAACGATCCGACCAAGTCGGAGCGCTGGGCCTACATCGATCCCACGCTCGCCGTCACCGCGAACCATGTCAGTGTGCAGGATCTCCAGTTCACGACGCCGGTCGACGTGATTCCCGAGCAGCGCTGCGGCAAGGTCGTGTTCTCCGACATGCACGTGTCCTCGGGCTCGACCTCGAGCTCGGCGGTGCCCTACCCGGGTGGCTGCGCGCTCGATGCGAACATGCAGCTCGCCCCGCTGTCGCCGCAGGAGAAGGCGCTAGCCTTCATCTTCTTCGATATCGCGGCCTGCGTCGGTCCGATCCAGTAAGCGGCGACTTCCAGCGACGTTCCGGTCATTTGCGCATGTCGTGCAACTGCAGGCGACCTCAGTTGCCGGCTCTAATCGAGTAGCCAGGTTCGACTGCAAACGCGATCGAGCGATCAAGATCTTAGGGGGTACCAGCCTTGGCTCAAGGCTTGCTGACGGGGCTCAGCACGTATGAAAGATTTCGGCCTTTCGCTGATCTCGGTGGCCTCACTGTTCTCGGTGGTCGGTCTGATGTCGGCCTGTGGACAGTCCGCCGATCCCTGTGAAGAGGGCGATCAGTGCAGCGCCGACGCCGACAGCGACGCGATGAACGCGGCGTACGAGGATGCGAGGACCGACGCCAAGGAAGACACCTACGACTGCTCGGGCGTGCGCGTCCCGGACCGCAATGGCTTCAACAAGCACGTCGTCCTGACGTTCGACGATGGACCGAACCCGGCGACGACGCCGAAGGTGATCGAGATCCTCCACAAGCACCACGCGCCCGCCACGTTCTTCAACAACGGCATGCGCTACTCGACCGCGGCGAAGGTGCTGGCCTACCAGATCGCTCACGACCCGGACTTCATCCTCGGCAACCACACGCAGAACCACATCAACCTCGCGGTGCAATCGGCCGCGACGGTCACCAGCGAAGTGATGAAGACCGACGCGCTGATCAAGGCGGCCGGCTCGAACATGAAGTACCTCCGCTTCCCGTTCGGCAGCGCGAGCTGCGCGGCGAAGCACTACGTCGAAGGCCTCGGTTACACGGTCGTCGGCTGGCACATCGATAGCGCCGACTGGTGCTACGCGGCGGGCAACGGCTACTGCAAGCCGGCGACGTTCCAGTACGTCGACGATGCGCTCCGCCACGACATGATCGGCTTCATCATGCAGCAGATCCATCAGAACAACGGCGGCATCATCTTGATGCACGACATCCATCAGTCGACCGCGGATCACCTCGACGAGATCCTCACGCGGATGGAAGCCGATGGCTTCACGTTCGCGCGCCTCGACGACAAGACCGTGCTGCCGAAGCTCAATGGCGTGCAAGCGAAGTTCATCGGCGACACCTGCACCACGAACAGCGATTGCACGTACACCGCGAACAACGCGCCGGGCACCTGCTCGGCCGCGGGCTTCTGCACCGCCGCGTGCACGACGACCTGCCCGGACGCGAGCGGCAAGGCCGGCACGTTCTGCATCGCGAACCCGGCGGGCCCGTCGGTCGGGATGTGCGTCGTGAAGTCGGCGCCGCAGAACAGTAGCTGCGCGCTGCTCACGCACACCTCGCCCAGGACGCTGCCGCGGTTCTCCGATCCGAACGTCTCCGCGCTCGTCTGCGCGCCGAACTAAGGTTAGGTAGCAACAACGCTCGCTGTGGGACGAAGTTCGACGGCGCTACTTCCCGCGGGTGAACGTCCCGTCTTGGCGCTTGCAGTCCTTCTCGATGTCGGCGAGCGGGAACGGATAGCTCGCGTAGTAGTAATCCTTGTCCTCCGACGTGGCGCACGACACTGTGACCCCTGCCGTCGGGCAGGCTGTCATCGAGAACACGGCCGTCTTGACGAGGACGTTGCAGAGCTTGGCAACCGATGCGGAGCCGAGGGCGAGGTTGTCGGCGTTGTACTCGCGACAGCTGCCCAATTCGGCCGCGTAGCACGAGGCAACCTTGTCGCCGGCCTTCGCGCCGGTCGCGTTGTCGCTCTTGGGTTTGTCGCACCCCGCGACGACGAGGAGCAACGAGATGGTGGCGGAACCGAGGATAGAGATTCGAGCTCGCATGTATCAGGAGAACGCAGGCACCGGCGTCGAGTCGCATGCCGACCGCACGCTTTCGCTCCGTGCGAGATCCTCACGACCCCGCATGGCGTTACAGTGCGATGTGGCCAGTTCCTGGTGGGAGACGCTTCGACAGAGGCGGCTGCAGTCCGAAGCCGTGGCAGGCGCCACGCCAGCGGCCTACGATTCTTCCGCGGTGCTGAACGGTTGCCTCGGTGACCTCCAGGTCCTGGACTTCGTCGAAGGTAGTGCGTCAGCCGAAGCCCGCACCGCAATCCTCGAACATGTCGAGGTGTGTCCGAAATGTCGCGAGCTCATCGCGGGGCTCTTGGCGACGTCGCCAAAAGGTCACGCTCCTACCTCCGCTCCGCCCGAGGTGTGCAGCGGCTACCGTTTCGGCCTCAAGGTCGCCGAGGGCGGGATGGGCAGGATCTACCGAGCGATCGATACCAAGCTCGGTCGCGAAGTCGCGGTCAAGGTGCCCTCGACCACCGAGCCAGCGCTGGTCCGGCGCTTCGAGCGCGAAGTCGCGATCACCGCGCGCTTGCAGCATCCAGGGGTGGTGCCTCTTCACGGTGCCGGTGAGTTTCCGGATGGCACCCCCTTCTACGTGATGCAGTTCATCGATGGCATCCGCCTCGATCAAGCCGTGGATCGCGCCGCAGACCACAAAGCGCGACTCGCACTCCTCGGCCACCTCGTCTCGATCGCCGAAACGATGGCGTATGTCCACGCCGAGCAGATCGCTCATCGAGACCTCAAGCCGAACAACGTGCTGATCGGCAAGTTCGGAGAGACGGTCATCATCGACTGGGGGTTAGCGAAGCTGCTCGCGCCGCGCGGCGAACGCACACCCGCGTCGCGTGAATCGACAAGCGATTTTCAGCTGGCTGTACGTCGACCGAGCACGGACCTCACTCACCTGGGCGACGTGCTCGGAACGCCGGCCTTCATGTCACCGGAGCAGGCAGCCGGAGATCCCATCGACCAGCGTGCGGACGTGTATGCGCTCGGCGTCATGTTGAGCTTCGTTGTCACCGGAACGCTTCGGCCCGCCTCGCTCGCTGACATGCCGGCGGCACTGGCCGCAGTTCACGCGCGCGCCGTCGCATTCGATGTCGAACAACGGTACGAGGACGCCGGAGCGTTCGCGGCCGCGCTCCGCAAGGCGCTCGATCATGCGAGCACACGCAGGTCCCGCCGCCGCCTGATCGGGACGCTGGCCGTCGCGGGGATGGTGTCCGCCGGTGCGGTCGCGGTGGCCGCCGGCGTCGTCGGGACGCGCCGTCCCGACGCGAGAGTGACGACCACTCTCCAGTCGATCGACCGCGAGCCGCTCGGCGCTCAATGGATCGCGTTGAGCCCCACGGGCGCCCGGGTCGCGTATAGCTGTCTCGATCACGTCGAGATCAAGGACCTCTTGACGAACCAGTCCTGGACGCGACCTGGTGGGTTGCAGTGGCCCGAGAAGGTCCAGTTCGAAAGCGACGACCTCGTGACGTTTGCGGTGGGCGATGGAGCGGATGGCGCGGGCCATCTCGTCCAGTGGAACCTGCGGACGGGTGGCGACACGGCTCCGCGGCACGCGAAGCTCGAGGGGCTCTGGTTGGGGAGGGCTGACAGCGGCGACCTGATCCTCCCGTCAGCCACCACACATCGACTCGTGGTCTCGGGTGAGCATGTCAAGGACGTGGCCAACTACGGACGCAAGCCGATCGTGCAGCTCGCCCTCGCACCTTCGCGCCGCAGGTTCGCATTTGTCGATGCGTTGACAACGACCTCCTCGGCGATCCGGATCATCGATGGCGCCGTCGAGCGGACCCTGGTGTCGCCTCCCATCTCCGACCTCACGGCACTGGCGTGGCTCGACGACGAGACCCTCCTGTACGCCACGGGGTCCACAAATGGTTCGAAGCTCTACCGGGCGACCGCGACCGCCGCCGGGCTCGTGATGCCTGCCGAGCTCTACAGCTACGGCGAGCGCGACAGCTGGATCGGCGCTCTCGCATCGGCCAACGGCCGGATCGTGATGTCGTTGGTCGCCTCGACCTTCGAAACTCATGTCTCCGATCGCACGGCGACGCTCGTCGACGATCGCCTCGATCCGGTCTCGGCGAGTGCGCCGCTCGGGTGGCGAGATGCGAGTGGATACTTCACCTGGAACCGGGCCACCAACGATGTCGAGCTCCGCTCGGTCGTGCACGGTACGCCTGCGGTTCGACAGAGCAACGTGCACGGCGAGCCCGCGAATGTGACGCGCGCCGGCGAGATGCTGATCGTGACCTCGCGCGCCGAAAAAGGTAGGCGTGTCGAAGCGATCGCGATCGGCGAAGCGAAGCCGCGGTGGTCGGCGGCTCCAGGCTCGTTGTGGTTCGTGCGTTGCGCCGGCGACAACGCCGAGCCGTGTGTGGCGGGTGCGGTGACGGATGGGCAGATCTCGATCCGCGCGATCGATCCGCGCTCGGGTGCGCTCGGCAAAGTGATCGTTAGCGCAGCCGACATCGAGGACGCGGCCATCGATGCGGACGGCGCGAACATCGCGTGGATCGTCGCGAGCAGCGAGGTCGAGATCCAACCACTGACCGGAACGACGCCTGCTCCCCTTGCCGTCGCGTCGCATCTCTCGAGCGCACACTCCATCGCATTCGCTCCACACGGGGGCGTGCTCGTGAGTCGAGCGGTCGGCAACGCGAGAGAGATCGTGCGGCTCTATGCCGGCGGCAGCGAGACACTCGTCCGGACCGGCGCGACCATCATCTCCATGATCCGGCCCAGCCCCGATGGCGATCGATTGCTCTACCGGACCCGAACGCTCAATAGCGAGCTGGCGGAGCTGCGGCTGGGACAACCATGACCGCCGACGAGATCCGCGCGCATCTGGCAGCTGCCCATGCCGCGTGGCCCGGCCTCGTCTGGGAGGACGCATCGTATGCGGCGTGGTTGAGCACCGCTGCACTGGCTGCACCGCTCGCGAGCTACGACGCGGCGGAGGTCGTGCTCTGCTGGGCGGCCGGGCGCGGGGATCCAGAGGCACACCGGATCCTCGAGCTTCACTTCATTTCACACGTGGCGACCGCGCTGTCTCGGTTCCGTGAGAGCGCCGCCTTCGTCGAAGAAGTGACGCAACGCGTGCGGGTCAAGTTGCTGGTGGTGCGCGGAACCGAGTTCGCTCCCATCGCCGGCTACGCGTTTGGTGGCAGCTTGGCTGGCCTCGTGCGAATCGCGGCGGTTCGTGAGGCCCTGAGTCTGCGACGTGGCGACAAGCCGGTCGCTCCGGTCGAGGAGCTCGAAGACGTCGCGAGCGATCGCGATCCCGAGCTCCAGCTGCTCAAGGCGCGCTACGCGTCCGAGTTCGAGCTTGCGTTCGCGGCTGCCGTTGCGGAGCTTCCGAGTCGTGATCGCCAGCTGCTACGCCTGAGCCTCTCGGTCCAGGCCTCGATCGATGACATCGCCCGCATCTTTCAGACCCACCGTGCGACGGCCGCCCGATGGCTCAACAGCGCGCGCGAAGCACTCGCCGCGAACACGCGTCGCCACCTGCACGTCAAGCTGGGTCTCGGCGAGAGCGAGCTCACGAGCCTCCTACGCCTGGTAAGGACCGAGGCAACCCGCATGCTCGCGACGATTCCTCCCGGCGCCGACGAATAAGCGTGCGACTTGCCTTGGCTCGTCGCGTTCTCTGATCGAAGCGGCATGGTGATTTCGTGCCGACCAACTCTCACTCGGAGAATTTTATGGGAATTGCATCTCTCGTCGTTGGCATCATCGGTCTCATCGTTTCGATCATCCCGTTCATTGGTGAGTACGCGTTGCCGCTCACGATCACGGCTTTGATCCTCGGCGCGCTGGGTCGCCGGAAGACGACCAACGGCCTCGCCACGGCCGGGCTCGTCCTCGGCCTGATCGGCACCTCGTTGGCCGGGTACTGGGTGTACGCGTCCCACAAAGCGGCCGCCGCGCTCCACGACGAGTGGGTCAAGCCCATGGCGCCTCCATCGAGGTAGTCAGAGACGAGTACAGTTCGCGAGTGGCTGAAGGTGTCGCGCTGTTTCGCTGGCTGCCGAAGCTACGCATGCCGTGGGTTTCGCTTGGCGCCTGGCCCACCCCGATCGAGCAGATCGTCGTCGATCATCGGCCGATCTGGATCAAGTGCGAGGGAGCCTCGAGCCCGCTCTATGGGGGTAACAAGGTCCGCACGCTCGAAGCCTGGTTCGGCCACGCGCAGGCCGCAGGGTTCGAAAAGATCTGGGCGATGGGCGCGTACGGATCGAACCACGCGATCGCGACGATCCTCCACGCGCGTGCGATCGGGCTCGAGGCCGGCGCGATCTTGTTTCCGCAACCGCACAGCGAGTGGGCCGAAGAGAACCTGTCCGCGATCGTCGCGACCGGCGCGGATATGGTGTCCTTGCGCAGCGTCCTCGAGGTGCCCTTTGCCGGGTTGCGAATCGCTCGGCGCGACCGCCACGCGATCGTGATGCCGCCAGGAGGCGCGACGCCGGTCGGCACCTTCGGCGCGATGTCCGCGGCGTTCGAGCTCGCGGAGCAGATCCATGCCGGCATCGCGCCCCCGCCCGCCCGGATCGTCGTCGCGATCGGCAGCACGTGCACGAGCGCCGGGCTACTCGCCGGGTTCTCGCTCGCGCACGCGGTCGGCGCGTGGCCGTGGCCGGTCCCGATCGTTCACGCGGTGCGCGTGACGCCGTGGCCCGTGACCTCGCGCCTGCGCACCGCCCATCTCGCGCTGCGCGCGTTGCAACGGATCGCTCAGCTCGGTGGACCGCGCAACGAGCTCGCGCTCGCCCAGCTCGTCCGCCGGCTCGTCGTCGATGGTGAGGAGCTCGGCTCCGGCTACGGCGTGGTCACGCGCGAATGCGATCGAGCGATGCACAGGCTCGCGAAAGCTGGCGCACCGCGGCTCGATGGCGTGTACAGCGGAAAGGCGAGCGCTGCGCTGCTGCGGCTGCACAGCGCGAACACGGGTCCGCTCATGTTGTGGTCGACGAAGTCCACCGTTCGCTTGGCGCCCGCAAGCGATCTGCGGGGCACACCTGCGGCGGTGCGCGAGTGGCTTACTTCGCGTCCGTATTGACGCGCATCTTCGCCGGCTTCTTCTCGGCTTCGCGGTCCGCAGCTTCGGTCATGTACTGCATGCACGGCTTGAGAGCGCGGTCGGTCGCGACGAACGAGTTGTAGTACTCGGGGTCGCGGCTCTTGATCGCGACCCCGAGTGGCGCGGCTTCCTGACAGTTGCCGGCCTTCACGAGCGCAGCGACGCGCGCGTGCTGGTCTTTGGCCCATGCGAAGTTCGAATCGGGCGCCTTCGCGGCGGGCGCCGGGACTTGGACCGGAGGCGGAGGCGCGGCGCCCGTCGACGACACTTGGCCCAGCGCGGCACCTGGACCACCGCGCGGCGACAAGGTCGCGGAGGGCGCGTCGGCCGCTGGATCCGAGCGACGATCGACGGGCTTCTTGTAGTCGTCGTT
>JAYWCI010000016.1:0-8521 GCA_043780895.1 Kofleriaceae bacterium | reverse complement strand
CGCGGCGTACCCGGGCGGTTGCTCGAACCAGCCGCTGACGCCGCAAGAGAAGGCGCTCGCGTTCATGTTCTTCGACATCGCGTCGTGCGTGGGCTCGATCTTCTAACGGTGCGCTGTTAACTTCCTTGCACCATGGTGCAAGTAGCAGCTCGTCCGCAGGCAGCAGGAGAAATCACGACGCTCCTCGGCCGCGGAGCTTCGTTCGAAGGCAAGCTCACGTTCGAAGGCACGGTCCGGATCGACGGTCGCTTCAAAGGCGAAGTGTTCTCCGATGACATCCTCGTGATCGGTGATGGCGCGCAAGTCGAAGCGACGATCGACGTCGGCGAAGTCATCATCCAGGGCAGCGTGGTCGGCAACATCACCGCGAAGCGGTCGATCGAGATCCATGCACCGGGTCGCGTCAAAGGCGATCTCCACACACCTTCCCTGCAAATCGACAAAGGCGTCATTTTCGAGGGCCGCTCCTTCATGGAAGCTGCAGCTCAACAAGGACGCCCATCTACGGCACCGGTCGCTCCGAAACCAGCTCCGGTGAAGTAGGCTGTAGCCCCTCAGGTAGGTGCATATCTGCGCGAAAAAGCCCGGCTTTGTCTTAATTTTTCGCTGAAGTGGTCGACCCTCCGTGAAATCATATTTGGATGATGAGGGGTTCCGCATTCACCGCAGCAGCTCTGATAACCATGCTCGCCGGGCAGGATCAGGCTCGGAGCAATCCGCAGAACGACGACCATTGCGATCACGACGGTGATCGCGACGGCGGCGGCAACAGTGGCAACGGTGGACATCACGGCAGCTGGTGGAACGGTGGCCACCAGCAGTTCGCGGCGGTGTTCGAGCTCGCGTCGAAGGTCTCGCTGCTCCAGACCGGCGATTCGAGCTGGACGCTGACCAAGACCGCGGCGGTCGATCCGACCGCCAAGACGGTCACGTGGAACATCGCGGCCACGAAGGGCTCGACCTCCGGTGGGCACCTCGTCGTCGATGGGTTCCTCGACGTCATCAACCTCGGCACCGGTCCGGCGACGCTCGGCAACATCGTCGTCAATCTCCAGGCCAAGCAGAACAACCACTGGGTGACGATCTCGTCAGACGTCGCCGATGCGACCCAAGGTGACGCGGCGACGACCGCCCACGTCGTCGGCGCGGACACGACCGAAGGCCTGAGCTCGTTCACGGAGAACGCCGCGTCGGGCTCGCTGTCGTTCCTCGATCGTCGGTTCAACACGATCTTCTCGCTCGTCCCCGAGTTCTTGCTCGGCTCCGGCGATCACCTGCCGCTGTTGTTCTCGGCGTCCTACGACAACAACCTGCTCCACCTCGCGACGAACACGAATGTTCGCTTCGAGGTGATCGTGACGTTCGGCAACCATCCGCTCGGAGGGCCGACGCACACCGACGAGAACGTCGACATCAACGGCAACGGCATCATCGACCCCGACGAGCACAAGGTCCGCAGCATCGCGGATGTGTTCAGGCAGAAGATTCCAGCGCAACAGAACGCGAACGCGACGCTCGCGCTGAGCGACACCGCCGCGGACGTCTCCGCACACGGCACGGTCACGTACACCGCGCCGGTCGTGAACCTCAACGCGACGACCGGTACCGTGAAGGTCAACTACGACGCTGGCACGAGCGGCGGCACGATCACCAACTGCGTGCACGGCACGGGCACCGGCATCACCGATCCTGTCGGTTCGTTCACGTTCACGGCCGTGATGCCGTTGTCGCTAACGACCTGCACGACCGCGACGATCGCTGCGCCGGTCGTCTGCACACCGGGTGCACCGGGCTGCGGCTGGCACGATGGCGATGAGGTTTCGTTCAGCCAGAACACCTGGGGGGCGAAGCCACCGATCCAACCGCCGGGCACGATCGTGCTCGCGCCGAACCCGAACGGTGGCCAGAACTTCGACTTCATCTATCCCGCGGGTCTGACGCTCGGCCTCCAGCCTCCGTACCGGCGCGTGATCTTCGACTCGGGCGACGCGGTGATCACGTACATGCCGCAACCGGGTAGCCCTGCCGCGTTCGATAACAACCTGCTCGATCCGGGCGGTCCAGGTCAGTCGACGTCGGCGGGCGTTTTCGGCGGCCAGGTCGCGGCGATGTTCTTGAACATCGACTTTGCCGACGCGGGCTTCACGCGTGGCACGGCCGCTACCGCCTACGGTGACCTCCGGGTCTGTGGTCTCACCACGACCCCAGGTCTCAACGGCACGACGATCCGCGACCTGCGCACCGTGATGAACACGGCGGTCGGTGGCGGCGCGACGGCGTACTCGATCCCGGACCTCAGCGCCCTGTTGATGCTCGTCAACGGTGCGTTCGAAGGCGGCTTCGTGACGACGTTCGCGCAGGATCACATCGTCAACGGCGCCTGCCCGTAAGCTACGGGACGGTCTCGACGAGCTCGTAGACCTTACCGTCTAGCGAGGTCATGAACACTGAGGGGCCCGCGCCACTGATCGCGCCGAGATCGCCGGACGAGAACGGCGTCTCGAGCTGCTTCCACAGCCCACCGTGATAGTGCAGCACGGTCTGGTTCACGCCGACCGCGAACACGTCATCGGCCCCGCGGCCCCACAGGCCGTCGAGCTTGGCCTGGGTCGGAAGCGTCATCGCGGTCCACGCGGTGCCATCGTAGTGACTCACGTCGTTCGTGCCTACCGCGTAGATATCGTTCTCGCTGGAGCCCCAGATCGCGGTGAACGAGCCGGGCGTCGCGGTCGTGGCCGCGTAGCTCGCATCGACGCGGGTGACGCCGGCCTCGGTCGCGAGCCAGATCGTTCCGGAAGGCCCGATCCACAGGCCATGCGCGCTCGTCTGGCCCGGCGTCACCGCGTGCGGGGTCCACGTCGATCCGGTCGGGCTGGTGTAGAGCGTGTCGCTGAGCGCGACGTACGATGCCGACGTGACCGCGAGGTCGGTCGTGCTGCCGATGAGTGCACCCGTTCCGGTCGGGAACGCGGTGCCGTTCCACGTCGACGACAGGTTCGTGCCCACCGCGACGACGTCGGCCGGGCTACGCCCGGTCACGGCCCTGTAGACGCCGGTCGACGAGCTCCACGTTCGATCACTCGCGAGGTGATACGCGCCATTGCCGACGACGAAGACGTCATTCGGCGCGGCGGCCCAGACATCGTTCAGGGTGGAAACCGTCGGCGGCGAAGCGAGCACGGCCCAGGCCGAGCCCGTGTATCGGAGCACCGTGCCGGCCACGCCGACCGCGAAGATCTCGTCGGCTTCGCTACCGGCGACGGCGACGAGTGGACTCTGGGTCGGTGCCTGAAGCTGGGTCCACGAGACGCCGTCCCAGTGACTGATCACCGCTACCGAAACATTGCTGGTGCCGCCATTGCCGACGAGCCACACATCGGTTGGACTCGAGCCCCACATCGCCCGTGACCCCATCGTGATCGCCGGGGCGGGCATCGCGGTGAACGCGCCACCGCCGACCGAATGCGCGATGCCCGTTCCGCCCATCGTGCCGGGCACCGCGCCGGCCACGAACACGTCGCTGCCGATGCCCCACACGGTGCTGTAGTTGTCCGTCGTGGCACCGGGCGACGCGTTCGCGGTCCAGGTGGTGCCGTTGAAGTGCAGGATCGTGTGCTTGTTGCCGACGACGTAGACGTCGTTCGCCGCGGTGCCCCAGACTGCATCGAGCAACTGGTTCGCCGGCGTGGTCGTCAGCGTGGTCTCGCTCCACGCGGTCCCGTCGAACCGCGCGGTGGCAGCAGTGGCACCGACGAGGAACACGTCGCCGGTCGGAGCGACCCACATCGCGTTGTAGATCGCGCCTGCCGTCAACGCGGGCAGCGTGGTCCACGTTCCGTTCTCGAGATACGCGACGCGCTTGTTCCCGGAGGAGGGAACGCCAAGCAGCGCGTACAGCCGCATGTCGGTGGTCTGCAGCGCGAGGACCTGCGTGACGTCCGGCATGCCGAGATCGACGGCGGTCCAGCCCGAGGTGAGGTAGTGGCGGATCTCGCCGAGCGTCGTTCCGGCATATGCTTCGCCGAACTTCGTGAACGCGACGGCGGTGAGATCGCCCCTGGTCCCAGACGTCATCGGCTTCCAGCCGACGTAGCGGCACGCCGCGATGTCGAAGCTGCACGAGGTGCAAACCCCGGCTTCGCAGATGCCGACCGCGACGAGCGAGCTCGAGCATGCATCGTTATCGACCTTGCCCTGGCACGCGCCGACTTCATTCGGCGTCGAGCAATAGGTAGGCGGTTGTGCACACGCCTGTTCCGAAGGGCAGACCCAGGCTTGCCCGCCCCCACTGCACTCCTGCACGGTAGGGTGCAAGCAACCCGAGAGAAGTAGCGCAAGCGCGGCACCCGATCGCATCGCGATCATTGTGCCACCGCGTGATAACATTTTCCTGCCTCGTCGATGATCGGTTCAGTACTACACGACCGCTGGCGGATCTTGTCAGCGCTCGGCAAGGGCGGGATGGGGGAAGTGTGGTTGGCCGAGCACCTGACCTCTGGCCGGAAAGAAGCTCTGAAGATCTTGATGCCTCAAGTGGCTCAGGATCCCCAGTTCGTGTCACGATTTCGGCGCGAGGCGCGCGCGGTCAATCGGCTGCGCCATCCGAACATCATCGCGCTCTACGATTTCGGTCAGCTCCCCGACCAGCGCTTCTATCTCGCGATGGAGTACGCGCCGGGCTCGAGCGTGTTCGAGATCCTGCGCAAGGACCGCCAGCTCGCCGTGCCGCTCGCGCTGCACGTGCTGGGACAGATGGCGTACGCGGTCCATCACGCGCACTCGCGCGGCGTGGTGCATCGCGATCTCAAGCCGGGCAACCTGATGGTCACCGGCGAGGACGCGGTGCTGAAGGTCCTCGATTTCGGCATGGCGAAGATCACCGCGAGCGACGTGCAAGAGAGCGTCGCGCTCTCGACCGGCAACATGATCTGGGGCACCGCGAAGTACATGTCTCCCGAGCGCGTGACCGGGGTCGGCGATGATCCGCGGATCGATCTGTACGCGATCGGCTGCATCGCGATGGAGCTGCTCACGAGCCAGCCCCCGTTCGTCGGCACGAGCAACGAAGTGCTGCACGCGCACATGACCCAGCCGCCGCCGATTCCGAGCTCGCGCCGCCAGGGCATTCCAACCGAGCTCGATCAACTGATCCTGCGCTGCCTCGAGAAAGATCCAGAACATCGCTACGCGACCGCCGCGGATCTGTTCGCGGCGCTGCGCAGGGTGCCGGGCTATCCAGCACCGAAATCGGATGGTCGTCGGCGCTACATCCCGATCGAGCAGCTGCCGAAGACCCTGACCAAGCCACCCCCGAGCGAAGGCTTCAGCAATCTTCGCGGCGCGCTCCGCCACGTCGCGGATGCGCTGCTCGACAAGGGCTTCGACGACACCGGGCTCGTCAGTGGCGTCGCGTATCTCCGCGATCACGAGCGCTCGCTCGCGCGCCTCGAAGCCGCACAAGATGCGCTCGAGCACGAGGCCACCGCGGTCCGCGAGACCGCCGGTGATCGCGAAGTCTCGCTGCGGTTCGCGATCGGCGAGCTCCGGTTCGCGATGAGCGGGCATCCCGACGAAGCAGACGAGACCACGCCGAAGATCGTGGAGCTCGAGGCCCGGCTCGCGAGCGCGGTGGCCGAGGCAGACCGGGTCCGCGCGATCGAGCAGGGCATCGCCGAGGTCGCCAAGGTTCGCGCCGACGAGCTCGAGCGACTCAAGCAGGCCTACAACGCGCTGGAGGGCATCGTCGACGATGTCCTGAACAAGCACGCAGGATCCCCGCACCTCGAACCGCTCGCGGGGCGGCTCGCCGACCTCCGCGCGGTCCGAACTTCGCGTTAAGTCTCGCTTGTTGTTAGACTTCTCGCGTTGATCGTCCCCTTCATCGGCCAGTACGTTGATGGGCACGAAATCGTGCGCTCCCTGGGCCGGGGCGGCATGGGCGAGGTCTATCTCGCGCAATCGCCGAGCGGGGCGCTGCGCGCCTACAAGATCGTGCGTGCGGATCTCATGGCGGGGCCGCAAGCGCTCGCGCGCTTTCGACGCGAGGTGAAGCTGCTCGATCGCTTGAAGCATCCGGGCATCGTCCAGATCCTCGCGACCGGTCAGCTCGCGGGCGGGGGCTTGTTCCTCGCGATGGAATACGTCGACGGCCCCGATCTCCAGAATGCCGTCGACAAGCTCGGCCCCTTGCCCATCTCCGATGCGTTGAAGCTGCTGATCCAGCTCGCCGAGGCCCTCGCGTTCGCGCATCGCCAGAACGTGGTCCATCGCGATCTCAAGCCGGCGAATGTCCTGCTCGCGGGCGGGTCGTCCGGGACCGGCTGGTCGGCAAAGATCATCGATTTCGGGCTCGCGAAGCTCGCCGCCGATGAAGGCCTGACCCGGTTGACCGAGGACGAACAGGTGCTCGGCTCGCCGCTCTATCTCGCGCCGGAGCAGAGCGCGACGAGCGAGGTGGGGCCTGCGGCTGATATCTACGCGCTCGGTGGGCTCGCGTACTTCGCGCTGACGGGCGCGCCGCTGTTCGAATCGCGCTCGGCGGTGGGCATGATCTACGCGCACGTTCACAAGCAGCCCGAATCGCTGGCGGTCCGGGCGCCGGACCTCGAGTTGCCTCCCGGCCTCGATGACCTGCTCGCCGCGTGCGTCGCGAAGAATCCCGCGGATCGCCCGAATGCGTTGCAGCTCGCGGCCGCGCTCCCGGGATTGCTCGTGCTCGCGCCGCGCACGCGGACGAGCCGGCCCAAGCACATGTTCGATACGCACGAGATCGAGAAGCCGGGTGAGCTCGCGGAAGCGCTGACCTCGCAGGTGCGCCAGATCGTGCTCGAGCTCGCCTCGATCCTCGAGCTCTCGACCGAGGTCTCCGATCAACTCCAGAACGAGCTCTCCGAGCTCGAGCTCGAGCTCGCGATGCTCGAGTCCGAGCCGACCCGTGGTGATCGCTACTTGCGGATCGAGGCACATGTAGGCGAGCTGCGCCGTGGTTACGATGAGGCCCTCCAGGCCCTCACCGACGGGGTACTCTCGAAGCGAGCCAACGCTCCCGAGGAAGCCGAAGCGCTGTACGGCGAGCTCGAGAGCTTGTTCTCTCGGTTTCGAACTAGCGCGCCTGGCCACCGATGACGACGACGAAGCGCCCCGAGAATCTCCAGCGAACGACGATCGATCCGCGGGCCCCCGGCGCGCTCGCGGCTCCGCCGCCGCCGCCACCCGTGCGAGCGCCCGAGATCAAGCTCTCGCCGGGCCTCAAGATCGAGCAGTACGAGCTGATCCGCGAGCTCGGTCGTGGCGGCATGGGCCAGGTTTTTCTCGCGCGCGATACGAGGCTCGGTCGGCGCGTCGCGATGAAGTTCCTGGTCTCGAACTCGAAGAAGTTCACCGATCGCTTCGTGATCGAAGCGCGCGCGACCGCGCGATGCAGTCACGAGAACATCGTCGTGATCCACGACGTCGAGACGTTCGACAATCTGCCGTACATGGTGCTCGAGTACATCGAGGGCACTTCACTCGCAAAGTTGATGCAGGAGAAGCGGCTGCCGGTCGGTCGCGCGATCGAGCTCGTCGTGCCGATCGTCAAGGCGCTCGTCGCCGCGCACGCCGCGAACATCGTCCATCGCGATCTCAAGCCCGATAACATCATCGTCAACCTCGGCGGCACCGTGAAGGTGCTCGATTTCGGGATCGCGAAGCTCTACGAAGAAGGCAGCGAGAAGACGCCGCGCCCGATGCCCGCGGCGGAGACCAAGCTCGGCATCGTCGGTACGCTGCCGTACATGTCGCCCGAGCAACTCGGCACCGACGAGGTCGATCATCGCAGCGACCTCTGGGCCGTCGGCATCATCTTGTACGAGATGCTCGCCGGTAAGCATCCGCTCGATCCGCTGACCCAAGGCAAGCTGTTCGGCGCGGCGGCCTCCGATGACCTGATGCCGTCGCTCGCCGACGACGTCACGGGGTTGCCCGATCGAGTCGTCGCGATCGTCGCGCGCTGCCTCGCGAAGAAGAAGCAGGATCGGTTCCCGACCGCGAACGCGTTACTCGCCGAGCTCGAGCCGCTGTTGCCTCGCAGCACCGGCCGCCACCTCGTCGCCGACGAGAGCCCGTACCCGGGCCTCAACGCCTTTCAGGAGAGCGATGCCGATCGGTTCTTCGGGCGCTCGCACGATATCGCCGGCGCAGTCGCGCGCTTGCGCGATCAACCGATGGTCGCGGTCGTTGGTCCCTCGGGCGCGGGCAAGTCCTCGTTCGTGCGCGCGGGTGTGGTGCCGGCGCTCAAGGCGAGTGGCGATCCGTGGGAGTGCATCATCGTGCGCCCGGGGCGCCAGCCGCTCGGCGCGCTCGCGAGTGCACTCGAGCAGCTGCGCGAATCGCGCGATAGCGATGTGGTGCTGCCCAGCGGCGGGCTCGCGGCCCAGCTGCGCGCGGAGCCCGGTGCGCTCGGTGCGAAGCTGCGATCGCGTGCCCGCCGGCGGCGCTCGCAGATCCTGTTGTTCGTCGATCAGCACGAGGAGCTCTACAC
>JAYWCI010000015.1:0-13470 GCA_043780895.1 Kofleriaceae bacterium | reverse complement strand
CGAAGCCTGCGTGCTCGAGCTCGTCACGTTCGAACAGGACGCGCGCGAACGTCGATTTGCCGGCGCCCGAGCCACCGAGCAAGACCACGACTTCGCCTTTCCCGATCGACAGGTCGATCCCGTCGATCAGTACGCGCCCGTCGGGGAGGGCAACGCGCAGGCCGCGAACCTCTAGCGCCATCGCGGCAAACGTAGCTCGACACCCGTGGTTGCAGCCGGTTGCGCACGACAAATCGGGAACCGCGAGCCAAAAGCGCTGTCATACGTTTCGATCGCAAGGCACGTCGCCGAGCGGTCGCGTCGGCCGAGAGGCTGCGGCGGTGTGCGCTCGGGTGAGCGCGTGCTTCGAACGCAGACAGGCCCATGCCAGGCGCTCGCGCCATAGCCGGAGGCTTGTTTACATGTCCGCTCTTGCCCTCACGTTCCGTATCTTTCGTGGTGACCAGCTGGTTCGTGAAGAGACGCTCCTTCAGAGCGTCATCAAGATCGGCAAGGTCACCTCGTCCCACCTCCGGATCGAAGATGAATCGGTCAGCCGGATGCACGCGATCCTCGAGGTCGATAGCGCGGGTAACGTCCACATCATCGATCTCGGATCGACGCGCGGCACCTTCATCAACGGCCAGCGGATCAACAAGGCCAAGCTCGAGAGCGGCGACGCGATCGGCATCGGCTCGCTGCGCGTCGAAGTCGCGTTCGCGCGGACGGATGCCGTGATGGTGGCGCCGCTCGCGATCGCACCGCCTCCGATCCCGATGCCGGCGGTCGTCGCGAAGCTTGCGACGCCGGTCGCGCCGCCTGCGCGGCCCGCGGTGCTGTCGCCGTTCGCACACGTCTCACGAGATGACGATCACGGTCAGGACAGGGCCGCCGGGATGGCCAAGCCGGCGATCGAGGTCGCCGCGATGCTCGGTGATTCGGTGATCGGCGTGAAGCACTGCATCGATCCGAGGAGCGGCAAGGTGTCGCGCAAGACCAAGCTGATGTTCGCGGTAGGCACCGCGTGCTTGCTCGCCTCGGCCGCGTCGTTCGGCGCTTCGATCCACACCGCATCGGTGAACAAGACCGAGCTCATGCACGTCACGAACGATCTGCATCGCCCGACGTGGTCGTTCCGCCCGGTGACCTTGAACCCGGTGTTCGACTTCCTCGCGTTCGGTGGCCTCGCGCTCGGCGTGTCGACGATGATCGCGGGCCTGTCGCGCATCCGTGGTGAGCGCCGCACCCCGTACTACCGGATCGGCACGGCCGCCGGCGTCGAGCTCGCGATGGACGCGGCCCCGACCCCGGACTTCCCGCTCGTCGCTCCTTCGAGCGATGCGAACGACTTCGTCTTCAACTACGGCGCGGGCATCGAAGGCGAGATGGTCGTCGACGGTCAAACCTCGACGCTCGCGGAACTCGCCGCGAGTGGCCGCGCACGCCCGTCGACCACGACCGAGGGTGCGATCGAGCTGCCGATTCCGGCGCGCGCCCGGATCCGCGCCCGTGCAGGTCAAACCACCTTCGTGATCTCGGCCGTGTCGCAGCCGCGCACGCAGCCGACCTCGCTGCTCGCGACGTTCGAGACCCGGACCGCGAAGTTCTTCCTCGGCTCGCTCGCGGCCCACCTGATCTTCCTCGCGCTCCTCGACACGATCCCGGTCGAGGACTCGACGATCGGCGTCGACGTCGAGACCAAGCTCGATCCGAACGTGAAGATCCTCGCGACCGCTAACGAAGCGCTCGTCCCGAAGCCAGAAGAGGTCGACCCCGGCGTCGACTCGGGCGCGGCGGGTTCGGTCTCGATGAAGGCGCCGGGAGAAGAGGGCAAGGCCGGCAAGCCGGAGTCCGGCGCGACGAACAAGCACCTCGCGGTGAAGGACAACCACACCGAGACCCAGCTCGCGCAGAAGAACGAGCTCGAAGCCGCGAGCACGGCCGGCATCATGGGCACGGTGCTCGCGAACCCCGAGACGTTCCAGACGCTGATCTCCGCGGCGAACATCTCGAGCGGGATGTCGGACGCGAACCTGTACGGCAACATCTACGGTGCCGAGGCGGGCCAAGCGAATGGCGCGTTCGGCATCGGGCGCAGTGGCTTCGCGATGGGTGGTGGGTGCACGCAAGAGCCGTGCGGCCTGATCGGCACGGGGGGGCGCTACAACACGATCGGTGGTGGCCCGCACGGCGGTGGCCAGTACGGTCCGGGCGGCGGCAACGGTCCGGCGATGCGCCATCACGACGCTTTCTCGCCGCGCCCCGTCCTCGGTCAGGCAACCGGAAGTGGCGACCTCGATCAAGCGACGATTCGTCGCTACATCAAACGCAATATCGAGAAGCTCAGCTACTGCTACGAGCGCGAGATGCTCGCTCACCCGGGGATCGAGGGAACCATCTCCGCGCACTTCTTCATCACCCCCCTCGGTTCGGTGACGGGCTCGATGGCGACCGGCTTCGACCCGACCGTTGCCAAGTGTGTCGGCGACGTGATCAGCAACATCGAGTTCCCGAAGCCGCGTGGCGGTGGTGGTGTGCAGGTCAACTACCCCTTCACGTTCCACGCAGCGCACTAGTTCGGGAGTAAGCTCGAGCACGCATGACCGAGCGGTTGAGGGTGGCGTCGACGGAGGTTTCGATCGCGGCGAGCGCGTTCTCGGAGACCACCACGGACTTCGACGAGCGGCTGAGACCATCACTCGATCCTGCGGGCGCGATGGCCGCGTTCGAGCCGCTGCTCGCCAAGCCACGGCGCCTCGATCAGTCGATCGACGGTGATTTCCCGGGCATCGGCGTGGCCACCGTCCACCGCATCATCACGCGCCACGGCGGCCGAGTGTGGGCTGATAGTGAGGTTGGAAAAGGGGCTCGGTTTTTCTTTACGCTCGGTGATACAAAAGGCCCATCATGATCGAGCGCGTCATCCTTCTCGTGGAAGACAATCGCGACGACGAAGAGCTCACGCTACGAGCACTCGCGAAATCCCAGATCACGAACAAGGTGATCGTCGCGCGCGATGGCGTCGAGGCGCTCGATTGGATGTTCCGCCGCGGCCAGCACGCGAAGCGTGCCGAGAACGAAGTGCCGCAAGTCGTGCTGCTCGATCTCAAGCTGCCGAAGATCGACGGCCTCGAAGTGCTGCAAGAGCTCCGCAAGAATGCCGCCACCAAGCTCACGCCGGTCGTGATCCTGACGTCCTCGATCGAGGAGCAGGATCTCGTGCGCGGCTACGGTCTCGGCGCGAACAGCTACATTCGCAAGCCGGTCGATTTTGCGCAGTTCGTCGATTCGGTGCGGCAGCTCGGGTTGTACTGGCTCGTGCTCAACGAGCCAGTCCCGCGCTAGTTATCCAGCGGCACCTTCATGACCCACGTCTGCCACTCGGGATCGAACTTCTCGAGCGATTTGCCGAGCACGCTCTCGAGCGCCGTCTTGTGCGTCAGGTCCTTCTTGTCGGCGAGCGCGGCGTCGTAGAACGGCTTGAGCTTGTCGTGCTCCTGGAGGTAGTAGATCAGGTAGCGCGCCTGCGCGTAAGCATCCCAGCTCGCCGCATAGAACTCGTCGCACGTCGTGGCGATCAGCTTCGTCAGCGGCGGTAGCGTCTTGTCGCGGATCTGCGTCTTGAGGTTCGGCAGGCGCCAGTTCGGCAAGCCGACGAGGTGACCCTTGCGCTCGCTCGGTCGCTCGAATAGGGACGCGAGCCCTTCGTTGAACCACGCCGCCGGTTCGCCATCGAAGTTCGCTTCCATGTACGGATGCACGAGCTCGTGCGAGAGCGTGCCGAGTCCGTTCGCATTCATCACGAGCGCGTTCGCGGTCGAGCTGTAGTAGCCGTACGGCGTATCCGGTTCGTCGTTGAAGAACTTCTTCGCGCCGGCGCGGAACGCCTTCTCGTTGTGGAACAGCCAGACCTCGAGCAGCTTGGTCGGCCGCTTCGCGAAGAAGTCCTTCTCCATCATCACCACCTTGTCGTGCATGAAGCCGTTCGCGATGTGCTTGACCTCCTTGGCGGGGCCATCACCGACCACGACGAACGGCGCGGTGACCACGACCGTGAAGTGCTGGCCTGCGAGCTTCTTCTCGAGCTCGGCCGCGCGGGTCGCGAGCTCCTCGTTGGTGGGTTCCGCCATGGCGAGGCTGACGCTGGCGGCAACCAGGGCGAGGGCGAGCTTTGTGACCATGCCAGCCAGACAGAAGAATTCTCGAATGGTTGCGAACGCTTTCAGACCCAAGCCGAGCGCGTTACGTGGTGTCTGGACCAGCGTATACCTATCCAATGGAGCGCCGCGGCCTCGTGCCTGTCGAGATCGGCGCGGTCCTTCTGGCGGCGATCCTCGTTACCTGGGATCCGCCTCCGCTCGGCGCGGTGCCGATCATGGTGCCGCTGATGGTGGTCGCGAGCATCGCGCGATGGGCGTGCGGCAGGAGCTTCGGTGCGGTCGTGCGCGGGCCCGCAAGCTATCTCGGTATCGCCGCGCTCGCGGGGCTCGGCGCTCTGATCCTCGCGCTCGCATTCGGCACGCCGATCGCCGAGGCGATGAGCGATCGCCCGGTCGTGTGGGCCTCGTTCCCGCTCGTGCGCGGCAACGCGAGTGCTCTGTGGACCTTCGCGGTGATCGTCACGGCCCTCGCGGCGGCGAGCGAGCTGGTACTACGTGCGTGGGTGGTCGAGCGCGTGCTCGAGCTCGGCGGCTCGACCGCGATGGCGATCCTGGTCGGTGCGCTCGGCGAAGCCCTGCTCGTGCCGGGCCCGATCGAAGCGCGGTTCGGTGGCTTCGTGATGGGCATCGCACTTGGCTGGATGTACGTCGCGGCGGGTCGCAACGTCGCGGTCACGATCGTCGCGCGGCTCGCCTTTGGACTCGGCGCACTCGCCCTGGAGATGCTCGGATGGGTGTCGTGATGTTCGCTTCGCTCGTGACGTTTCAGCTCGCCGTGCACGTCGTGACCGACGGCGAGACGCCGGCGCAGACGCCCGCATGGATCGCGACGCAGGTCGCGCACGCGAATACGTACTTCGCACCGGTCGATGCGGCGTTCGAGCTCGTCACCACGGACCCGCTACCGCCGAGCGACGCGCACATCGTCACCCGTGCCGATCGCGATGCCTTCGCGGCACAGGTCACCGACAACAAGATCCACGTGTTCGTGATCACCAAGCTCGAGAACGTCGACGATCCGAAGGTGCCGGTCCACGGCGTGACCTGGCACGGCAAGTACGGCAAGTACATCATCATCGCCGCTGACTCGATGGATCGCGTCCTCGCGCACGAGCTCGGTCACGTGTTCGGGCTGCCCCACTCGACGTACAAGATCAGCATCATGAACAAGACCAAGCGCGACGATCCACCTGCGGATCAGCGCCGGTTTGCCGACGAGGAGCTCGCGGCGATGAAGCCTGTCGTCGGCAAGCTGGCGAACGTGCTCGCGGTCAAGATCGACGGCAAATAACCGAGCACGGGCCGCGCTTAATCGTTGGTTAGCGCGAGCCAGCGCCCGGACATCGGTGCACACTGTGGAGCGTGGAAGTGTTCTTCCTCATGATGAGCATGTGGCTCGTCGTCGCTGTGGCCCTCGGCCTGCGCCGACCGAAAGGGCTGGGCGGCACGGCGTTGCGCGCACGGCTCGATGCGGTCTACGGCGAGCCGCACGAGCTGTCGCGCGTGACCCCGGTGGCGTTCCCCGAAGCCGATCACGAGTTCTACGATCGCGCGCGTCAGGGGCTCGAGGCGAAGGGCTACACGTGGCTCGCCGATGTCGAGGATCTGACCTTGTCGCGGATCTACCCGCAAAACCGCACGTTCATGCGGCTGTTCGTCGATGCAGGCCGGATGATCCGTGCGAACGCGTATCACCTGCATCCGCGCGGCGTCGTGATCTCGTTGCTCCAGCTGGTCCAGCTCTACCCGCGCCACTTGCGGGTGATCGAGCTGTGCAGCGAGATCGGTGGCCAGTTCGTCGTCACGAGCAATACGCACGGCGTCGACCGCTTGGAGCCGCCGCCGGAGGCGAAGGTCGAGCGCATGCCGCTGCAATCGAAGTTACTCGACGTGGTCACCCGGCACGAGAACCGGATCACCGAGATGCTGCGCGAGCATCCCGAGCGCACGCCGACGAGCTTCGAGACGTTCGAAGAAGTGCTCGCATCGATCGCGCGCGCGCATGTCGTGATGGCGCGACATCGCCAGAAGGTCGGTGGGCTGTCGCGAGACGAACTCGAGCGGCTCAAGGGCCGGCCGCTCACTGCGAGCGAAGAAGCGTTTCTGCACGAAGTGCAGAGTCGCGAGCCGGGCTAGAAGCGTCGGACGATCCAGCGTCTGCCGCACGGATGGTGATCGCTAGGGGGGACAGGCTCACCACGACGAGCTCGTTCGTCGACGTCGACACCGCGTTGCCCTTCTCCGCGTAGACCGACGCCGTCGCGGGCGCGGGGACGAGTACGTTGTAGATCGGACCGTCGACCGGATACAGGCGGGCGCCCCGGAGCAAGCTGCCGCGCACACCGCCGGTCCCATCGCGCCTCACCAGACCACGACAGGCTTCCTCGATGCGGACTGCCCGCGCGGCGCGCGAAGCAGGATCCAGCTCACAGTGTCAGGCGCTCGAAGTGCTTCGGCACGATCACCCGCGTTTTCGGCGAGCACGTGTGGACCTCGTTCGCGAACGAAGCAGCGTCGTCGCTCGGCGCGTCGACGGGCGGACCGTGCCAGGCGTCGAAGTGGGTGACGAGCACGATCGGAGGATTGGCGAGGACGCGCATCAGGCGGCACGTATAGTCGGGCACCTTTTCGCGCGCACCGGGCGCGATGATCGCGATGTCGGGGTGCACACCTGCGAGCGCGTCCTCGACGAAATTCGCCGTGTCGAAGATCAGGATAGTTCGACCGCCGAGCGTCACGAGATAGGTGAGCGTGCCGCCTTCCTTGTAGCCCTCGATCGACAGCGGCAACGTCACCGGATCGGGCATCTCGACGTTCTCGAGGCCGATCAGCGAGTGCAGGCTGCGAATCACGCGGATGCCGATGCCGGCGACCTCGCGGCGGTCGCCATCCTTCACGGCGATCAGCTGGCTCGCGGGTACACCAGTTGCCGTGCCGACGCGAATCGTTGTCGGCGACCCCATCAGCACCGCGCCCGTACGCAGCGCGACCGACGGGGCATCGAGCAAGTGGTCGATGTGCGAGTGCCCGACGAGGATCAGATCTGCCCGGGGCGGTGCGTGCGCCGCGATCGCTGCAGGATCGGGCACGGCCGGTGCGTCGAGGTTCGTGGGTCGCGTGAAATACGGATCGCTCATCACGACCCGACCGTTTGCTTCGAGCTGCCAGCCAGCGACGCCGAGGTAGGTTGCCACGACCGGCGTGGGAGCGGCCGCGCAGCCGATCAGGAACACGAGCAGGGCTCTCATCGCGACCCGAACGCGCGAAGCCTCGATGCTATTTCGTGCGATCGCTCGACCGCTTATTCGCAGACGGGGGCGTCGAACGAGCCCGTGATCGGGACACCGCCGCCGTTCGAGTTGTTGCCACCTGCGGAGATCGTGCCCTTGATCTCGTCGGCCGAGAGATCCGTCCTGAGGTGGAACTCGGTGATCGACACCGAGCCGACGATCTGACTGACACCCTCGGCGCCCATCGTCGCGGCGGCGGTGCCGGCGACGCTCGGTGGAGAATCGGTGACGATCGCGACGTCGCCGAGCTCGAGCATCGCCTTCTTGCCCGACGCCGGTGGCTGGTGCGTATAGATCGACACCGCGGCTTCGCGATGGGGGTCGTTGGACTGGCAGTCGGTACCGTCGCCTTGCTCCCAGAACGAGATCTTCCAGCCCATCAACATCGTGCCGGTACCATCGGCACCCGTGAACGACGTCGCCGAGGCAGACATCGGCGTCGGCGTGATGCCGGTCAGCGTAGCCGTACCGGTCGAGAAGCCACTACCGCCGCATCCGGCGGCCAACGCGATCACTACACAGGCGAGGCGGTTCATGCGGCCGAACCTATCAGACCCTCGTGCGAAGGTGCAGGCCCCTATGAGGCTGCTCCACACCTCGGACTGGCACCTCGGGCACACCCTCAAAGAGGTCACTCGCGAGCACGAGCACCACGCATTTCTGACCTGGCTGCTCGAGCAGATCCGCGCCCTGGCGCCGGACGTGCTGGTGATCACGGGCGACGTGTTCGACAGCGCCACGCCCCCCGCGAGTGCGGAGCGGATGTGGTTCGAGTGGGTGGCCTCGGCGCGCCAGGCGCGGCCCGACATGGACATCGTGGCGATTGCGGGAAATCACGATTCGCCGGCCCGGCTCGGGGCGGCCTCGGCGGTGCTACGCGAGCTGGCCGTCCACGTCGTGGGCAGCCTGCCGCGGACCGAGCACGGGCTGGATTTCGATCGCCTGTTGATCCCGGTCGCGGGTGGACGGGGGCTGGTCGCGGCCGTGCCGTTCTTGCGCCCGATCGATGTCGGGGATGGCGAGGATCCGCTCGCCGATCTCTATCGCGAGGTGATCGCGGAAGCGGAGCGGCGGCGAGCACCAGGCCAGGCGCTGATCGCACTCGGGCACCTCTACGTGGCCGGCGCGGATCCCTCATTCCTGAGCGAGCGACGGATCTCGATCGGCGGCTCCGAGAGCGCGTCGCTACGAATGTTCGCGGAGTCGATCGATTACACCGCACTGGGTCACATGCATCGCGCCCAGCGCGTCGGGCGCGAATCGATCCGCTATGCAGGTGCGCCGATCGCCTTGGCGCTCGACGAGGCCGGCTATCACCATCAGATCGTGGTGGCGGATTTTCTGGGCGGGCGGCTCGGGGAGGTACGATCGATCCGCGTACCGCAGACGATCGAGATCGTGCGGATCCCGGCGCGTGGCGCGGCGACCTTGGCCGAAGCACTCGACGCGATTGGCAGGCTCCCGGCCAGGCGCGCGGGCGAAGATCTCCTGCGGCCGTACCTCGATCTGATGATCGTGCTCGAGCGGCCCGAGCCGCGGCTGCGGACCATCATCGAAGCCGCACTCGAGCAGAAGCGACCGCGCCTGGTCCAGATGCGGATCGAGCAGACCGGCCACGGCGCAGCGCTCGGCGATCGCGTGGCGATCAAGCGGCTCGCGGAGCTCGATCCGCGCGAGGTATTCACGCGGCTGTGGGCGCGCGATCACGAGGCAGCGCCGAGTCCGGCGGTGGTCGGTGCGTTCGAGCGCTTGCTCGCGGAGGTCCGCGGCGACCTCGCAGACCCGGGAGATACGCGTGACAAGACTCAGCTCGAGCTCGGCGGGTTCGCGTGAGGATCCTCGCGATCCGAGGCTGCAACCTCGCGAGCCTCGCGGGCGAGTTCGAGATCGATCTCGTGCGCGGCCCTCTCGGGATGGCGGGGGTGTTCGCGATCGTCGGGCCGACCGGTGCGGGCAAGAGCACGCTGCTCGATGCGATGTGTGTCGCGCTGTTCGATCGCACGCCGCGGCTGCCGGGGCATAGCCGCGTCACCGTCGGCCACGGGCAAGAAGATCCGTCGGCGCTCGGCGCGCAGGATCCGCGGACCCTGCTCCGACGCGGCGCTTCGCAGGGCTGGGCCGAGGTCGATTTCGAGAGCGGCGATACGCGGCGGTATCGCGCGCGCTGGTCGGTGCGGCGCGCGCGGGGCGCGACCGATGGGAATCTGCAAGACCAGCAGATCTCGCTCACCGCGATCGATGCGGAGTCGGTGATCACCGAGCGCCTGGGCGGCACGAAGACCGAGACGCTCAAGGCGATCCATGCGCGCCTCGGGCTCACGTTCGATCAGTTCCGGAGGTCCGCGCTGCTCGCGCAGGGCGACTTCGCCGCGTTCTTGCGCGCCGAGGGCAAAGATCGCAGCGAGCTACTCGAGCGCATGACCGGCACCGAGATCTATTCGAAGCTGTCGATCGCGGCGCACGCACGCATGGTCGTCGCCGAGCAGATGCTGCGCGAGCGTCAGGCCGCAGCGCTGGCGATTCCGATCATGGCGGATGAAGCGCGCGGCAAAGCGGTGGCGTTGCAAGCGCTCGCCAAGGATGCGCGCCAAGGTGCCCGCGTACGCTTGACGGCAGCGCAGCAGCTCGCGCTGTGGCGCGGCGAAGCGAGCGTGCGTGAGGCGGCCGTCGCGGCAGCGGGCGGCGAGCACGCGATCGCGGTGGCCGAGGCGCGCGGCGCCGAACCCTTGCGCACCGAGCTCCTGCTGCGTCGCCGCGCGGAGGCGTTGCGTGGCGTGTGGGACGAAGCCGCGCGCTCGGAGCGCCAGCACGCGATCGCGCAGGGCGAGCTCGAGAACGCGCGCGTGACCGCGGCGAAAGCGGTCGCGGTCGAGGCCGCGATCGAGGTCCAGCACACGCGCGTCGCCGCGCTCCGCGAGACCCTGCGTGCGGCGCGGATCGCGGCGGCGATCGTGGAGGTCGAGGTGCCGAAGCGCATGGCGCGCGGGACCGCGGAGCCCCTGGCGCCGGTCGGGATCGCAGCGATCGTCGAGGCCGCGGTCGCGAGAGGCGAGGGCGCCCGTGCCGGAGCGCTGTGGTTGTCCGAGCGTCGCGGCCTGGCGCCTGAGATCGCGGCGTGGCCGGAGCTGGATACGAAGCTCGCGCAGGAACGCGCGCTCGCGGAGGGCATCGCGGCGGCCACGCACGTGCTCGCCGATCACGCGATCGGCCGCGGCGCGCACGTGACCAAGCAGAAGCAGCTGGAAGCGGCGCGCGATGCCGCGCAGGCCAAGCTCGTCGAGGCGATGCGCGAGGCCGACGGGTTCGTGAAGCGCCGCACGCTCGGCCTCGATGCGGCCGGCTGTGCCGAGGACCAAGCGCGCGTGAGGTGTGGCGAGGCGGATCGGTTGGTCTCGATCAGCGCGGGTGCCCGCGATGCGGCGATCGTACTGACCGAGCTCGAGCAGCGCGCGCGCGAGCTCGAGCAGGTCTCGGCGGCCGACGTCGAGCGCCGGACCGCCGCGCAGCGCGAGCGCGATGGAGCGGCGATGCTGCGCGACGAACGCGCGCGGATCACGGGCGAGCTACGCAAGGCCGCGGGGCACGAGCACGCACGCGCGGAGCTCGTCGACGGTGAGCCGTGTCCGTTGTGCGGCGCCGACGAGCATCCGTGGAAGCACGAAGGTGCCTTCGATGCGCTGATCGCCGATGGCGAGCGCGGCCATGCCGAAGCGATCGCGTCGTGGGAAGCGGCGACCCGCGTGATCAGCCAGGTCGAGCTCCGGATCTCGCAGCACGAGCTCGAGCGCGTGCGCAACGCGAGTGCGAGGGCCACGGCGCTCGCGTCTGCGGAGATCCAAGCGCGGGATTGGCGTGCCCAGCTCGCAGGGCTCGGCGAGCTGATCCTCGTCACCGATCCGGCGACGGCCGAGGCGACCCAGCTTGCGACGGAGCGCGCGGCAGCGGCCCGCGCGAAGCTCGAAACCGCCCGTGCCGTGCGCAGTGCCGCGCAGGCCGCCGAGAAGGCGATCACCGAGGCGCAGGCGCGCGTGCAGGTCTGCCAATCCGATCTCGATCATCATCTGGGCGATCTGCGCGATGTCGCGATCATGCTGGCGACACTCGACGCTGCGATCGAGCGCATTACCGGCGAGCAAAGTGGCCGGATCGAGCGTCACGGCGAGCTCGGCCGCGAGCTGGCCGCGATCAGTGCGCGCTGGCACGCAGCACTGCCGGTCGCGATCAAATCGACATCGCTCGGCGAGCAGCGGGTGGCCACCGAGACCAAGAAACGGACCAAGCGCGGGACCCCGGTGATCGAGCGCGGCGTCTTTGCCGAGCTGGTCCAGCTGTGGCGCGAGCGCGCAACGCTCGTCGCGAATGCAGAGGCCGCGCTCGCGGGCGCGCTGGCCGATCTGGATCGCGCGGGGACCGCTGCCGATCGCGCCGTCGCGGACACCGCGGCGCGCCAGGCCGAGTGCGCGAAGCGGGGCACGGAGCTCGCTGCGGCGCTGACCGCTGCGCATGCCGCGCTCGAGACCGCGCGGATCGCAGCCAGCTTCGAGCGCGACGCCTTGCATCGCATGCTGTCGGGTGAGGTCGGTCGTGTCGACGTGCTAGCAACCGAGCTCGAGCGTCTCGATCGCTCGGTCGATCGCGCGAAGACCCGGACCCTCGAGCGTCGCCGGCTGGTCGCCGACCACGCGGCGGTGCGACCTGCGTCCACCGAGGAGCTCGAGCTCGATGCGGCTCGCGTCCCCGAGCTGGCTTTGGCTGTCACGGCGGCGGATCATCACGCCGCAGCGCTCGCGGCCACGCTCGCTGCCGATGACGATGCGCGTGCGCGTCGCGATCAGGCGCTCGCTACGTTTGCGGCCGCCGAACGCGCCGCTGAAGTCGACCGCGTGCTCGGCGGCGTGATCGGGTCGCACGATGGCAAGCTGTTCCGCAGCTTCGCTCAGAGCCTCACACTCGACCAGCTGCTGGCCGTTGCCAACGGGCATCTCGAGGAGCTCGCACCGCGCTACCAGCTCGAGCGTGTGCCGAAGCACGACCTCGAGCTCCAGGTGATCGATCGCGATTTCGGTGGCGAGGTGCGATCGGTCCAGAGCCTCTCGGGTGGCGAGAGCTTCCTGGTCTCGCTCGCGCTCGCGCTGGGGTTGTCCTCAATGTCGGCGCACGATGTCCGGGTCCGCACGCTGCTGATCGATGAAGGCTTTGGGACCTTGGATCCGGCGACGCTCGACAGTGCGCTCGCGGTCCTCGACGAGCTCCAGTCGACCGGGCGCCAGGTCGGGATCATCTCGCACGTGCCGGCGCTGCTCGATCGCGTGCGAGCGCACGTGCGGGTGACCCCACGCGGTGGCGGCCGAAGTGACGTTCACGTGCCGTCGAACTGAGAGTCAGACCGGCGAGCTATACTGGGAGCATGAGCTTTGGTCGCAATCCGCACGTCGCAAAAGCAGAGGCCGCCGAGCTGAAGGCGCAGAACGCGAAGGATTCGTCCGCGCACGAGCGCGCGTGGCGCGAAGCCGGCCATATGTGGGAGCGCGCTGCCGAGCGCGAGCAAGATGCGAAGCGCCGCACCCTGTACAACGCCAATGCCGAACGTGCGCGCGCGACCGCGGACGAGCCGGCGCCCGACGACGCTCCGGCCGAGCTCGTCGAACAGGCAGCCGAGGAGCCCGCGGCTCCGAGCGGCAGCACCAACTTGAACTGATCCTCGTGATGAAGTTGAACCGCATGGCGCGTTGACGTCGGCGCGCTCGACGTCAGTTGTCCGAACATCGGTTGTCGACGCCCCCTTGGGACGTCGGATGTCCGAGCATGAGTTGTCGACGACACCCCCACGTGGGGCGTCGGATGTCCGAGCGTCGGTTGCCGACGTCCCCCGTGGGACGTCGGATGTCCGAGCACCGCCCCACGTGGGGCGTCGGATGTCCGAGTATCGGTTGTCGACGCCCCCGTGGGACGTCGGATGTCCGGGCACCGCCCCACGTGGGGCGTCGGATGTCCGAGCATGAGTTGTCGACGCCCTCGGATGCCCGAGCACCGGTTGTCGA
>JAYWCI010000014.1:0-4495 GCA_043780895.1 Kofleriaceae bacterium | reverse complement strand
TCGCAGTCCGGACCGTGGACGTGGCCTTCCGTGGCATGACCGGATTCCGGAAGCGGCGTGCCCTGCTCGGTCAGCTTCTCGACCTCGGTCACGGTCGCGTGATCGACGAGGAACTTGAGGACCTTGTCCTGACGCAGCGAGTAGCCGACGTTGTCGAGACGACCATCGCGCTGCCACTCGGCGCGCAACTTCGCGGGCGCCATGTTGCGCGACTTCGCGGTCTCTTCGATGTGCTTCGCCATCTCCTCGTCGGTGACGGTGAGACCTTCTTTATCGGCGATCGCTTCGAGCACGAGCTGACCGCGGACTTCATCCGCGCCCGCCGGACGCATCTTGCTCTTGAGATCGTCGGTGAGCCCCGGGTTGCCGCGCTCCGGCTTCATCCCGAGCATCTGGCGCAGGCGCTGGTACTGGAGCTCGACCGAGCGCTCGACGAGCGACGACGCGACCGGAATCTGGTTGTTCTTGATCACTTCGCGGAGCACGGCTTCGCGCGCTTCGCGATCGATGCCGTCTTGCTCCTTGGTCTCGAGCTCCTTGCGGAGCGTGGCCTTGAGCGCGTCGAGCGTGTCGCCCTTGCCGGTGTCCTTGGCGAACTCGTCGTCGAGCACCGGGACTTCCTTCATGCGGACTTCGAGGATCGTGACGTTCAGCTTCGCCTTGCGGCCGCGGATCGTCTCGTCCTTGGCGTCCTCGGGGACGTCGATCTCGATCTCTTTGTCCTTGGTATCGAGCGGCAGACCGAGCAGCGCCTGGCGCAGGCCCGGCAGCGGCTCGCGCTCTTCGTCGTCGAGATCGACGGCGAATTGCGGCTGGTTGATCTGGTGCTCGCCGATCGTGCCGGTGACCGAGAGACCGACGATGTCGCCAGCGGCGGTGACCTCGCGACCTTCGATCGGACGGAGCTCGGTGTGCTCGCGACGGAGCTGCGCGAGCGCCTCGTCGACGGCGGTCTCCGGGATGGCGAGCTTGCGGCGCTCGATCGGGAGCTTCGTGTAGTTGACCGGCGTCACTTCGCCGCGCACTTCGATGATCGCGGCGAACGTGAAGGGCTGGCCCTTCTTGATCGCGGCGGCCTCCTCGACGCGCGGCTCGGCGACGGCGGCGAGGTTATGCTCTTGGTTCGCCTGGAAGAACGACTCGCGCACGAGCTCGTACGCGACCTCGGCTTGCACGCGCTGGCCGTAGACCTGCTCGAGCACCGGGCGCGGGACCTTGCCCTTGCGGAAGCCCTTCAGGGCGACACCTTTGCTGAGCTCCTTGTAGTGATTCCCCAGCTTCTCGCTGACGGTCTCCCACGGGATCTCGACAAACATCTTCTTCTCGACGGGAGAGACATCTTCGATGCGAACCTGCATGGCGAGTCTGGTTACCACGGCCCGCCCTATCGAAGAAACGATCTAACGCTTCATCCGATACGTGGGAACGTCGCCGCTCGGGCCGCTGGGCTCGCCCGGCTCGACCAAGTCCCCGAGCCCGTAGATCTCGAGCTTTTTCTGGAGCTCTTCCATGAAGCTGACCGCGTCATCGTCGGAGATCGGGGAGATCAGGGTGCCGATCACCTTCGCCGAGAGCTCCGGAGCTTCACCGATCGCGTTCAAAACGCGGCGCTCCGAGGCATCGAGGTGGAAGTCGGTCGGGACCTCCCGGTCGGCCAGGCGGCCGAGGTAGGCCGAAACGTGGGGGGCGAGGCCGAGCCGAACGATCGCCGACTGCGCGCCAGCCCCCGAGGAGTAGCCGAGGGAGGTCCGGCCACCCGGGCCCACGGGAGTCGGCGGTTTGGTCTTGGCGGCGTGGCGGCGAATCGGGGTCTTCCGAATCTCGGGATTCGAAGGCGCGCTGACCGCTCCCGCCTGGTGCGCGGTCCCCTGAGCGAGGTGGGTCGCGGGCTGCTGGAGGACGATCGTGGCGGCCTGTGATTGCGGCACGCGCGCGGCGCTCGGCGTGGTGACGACCTGCATCGGCGGGCTCGGGTTGAACGAGCCGCGCTGGGTATCGCGAGGCAGCACGCGCGGTGTGCCCGGCGCCCAGTTGCCGGTCGGCTCGCGCTCGAACGACGATTCCTCGTCGGCAAGCCGCGGTGGATTGCCCTTGGAACCGGCGAGCCGGCGGGCCGCATCCTCGAGCCCGAACTTCACGTTGTGGGCGCGCTGCTCGACGGTCTCGCTCCCTTCGCCGACGTGGATGCCCCATGGACCGTTGACGTCGATGCTCGCCGGACCGATCGCGAGCTCGACCCCGTGGAGCAGGATCGTGGGCATCGTCTGATCGCGGCTCTGCGCGTAGGCGCGCATCAGCACCCGCTGCTCGGCCCACTTCTCGGCGAGCACCATCACGGAGCGATAGGCAGTCGGATGGGCCGCTGGGCTACGGAGCCAGAGGTCGACCAAGCGGATCTGCGCCATGCGAGGAAATAATTATAACGCGGTTGTGGCAGCCTGCGGGCGATGGCTGGCCGCAAGCTCGAGTGGATCGTGCTGGGGCTCGCCTTCGTCCTGCTCGTGCTCGACGCGGCCGGCGGGTCGGGTTGGGCCCTGCAATCGACCCGCTCGGTCCTCGCGGCGCGCCTCGATCACTCCGCCGGGTCGCCCCTATATGATGTGCTCGCAGGTGCGGCGGCGTTGCTGCCGTTCGGCGAGGCCGGCTTCCGGCTCGGTCTGCTCGGCGCGGCGCTCGGCGCGCTGACGCTCGCGGGTGTCGTGTCGGCCAGCCGGGCCCTGGTCCCGAAAGAGCCGACCGCGGGCGTGATCGCGGCCTTGTTGCTGTTCCTCGCGCCGCCGTTTCGCGACGGCCTCGCGACCCCGCAGATCCTCGCGGCGTGCGGTGCGGTGTGGGCGATCGCGTGCGCGGCGACGTATACGCGTGATCGCGGTGACGTGCGGTTCGCGCTGTTCGCCCTCGTCGCGAGCGGTGTCGTGATCGGGAGTGCCCCTTGGCTCGGCGCCGCGTTGCTGCTCGCCGTGATCCTCTGGATCGGCCCGCCGCCACAGCTCGTCGCGGTCGTCGTCGGTGCGATCGGCCTCGCCGTGGTGCTCCTGTGGTTCGATGCGGTCGGCCGCGTGCCCGGCATTCATCAGAGCCTGGTCGCGGCGGTCGCCGCTTCGGGGCGCGGTGCCGGGGCGGTCGTGATCGGCGTCGGCATGCTCGGCTTCGGGTTCGGTGCCACGACCGGCCTCCCGAATGCGCGCGCGATCGCCGGGCTCGCACTGATCGCCGCAGCGCACGAGATCCTGCTCGGGACGAGTGCGGCCGTGCTGCTCTCGGTGTTCGTGCTCGGCGCCGCGATCGTCGCCGCGGCGATCGTACGCATGGCCGCGACCGAGCTCGCCGGATGGAAGCGCGATCTCGCGGTCGTCGCGTGCGGGGCACCGCTGCTCGTCGCCGCATTCGCCATGGGGGCCACGCTCACCGCCGAGGATCCGGGCGCGGTGCCGCGCCGGCTCGTCGCGGATCTCACCGATCGCATGCCCGCCGGCCCCGGCACGTTCCTCGCGACGCGCCCTACAACGTGGTTCGCACTGCAGTACGAGCGCACCGTCGCGGGCTTGCGCCCCGATCTCGAGCTCGTGCCGCCGCTGCCGCCGGAGCGTGCCGATGTCGTCGCCGCGAACGCTTTGCGCGCGAACCTCGTGGTCGGCGCGGATGCATCGGCGTTCGGTCGGCTCGATGCCGAGCTCGCGCTGCCGCGTGGTCGCGGATTCCAGCTGGTCGGCGCGATTCCCACGCGCATGGCCGCGGTCGAGGTACCGGCCACATACACGACCGCAATTGGAGCGGACGAAGCGATCGCGCTCGCGATGGAGCGCGCCCGTCTCGAAGCCGCGTCGGGTCGGCTCGATCGCGCGGCGCGGGCCGCCGGACTGACGACCCGTTTCGGCGCCGCGGATCTCGCGGTGCTCGCATCGGTCACGCCGACCCGCGATCATCCAGCCCTGTTCGGCTTCTTGCCCCTCGATGCCGTGCCGCGTGGACCGTGGCTGATCGACACGTTCGGCGATGACCTCGCGTGGGTCGCGAACATCCCGCAGGCCGATCCACCGATCGATGCGCCGATGCCGCGCAAGCTTCATGCGCTGTGGCGCAAGATCTTCATCAACCACATCAAGGCAGATGATCCGCAGATCGCCGCGTTAGGTGCGGCTGCCGTCGCTGCGACCGCCGAGGTGACGAGCGTGTTCTTTCCAGCGCGCTCGAGCGCACCACAGGGCAAAAAAATACCGCCCGGTAACTCGGGGTGGTGAGTTACCGGGCGGGACCCGCAGCGACTGCGGGGGTCTCAGGCATCCTGCCAGCGTGGGTGGAACGCTAGCTTCCGGTTGCCGTAGGTGGCTCGTTCGTGATCGAGCTACAGTGCATCTCAAATACCAAGTCGCGTTGCAGCGACTGCCGATCTGGTTTTCGGCACTTACAGCAGGAGCGCCTCCGGTACGCCATGCGTTGTGTGCTCGTACGCGCCACAGCGTGCGAATGCGCTCGCCACAGGCGGGCGGTTCTG
>JAYWCI010000013.1:0-8257 GCA_043780895.1 Kofleriaceae bacterium | reverse complement strand
CCGATCATCAAGCCGAACGCCGGGACATCGCGGGTGACGACCGCTCCTGCACCGATCAACGCGTACTCGCCGATCGTGATGCCGCAGATGATCGTCGCGTTCGCGCCGATCGTGACCCCGCGACACACGAGCGTGCGCTCGAAGGAATCGGTCCGCGCGACATGCGCGCGCGGGTGCTTCACGTTCGAGAACACGCACGAAGGGCCGAGGAACACGTCGTCCTCGAGCGTGACGCCCTCGTAGACCGAGACGTTGTTCTGGATCCGACAGCCTTGACCGATCCGGACCTTCGCGATGTAGCAGTTCTGGCCGATCGAGCCCCGTTTGCCGATCCAGGCGCCGGCGGCCACGTGCGTGAAGTGCCAGATCTTGGTCTCGGAGCCGACGTGCGCACCTTGATCGACCACTGCGGTTTCGTGAACGAACGACATCCATCGCCGAGCTTACGCGCTAAGAATGCAACGTGCCCAAGCGTCCGCCCCGCATCACCAAGGAGCTCGCGATCCCGAGCGATCTTTCGGGCACCGGGCCGACGCAGGCGCACGCGACCGCGGCCGGTGCGCTCTGGCACTCCGACGCGCTCGCATTACTCGGCACCCTCGCCGATCGCTCCGTCGATCTCGTGGTCACCGATCCGCCCTACGCGATCAACAAGGACACCTGGGACGAGTTCGAATCGATCGAGGTCTACGTCGCTTGGTGCGATACCTGGCTCGCCGAGATCGCGCGCGTGCTCGCGCCGCATGGCTCGGCCTACGTGTGCGGCTTCTCGGAGATCCTCGCCGAGGTCAAGGTGCGCAGCGCGAAGCGGTTCGACGGCTGCCGCTGGCTGATCTGGTACTACAAGAACAAGGCGAACCTCGGCCGCGACTGGGGGCGCTCGCACGAATCGATTCTCCATTTGCGTGGCAAGCAACACGCGATCGATACCGATGCGGTGCGCGTGCCCTACAACGGCCACACCACGAAGTATCCGGCCCGCGCTCAGTCCGTGTCGTCGCAATACGATCGCGGCGAGAAGCGCGACAAGTGGCAGCCGAACCCGCTGGGCGCGAAGCCGCGCGACGTCCTAGAGATTCCCGTGATCTGTAACGGCATGACCGAGAAGACCCCGCACCTCACGCAAAAACCCGAGGCGCTGATCGAGCGGCTCGTGCTCGCGTCGAGTAAGCCCGGCCAGCTCGTCGTCGATCCGTTCGTCGGATCGGGTACCACGGCCGTGGTCGCGCAGCGCTTGGGCCGAAACTGGCTCGCGGGCGATGCCGACGCTCGATACGTCGGACTCGCCCGCGAACGCCTGACGCAGTAGTTAGTTCTTGGGCGCGAGGCCCATCTCCTTGATGAGATGGTCAGCGCCGTCGATGGTGTCCATCGTCCAGATCATGTAGCGAGCATCGACCTGGATCGTGCGGGTGGTCGCGCCGTTGAACACGATGTCCGAGGCGAGGCCTTCCTTGTTGCCATCGAACGCGAGACCGACGAGCTCGCCCTTGTTGTTGAGCGTGCACGAGCCGGAGTTGCCGCCGGTGATATCGAGATCCGATTCGAAGTTGATCGGCAGCTCGCCGCCGAGGCTCGCATCTGCGTACGGACCGAAGTTCTTTGCCTTGATCGCCTCGAGCAACTTCTGCGGCGCATTGAAAGGCTCCTTGCCGGTGTCCTTCGCGAGGATCTGCGACGCGACCGTGAACGGCCCATCCACGAGCTCGCGCGACTCCGGCTTGAGCGATTTCACGGTGCCGTACGTGATGCGGAGCGTGCTGTTCGCATCGGGAGCGAGGGCGCCTCCGAGGACTTCCTTCTCGGCTTCGACGTAGAGCGGCATGACCAGGATCGATTCGCCGGTGCGTGCGTCGCGCTTCTGCTCCTCGGCCTTGTAGGTCGGCCAGATCCGCTGCGCGGCCTGGATGAACGGATCCTTCGAGGCCTTGAGCTGCGCAGGCGTGCCCCTCTCGAGCAGCTCCATGCGAAGCTTGACGCCTTCGATCGCGGGCGCCTTGTACCAGGCATCGAGCGTCTTATCGATCGAGGCCTCGTCGATCTTGGTGCCCTTTTTCATGCCGAGCAGCAGCGCGAGCCACGGCCTGTCTGCTTCGTCGAGCTGGCGCGCGCGCATCAGCGAGAGCTTGAAGCCCGCGCGATCGAGAACCGCGTCGTACTGCTTCGCGAATTGCTTCTGGCCGCCCTTGGCGCGCTCCAGGTCGCGCTGCTGGTAGCCCGGCTTGCGATCCGCATCCTGCTTGCCGCGCTCTTCGGCCCACCGCGTGAGCGAGAGCGCGGTGCCCAGCAAGCGCGAGCCATTCCAGGTCGCGCTGCGATCGAAATCGACGCGCGCGGTGCGGAACTCGTCGGCTTGCAGCGCATCGAGCTTCTCGATCGCGGCCTTGTAGCTCTCCTTGCCCGGTTGCGCCGCCCACTCGCGCGCCTTCTTGTCGAGGCTGTCCTTCTGCGCCATGAGGTCCGGGTTCTTCTGCATGCCCTGCAGGATGCCCTGGTACTTCTCGAGTGCGTTCTGGATGCCTTGCTTGCCGGTCGTCGCCTTGATCGAAATCTCGCCGGCGTCACCGACGTGCGCCTCGAACATTTTGTAGCGCTCTTGGAAGTACGCGATCATGTACGGGTAGCCCCACTCGAGATCGTGGTGGGTTGCCGCGGCCGGCGACGTGCGATTCGTGCGGCCCGGAAAGCCGGTCACCATCACGAAGTCGTTCGGCTTGAGACCGGCGGTCGTGACATGGATCCAGTGCTTCGGCTGGTACGGCACGTTGTCCTTCGAGTACTCGGCCGGCTGACCATCCTTGCCGACATACGCGCGATAGAACGACCAGTCACCGGTGTGGCGCGGCCACTCCCAGTTATCGATCTCGCCACCGTAGTCACCGACCGAGCGCGCCGGGACGTAGACGAGGCGGACATCCTTGATCTCGAGGTTCTCGATCAGCTGGTACATCCCGCCGCCGAAGAAGCCGCTGACCTGGCAGCGCACGCTCGGGCGACCCTTCTCACACGCGGCGAGGAGTTGCTTCTCGCGCTTCTCCTGCTCTTCTTTGCGCGCGACCGGATCCTTGATCGCTTCGAGCCCGGCGCGCATGTCCTTGGTCACGTCCTTGTAGCCCTGGACGACCATGACGTGCTGCGCCGGACCCGCCGAAGGCTCGTCGGCCTTGGTCTTCGCGAGGAAGCCGTTCTCGACGAGGTTGTTCTCCGGCGTCGAGTTGAGCTGGAGCGCGCCTTGTACACAGTGATGGTTCGTGACGATCAAGCCCTCGGGCGAGACGAACGTCGCCGAACACCCACCGAGCGACACGACCGCTGCGAGCGGATCCGAGAGCGGATCGGCGAGCGTCTTCGCATCGAGCTTGACGCCCATCTTCGCGAAGTTGTCGGTGTGCTGCGGCAGCAGCATCTGCGAGGGCATCCACATGCCACCCGGATCGGTGAACGATTTGCGGAACGCCGCGGTCGGATCGTTCGAGACCTGATCGTCGATCGCCGCACCGTGCACTTCACCGGGTTTCGAGACGTGCTTCGAATTTCCGAGCTCGTTCTCCGACGTGACGGGCTTGGAGCTCCCTCCGCAGGCAGCCAGCAGGGCCGCACAGAACAATGCATTCCGCTTCATACCGATGGCCATACCACCGATCGAACGTGTCCGGAGTTGTAGGCCGCTGACAAGCCCGCGGCGTTAGGACCGCTGTTCATCGGACCTTCCCGCGACAGGGTGCGACACTATTCGTCGAAGTTAAAGTTCGCGAAGAAGTTCGCGACCTCTTCGGTCGGAACCTTCTGCCGCGCCTCTTCACCGAGGTCGCGGATCTCGAGCAGCTCGTCGGGAATCTCGAGCAAGAACCGCGAGGGCGTGCGGGGCATGATCCGGCCACGGCTGACCCGCGTCGTGGCGCGGGTCAGGTAGAGCTTGCGCTGCGCGCGCGTGATGCCGACGTAACACAACCGGCGCTCCTCGCTGACGTCGGTCGCATGATCGGCATCCATCACGTCGGTCGCCTGCGGGTTGAGCGTGCGCGCGTGCGGAAGCAGCTCTTCCTCGAGCCCGATCATGAAGCACACCGGAAACTCGAGGCCCTTCGCGCCGTGCAGCGTGGTCAACACGACCTTCTCGCCTTCGGTGTCCTTCTTGTCGTCGTTGCTCGAGTCGAGCGACATGTGGCGGAGATATTCGGCGAGCTTGTCCATGCCCTTGCCCTTGTCCATCCAGCGCTGGAGTGAGTTGAGCAGGCCTTGCACGTTATCGATCCGGCGCTGTGCGGCGGATAGGCTCGGGGAGGCCGCGCGCAGATCGTCGTAGAGCCCGATGTCTTCGATCAGGCTCTTCGTCGCGTCGACCAGGTTGTGGCCGTTCTCGATCCCGTGGCGGAGGCGCTCGACCGCGGTCTTGAACTTCTCGATGCCGGTGCGCGCTGGGCCCGTGACCTCGGTCGTCTCGAGCGCGTCCCACATCGTCGCGCCCGAGCCGTGCGCCGTGGCGACGAGCTTGTCGATCGATTGCGCACCGACGCCTCGGGTCGGGTAGTTGATCACGCGGCGCAGCGCGAGCTCGTCGCGGGGGCTCACCGCGATGCGGAGGTACGCGAGAATGTCTTTGACTTCCTTGCGCTCGTAGAACTGCTGGCCGCCGTACATCACGTACGGAACTTCGTGCGTGCGTAGCTCCTCTTCGAGCAGCTTGGACTGGATGTTAGAGCGATACAGGATCGCGATATCGCTCCAGCGCCGGCCGGCCTTCACGAGCGTCACGATCTCCCGCGCGACCCACTGCGCTTCGGCCTCCGCCGTCGAAGCGACCGCGTGCGTGATGAGCTCGCCATCGCCGAGCTGCGACCACAGCGTCTTGCCGTGGCGATCCTTGTTGTTCGCGATCACCGTGTTCGCCGCCGCGAGGATCGATTTCGTCGAGCGATAGTTCTGCTCGAGCTTCACGATCTTCGCGGTCGGGAACAGCTTGTCGAACCCGAGGATGTTCGAGGGGTCGGCACCGCGCCACGAGTAGATCGATTGATCGTCATCACCGACGACGACGAGGTTGTTGTGCTTCTGGATGAGCGCCTGGACCATGCGCAGCTGCGCGCGGTTCGTATCCTGGAATTCGTCGACCATCACGTACTGGAACTTCGAGCTCCAGCGTTCGCGCGCCTCGGCATCTTTTTCCCACAGCCGCACGGGCTCGACGATCAGATCATCGAAGTCGAACGCCGCGCACGAGCGCAGTTGCTCCTGATACTTCGGATACACGTGCACGGTCATCGCGTCGTAGTCGTCGGCCGGATTGCCCTTGAACTCGTCGGGGCCGATGAACGCGTTCTTCGCGAGCGAGATCCGGGCGAGGATCGCCTTCGCATCGAGCCGGCGCTCGCCATCGTGGATCGAGCGCATCGCCTCGCGGATGAGCCCCATCTGATCGGAGCCGTCGTAGATCACGAACCCGCGGGGCACGCCGAGCGCCTTGCGTTCGGTGCGCAAGACCTGGAGCCCGAGTGCGTGGAACGTGCCGATCGTGAGCTTGCTCGCGACGCTGCGGTTGTTGACGAGGTGGCCGACGCGCTCGCGCATCTCCTCGGCCGCCTTGTTCGTGAACGTGACGGCGCAGATCGCCTCGGGCGGCACGCCTTGATCGAGCAGGTAGGCGATCCGGAACGTGATCACGCGGGTCTTGCCCGAGCCCGCGCCTGCCAGGATCAGGAGCGGTCCCGCGCCATGCCCCGCCGCTTCCCGCTGCGGCGGATTGAGCTTACCGAGATCGACCACGGGCCAGGCACGCTATACGATCCGAACGTGGATCGCTACGAGCGACTCGTCGCCGCGTTACGCGACGAGCTGCCCGGGTTCCGGATCGTTCGTAAAGACCAGTCACGTCTGCATCGCGCGATCGATCGCGTGCTCCTGGTCGTGACGTTCGGTCAGATGCGGACATACCTGACGGGCTACCAGACCACGATCGGCAAGACGGTCTACGTGACGAGCGACTGGGACGACTGGACCGCGGATCGGCGCTACGTGACCCTTCGCCACGAGGCCGTTCACGTCCGGCAGTTCCGGACGTACTCGCTCCCGGTGATGGCGGTCCTGTACATCCTCGTCCCGCTCCCGATGGGCCTGGCCTACTTCCGGACCCGGTTCGAGCAGGAGGCCTACGCCGAGACGATCCGGGCGGCCGCAGAGGTCTGGGGCCCCGCCGCGCCGAGAGAGGCATCTTACCGGGCCCGGATCATCTCGCAGTTCACCGGACCCTCGTACGGGTGGATGTGGCCGTTCAGAAAAAGCCTCGAACGTTGGTACGACCAGATCCTGGCGGGCCTCGGTGATGAGCGTTAATCTCGGACGTCGTTGTGGCTGATCCGATCGTAGGCATCGATCTAGGGACTTCGAACACCGTCGTCGCTCACGCGGACGAGGGTGGCACGGTCCACGTGTTGGCCGACGAGAACGGCTACAAGATCCATCCCTCCGTCGTGTCGTTCCATCCGAACGGCGGCGTAGTCGTCGGTGCCGCTGCCAAGCAGCGTAAGGTCATCGATCCGAAGAACACGATCTACTCGGTCAAGCGGCTGATCGGGCGCACGTACAACGCGCCCGAGGTTCAGATCGCGAAGACCCGCATGCCGTTCCAGATCAAGGAAGGCGCGAACCAGCAGCCGCTCGTCGTCACGCGCGGTGGCGAGTTCGCGGTGCCCGAGGTCTCCGCGATCGTGCTGGACTACGCGCGCAACGTGGCGGCCGCACAGCTCGGCGTGCCGGTGAATCGCGCCGTCGTCACGGTGCCCGCGAGCTTCAACGATGCGCAGCGGTCGGCGACCGCCACCGCGGGGGCGATCGCTGGTCTCACCGTCGTCCGCGTGCTCAACGAGCCGACCGCCGCCGCGCTCGCGTACGGCAACACGCGCAACCTGAACGAGACGATCGCCGTGTTCGATTTCGGTGGCGGCACGTTCGACATCACGATCCTCAAGCTCCACGACCAGGTCTACGAGGTGCTCGGCACCGCCGGCGACACGTTCCTCGGCGGCGATGACCTCGACGAGCGCCTCGTCGATCGCATGGTCGACAAGTTCCTCGCCGAGAACCGCATCGATCTGCGCACGAACGAAGTTTCGATGATGCGGCTCCGCGCCGTCGCCGAGCAGACCAAGATCGAGCTCTCGCGGCGATCGCGCGCGGTCGTCCGGATCGACGAGATCGCTTACGGCGCGAAGGGCAAGCCGCTCGATCTCCAGATCGAGATCAAGCGCGACGAGTTCGTCAGCCAGGTCGCCGATCTCATCGATCGCACGTTCCCGGTGTGTCAGGAGGCGCTGTCGTTCGCCGGCTTGTCCGTCGACAAGATCGACGACGTGATCCTGGTCGGCGGCACGACCAAGATCCCGTACGTCCGCGATCAAGTCGCGAAGTTCTTCGCACGCGCACCGCGCACCGATATCAACCCCGAGGATGCGGTCGCGCTCGGGGCCGGGCTGCAGGCGACCTCGCTGGAGCGAATCCTCGGCCGCAAGTCGCCCTCGAAGTCGCCTTCGAAGTTGATCGTGCCGGTCAACGAGTCGATCAACGAGTCGATCGAGCCGGACGACTACACCGACGCGCAAGCGACGCGCCCCAAGAGCGAGCTCCCGCTACCGCCACTCACCGCCGAGGAAGACAGCATCCTTAGTCTGCTGCCCCCGAACCCCGCCCCGCCCGTCAGTCGCAGTGGTCGTCAGCCGACGGCCGCGCCCGAGTACGATCGGCCGGCGGCGCGCGGTCAGCATCACGATCGGTTCGAGGAGCGCACGCCCGCCGCCGGTACCGCCCCGCTCGCACGTATGACGAAGACCGGCATGAAGGCGCTCGCCCCACCGGGCGCGGTGCCGCCGGCCGCGCCACCGCCGAAGACCGCGCAGCCAAAGTTCACGACGCAGCAACCGATCACGCAGCCGCGCGGGTCGTCGAACCCCTCGGGCGCGAATGCGATCGGGCCGCCTCCGAGCTCGGAGACGCCGAGCGTGGAGCCGTTCGATACGCAGGTCACGCGCTCACCCGCGCCGTCGTCAACGCGGCCGATCACGACGACCGCACCGTCGCTGGCAGCACCACCGCCGTCGCCGGTCACGCAACCGCGGGTTGCTGTCGCGCGACCTGCACAAGCTCCGACGATGATCATGGCGCCCGCGCCGACCACCGCTGCGACGATGATGCTCGAGCTCGCTCCGGAACCGTCGCCCGCGGCGACCGCGAAGGGCTTCAGCGCCGCGCCGAGCAAACCGACCCA
>JAYWCI010000012.1:0-144303 GCA_043780895.1 Kofleriaceae bacterium | reverse complement strand
CCTCCCAGCCTGGCGAGTGCTCCGGGGAAGCGCGCGAAATCACGTGTGGGAGCCCGAATCCTCGACGAGAAACGCCGATCTGGGATCCGAACTAGCTAGGCAGCCGCAGCAGCGTTCTTGTGCTCGCCGATGATCTCGGGCCGAGCCGAACGAATCTCTGCGGGCAGGATCGGTTGGATCTTCTCGGCCCAATCCGAACACGCGGTCAGGCCGGTCATGCCCGGCAGCTGCGCCATGCGGCGCTCGATGTACTGCATGACTTCGTAGATCCGCTCGCCCGGGAACAACTTCGCGACGAGGCCCGCCGCTTCGGCATCGGTCTTCACGCCACCACCGACGGGCGCGTAGAACTTGTTCACGATGTAGCGCACGAACTTCTGGTTCTGCGGATTGTTGTCCAGGCGCTCGCGCGCCTGGTTGAAGTAGTACGCGAAGTGACGGCGCTCCTGCTTCGCGATCCGGCGAAACATCTCGGCTAGCACCGGGTTCTGCGTCGACTTGATGACCTCTTCGTAGGCCTGCATCGTGAGGCACTCCTGGAGCGCGCCCCAGAACATCCACAGCGCGACGAAGCGCTTCGGCGTGAACTTCGCCATCAGGCTCTGCGCGAAGTCTTCGAACTTCGCCTTGAAGCGAGCGCCAGTCCGGACCTTGGTCGAGCGATCGGTCGCGTTTTCGACCTTCACGCCGCACTCCTGCATGATTCGCGTGATCGCGTGCGAGTGGAAGTACTCCTCGTAGTTCCACATCGTGAGGAACGTCAGCAGCTCCGGATCACGAGCGACTTGCAGCTTCGCGACTTCGAGGAAGTAGTAGACGGTCTGGCTCTCGATGTCCGCGAAGAACATCAGGCTCTCGACCTCCTTATCGGAGAGGCCGTGCTTGCGCGCGAGCTCCCAATCGAGGTCCTCGATCTCGACACGCTGCGAAACTGCGATGTGCTGGGCAATGTCTGACACGCTGGTTCCTCGTTCCGGCGGATGCCGGCTGCCTACAGATACGAGACATCGACCTCCGCGGATCGACGCCCAGCATGGAATCTAACCCAGGTTGCCCCCGAGGTCAGGCCTGCCAGGGCACGAGAACATCGACCAACCGGTCCGGATCCGCTACCCCAAGATCGCGAAGCGCATCGCGTGCAGCGGCCGCCCGAACATGGCTCGCCTGGCCGCCCTCGAGCCTGCCGCGCCGGACCCGGGCCAGCTGGAGCCAACCGATCATCTCGGTGAGACCGAGCTGCTCTTCCGCGGCCATCAACGCGGCGATCGCAGCGCTGGTCGAACCGCGCAACGCGAGCGCCGAGGCATGGACCAAAAGGCCGAGGCCAACTGCCCATGGCGCGCCTTCCTTCATCAGCTCCTCGCTCGCCGCGAGCCCGCGCGCCACGCGATCCTCGAGCGGGAGCTCGCGATCGGCGAGCGCGATCCGTGCGCGCAGGTGCCCGAGCTCGATCCGCAGGTGTTGGAACCGGAGCACGCCGAGCTTTTCGATCTGCGGCCACTCGGTCGCTAGCAGCGCCGCGGCCGCGGCGGGCTCGTCGCGATAGAGCGCGATGTTGCAGGCTGCAACTGTCGCGAGGACGTTCGGTAGCGCGAACCCCGGCGGCAAGGCGGCGGTCGCGGCCTCGAGCTGCGTGCGGCTCTCGGCGGCGCGGCCTGCGAGCAACCACATCAAGTTGCACGTGCCCGTGCGAATGCCGAGCTGCGCGACGATGTCGCCGCGATCGATCGCTTCGCGCAGGAGCAGCTGGCCCTGGCGTGCGAGCTCGCGCCACTCGCCGAGATAGAACAAGCTCTGCAGCCAGTAGCTCTCGGCGATATCGATCTCCCAGCGCACGCCCGTGCCGTGCTCGCGCAAGATCGCGAGCCCCGCCTCGAGGAAGCCTTGCGCCTCGCGCCAGCGCCCGTTGCGGAACGCGGCGATGCCACGCGCCGCGCGCGCGAGCCCGACGAGATGAACCTGGCCACTCTGCTGCGCGCCGATCTGCTGCGCGAGCGCATCGAGCTTCGCACCGACCGCGTCGACGGCATTCGCGTTGCGGCTCCCCGCGCCCGAGGCGTAGCTGACCTCCTGCGCGAGCGCGAGGCACACCCGCACGGGCTCGCCGCACTCGAGCGCTGCGCGCAGTAGCTCGGCCTGGAGCGTGCGCCCGAGCGCCGGATCGGCGAACGCGAGCCCGCTCACGATCGAGTACAGGACATCGATCCGGAGCAGGTCCGCCGGCTTGCACTCCTCGGGTGTGTGCTCGGTGAAGTCGAGCCCGCGCAAGCGCTGCGTGAACCACTGCGCGGCGAGCCGGGTCTTCGAGCTGAACTTCGCGAGCGGACTACGCACGCCGATGTGCGCGAGGAGTTGCGCGGCGACCGGCACGGCTTCGTCGAGCCGACCGCGACGCAGCAGCGCTTCGATGTGCAAGCGCTGAAGATCGATCGCCTCGGCGTCGTCGAGTAGGTGCGCCGCGTGCGCGTACACGGCGGCCGCTTCGTCGAGCAGGCCCGCGCACACGAGCGCGTTCGCCTTCTTGCGCAACAGGTCGCGCTGCCCCGCCGCGTCCCACGGTCCGTACGCGAGCGCGATCTCGTAGAGCTCGGCCGCGCGGCGAAACGCGAGGGCGTCCTCGGCGCGCTGTCCCGCATGGACCGCGTGGTGCGCGGCGTTCGCCGGATGCCCGGCGGCGAGCCAGTGCTCGACGACCGCCTGCGCGTCGAGCTCGGCCTCGCCTTGGATCTCCTGGAACGAGCGCGCGAGCGCCTCGTGCCAGCCGGCCTTCGCTTCATGATCGAGGCTCGCGAGGACGGCCTGGCGTACGTGATCGTGTGCGGGCTGCAGGATCATCTGGCCATCGACGCGACGGAGCGTCGCGAGCCGCTCGGCCGCGAGCTCGCCGGCCTCGTCGTGGCCACCGACGAGGCCAGCGGCATGCGCGGCGATCTCGACCGAGAGCGGCCGCGCGGCGATGCTCGACACCGCGAGCATCGCCTGGGCCTCCGGTGAGACCCGGCTCACGCGCGCGCGGACGAGCTCGTCGATCGATGGAGGTGCCGGCGTGGTGGTCGCACCGGGCACGAGGCTCGGCGACGACGCCATCTCGGTCAGCACGAGGGGATGGCCCGCCCCTGCCTTGACGACCGCGTCGGTGCGCGCCGCGTGACCCGCAATTTTTTGGACGAGCGCGAACGCGTCGGCTTCGCTCAGGCCCGCAACCTCGAGCTCGCGGACGTCGCCGCGGCGTGGAGTCGGCGCCTTGAGCTTTGCGATCACGCCGCGATAATCCTCGGGGCGATGCGCGACGAGCACGAGCATCGCCGGATCGGGCGAGTGCACGAGCTCGGCAAAGAACGTCAGCGAGTCGTCATCGCCCCAGTGCGCATCATCGACGAAGATCACGAGCGGGCGCTGGCGTGCGAGCCGAACGAGCAAGCTGCGCAGCGCATGAAAGCCGCGACGCCGGAGCTCGCCCGGATCGCTGGGAATGGCTTGTTGTTCGGCAAGCTCGGTCAGCTTCTTGATCCGCCGCATCACCGGAAATAGCCGGATCAGCGCGGCGAGATCCTTCGGGACGAGCGTGTCGATCGCGGCCGGAGGCAACGCGACGATCACGCCGGTCAACATGTCGACGATGCCATCGAGCATCTTGAACGGCACCTGTTCGCGCTCGAAGCAACGACCCTCGAGCACGAACACCTGCTCGCCGAGGTGGTTCAGGAACGAGCGGATCAGCGTCGATTTGCCGATGCCCGATTTGCCGCGCACGAGCACGGTCACGCCGTGGGTGCGACTCTCGGTGAACGCGCGTTGCAGCTCCGCGAGCTCCGCCGCGCGGCCGACGAAGGTGTGCGGCTGGGAGCTGTGCTGGATATCGCGCGTGCGTTGCGACGGCGTCGCGCCGAGTTGATCGAGGATCGCGATGCCGTCGGGGCGCGCCGCGGCCGCGGGCGCGAGCAACCGCATGCACAGCGCACCGAGATCCACGGGCACGCGCGGTGACAGCAGCGCCGGCTCGGCAGGCAGCTCGGTCTGCTTGCGCGTCATCACGTCCTCGGGCTCGCCCTCGAAGGGCCGGCGACCTGTGAGCGCTTCGTAGAGCATCGCGCCGACGCCGTACCAATCGCTCGCCTCGGTCAGCGTGCGATCGGAGGCTTGCTCGGGCGACATGTACACCGGTGTGCCGACCGCGAGCTTGTCGGGGTTGTCCTCGGCCACGCTCGCGACGAGCCCGAAATCGAGGAGCGCCAACCTGCCCTGCTTGGTGACGAGCACGTTCGAGGGCTTGAGATCGCGGTGCAGCTTGCCCGCGCGATGCAGCGCGAGCAGCGCATCGACGAGCTGGATCAGCGCGCCGCGCAACCGGACTTCGCTCGGCGGCGAGCCCTGGATATCGGCGCGTCTCCGCGTCGGACCATCGTGGCCGGTGCGCGACGGCCTCACCCAATCGATGAACGCGACGCCTTCGACGAGCTCCATCGTGAAGTACCAGCTGCCGTCGACGGCGTGGAGCTCGTGCAAGGCGATCAGGTTCGGATGGACGATATCGGCGAGCGCGCGGAACTCGCGCTTGAACCGGAATAGGTCGCGTCCCGAGGCCGTGCGCAGCAGCTTGAGCGCGACCTCGCGCTGCATGACCTGATCGTAGACGCGATAGACGGTGCCTGCACCGCCAGCGCCGAGCGTGCCACGCACCTCGAAGCGACCGGATCCAAGTTCTCGCGGCGTCACTGGTTGTCCGTCCGCGTCGTCACTCGTCGCCGCTCGCCGCCGCGGCTCATGAGCTGGCGCAGCGCCCACGTACGAGGCACGACGGCGCCGCGGCCAATGCGACGTTTGGGAACCGCGAGCACGGCGAGTAGCATGCGCGCGTCGGTCGCCTTGCGCGACGGCGGTGGCGTCGCGAGCCACGCTTCGAGCTTGGTCGTCGAGATCTTCGCGGTCCGCGCATCCGCGAGGAGGAGCGGCCACGTGCGCTCGCGATAGAACCGCGCTGCCGCGAGTTCGATCAACCGCAGCCGCGTGGTCGCCGTGATCGCGCGGGCCTTCATGGCGAGCTCGAGCCCGTAGCGCAGATCGACGAGCGCGGTCGAGACGGCGCGATAGCCCTGCGCGGCCGGCAGGTGGGCGACCGCGACCTCGTCATCGCGCACGAGCTCGCCCGACGCATATGCCTTGTAGATTTCGCCGACGCCGATCATACCGAACCGAGCGAGCTCGGCCGCGCGCAATGCGCCCATGCTCGCGGCGCCGTAGACCCCGATGCCGCGCTCGAGCGCGAGGAGGATCTCCTTGTGCCAGACCGCGGCCATCCGCTCGAAGTAGCCATCGATCAGTGCGATCCGCGCGGGCGGTCGCTTCGCCAGGGCGAGCGCGAGGATGTCACCCACCGCGGCGGGAGGGCGAACCTCCGCATCCGGCAACCGCACCTCGCTTGCGGCGAGCGACGGACCCAAAAAGATGATCGTCTTTTCTGGCTTGGCCGTCATCCCAGCGCCTCGACGTCGGTGGCGCGGCCCGGCACGATCACCTTGACGACCGGCACGCCGAGCTCTGGATGCGTGAGCTCGACCACGATGATCTGCTCGCACCCTGCAGACACCGCGAGCTCGACCTGGATCTCGAGCGCCTCGCCGAGGCTCTCCGGCGCGTAGCTCGGGAGGTCGTCGAACATCACGGGCTCGTCGCACGGCTGCGCGAGCTGCGCCCACAGGTCGGTCAGGATCTCCGGATCGGTCGCGCGTTCGTAGTCGGCCGCGAAGAAATCGTCGCGCCCACCCGCGATGTACGTGAGCCGGGTCTGGACAGCCTCGGTGATCGCGCGCGCGATCGCGACCTCGGGCGCGAGGTGCGAGCCGAACCCTTGATAACAGCCGAGCGCGCGCCACTTCGGCTCGCGCGGATCCTCGATGATCGCGCAGCCGATCGTGCACAGCCCGATCTCGCTCGTGAGGTCCCACACGAACACCCGCGAGCCGCGGCGCGTGATCCGAGAGACCAGCTCGGTGCATGCCGGATCGGCGAGCGTGTCGAGCACGAGCCTGCGATCTCCACCGGTCCGGCGCCACGCGGCCTCGGCGTCGCGCTCGATCACCTCGGCGAGGCCGTGCACGATCGCTTCGACGAGCACGTTGCCCGACGCGAGCCCGTTCGACGACACGTCGAAGATCATCGGCGACCGCGGGAGATCGACCTGGGTCGTATCGAGCGTCACGGCTTGCGCGGGAACCAGCACCGGCTCGCCGGCGACGAGATCGAAGCCCTCGACCCAGTCCCACGTCGCATCGTGGTCGAGCTTCTTCTTCGCCCGTGGCAGCGCCTCGATATCGACGACGTTGTGCTTCTTCGCGAGCTTGTTCGCCGAGCCACGGAGCGTCGGAAGCGCGAGCTCTTCGGCGGTCCAGGTCTCGAGCGATTCCATCAGGGCGGAGACCCGCGCCGCTTCGTGCGAGAGCCCTTTGCCCTGCTGGGTCGAGAGCGATTTCCCGAACGGTCGGATCGCGGCGTGAACCGGAATCCCGAGATCGTCCAGGCCCGTCAGGTCCGCGATGCGCGTGATGCCGGCGCGCTTCATCGCGGGGGCGAACCGCCGCCAGGTCTGCGCGAGCGAGGCTGCGCGATGGGTCCCCGCACGGAGCCGCGCGAGCGCGTCGAGCTTCTGATCGTAGAACCGCAGCACGGCGGACCCAGTGCTATCATCACGGCGTGCGAGCCATCGTTCTGTGCGCGGCCTTTCTCGTGGCGTGCCACCCTGGCGGCGACTACGCGGGCAGTAACAGCAATACGCTGGTTCACGGCGAGGTCGACAAGGGCGAGACCAACGGCCGGATGTTCGACTTCGTCTCCGACAAGCCCGAGGGCGACGACTGGCAGATCCGCGTCCGCGGGACCTCGATCTGGGCGTCGTACTCGCACGAAAAAGCATCCGACGACCTGGGCACCAAGCAGCTCAGCGACAAGGAGAGCGAAAAGCTTTGGGAGCTGGTCGATGCGCTGGATATCCCGTCACGCAAGGGCGGTAAGAAAGACGACGACAACGGCACGGTGACCCTGCGCCTGCGCGAGCCGGGCGACGAGGACGGAGACAAGCACAAGATCTTCACGGTATATGTCTCCCGCGATACCGAAGACGAAGATGTCGTCAGCGTCGGTGCGTATCTACAGAAACTAGTCGGCAAACACTTTCCAGAAACACCAAACTTCTGATGGCCACGATGTACGGAGTCATGATCACGCTGTCGCCAAAACGCTTGGCGCAGATCGAAGGGGATCCCGCGACACTCGAAGACGTGCTCGACGCGCGTCACGAGACCGAGATTCCTGGCCTGCTCGACCTCGGCGTCACCTGGGATGCGCTCGACGTGATCTATTCAGATCGCGGCAAGGACGCCATCCTCGGTGATGCGATCCTCGGGCGCTCGGGGCGCAAGCTCGACGGCGACGAGACCTCGTATCACAGCGCCCGCGTCATCGATGCGAAGCGAGTCGGCGAGATCGCGAAGAAGCTCGAGGAGCTCGGCGCGGCGCACGTCAGGGCGCGCTACTCCGCGCTCGCGGCGGCGCAGGCGCACGGCGACCTCGGCGTGAAGCCCGATGAAGAAGAGCGCGAGGGTTTACAGATCATCGCGAAGCGCTTGATCGCGCTCTACAAGGACGCCGCGAAGCAGTCGCACCAGATGCTCGTCATGATCGTGGACTAAATGAGAGCGTCCGCTTCTCGTTCCAAGATCACCGACCAGCGCAGATAGAACAGCAGATACGGATCATGGATCACCAGGGTCTGGGTGTGCTCGTCCCATCCAAGCGCCGGGCCGGTCAGTGGCGCCATGCCGTTCGCGATCTGCGAGATCCGGGTGCAGGCGTTGATCACGCTCGCACCGTCGGGACTCGCGCCTTTCGTGAGGGTCTCGAGGCGGTCCTGCAAGTTGCTGTACGGAATCGCGAGCCGCGGAGGATCCATCGCGAGCGCGCGCATGACGGTCATGTAGACATCGCCGGTGCGCCCGTCGAGATGGATGTAGTTGCGGCGGTCGCCCGACTTCACCCGCGGACCCGTGATCAGCGCCCGCACGAGCGAACGGAAGTCGACAGCGCACGAAGACAAGAAGAGGATCTCCTTGCGGGCGGTCTCGTCGAGCGAGATGGCGCGCGGCGGCTCGGCGGTCTCGTGCGCGCCGACGTGGTTCGCGGTCCACAAGCAGATGGTCTGCATCAGCTGAGGCGAGCCCGCGGCTTCGATCGCGAACGTGTTGAGCGAGGCCTGATCGATCGTGAGACCGAGTAGCGGCATGCCGAGCTGCGCGATCTGCAGCAGATCTTTGCGCGTCCAGTAGTCGAGATCGACAGCCAGCACGCGACCGCGAAGCTCCGGCAACGCACGCACCACGTCGTCGGCGCGATGCGGGACCGACGCGACACAGATCCGCACACCACGGCTCGCCGCATCCTTGAGCTGCTGCGCGAGGTCGCTCTGGACCGCGGTCGGGATGTAGTGGAAATCATCGAGCAGGATCGTCGTTTGCGTGTTCGCGAGCTCGGCGACCACTTGTGGTAGCCCGCGGCGATTGACGGTTGCCGCAGTCGTCTGGCCTTCGCTGTTCGCGTGCGCGCTGCTCCGTCGCGTCGAGGCACCAATGCCCGCGACGCCGAGGTTTCCTGCGAGCTCGCTCGTCGTGGTCTCGCCTTCGCTCGCGACCAAGCTCGCGGTCGTGCTGTGGGGCTCGCCGTACCAATCGAGGACGCGCTCCCAAAGCTGGTCCGCGGTCCGGACCGTCGCACCGCTCACGGTCACCAGGTTCTCGACACCGATCACGCGCTGCACGAGCACGGTCTTGCCGGCCTTCGACGGGCCCGACACCGACGCGAGCTGCGACGACTGCGCCGCCCATTCGCGCAACAAGCGTTCTTGATGCCGTTCGTCGCGCTGCACGTAGGTGTAGTCCGGAAAGGCGGTCGGCGTGAACACCTCGCGCGACGTCAGGCGTGGCATTCGCCGAGGCTAGCAGGATCGGAGGCAGCGATTCGGGTACCGTTACGCGATGCGCGTTCGCTTCTGGGGTGTACGCGGCTCGGTGCCAACGCCCGGGCCGTCGACCGTTCGCTACGGCGGCAACACGGTGTGTCTCGAGGTCCGGCTCGCGGATGGCACCTTGATCGTGCTCGACGCGGGCACAGGGCTGCGCGAGCTCGGCAAGTCGATCGAGGCCGAGCACTACACGAACCCGATCCATCTGTTCATCACCCACGCGCACTGGGATCACATCCTCGGCTTGCCGTTCTTCGGCCCGGTCTACAAGAAGGAGACCCGGATCGTGATGCACCCGACCACCGAGCGCGGGATCACCCGCACGCGCAATCCGATCATGTTCGACACCGCACACTTCCCGGTCGCGTTCGGCGACCTCCCGGCCACGATCGAACGGGTCGAGAACCTCGGCATCCATCGGATCGGCTCCGCGAGCGTGCGCCACATCGAGCTCAACCATCCAGGCGGCGCGACAGGCTTCCGGATCGACGATGGCGATGGCACGTCGATCGTCTATCTCACCGACAACGAGCTCTCGGTCCCAGGCACGCCAAGCTCGGCAATCGAAGCGCTCACGACGTTCTCCGAACGCGCCACGCTGCTCGTCCACGACGCACAGTACACGAACGCCGACATGCCCGCGAAGCGCGGTTGGGGCCACTCCGTAGTCGATGAAGTGCTCGAGCTCGCGAAGCTGGCCTCGGTCGAGACCATCGCCCTGTACCACCACGATCCGGATCGCGACGATGCCGCGCTCGATGCGATCGGCAAGAGCGCCGCCGCATGGGTCAAGACCAACGCCCCCGGGCTCGTGAGCGTGGTCGCGGCCGAGGGCCTGGTGCTCGATCTGAAGCAGCGCTAGCTCGCGACGGCTCAGCGACAGCGCGGGGTCACGAGTCGGCGATAGATCCGCATGCCCGCGATGTCGATCTCCGGCGCGTACCGACAGGACAAGACCTTCTCGAGCCACGGAAACTTCGTCGGCGGGTATTTGCCGTAGAAGCCGACGTTGCCGACCGAGGCATCGACGAAGAACGTGGGCTCCCGCGCGACGACATCCGCGATCATCATCTCGGTCGCGACCGGCACCGCATTCTTCGACGAGTCGATGCTCGGATCGGATTGACTCGGTGTCGCGGGTGACATGCCGGTGATGTAGTTCGAGAACACGAACCGGCAACCGAGCGGGCGCCCGGCCGCGAAGTACAACACCGGAGAATTACCCCACACGCAAAGCCCGTCGTCAGGCGTGCCGTGCGCGTCGAGGTACGTCACGACGCTCGCGTAGTCCGGATCGGGCTCGCCTGCAGCGCGCATGATCTGATCGTGGCCTGCGGCGAGCGCGAAGAAGATCGAGGCCGGGACCGCGAGCGCCACGATGAAGATCCGCAGGCGACGCTCCGCAAACGAGGCCGCGACCGGCGCAGCGAGCACTGCGAGCGGTGCGGTGACCTGATGGAAGTAGTGGCCGAAGAACCGCCCACCGACGATGATCGCGAGCGCACTGACCGCGAGCCAGCCGAGCACGAACGCGCGATGGGGTCGGCGCAAGAGTGCCGAGCGCACGGCCCAGATGTAGAGCGGCGCCGCACCGATCACGACGAGCCCGATCCGCGACACCATCGCCGTGAGCTTCGCGGTGCTCGAGCCGGTATCGATATAGGCGAAGTTGAAGCGAAACCAGAACCAGCCGGCGTCGAGCGCGTGGTGGAGCTGGAGGTAGCCGGCGGCTGCCGCGATCGAAGCAGCGCAGCCGATCGCGATCGCGGCGCCGCGCAGCGCGATCTGGAGGGGCAGCCTGCGATCGCGGATGAGGATCGTGAGGCCGAAGAGCGGCAGCTGGATCCCGGCCTGGTACTTGAACAACATCGCGAGTCCGACGAGCACGCCGGTGAACAGGAAGCGATCGGCGAGGAACGCTTCGACCGATGCCGCGATCGGCAGCATCATGAACAGCTCGCAGTTCGCGGCGAGCGAATCGGTATCGATCAACGTGGTCGTGAACACGATGTAGAGCAGCGCCGCGATCGACGCGGTGCGCGCGTCGCTGCCGAGCCGGCGCGCGATCCTTGTCAGCAGCATCGCCGTGCCCCACACCGTGAGGATCAGCAGCGCGTGGAGCACGAACTGGCCAGCGACCGGTCCACCGATCGCCTGACACAGCTCGTTGACCAGATAGATCGCGGGGGGCTTGTGATCGACGATGTCGAGATAGAGCGCGCGGCCGTGCAGCATCTCGCGACCGACCACACAGTACGTCGCTTCGTCGTCCGAGATGCACGGCCAGAACAAGGAGATCACTCGCAGCGCCGTGCACAGCGCGAGCAGCGCGAGGCCAGGCCTCCTCGCGATCAGCGAACTCGCTCGATCGTCCACGGTACGCCTTCATGCGCTTCATAGATCGGGCGATCCGGATACGCGGCTCCGACGTCGACTGGCGTCACCTCCGGCCCCACCGACAGATACAGCACGCCGGTGAAGAACGGCCCGTTGCGCGCGAACCGCGATGGATATTGCGCGCGCACGATCACGACCGCACCGTAGGGCAGCGCGGCCGCCACCTGGTAGAGCCCGTCCCGCTTCCACACCTTCGGAATTCGATCCTGGAGATACGAGCCGAACTGGGCGAGCCCGAACAGCACCGCGCACGTGACGAAGGTGATCTGGATCCGACGACCGAACTTCGCAGCGATCGCCTTGCACAGTGGCTCGAAGCCCGCGGCGGCGAGGAGCGCGAGCGGGATCAGGGTCGGCGTGAGGTAGCGCGGATGCGGGCCATCGTCCGGGTCCGAGAGCATCACCATCAAGGCGACGCAGAACACGACCACGATCGAGATCGAGAACGTCCGCATCTTGCGTGCGGGGTGCTCCTTGCCGATCGCCGGCGCACCGAACAGCGCCGCGATCACGGTGCCCGGCACGGTCCACTGCAGACACATCTGACCGAAGATATCGAGGTGGTTCCACAGCTGGATCGGGCTGATCAGGTGCTGGGGACCGACCGGGTTCTCCGCCGTTAGCTCGCCGTACAGCGCGATGAAGGTCGCGTGATACGCGTGGTAGCCGTCGGTGAAGTAGCCGCCGAACAGCTGCTTTTGGTACCAGAGGTTGACCGCGACGAACGGCAGGGCACACACCGCCGGCACGATCACCGCGCGCGGCGATCGGAACACGAGCAACGCCACGCCGAAGAGCAGCGCATCGACCGGACGGATCAAGAAGGCGCAACCGATCGCCGCACCGGTGATCATCAGCCACACGAGGCCTTCGGACTTCGTCCATTGCGCGACCGCTGCGAACGCGATCGCGAGGAACAGCAGCGTCGGCGTGTGCGTGTAGAACGACGCCGCATCGAACATGAACAACGGTGCGCTCCCGAGCGCGACGAGCGCGATCAGTGCCGGCCGCGCACCGAGTACGCGGCGCACGGTGTGCCATACGATCGCGAGCGTGACCGCACCCTCGATGGGCGTGACGAGCCAGGCGTAGCCGTAGCGGGTACCGATCGCGAGCAGCGCCGGCCCACCGGGCGGATATTTGGATCGCACGAACTGATCGATCACGACGTGATCGATGCGCAGCCACTCGAGGTGCTCCGGCGCGGCAACCTTGAGTAGGCCCTTCGCGAACAGCTCGCTCTGGAGCGCGAGCGAGTACTCGTCGCCGGAGTACGGGAACCCATCGAACGCGTAGCGCGCGACCACCGCGTAGATCACCCCGAAGATCGCGGTCAGGCCGAGCGCGAGCGTCACCGAGTCGGCCCGAGCCTGCGACGTGCGGTGGGACGACATGGGGCCGTGGATAACACGGCCCGCAGGGCTTTAGAGCGGCAGAAATCTGCGCGAGAACCAGAAGATCGCTCGGTCGCGCCGGTCACGCAACTCCGTGGCATAACGTGGCGTGCTCGATCGGTCCACGGTCGCACGCAGCACGGCCTGGGTAGCTGCGGCCAGTGGCGCACTCGGCATCCTCGACTTGATCTCGACGCTGCTGTGCATCCGGCTGTGGGTCTCGGCCGCGGATTTCGGCGCGGCGACCCTCGCGATCGCAGTGTTTCCCATCCTGGATCGGCTGGGCGGGATGGGGTTCGGCGCGGTGCTCGTGCGGGATGGCGCCAAGGCCGACGAAGACTCGGTGTTCTGGTCGAATCTAGCGGCGGCGTGCGGCGTCCTGATCGTCGCTTCGGCTGCGCGACCGATCGTGGCGACGCTGTTCGAGCTACCGATCATCGCGAGCTTGATCGCCGCGTACGGCGTGCGGTTGGTCGTGATGACCGGCGGTGTGGTGCCCGAGGCGCGGATGAAGCGCGCGATGAGGTTCCACGAGCTGTCGGTGATCCGCGTGATCGCCGGCCTGGCCGAGATGGCGACCAAGCTCTCCCTCGCCTATCTCGGTGCGCACGGCGTGCCGGAGTTGCGGATCTGGTGCTTCGCGCTCGGGCCGATCGTGAACACCGTCGTCACGACGATCGCCTTGCAGGTGCGCGGCGCGTGGCGACCGGCGTGGCGTTTCGATCGCGTGGCGGCGAAGCGGGCCGCGGGCTTCACCGCGGCGCTCTCCGGTGGCGAGCTGCTCTATTTTGTCTATACGAGTGCGGACTACCTCGTGATCGGCGCGGTGTTCGGCGATGCCGCGGTCGGCGTGTATCGGCTCGCGTACGAGCTCGTGCTCGACGTCGTGCGACTGATCTCGATGATCACCACCGAGGTCGCCTATCCGGTGTTCGTCCAGGTCCCACGCAAGGAGCTCGGCGCGACGTTCGTGCGGTTCACGCAGCAGAACCTGCTCGTGCTCGCGCCGTTCCTGGTCGCGGTCGCGCTCGCCGGCGATCGGATCCTGGCACTGCTCTACGGCGCGATGCCGCGCTCGGCCGGGACCGCGGCGAGGATCCTGTGCGTCGTCGGTGGGCTCCGCGCGATCGGGTTCGTGATCCCCCCGGTGCTCGCGGCGGTCGGCAAGCCGAAGCGCGTGTTCGTATACAACGCGATCGCCGCGGTGGTGTTGCCGACCGCGTTCGCCATCGCGGCGCACGTGGGCAGCGACTACGTCGCGGTCGCGTGGGCGTGGGCGATCGGCTACCCCATCGCGTTCGCGGTCCTCGTGAGCTTCGCGCTGCCGGCGATCGAGCTGCGCCTGACAACATACCTGCGCGCGCTCGCCGGCCCTCTCACGTGCGCGCTCGGTGCGGCCGGCGTCGGCTTCGCGGTCCGTGGGTGGCCGCTCGCGATCGTCGTCGCCGCGATCGCCGCGACCTACGTCGGGCTGGTCGCCGCGATCTTGCGCATCACGCCGCGGTCTTTGCTGCGCGCTTTTTCGCCATCAGTGACAGCAGCGCCGGCGCCAAGAAGAGCGCGACCACCAGGCACGTGACCTCGCCGAGCATCGCGGCGACGCCGAACGAGCGGATGCCGAGGTTCTGCGACAACAAGAGTGAACCGTAACCGACGGTGGTGGTGTACGAGCACAAGACGACCGCGCCACCGGTCGACGCGACGACCTCACGGCCGTGATCGAGCCCCTCTTGGCGGGCGCGCGTCACGATGTTGACCGCGTACTCGATCCCGATCCCGATCGTGATCGGCAGCGCGACGAAATCGAGAAAGTTGACCTTGAGCCCCGCGACCGCCGAGATTCCGAGCATCAACAGCGTGCCCGACAAGCCACACGCGATCGTGACCACGCCGAAACGGTTCGGCCCGATCACGAGCAACACGATCAGGATGGCGCCGAGCGCAGCGGCGAGCGTGGCGCGAGGTCCGTCGGAGAGCACGCCATCGATCACGTCGGCGAATACGAACGATGCACCGCCGAGGTGAACGTCATCCGGCAGCCCGAGGGCACGCACCTGGGCAGCCCACCGCGTCGTGTCGCGCGTGTCCCAGACCTCGTAGCCCTTGCCGAGCGATGCGAGCAAGATCCGCCCCCGCGTACCATCGGACTCGATGAACGGCCACGCGATCTCTTCGGGGATGTCACGATCCGTGAGCTTCGGAATCACCTCTGGCGGCACCAGCTTCTCGAGGTCTGCCCGCTCCTTGTCGTCGAGCTGCTCGATGTCCTTGCCCGAGAGCAGCGTGCGAATCTCGCCGAGGATCCGGATCTTCTCGTCCTGATCCTTCGGCACGATGTCGTCGATCGAGACGACGTTGTCGAACAGCTTCTCTTTTGGTTGCTTGCCGACATCGACCGCGCGGAGCTTCGCTTCGATCGGCGCGACGTCCTTGCGATCCTGCACGACGATCGCGAAGCCCGAATCGAGACCTTGGCCGAACGACTGGTCGACGACGGTCATCCACTTCTGCGCCTCGACGATGCCCTCGGAGTGCGAGCGCAGGTTCTTGAAGTTGGTCTCGAACGGTTCGCCGGCCAGGAACCGCGCGGTGATCACGCCCGCCACCACCGTGACGCCGAGCGTGACCATCACGACCACGTCGAGCCGGTTCGGTAGCAGCTTACCGAGCCAGCGCCCGGGAGCATCCTTGCCGCGCGGCTTGATCCACCTCGCGGCGACCGCGAGCGCGGCCGGCAGCACGACGTAGCCGCTGATCCAGCACAGCAGGATGCCGATGCCCCCGATGATCCCGAAGTGTCGGAAGCCGCGGAAGATCGTGATGATCAACGACGCGTAGGCGGCCGCTGCGGTGAGCGCCGCGGTGAACGTGCCGGCGATCGTGCGAGCGACCGCCTCGTGCAGCGCCTCGCTCGCGGTCTTGCCCGCGCGGAGCTCTTCCAGATAGCGCGCGGTGACGAGGATCCCTACGTTGATCCCGTTGCCGATCACGATCGACGACAGAAACGCCGTCGCCGCGTTGAGATACCCGAGCGTGAGCTTCGCGACGGCGAACGTCAGGATCGTGCCGACCATGAGCGACCACGACAGCGCCCCGATCGCGAGGACCGAGCGGAAGTACCAGACGAGCGCGATCAGCACGAGCACGACCGTGACGAGCGTGGCGCGCAGCATGCCGTTCAAGATCGCGTCGTGCTCGGCGATGCTGACCGGGACGTCTCCCGCGACGCCGGCGCTGACCTCGGGGAACTCGGCATGGATCGCGGCGCCGATCGCCTCGAGCTTGGCGAGGAACACGCGATCCTTGTCGACATCGCCCGACGAGAAGCCGAGGTGGATGATCATCGTCTGGACGTGGCCGTCCTTCGAGACGTACTCGCCCGGGTCATCGCGATCGCGCTCCGCATCCTTCAGCTTCTGCTCCAGGTCATGGAGATCTTTATTGTCGTGCTTGCCGGGCTCGTCGTCGTCGAGCGAGATGTACAAGGGATTCGCGAGGAGCTTCGCGTGACCGATCTCGGACTCGAGCGCATCGCGCGCCTTCGCGAGGTCTTTGACATCGGCACCGAGCCAGCGATTCGCCCACGCGAACGCGTGCTCGACGCGATGATCGAACGTGATGCTCGCGATCCACTCGGGGCCGAGCGCGGTGATCCGGTCCTTCGCGAGCAGCGCGGCCTGCTTGCGGCTCACGGGCTGTTCCGACTTGATGACGAACATCGAGGAGCCGACCACGCGCGTGCGCCTCTCGATCGCGCGGAGGTCTTTCACGGAACGCGCGGACTGCGGGAGCAGGTACGAGAAGTCCGCGAGCACCGAGATCTTCGAAGCGACGGCGCCGCCGGCACACGCGATCACGATCGAGCCGATCACGACGAACCAGCGATATCGCTCGATCCACTGGACGTATCGCTTCAACATCTCGCGGGGTTATCTCTACCGCGAAAGAACATCGGCCGGCGTGTCGATCCGTCGAATGGTCGACCGACGTGGCCGAGAAGCACCCGATAATCGCTGACTACTGGAACCTCAGCAACGGTAAACGCCGCGCGCGCATCCCGGTCACCGTGCGGTTGGTTCTCGTGCAACGCGGGCCACGTGTTGCACGACCTGCGCACTCGCAGGCGATAGCATCGCGCTGTGGCCCGAGTGGTTCGTGCGCGAGGATATCGCCGCGAAGCGCCTACGCGTCGTGTTGCCAGGGTGGGGCTCGGAGCCGGTGCACGTGCATGCACTGTATCGCGCACAGCACTGCAACCAGGCGCGTGTGGGCTTGCTCGTCGAGCACCTCCGCGCGTCATAGGCGGCCGATCCGGAAAGAGCCTAGCTGCGCGTCGATCTCGCGAGCCGGAGCGCGACGGGAATGAACAAGGCGACGAGACCCGCGGTCACGACGTACGGGCCGGTCGTGCTCCCCGCGAACAGCGTGGTGCCGACCAAGGGGCCGAGCATGCCGCCTGCATCGCCACACAGCTGCAAGATGCCGGCGCCGGTGCCGCGGCGATCGGCCGGCACGATCACGCCCATCATCACGAGCACCGAAGGACCGAGGCCCGCGGCGCCGAGCCCGACAAGGCTGATCCCGATGCCCGTGCCGAGCACGCCGTCGGCGAACGCGATCGCGATCAGGCCGAACGCCGAGATGGCGAGCGAGACCGCCGCGACCTCGGCGTGGGCATTCTTGCGATCACCGATCGCGCCGGCGAACGGCGTGAACGCGGCATCACTGATCGACAGGATCCCCATCAGGATGCCGGCAGTGCCCTCGGTGTCGCGGCCGAACACCATCAAGTGACGGCTCTCGACGAGCAGCGGCAACGTGGTCAGCACCATGCCGCTCGCGGCGAACGCGAGCGCGAAGTTGATGCCGCCGAGGCCGAGCAACGCGCGGTTGCGCATCGCCTGGACGATCACGACGAACGAGGGCCGTTGCTTGAACGAGGCACGCAGATCTGGAACCGTGAAGTACGCCGCGACCAGCGCGAGCGTGATCGCGATGCCCGCGACGACGAACACCCCGACATGACCGATCGCGCCTGATAGTAGGCCACCGATCACGAAGCCGATCGGCACGCCGAGCACGATCGCGACGCGCACGAGGCCCGCCGCACCGCCCTTGTGGTTCGGACCACCCGCTTGCAGCGCGAGCGCCTGGGCGGCGACGAACACGCACGCCGAGCCGAGGCCATGCAGCAGCCGTCCGCCGAGGAACGCACCACCCTCGTGATGCGTGACGAGGCCGTACAGATAGAGAGCGGCGACGCCGATCTGGATCGCGAGCCCGATCAACAGCGTCGGTCGCCCCCCGAAGCGATCCACCAGCACGCCGACCAGCGGAGCGACGACCACGCGAACCGCGCGGTTCGCCGCGAGGATCAAGCCGATGAACCACAGCGGTAGGCCGACTTGCTTGCCGACGATCGGAAAGATCGGGAACACGATGCCTCCCGCGATGCCCGCGAGCAGCGTCCCCGGCGCGAGGGCCAGAGCGAGCTTGCGCGGGGACGGCTCTTCCAGATCGCCGCTGGCCTCGGGCACGCCTCCGTTGTACCCAACTTCTCGTCGCGACCGGGTTTGACTGGACCCAACGAGCGCCGACCAGCGCCGACGAACGCGCTGAATCGTGGTGCTGTGCCCATCTGCTTGGCACGAACCGTGAAGTATGGCCCCACATGAACGTCACTTCCATTGGATGCACCCTCCTCGCCGCGCTCACGCTCACGACCGCTGGTTGCGGCAAAAAGGACAGCGCTGGAGACACGGCCGTCGTCGCCGACAAGACCGCGTCGGGCGACAAGCCGACCGGCGAGCTCGCGCCGACGATCAAGATCAACGAGGCCGACTGGGTGGTGAAGAACCTCCACGACACCTCGCCGATGATCAACCTGTCGATGAAGGTCCCGAAGGACGCCAAGCTCGAGAAGAACGGCAACGGTGGCGTCGATGTCCAGATCAGCGATCTCTACACGCTCACCGTGAGCAACGTCGCGGTCTCGAAGATCGAGGACGCCAAGAAGTCGGATCAGACGATTCCGCTCAACGGCGTGAGCTACCAGAACGGCAAGATCCTCACGGACGAGCCGAACGGCTTCGTCTACACCGAGCAGATGAAGGACGAAGCGAACGGCACCAAGTACCAGCCGGAGGCGCACTTCGCGGTCTACGTCGAGAAGGACGGCGAGGTGTTCTCGATCCTGGATTCGCGTGGCAACGGCGCGACGAGCACGCCCGGCTCGACCTTCAGCCCGGCGCTCGCGACCCAGCTCTACGGTCTGATCAAGAGCTCGGCGAAGCATAACTAGGTCAGTACGCGCGCCAGATCGGGAACTCGCTGCCCGCCTTCGGGGCCGCGATGACACCGTTCTCGACGGCGCCATCGTCGCTTTCGGGCTCGCACAGATAGACGACGACCGCGGCCGACGCGTGATCGGTGCGGACCAAGCGCGCGCCCGCGGGCACCGCGCGTCCGCCACGCTTCCACGCAACCTCGAGATCGCCGACCTCGGACGCCTCGAGGATCTTGCGACCGCCTTCGGTCGTGAAGCCGGTGACCGTCGCGACCTCGACATCGTGCTCGCCCGTGACCGGCGTGCTCGCGATGCCGTGGAGTGCGAGGTGTGCGGCCATCTCCGGCGGGACGATGTAGGCGGGCGGCCGCTCGACCACCGTGGTGCCGATGAAGTTCGCGAAGTACTTCACGTTCACGGTGGTCGGCGTGCCGTCGAGCGATCGCGGGGTGAGCGTGGCGATCGTGATCGGTTCGGCGAACGCTTCGAGCTTGTAGCGCACCGCGATCCGATCACGTGGCGCGGCGGATGCGGCGACCACCTGCACGACCTCGTCGGCGTGCGCGGTGACGAAGATCAGCGCCTCGAGGATCGTCGCGTAGGTCGTGCGCACGCGCTCGGGGTACGCGAGGTACGAGTAGCACTCGAGCAACAGATCGAGCCGGTTCGAGAGCCCACGGTAGTTGCTACCGAACCGCGGATTGTGCGGATACGTCATCCAGCCTTCGGTCACGGCTGCGCTCGGATCGGCGTCGCGGCGCGCATCGAGGGCGCGTTCGTCCTCGACAAAATTACCGTACCAACCGGCGAGCAGCTGGTGGTCGGTCGCGAGCGCCTTGGTGATGACTGGCATCACCTGATCGCGCATGTACGTGATCGGCTCCGCGCGCCCGCTCTCGCCGGTGTGCGGGATGTCGTAGGTCATCGAGAACCGATGGACCGAGCCGTTCGTCGCGTGGGTATCGATCGTGAGATCGGGTAGCCACACGTGCACGACCTGCTGCTGGAGCGCACGCATCTCGCTCGCCTGCTGCCGCATGTAGTCGCGGTTGAGGTTGACGTCGATGCCGTTGACGCGCGTGCCGACGAGCTTCGGGCCGATCTGGCCTTCGAGGCGCGGCAGGTTCAGCTTGCGGTTCTCGGGATCGAGCGCGTCGTTGCCATCGGGATTGAAGAGCGGCACGATCACGAGCACGAGCTGCTCGATCAAGCTCGCATGCGTGCCATCGAGGATGTCGCGCATCAGCATCTGACATGCTTCCTTGCCCTCGACCTCGCCGGCGTGGATGCCATTGATCACGAGCACGACGGGCAGGCCCTTCGCGCGCGCCTGGGCGGGCGTCATGATGCCCTGGGCGGACATCACGACGAGCGGCAGGTCGCGACCCTGCGGGCTGGTGCCAAACGAGCCGAGGTAAAAGCGCGGATCGTCGAGATCGCGCAACGCTGCGAGGTGCGCCATCACGTGGCGGTGCAACGACGTCTCTTTGTAGCCGGTCGATTCCGCGTGAGTCAGCAGGGTCGCCATGCCGCGACCATACGATCACCGCGCAGGTAACGCGACGAAGCCGACGAACGAAGGCTGATCGATCGCGAGGGGGGTGCCGCTGGCGGCGAGCTGGCCGGTCGCTGGGTCGATCGCGAAGGTGGTGACGGTCGAAGAATTCTGATTCGCGGCGAACAGCCACGTGCCGGTCGGATCGATCGCGAACATTCGCGGCGTCATGCCACCGGTCGGGGTGTGTGCGACCGACGTGACCTTGCCGCTGCTGCTGTCGATCGAGAACACCGCGATGTTGTCGTCGCCGCGATTCGAGGCGTAGACGTATCTTCCGTTCGGATGGACCGCGACCTCGGCGCCGGTATTCGTGCCCGTCGCACCAGAGGCGCGGATCGAGACGGTCTGGAGCGCCGAGAGCTGGCCGGTCGCGCCATCGTACGCGAGCGCCATCAGGGTGCTCGCCGTCTCGGTGACGACGTACGCGTGTGCGCCATCCGGCGCGAAGGCCAGGTGGCGAGGGCCGGCTCCCGCGGCCGAGGCGAGATGAGGGACCGCATTGGCAGCGACCGCACCTGTCGCCGCCACGAACGTGTACTGCGCGACGTAGTCCGACCCTTTGCACGGCACGAACGCGAACTTGTTCGCCGGATCGGTGAGGAACTCGTGAGCGTTCGCGCCGGGCGACAGTGTGAGCTGCGCGGCGTCGAGGCCACCATCGGCGCGAACCGGCAACACCGCGGCCGTGCCACCGCCGTAGTTCGCGACGAGCGCGTATGAGCCACCGTGGTCGACCGAGACGTGGGCGGGACCGGCACCACTCGAAGGGACAGCATTGATGAACGTCAGCGCACCGGTGGCTTGATCGATCGCGTAGGCGCCGACCTTGTTGCCACCTTCGTCGACCGCGAAGGCGTGAGTCGAGGTCAGCGCCATGAACGAGGGTTGATTCGCCGCGAGCGTGCCGACCCGAGTCAGCGCGCCGTTCGTCGGCGTGAAATCGAACCACGCGATGTTCGGGCCGTAGCCGCTGATATAGGCGACATAGTGCGGCGGTGCAGCGGCATCGAGCGCCAGGGCATCACTCGCAGGGTGGGCATCGTTGTCATCGGGGTGAGACATCGGGTTCGAGTTGCTGCACGCGACCACGAGCGCGATCCATGCAGCCGACTTCATCGAGCGATGGTACACGCATGCGGTGCGCGTGACCGTCCTCGAGCTCCCGGCGTCGTATGCGGAGCCCACCCGCGTGCTCGCCGAGATCGATGCGCGGATCGCGGCCGGTCCCGCGACCGACCTCGTGGTGGTGCCCGAGGCAGCGCTGCATGGCTACGTCTCTCCGGAAGGCAACTTCGATCTCGCATCGCTCGCCGAGCCGATCGATGGCCCGACCGCGACGGCTTGCGCGGCCCTCGCGCGTCGCCGCGGGATCCACCTCGTGAGCTCGCTCGTGTTGCGCGAAGGTGCGGCGCTCTACAACGCGATGACCTGCTTCGATCCGCGTGGCGACCTCGCCTTCGTGTACCGCAAGCGCCACCCGTGGCGCCCCGAGACGTGGGCGACGCCGGGCCCACAGCGCCCACCGGTGATCGAGCTTGCCGGTACGCTCGTCACGATCGCGATTTGTTACGACCTGCACTTCATCCATCACGATGCCGTGCCCGAGCTCCTGGCTGCCGACCTCCTGTTGTTTCCGAGTGCGTGGGTCGAGCAGATCGATACGCGCGCCGAGCACCTCGCGGAGCTCGCGCAGCGCTTCGATCTGCACGTCGCGAATGCGAACTGGGCGCGCGGCGTGGTCGAGGTCGCCGGCCAGGGCGGCTCGTGCACGATCACCCCTGCGGGCGTGATCACGCGCGCGGTGAACGGGCGCGCCGACGCGACCGTCTAGCTGGCTCACCAGCGGCGCGATACTCCGAGCATCAGCATGGTGGGGTTGCCGTCAACCTGCATGACGCGCGCAACAGCAACGAACGGACTATGCCGGCACGAAGCTGCGACACGCACGCACTGGCTGTGGCCCGTACTTCGGCAGCGTCGGCTCGGTGCACATGAGGAACTCCGTGCGCACCGTGTTGACGAGGCGTACGAACTTGCAGCGCCGGCACAAGCTCTCGGAGAATGGCTCGCTCACGTGGCCTCCGTGAGCTCGTGCGCGAGCGCGAAGAACTTCTGCTTACCCGCCTCGCTCATCGCAGACGCGAACGCCAGCGCGGCCTCCCACACCCCATGACGCTTGGCGACCGCGATCAACGAGCGCATGACCTCGGGCTCGAGCTCTGCCGCGATGTCGCCGAGCTTGCCGCGCCCCTCTTCATCGAGGGCCTCCGCGATCGAGAGTGCTTCGAGCCAGCGTTCGGCATGGGCCCCGCGGAGCGCTGCGAGCATCTTGCGCGTGCGCTCGAACGCGAGCTGGCCGACGAGCTCGCGTAGCTTGGCCGGCGATTCGACATACGCGCCGATCTGCAGCAACTGAAGCTCGTCCGCGACACTCTCGATCACGGCGCCGATCGTCGCTGGCGACAGGTAGTCGACGAACCGCGCCATCGTCACGAAATCACCACGCTCGATCAGCACCGCCGCGACCGCGACGATCCGATCGGCAGGAATGGCCGCGACGACCTCCCCGGCACTGCGCGGATCGATCATCGCCGACACCGAGGCGAGGAAGGGATTCGACATTCGCAGCGCGAGGTCGAGCGCGTAGGACGGCGCGAGCAAGCCCGCGACCTGGGCGCACAGCGTCGCGCCGAAGACGCGCTCGCCGACCTTCGCGACGAGCGACGTGGGCAATAGCTTCGAGCCCGTCGCGACGCGCTGGAGTACGGGCTTCGCGTCGTCGAACAGGCTCGCCGAGAGTGCCTCGCGCAGCGAATGCAGGCTGGCGGCATCGAGCTCGTCGAGATAGCCGAGCTGCTTGTTGCCGAGCACGCGCTCGAGCTTCACGATCTCGCCGCGACGCGCCATCGTCACGGGAACAGCACCTTGCGCAGCGCCACGCGCAGGATCCAGGGCACGTGCTCGAGCGCTGCATCGATCGCCTCGCGGAGCTCGGCCGCGCGCCGCGCACGCTCGGCCGCGATCGCGACGAGCAATGTCGCGCGATGAGCCGGCGCGAGCGCGGTCAACCACGCGGGTGGAGCAACGAACCCGAGCTCCCGCGCGAGCGGATCGATTCGCTCCGAGGCCATGGCACTGTATGCCATGGACCGCGGCTAATCGTCGAGGCAGGTCCGCACGCACGACAGCAGCTGCGTCGGCCCGAACGGTTTCTGCAGGAAGTTCGTGCCTTCGCGCAGCTCGCTCGAATGCTCGGCGAGCTCGCGCGTATAGCCGCTCATGTAGACGAACTTGAGATCAGGCTTGGTCGTGCGTAGCCGGGTGGCAAGATCGCGCCCCGAAATCCCTCCGGGCATGATCATGTCGGTCAGGACGAGATCGAAGCTGCGGCCGCGCTGGAGCGCCTCGGCGCCGGTGCCGACGACCTCGACGTCATATCCGTGGAGCTCGAGCACCTGCTGGACGAGCTTGCGCACCGGCTCCTCGTCCTCGACGACGAGGATCGATTCCGAGCCGCCGCGAGGCATCGCCTCGGGCGGCGGCACGGCCTGGAGCGCGGACTCGCGCGATGCCGGTAGATACACGGTGAACGTCGTGCCCTTGCCGACTTCGCTCTCGACCGCGATCGCGCCACCGTGCTGCTTGACGATCCCGAACGTGGTCGCGAGGCCGAGCCCGGTGCCCTTGCCGAGCTCCTTCGTCGTGAAGAACGGATCGAAGATCCGCAGGATGTTCTCGTTCGAGATGCCGATGCCGGTATCGCGCACCTGCAACGACGAGTACGGGCCCGGCGCGAGCTCCGGAACCTGATCCTCGGCGACCCACTCGATCGCGGTCGAGAGCACCAGCGCGCCCCCTTGCGGCATCGCATCGCGCGCGTTGACGACGAGGTTCATCAGCACCTGATCGAGCATGCCGGCATCCGCGCGCGTCCACACCCTGGTCGTCGCGAGGTCGAGCCGGACCTCGACATCTTCACGCACGACTCGCTCGAGCATCTTCACGAGCGTGACCACCGTGCTGTTGAGCTCGAGGTCGCGCATCTGGAGCACCTGGCGCCGGCTGAACGCGAGCAGCTGGCGGACCAGCGTCGACGCGCGCTCGGTCGCCTGCGCGATCGAATCGAGCGCCTCGGAGGCGCCCTTGCGCTGCAACACGACGGTGTTGCCGTAGATCACGGTCAGCAGGTTATTGAAGTCGTGCGCGATCCCGCCCGCGAGGTGACCGATCGCATCCATCTTCTGCGACTGGCGTAGCTGCTCCTCGAGGTGCAGCCGCTCGGTGATATCGACGATGTAGCAATGCACGATCCGCTGCGCGCCGATCGGATGAAACGACCACGACAGCATGCGCGTGTTGTAGAGCGTCTCGAGCGGAGGACTCGCCTTGCCCGTCGCGAGCGCCTCGGTGATCAGCGCGACCGTGTTCACGGGCAACAGCGCGACGAGCGTGACGCCGAGTGCCTTGGCGAGCGCGTTGGAGGCGGGGTTCGCGTACTCGATCACGCCGTGCGCCGAGAGCTGGAGCACCGGGTTCGGGTTGAGCTGCGGGAACAGCGCGAGCTCGCTCGCTTGCTGCGCGGCGAGCTTGTGCGCGGTGATATCGACGATCGAGACGTAGACCTTCTCGAACGTGTGCTCGCTACCCGGTGCGACGAGCGTCTTCAACAGGATGTGATTCTTGCGACCGCTGAAGGTCTGATCGACGGTCTCGGCCTCGAACAGCAGCGCCCCCTCGGCGAGCGCGACGAGCTGCTCGCCGAGCACGGCCGCCGATTCGACGGTCAACGTGCGCGCGAGCCCGGCGATCAGCTCGACCTTGTCGCGCGCCTCATACTGGCGGACCGAGGCCTGATTGACATCGAGCACCTTGACCAAGGACATGCAGTGCCCGATCTGATCGGGGTGCTCGCGAAAGTACGTGCGGAAATCGCTGACGCCCTGCGCGCGCAGCTGATCGAAGTGCTTCTTGAGCTCCGAGCCGTCCTCTTCCCAGAGGCAATTCGGCGAATGTTCGAACAAGCCGCGGAATCGGTTCTCGGCGTGCTCGGCCGCAACGGTCCGCTGGGAGCGCACGATCGCACCGCGAACTCGAGTCGGCAGCTCGGTGGCATAGTTACTCGCCTTGATCACGTAGTCGGTCGCCCCGGCGGAGAGCGCCTGGAGTGCACAGACGTCGTCGCGCGAGATCATCAGGATCGGCATCTCCGCGCCATTGGCGCGAATCCTCGCGATCAGGCCCTCCGAGACCGTCCAATCGACGATCACCGCATCGAAGCCGGCAACGGCATGCTGCGCACACTCTGCCGCGGTGCGCACGACCTCGATCGTTGCATCCGGAAGGTGGAGTTCGTCGGGCCCGGCGTAGAGCAGCCGGCACTGGGTTGCCAACACGTCGGTATCCTGCATACCAAATCGGCCAATCTCAGGCGACCTGAAGGGGCTTTCCACAGCGTATAACGCCACGAAGCGCGATGAGTCTCCAATGGTACCCAGGTCACATGACGAAGGCACGGCGCGAGCTCGCCGAGCGCATGCCGTCGCAGGATGTCGTGATCGAGGTGCTCGATGCCCGATTGCCGACCTCGAGCTCGAACCCGGTGATCGCCGAGCTGCGTGGCGACAAGCCCGTCGTCCGGGTGCTGACGAAGAGTGACCTAGCTGACCCCGAAGCGACGAAGGCGTGGATCGACTACTTCAACGGCTTGCCGAACGTGCAGGCATTCGCGGCGACGACCGACCGACCGCAGGTCACGCGCAAACGGATCTCGGAGCTGTGCCGCGATCTCGCGCAGCATCGCGGCAAGGACAAGGCGGTGCGCGCGCTGATCGCCGGTGTGCCGAACGTCGGCAAGTCCACGCTCGTCAACACGCTGATGAACCGCGCCGTCGCGAAGGTCAGTGACAAGCCCGCGGTCACCAAGGAACAGCAAGCCGTCACCCTGCCCGATGGCATGCAGCTGACAGACACGCCCGGGTTGATGTGGCCGAAGATCGAGGACGAGCGCCGCGCGTTCCGGCTCGCGTTCGCGGGCTCGATTCCGGATACCGCGATCGATTACTACCAGGTCGGGTTGTTCAACGCGGGCGTGCTCCTCGAGCGCTACTCCGCGCTCGTGATGGCGCGCTACAAGCTCGAAAAGCGCCCTGCCGATCCGACCGCGATGCTGAACGAGATCGGGCGCCGTCGCGGCTTGTTGCTCAAGGGCGGCGTGATCGATCCGCACAAGGCCGCCGAGCTGCTCGTCCACGAGTTCCGCGCCGGCATGCTCGGGCGGATCACGCTCGAAGTCCCGCCAGCCACATAGTATGAGGCGACATGGATTGCACGCGGCAGCTCGCAGCGCTCGGTGTCACGCTCCACCCCTCCACGGGTGAGCTCGTCGCAACCTCCGCGATCGATGGCTCGGTCACGGCGCAGCTCGCCGTCGCAGGCCCCGCGGAGGTCGCCAGCGCGATCGAGCGTGCCCACGCGGCGTTCACGATCTGGCGCTCGGTTCCGGCGCCTCGCCGGGGCGAGCTGATCCGGCGGTTCGGTGAAGAGCTGCGCGTGCACGAGGACGAGCTCGCGGCGATCGTGACGATCGAGGCCGGCAAGATCACGGCGGAGGCGCGTGGCGAGGTTCAGGAGATGATCGACATCTGCGACTTCGCCGTCGGGCTGTCGCGCCAGCTCTACGGCCTCACGATCGCCTCGGAGCGCCCCGGTCATCGCATGGCCGAGACCTGGCATCCGCTCGGCGTCGTCGGCGTGATCAGCGCCTTCAACTTTCCGGTCGCGGTGTGGGCGTGGAACTTCACGCTCGCGATCGTGTGCGGCGATGCGGTCGTGTGGAAGCCGTCCGAGAAGACGCCGTTGACCGCGCTCGCATGCGCGGCGCTGTTCGAGCGCGCTGCGGCGAAGTTCGGAGCCGCGCCGTCGGGGCTCTCCCAGCTCGTGATCGGCGGCCCCGCGACCGGCGAAGCGCTCGTCGCAGATCCTCGGGTCGCGCTCGTGAGTGCGACCGGTTCGACCCGGATGGGCAAAGCGATCGCACCGAAGGTGGCGGCGCGGTTCGGACGCTCGTTGCTCGAGCTCGGCGGCAACAATGCGATGATCGTCGCGCCATCGGCGGACCTCGAGCTCGCGACGCGCGCGATCGTGTTCTCGGCCGCAGGCACCTGTGGCCAGCGCTGCACGAGCCTGCGCCGGCTGATCGCGCACGACACGATTCGCGAAGAGCTCGTCGCTCGAGTCGAGCGCGCCTATGCGCAGCTGCGCATCGGGGATCCGCGCGAGGCAAGCACGCTCGTCGGGCCGTTGATCGATCGCGCCGCGGCGACCGCGATGGCCACGGCACTCGGCGATGCCCGCACGCAAGGCGGCGCGGTCAGCGGCGGGGGCAGCGTCGAGATCGATGGTTGCGAAGGCGGCGCGTACGTCGAGCCCGCGATCGTGCGGATGCCTGCGCAGAGCGAGGTCGTCCGCACCGAGACCTTCGCGCCGATCCTCTACGTGATGGGCTACCGCGAGCTCGACACCGCGATCGCCCTTCACAACGAGGTCACGCAGGGTCTGTCGTCTTGCATCTTCACGACCGACCTCCGCGAGGCCGAGCGATTCCTGTCACCATCGGGCAGCGATTGCGGCATCGCGAACGTCAACCTCGGACCGAGTGGCGCCGAGATCGGGGGCGCGTTCGGCGGCGAGAAGGAGACCGGCGGCGGGCGGGAATCGGGATCGGATGCATGGAAGAACTACATGCGGCGCGCGACGAACACGGTCAACTACTCGTCGGAGCTGCCACTCGCCCAGGGCATCACGTTCGGTTGAGCGGCAAACCGGTCCGGTGAGTGACGAGCTGCAGCTCCGTTCGAACGCCGGCAACGTCGCGTTCGCCGGTGGAGTCGCGGGCCTGTTGCCGTTCCTCATCCATTCGATGGCCGAGGCGTGACGACCGTCGACGGCGCGCTCACACGTTCACGTATCGCGATCCGTCCGCGATCTGCGGTGGCGCGATCGCCCTCGCACTCGGCGTGAGCGGGCTCGCCCTGGGACTGCGCCGCCACCGCGAGACGCGCGCGATCTAGTAGCCGCGCGGCTGCTCTACGCGAAGGCATGCCCGGCAAAGAACCTGCAATCCTGCAACAACGTCGGCGTCCTCCTGCGCGACGGTCTCGGTGGCGCGCAGGATCTCGAGGCCGCACGCGGCTTCTTCTCGCAGGCGTGCAACGGCGGCGAGCAGATCGGCTGCTCGAACCTCAAACAGAAGTAGCGCGCTCGAAGATCACGGTCAGGTTATTCGCCGGCATCGTGACCATGTGGCTCCACTCCCAGCCCACCGCGATCGCCGCCGCCTCGACCTCGCGAAGCTCGCGCACGCCCCAGCGCGGATCGCGGTTGCGCAACGAACGATCGAACTCGAGGTTCGAAGGCGCGGTCTCACCGTCGACGAGATACGGCCCGTAGAGCACTAGCACCTTCGCACCTATCCGCGCGGACCCCGCGACGAGCCCGAGCGTCGCGTCCCACGGCGAGATGTGGATCATGTTGCAGCAGACGACCGCATCGGCCGCCGTGATCGGCCACGTGGCCGCGGTCGCGTCGAGCTGGCGCGGCGCGAGCACGTTCGGCAGCGCCGCTTCGGCTCGCCACGCTTCGATGCTCGCGAGCGCGACCGGATCTGGATCGCTCGGCTGCCACTGCAGGCGCGGCAGCTGCGCGGCAAAGTAGACCGCGTGCTCGCCACTCCCACTGGCAACCTCGAGGACGGTGCCGTTCGCAGGCAAGACCCGAGCAAGCACTTCCCGGATGGGCTCGCGATTGCGTGCGGTCGCGGGCGCGTGTTGCTTCACGCGCGAACTTTAGCAGCGAAGGTGAAAGTCTTCGCCCATCCCGAACCATCCATCGATCGTGATCGGTGCGAGTCCTTCGGGCTCGAGCCGGCCTTCGAACTGACCGAACGGGCCTCGGTATTTGGATTGCACGATCACGGCATTGACGCTGACGTCGCCGGGAACGGTCGGATGGAAGGTCACGTCGACCCTGCCCTCGCGATCTCGGATCCGCCAGCGCTCGTTCGAGGTGCGCTCGTGCTCGCGCGTGAACTCGACCGCCGGCAACGTGCCGAGCTGGTCGCCGCGCCACACGCAGTTCTCGTTGAACACCTCAGGATCGCGACACTGGTTGCGCGTGAGGTTGAAGCCGCACGCCTCGCCGCCGATCACCGCCGCGCTCGTGACCCAATCCCACCGCATCACGTAAGGATAGAAGCCCTTGTGATCGTCGAGCAGCGCGAGGCTCTCGGCAGCGTTCAAGGTGAACGCGTGATCGCCGACGAAGAGCTCGCCATCGCTCGGGAACATGCCCTTGTGCGAGTACATGCCGACGTCACCGGCGAACGGCAAGCTCGCGACGTGCGACGCGCCCCGATCGGTGTGGATGACGACCGTGCCGGCGACGCGCGGCAGATCCTTGACGGCGTGCAGATCGAGCGTGACCGTGATGCGCCCCGCGCCGAGCTCGTTACGAAACTCCAGCGACCCGCGCTTGTCGCCATAGCGCGTGGTCGAATCGATCAGCTGATCCGCGACCTCGAACGCGCCGGGCCGGAGCTTCCACTCGTGGATGCTCTTCACCCCGCGTTCGCGATCGTAGATCTTCGCCTGCATCAGCGACATCAGCTTCGCATCGAACAACGCGAGGCAGACGAACACGCCCGGGCCACCGATCTGGACCGCCTCCCACTCCTTGAGTCGGAGCTTGCGCAGCGGGCGCGGCAGGTGGTGATACGCGGCGTCGATCAGGTTGACGCGCGCGGGTGGCCCCGAGAACCGACCGAGGTGTTGGCGATGCTCGTCGACGAGGTTCGAGGGCGCGGCGGGCAGGATCACGGCGTGACTATAAGCCTGAGCTGCTGCCGGCCACGTTGCCGGCACCGGTTACGGCGCCCGAGCGCCACGAACGTGGCGATCAGCAAGCCTCCGAGCGCGTTGCTGCTACCGCCGATGTTGCAGCCCGCGGTGTTGCCATCCGCCGCACCCGCATCGCTGCCGGCGTAGTCGCTGCCGCTGGTGTCGCTGCCGGTACCACTACCCGAGCTATCGGCGGGCACGAGCTCGATCAGCGCTTCGATCTGGTCATCGGCGGGACCACTGTTGCCGGCATCGCTGAACCAGCTCGCGCCGTCCTGCACGATCCCGAAGTACTCCTTGTACGTGCCGGGCACGCACGCCGCGCCCGTCGGCCCGTCGAACGTGAAGGAGAACGTCCCGTTCGCATCGGGCGCGACCGTGCCACTGATCGCGGCGGGCCGGTTCGGTGCCGACCAATCACTACCGGCGAAGATGCTAGCGCGATCGCGCGGCTTGGTCGTGCCGAGGTGGGTCGCCGCGGTCCACGGGTTGGTACCGGTGTTCTTCAACACGATCTTGGCCGGCACGCTCGCGCCGCACTTGACCTGGAGCGCGGGCGCCGAGGCGAGCGGCCAGGTCTGACTGACGAACGAGCCGCCGTACGGGATCGCGCCGTACGCGGCGAGCACGGCCTTCGCGTCGTTCACGCGCGTGGTCTGGACGCAGTTGCCGCAGATCTCGTACTTCGCCATGAACACGACGGTCGCGTCGGTGACGTTCGTGGTCGCCGTGAGCTGCGCGTAGCCGTAGCCCTCGGTCGTGAGCTCGAACCAGATGAACTCGAGCTGCGCCTGGAGCGATTGCGCGTCCTCGTTGTGAGCCGCGGCGTACGCGAGCATGTTCTTGCCGCCAGCGGTGGTGTCCCATCGTCCACCGACCGACCACTGCGCGATGCCACGACCGGGTCCGCCAGCCTGGACCGAGTTCGGATTCACGCCCGATTCTTGATCGAGGTTGCCGACGATGCCGGCGGCCTGGAAGTTCGTGAGGCCCTTGCTGACGAAGTAGTCGAATGCGGGTTTGTCGTTCGCGTACGCGGTGGTCAGAGCTTGATCGGCTTCACCGAGGCCACCGGTGCCATCGGTACCATCGGGGCCAGTCGGGCTGTCCACACAGCTACCGAGAACAAGAGACGCGAGGATCGCCAGTACAGAAGGGATTCGCACGAGCCTGCTATGAGCAAGGGGAAGGCCAGCTCGTGACCTCGCCATTTCAGGCACTTGGCTCGTGTTCGGTCTCCACTGCACACTCGCGCATGCAGACTTATGGTTGCACTGTGGGGGGTCACGGCTTCGGGGCCGATCTGCCACCGGGCGCATCGCTACCTACGCGCGTCGAGGATAGTCGCGCGCGATCGATGCGTCAGAACGAACCCGCAACCGCGAGGCCGTCCTTGACCGGCACGATCTTCACCGCGCGTTGCATGAGCCGCGGAATCAGGAGGCCGGTCGCCAGGCCGATGAGTCCACCGGAGACAACATCCGTGAGGTAGTGCTTGTCGGCGGCCATGCGCAGGTACTCGGTCGAGAGCGACAGCGTGATGCCAGCGGCCCACACGTATGGCTCGGTCCAGTAGTGACGGAAGTGGCAGACCGTGCCGGCCGCGCTCGTGATCGCGAAGCCGAACACGCTGTGCCCCGACCAGAACGACGAGTAGGTGTTCGAATCGACCGTGACGGCGCCGGTCGCATAATGCGCGTACGGGCGCTCGCGCGCGAAGGCGTACTTGCCGAACTGGGTCAGCACCTGGACCACGGCGACGGTCTCGACGACTGGCAGCACGTCGTCGATCAAGCGCGTCGGGCTCGCATCCGAATCCGACAGCACGAGCAGCGACAGACCGACGAGAGGCGCCGCGACGTACGCGTCGTAGGTGCTCAACGTATCGGCGAGGCCGGTATTATTCCACAGCAGTTGATGCCGAGCCCCGGCATCGATGCCCGGCACGCTGCACCACGAACAGGACGTCGAGCTCGGCGTGATGTTGAACACCGAGGCGGCGAGCAGGTACGTGCCGATCGCCCCCGTGAACGCGAGGTTCTCGATCCGGTTCTTCGCGTACGGGCCGGTGTACCAGGGGCCCTTGACCTCGAGCGGGGTCGCGGTCTTCTTCGTCGGCACCGGGTCGGTTGGATGCTTCGGCTGCTCGGTCAGGTCCGGCTTGGGTGGCGAAGCAAAGACAGGCGTCGCACACGTCAACGCGATCAGGACGGCAACGGATTTCACTCGGCCACCGTCGCCGTAAACCGACTAAAAATCCACGAGAGTCCGAGGACGAAATACTCTATCTGGCGAGCGCTAGCGCACGCCTGCAACGGCGCGATGCCGACCTCGGTCGCCACCTAAGCGCTCGACGCCGCGGCTCGTGATCACCGCGCCGATCGCTCGGCCTATGAGGAAACTCCCGAGGTGCGAGAACGGCCTCGTGCGCTTCATGTGGTAGCCGACGCGACCGTTCTTGATCGCCGCGTATACGTGGTTCGGATTCGCGGTCTATCTGTTGTTGTTGCTCGTCAGCTCCTCCCGTTCGGCTGGTTGTCGCGCTTGTTCGAGCCCCATGTCGCGGGGCTCGAGCGGTTCGGACCGACGTGGCTGGACGTCAGCGAAGGCACCGGTTTCTGGGGCCCGCCGATGTGCATCGGGACCTCGTGCGAGATCGCCGCGATCATGCTGATCTAGTCGCGCGATGTCGCGTTTCTTGCTCCTCGCGTTCGCCCTTGCAGCCTGTGGCGGTTCGCCGTCTCCAGCGCCAGGCACCACCCCCGCACCGGCGGTCGCCGAGCACCGAGCACAAGGCCGCGTTCGACGCCGATCCGGCGAAGTTCGCACCTCGGTTCGGCGGCTACTGTGCGTTCGCCGCCGCGCAGAACCGGATCTCCGACGTGCAACCGGATCAATACAAGATCCAGGACGGCCATCTCTTGCTGTTCACGAACCCGTCGTTCCACGAACAGTTCGACAAGGATCCCAGAGGCAACCTCGAGGCCGCCGACAAGAACTGGCCCGGCCTCGTCGCAGCCCACGGAAAGTAACGCTCCGGTAACGGTTCGACTCGACGATCCAGTCGGTGGAGCCCCCTCGATGTCGGTCCGAGTGATCCGGCAACGCTGGAGCTTCGTATGAATCGGGTGGGCGCGATGGGTAACGGACCTGTCGCCGCCTCTTCTCGCCTATTTTTACTCTCGTCATCGGAGATTCCACGTGAACAAGCTCGCAGCACTCGTATGTGTCCTCGCGGCTTGTGGTGGCGGCGCACCCGCAACCACGGCCAAGAAACCCGAAGCCAAGGCCGAGGCCCCCGCCGCCAAGCAGGAGCTCTACGAGCGCCTCGGTGGCCAGCGCGCGGTCGTCGCGGTCGTCGATGACTTCGTCGCGAACATCGCCGCCGATCAGCGGATCAACATGCGGTTCTCCGATACCGATATTCCGCGCCTCAAGGCGCTGCTCGTCGAGTTCGTGTGCCTCGCCACTGGCGGCCCGTGCCACTACACCGGTCGCGACATGCAGAGCTCGCACGCCGGCATGGATCTCGTCGATGACGAGTTCACGGCGCTGGTCGAGGATCTCGTCAAGACGATCGTCAAGTTCAAGGTGCCCGACAAGGAGAAGAACGAGCTCCTCGGCGCACTTGGCCCGTTGCAGCCGCAGATCGTGGCGCCCAAGGATCGCCTGCATCCGGTGCCCGATGCGCAGCTCGCGAAAGCGAAAGCCGTGCTCGCCAAGATCACCGATCCGACCGCGCACGACATGATGAACGCCGCGATCGTCGCGGCCCAGCGCGGTCAGCGAAACTACGCCGACCAGCTGTTCAGCCGCGTCGAGCTCGCGGTCGGTCCCAAGGTCGTGGCCGAGGCCGCGCCCGCGTTCCGCGAAGGCGCGCCGCCGCGAATCACCACGCCGACCACCGGGATGCCGCCCGATGCCGCGGCGCAGCCGAAGCTCGTCGGTTCGACCGAGGACGACAACGTGAACGGCCCGCAGCTCGCGTCCTCGCTCAAGGGCACGATCACCGTCGATGGCAAGCCGCTCGAGGGGGTTGGCCTTGTCGAGCTCTATCCCGTGAACGGCACGTTCGCGAAGCGCACGCCGAAGAAGCGCGTCGTCGAGCAGCGCAACAAGCAGTTCTTGCCGCGCTTGCTCGCCGTGCCGCCGGGCTCGACGGTCGCGTTCCCGAACTACGACAGCTTCTATCACAACGTGTTCTCGACGGCGCCGACCAAGCAGTTCGACCTCGGGCTCTACAAGAAAGGTCAGTCGCGCGAGATCAAGTTCGACAAGACGGGCCTCGTGCGGCTCGGGTGCAACGTCCACGCGAGCATGGCGTCGTTCATCTTCGTGATCGATGCGCCGGCATACGTCCCGGTCGATGGCGCGAAGGAGTTCAACTTCCGCAGCATCGAGCCGGGCAAGTACAAGGCGCGCGTGTGGAGCGAGAAGAGCGCCGAGCCAATCGAACAAGAGATCCGGATCAAGGACGGTGTCAACACCATCACGTTCGACGTCAAGGGCGATGCCGCCCAGGGCCCGAGCAACGACAAGTTCGGTACGTCGCGCCAACCGGTCGCTACCAAGTAAGGCCAGCCATGCCCACCACCACGAAGCTCCTGCTCGCCAGCTCGCTCCTCGCTGCCACCGCAGCGTCGGCGCAACCGTCCGAGACCGCCGAATCCGCCGCGAAGCGCGGTGACGTCGCGATGAAGGCCAAGAACGTCCACGAGGCGTGCGAGGCGTACGAGATCAGCGAGCACCAGAGCGCGAGCGCGGAGACCGAGGACAAGCTCGCGAAGTGCGACGAGCAAGATGGCAAGCCGATCGCCGCCGCGCGCTACTACCGGATGCACGCGAAGCAAGACACCGATGCGAAGCGCAAGAAGGCGTCGCTCGCGAAGGCCGACAAGCTCGAGGCCAAGGCACCGAAGCTGCGCTTCGCGGTCAACCCGAACCCTCCGGGGCTCGTGATCAAGGTCGACGGCACCGAGGTGCCGATCACCGGCGATGTGATGGTCGACATCGGCCCGCACACCGTCACCGCGAGCGCGCCCGGCTTCGAAGGTCACGCCTCCGCCTCGGTCGATCGCGACAAGCAAGTGCTCGACGTGATCCTGCGGATGGAAGCGACCAGACCGGCCGAGCCGCCGCCTGCCCCGCCAGTCACGGCGAAGCCGCCGGTGACCGAGCCGTCGGTGACCGAGCCGGCGCAGGTGGACGCGCCCGCCGCGGTCGCGCCGCTGCCCGAACCCGTGCAGCCCGCTATGACCACGTCCGATCATCGCAAGCGCAATGGCCTCGTCGTCGGAGCGGTCGGCATCGGCGCGCTTGCCGCATCCGGGGTGCTGTTCGCCACCTCGCAGCACCAGTTCAACAACGAGCACACCATCTGCCCCCATTCGACGTGCCTGAGCCAGGGCGATGCCGACAAGGCCAATGGCCAGCGTGATACGGCGCGCACGGAGCGCGCCTTCGCGATCGGCGCGGCGGCAGCGGGCGCCGTGCTCGTGATCGGCGGGATCTATCTGATCGCGACGCACGAGCACATCGCCGCTGAGCCGATCGCGCTCCGCGTCGAGCACGACGGTGCGAGCATGGCCTGGACCGGACGGTTCTAGAGACCGCGTCCACCCCAGGCTCGCACGGCTGCGCGACGAGCGCGGGAGGACGTCCGCGAACCTCGGCCAGGTGACCGTTTGCGGTGGCACGAACACCCGCGGGTTTGGCCGTACACTGAGCCGATGTCGCTGCTCAGCCCCACGCCGGCGTCGTATGACCCGGTCGTCTGGAACCTCGAGTGAGCGAGCTCGACGCCGTCGTGATCGGATCCGGACCGAACGGCCTCGCCGCTGCGGTCCGGATCGCGACGAACGGCCACCGCGTGCTCGTGCTCGAAGCGCGCGACACGATCGGCGGTGGTCTGCGCACCAAGGGGCTCACGCTGCCCGGCTTTCATCACGACGAATGCTCGGCGGTGCACACGCTCGGCATCCTGTCGCCGTACCTGCGTACGCTGCCGCTCGAGGAGCATGGCCTGCGCTGGCTGCAGCTGGCCGCCTCGGTCGCGCATCCGCTCGATGATGGCCCTGCGGTGCTGCTCGGGGGCTCGATCGAAGAGACCGCCCAGCAGTTCCCCGCCGATGCGCGCGCGTACGCGAAGCTCGTCGCGCCGTTCCTCGCCGATCCGCATGGCCTGTTGCGCGATGCCCTCGGTCCGCTCGGCTGGCCCGCGCATCCGCTCCAGCTCGCGCGGTTCGGCTGGCGCGGGATGCGCTCGGCGCGCGGGCTCGCGAAGCGCTTCGCCACGCCGCAAGCACGCGCGCTGCTCGCGGGCTGTGCCGGTCACGCGGTGTTGCCGCTCGATCGGGCGTTCACCGCCGCGGTCGCGCTGATGTTCCTCATTACGGGGCACGTCGAGGCGTGGCCGGTCGCCGCGGGCGGTTCGCGTGCGATCGCCGACGCGCTCGCGAGCCTGCTCCAGAAGCATGGCGGTCGGATCGAGACCAACGTCCACGTGCGTTCGCTCGCGGATCTACCGCCCGCGAAGGCGTATTTGTTCGATACCGATCCGCGGCAGCTCGCCGCGATCGCGAGCGATGTCTTACCCGCGCGCTATCTGCGCCGGCTCGGTCGCTATCGCTTCGGTCCCGGCACGTTCAAGCTCGACTGGGCCCTCGCCGCGCCGATTCCGTGGCGCGATCCGCGCTGCCTCGACGCGACGACGGTGCACGTCGGTGGCACGCTCGAGGAGATCGCGATCTCCGAGGCCGATGCGATGCGAGGCGAGCACGGCGAGCGGCCGTTCCTGATCCTGTGCCAGCAGAGCCAGGCGGATCCGTCGCGCGCACCTGCGGGCCAGCACACCGGCTACGCGTACTGTCACGTGCCGAGTGGATCGACGGTCGATCGTACCGCGGCGATCGAAGCGCAGATCGAACGGTTCGCGCCCGGCTTTCGCGAACGCATCCTCGCGCGGCACGTCACGACACCGAGCGACTTCGAGCACCTGAACCCGAACTGCGTCGGGGGCGCGATCACGGGCGGGATGGCCGACCTCACGCAGCTGTTCACGCGACCCGTCGCGCGGTGGAACCCGTACACCACGCCGCATCCGCGGATCTTTCTGTGCTCGGCCTCGACCCCGCCGGGTGGAGGCGTGCACGGCATGTGTGGTTTTCACGCCGCCGAGGCTGCGCTCGCGCGGATCCCGAGGCTGCGCGCCGAACCGCTGCGCTAGCCCGAGCTACTGCACGAGCGTCCCGCACACGTTCGGAACCGAATCGCCTCCGCAGGCCGCGCCATCGGGACAGCCGCCGCAAGCGAGCAGCCCACCACATCCATTGCCGAGCTCGCCGCAGCTCGCGCCTGCATCCGCACACGTGCGTGGCGTGCAAAGCCCGGTGCCGCACTGGCTCGCACCACCCTGTCCGCACACTTCGCCGTTCGCACAACCCCCGCACTCGATCACGACGCCGTCGTCGCAGCCATCGCCCGAGGGACCACAGCCGAGGCCGAGCTCTTCGCAGGTCTTGGGCGTGCACGCGCTGATCTGCGGGCCGATGCACGCCGCGAGATCGAACAGCATGAACTCGAGCGTCTTCTCCTGCGGTGTCAGGCGTCCGTCGACGCACTCCTCGGGAAAGAGCTGATTCGCTGACGTCGCATCCGACACGTGGAAGTCGCTGTACAACACGCGGCCGCATTGCTTGGTCGGCAACGGATTCGGCGCGTACGCGATCGGCGTGTCGAACGTGTAGTGCAGCGGCGCGGTCGCCGAGGACAACCAGCGCTGCGCCGGGGTGGCGCTCGCGGTCGCGATCGTCGCGGTCACCGCATCGAAGTCGTGGCGCACGGCGTCGAGCGCGATCTGGCCGAGCGTGGTCGAGGCACCCACGACCTTCAGCCAGTTCGCGAAGGCAATCCGCCGGGCCTGGGTCGCCGGATCACTCTGCAAGGCTTGATCGACGAGGGCCATGACGCCGTCGGAGGAGCCTTGGTTCACGTTCCAGGTCGCGGTCTGAGAGAACGGCTTGGGCCCCGTGGTGTTCGTGGGCTCACCGTTGTTGGTCAGCCAGGTGTAGCTGAAGTGTGTCGCGAACACGCGGCCGCCCGCATTCGCGAACCCGATCACGTTGTTCTGTTCGGCGGTGGTCTTCGCGACTTGCTCGCCGACACACTCGAACAGCACGAGGTCGTAGCGAGCGAGCGTTGCGACGCTATCGACGAGCGTCGCGGCCGCCGGGGTCGACGAGCTGATCATGGCACCGTTGGCTTGATAGAACTGGACGCGACCGCCACCGATCGGATTGGTGAACTCGCTATCGGCGATGCCGACCTTGCGCAGCACGCAGTGCAACGTATCGACATCGCCCGTGCTGACTGCCATCAACGGAATATCGCTGCGCAGGTCCCCGGTCTCGCCGACGCGCGTGCGCGGCAGGTGGGTCTGCGCGGCCGTCAGGGTCGTGGTCGCACAGCACGCGACGCTCGCGATCGAGATCTGGCGGCGCCAGCGACCGAGCTGGATCACGAGCGGGATGGCGGTGCCGCACGGGGCATTCGTTAACGTGAACGTGCCGTCGACCGTGGTCGTCGCGGTTACGAGCGGCGAGCCAGACACCAACGAGCTGCACGAATCGCACGCGACGCCGGCCGGGAACGCGCCGACGCCGTACCGCGGCGGACCCTCGCTCCCATTCGGCACGTAGACCAGCGCGCCATAGATCGGATCCGGCGTGCCCCACGTCGCGGTCGCATCGTGACCGGGCGCGGTGACCTTGCCGGTGATCGTGGTTTGCGGTTGGTTCGCGCACGCGTTCTGTTGCGCGCACAGCCCCGTGCACGCCTGGATACCGCACACGTTCGCGACGCCGTTCGCACCGCAGAGCTCGCCGGTCCCGCACGTACCGCAGCTCGCGGTGACGCCACCGCAGCCATCTGCGATCAGGCCGCAATCCGCGCCCGCCGAGCCGCAGGTCTTCGCCACGCAGGCACCGCTGCCCGTGCCACCGCCACACACGAACTGCGTGCCGCCACCGCCACAAAACTCCGGTGACGTGCAGCTGCCGCACTCGAGCGAGCTCCCGCAGCCGTCCCCGATCGGCCCACAGGTCGCGCCGGCACTCGCGCAGGTCACGAGGTGGCAAGGCGGCGCATCGGGCGCGGCATCGGCCGGCACAGCGATCGGAAAGTTGTGGTCCGATTTGCACGCCCCCACGAGCACGAGTATTGCGATGAAGAGTCGGCCCACCGGGACCAGGATCTCACGTCCTCGACCCGTTGCGCGGGTTGAAACATCGCGAAAGCCAGCCGCGGATCATGCGCCTGGCCGTGCGCTGACGCCCGGCGCGACTCGAGCGCCGCCGAACGGCATCCAGCAGCTCTAGATAGACCACGGCCATGCCACCGTGCCCGCGGGCGTGTTGTTCTACTTGAGGCCGCGCTGCTTCAGCAGTGCTTCGGCGCTGGGTTCTCTGCCACGAAACTCGAGGTAGAGCTGATGTGCGTCCTTCGTCGAGCCCTTCGAGAGGATCCCGTCGCGATACTTCTTGCCGTTCTCCGCGGTCATGCCGCCATGCTCGGAGAACCACGCGAAGCTGTCGGCGCCGAGCACCGCGGTCCATGCGTACGCGTAGTAGCCGGCCGCGTAGCCGCCGCCCCAGATGTGCGAGAAGTACGTCGTGTGATAGCGCGGGTGGATCGGCGCGAATGCGACGCCGTGTTTCTTGAGCGCGTCGGCTTCGAACTTCTCCGGATCCTGCAGCGGCGCGCTCGCCGGCAGCGCGTGCCACTCGAGATCGAGGAGCTGCGCTTCGAGGGTCTCGAGCGTCGCGAAGCCTTCACCGTAGGTCCGCGCTTTCTTGATCTTCCCGACGAGCTCCTTCGGCATCGCTTCGCCGGTCTTGTAGTTCTTCGCGTAGTTCGCGAACACCGTTGGCTCGAGCGCCCAGTTTTCGTTGAACTGCGACGGAAACTCCACGAAGTCGCGCGGCGTGTTCGTGCCCGACATGTACGGGTACTTCACCTTCGAGAACAGGCCGTGGAGCGCGTGACCGAACTCGTGGAACATCGTGGTGACTTCATCGAACGTGAGCAGCGCGGGCTGGCCAGCGGCCGGCTTCGGGATGTTCAGCACGTTCGAGACGATCGGCTTCTCGTTCAGGAGGTCGCTCTGATCGTTGTAGCTGTTCATCCACGCACCGCCGTGCTTGGACTCGCGCGCGAAGTAGTCGGTGTAGATGATGCCGATGCTCGAGCCATCGGCGTCGGAGATCTCCCACGCACGGACGTCGGGCTGGTAGACCGGGAGATCCGGGCGCGGCTTCACGGTCACGCCGTACATCTGGTGCGCGGCGAAGAACACGCCGTCCTTGAGCACGCGATCGAGCTCGAAGTACGGGCGGACCTCGGCGTCGTCGAGCGAGTACTTCGCCTTGCGCAGCTGATCCGAATAGAACGCCCAGTCCCACGGCTCGAGCTTGAAGCCACCCTTCTGGCTATCGATCAGCTGCTGGAGCGCTGTCGCTTCAGCCTTCGCGTGCGCGACGGTCGGCGCGGTCATCTGACCGAGCAGCTTCATCGCCGCCTGCGGAGTCTTCGCCATCTGATCATCGAGGATGAACGACGCGGCGCTCGAGAAACCGAGGAGCTTTGCGCGCTGGGCGCGGAGCTGCGCGAGGCGCGCGACCAGCTTCGTCATGTCGTAGTCGCCGCCGTGATGGCCGCGCGCGATCGACGCCTTGAAGATCCGCTCGCGCAGCGCGCGATTCGTCAGTGACGAGAGCGCCGGCTGGGTCGTCGTGTTGACGAGTGGAATCACCCAGTGCCCCGGCTTGCCGCGCGTGGTCGCCGCCGTCGCCGCGGCCGCGATATCGGCCTGCGACATCCCGTCGAGCTGTTTGACATCGTCGACGATCACCGCGCCGGCGTTCATCTCCTTGAGCTGCTGCTCGGACCACTTCGCGGTCAGCGTCGACTCCTCTTCGTTGAGCGCGCGGAGCGTCGCCTGATCGGCGGGCTTCAACTGCGCGCCGGCGCGCACGAAGTCGAGGTGGTAGCGCTCGAGCAAGCGCAGATCGACGGGGTCGAGCTTGAGCGTCTTGCGCGCCTTGTAGAGCGTATCGACCCGCGCAAACAGCTTGGCATCGAGGTGGATGTCGTCGAAGTGCTTCGCCATCAGCGGCGCGACATCGGCTTCGATCTTCTGCATCTTGTCGTCGGTCAGCGCACCAGCGAGGTTGCCGAACGCGTACGCGACCCGGCCGAGCAGCACGCCGGTCTTCTCCATCGCGACGATCGTGTTGTCGAACGTCGGCGCCTCCGCCTGATCCGCGATCGCGCGGATCTCCGCGGCGTGTTGCTTCATGCCCTCGGTGTACGCGGGCATGAAGTCGTCTTCTTGGATCTTGTCGAACTGCGGAGCGTGCTCGTAGAGCGGGCTCATCGTCAGCAACGGGTTCACGTGAGCCGGCGGCGGAGCCGGCATCACCGCAGGTGGCGGCGAAGGCGGTGCCGGCGCGGGCGCCTCGGCGACGGGAGCCGGGGCCGTGGTGGCCGGCTTATAGCCACCGCCACAGGCGGCGAGCAGGACGGCTGCGAGTGAAAGACGAAGGGTAGTCACCGGCGGAACCTACACCCGCCCCTCGCGCCTGTCAGGGAGGACAGACGGTCGTCTGCGTGATCCAATCGGCCACCACGTCGTCGCCGATCGGATGTGCAAGCGTGCGCGCAATCGGCGGCATCCGGATGCCGACATCGGTGGTTTGGAGCCGCTGCCACAGCACCGAGCGCGGCGGATCGCCGGGCGCGAACAGCCGCGGGTTCGCCGGGATGTACGCCGCGAGGTCGTCGATCGTGGGCCGCTGATCGCAGATGCCCGCATTGCCGAGCGACGTCTGGTAGCGCAGATCGAGCGGCGTGAACGTCGGGCCCTCCGGGCGATGACAGTTCGAGCAGTTTACGTGGAGATACGAACGCGCGCGATCATCGTTGGTGCGCGTCGTATCGGCCACGGCGGCAAGCGACGGCAGGTCGCTCGCGGCCGGCGAACCCGCCGGCCGCTCGAGGATGCCGATGCTCCACAGCGTCTCGAGCTGGTTCGCGGTTCGTCCGGTCGCCGGATAGACCAGATCGTGGTTGAGCTGCTCGAGCTCGGGTCCGAGCGTGATCCCGGCCGCGCTCGTGTGACACAACAAGCACTGGCCGCGGCTCGGGAAGTTCCAGGTCTGGCCGGTCGATGGGATCAGCTCGGTGGTCGCGTTCTGCGACACGAGGTCGGCGTCGGTCTGGTCGACGCGCCAGCGGTACGTGTAGCCGGCCCAGCGGTCGTCAGCTTGGTGCACGAAGAACCGGGTCTCGATCCGCTGGCTCGCGACCGAGAACTCTTTGACCATCACGCTCCCGATCGGGAACGTGAAGTCGCCGTCGGCCTCGAGCTTGATCGCCTGATCGTCAGGCAGTGCGAACCAGCGCTGCTTCGTCGCGTTGTCGGAGAACAGCTCCGCGGTCGGTGCGAACGGAATCAGCCCGGAGGTCGGCAGCTTCGCATCGGTCTCCTCGAAGCAACCGGTGTCCGAGAGCAGCGCCGGCGGCCCCGCGGTCGGATCCGAGGTGGCCGACGGATTCTCCTCGATCGCGACGATCGCACCGCTGCCGGTCTTGAGCACCGTCAGGAACACTTCGCCATTTTGATCCTCGGCAAACGAGGACACGCGCGCGGCACCCGCGAACAGCAGGTCCTTCGCGGGCTGCTGCGTCCGATCCGACGAGTTCGTCGCCACGATCGCATCGACGTCGCGGACGGCCCACACGTTCGCGCTCTGCGAGTCACCAAAGATGTACGCGTTCTTCAACGAGGGTACGCCATCACCGCGATACACGACGCCGCCGGTGATCGCGTTGCCTTGTTGCGCGCCCGTCCCGTGCTGGTAGTCGAGCATCGGATAGTGGAGCGTCGGATCCGCGCATTGCACGGGCGTGTGTCCGTTCGCGCAATCGAAGCCTTCGCGAACACCCCAGCCGTAGTTGCCGCCCTTGACCACGTTGCGATCGACCTCTTCGTTCGTGTTGTTGCCGACGTCGCCGAGCCAGATCGTTTGATCGTTGCGGTCGAAGTGCCATTGCCACGGATTGCGGAAGCCGTACGCGTAGATCGCCGGAGCGCCGCCACCCGCGACGAACGGATTGTCGGCGGGAATGTCCGCAGAGAGCCGCTCGCGCGCCATGCCGCCTGCGACCGCGGGTCCCGACCAATCCGTGCCGAGCCCGGGCTTGGTCAGATCGTGGACATCGATGCGCAGCAGCTTGCCGCGCAGGTCGTTCGTATCCTGCGCCTGATTCCCGCCACCGTCGCCTTGCGGGCCGCCATCGCCGATCGACTCGTAGAGGTAGCCGTCGGCGCCGAACCGCATCGCGTCCGATTGGTGGAGGCCGACGTCCGAATGCGCGGCATCGTGCGGATAATCGATCGCGAGCACGATCGCTTCGCTCGCCGGATCGAACGTGAGACCACCGTCGGCCGTTGCGAACCGCGAGATCCGGAGCTGCAGATGATTGTTGGTCTGCGGGCCGTAGTAGCAGTAGCTGACGAACGCGTGCTTGCCGGTCGCGAAGTCGGGGGGGAACGCGATGCCGCTGAGGCTGCAGTCGTAGCCGGTGTACACGTTCGGCCGCAGATCGAGCGCGACCTTGACGTCGGCGTTGGTCGCCGCCGGATCGTTCGGGAAGCTCAGCAGCCGACCCGAGCGCTCGGTGACGTACCAGCGGGCGTTGTCGTTCGGGCGCTGGTACATGCCGGTCGGCACGCTGATCATCGTGACGTTCGGGAACTTGTTGACCAGCACCACCTGCCCCGTTGGCGGTGGCGGAGTGAACGCCTTGCAGGTCGCATTCGCGGGACGATGGTCGAGTCCCTGCAGCGCGGCCGGCGTATCCGGTGTGATCGGTGCGGCATCGGTGGGGCCCGCATCTTTCGGCACACCTCCGTTGTCACCACATCCCACGACGCCCCCGATCACCAGTAGGACCACGACCCTGAGTGGATGCACGCTGGGCCCAGCCTCGCACGAAACCCGACGGTGGTCACGACCGTCCCGAACCGCCGCGCTCGCCGATCTAGAAGTAGCGCTTCGCCATGTCGACGAGTAGGCCGAGAGCCTCGGCTACGCCTTCTTCGCCTTGGCGGCAGGCTGCTTGGGCTTGGGCTTCTTGGTCAGGTTGAGCGCGATGGCCTCGCGGATCAGTGCCTTGAACGCCATCGCATCGATCGTCTCGCCCTCGCGGATATCGATCGCGCGGCGCACGTTGCCCTCGAGGCTCGAGTTGAACAGCTTCTTCGGATCCTTCAGCGATGCGCCCTTGTGAAACGTCAGCTTCACGACCTCCTTGTACGCCTCGCCGGTGCAGATGCCGCCGTGCTTCTCGAACACCGGCGTGCCCATCCACTTCCAGAATTCCTCGACCTCCGGATCGGCCTCGTGGATCAGCGTACGCATCCGCGCGAGGGTCGGGCCGCGCCAGCCGCCGAGCGCCGCGATCCGGCCGTCGATTAGCTTCGATGCCTCACTCTTCATGGCGCGCACTCTACAGCGAGCGCGACAGGATCTCGATCATCGGCTGGAGCGTCGATTGGTCCGTGCTGCGCGCGAACCGCAGCTTGCGGATGAGCGCGTTGCACGCCGTACGATCGGCATCGCGCTCCGCGTCCGGGACTTGATCTACGAGCGCCGCGATCACGCGAGCCTCATCGAGCAGCTTGCCGATGTCCTTGCTCAGCGTTTGCTTGAGCTCGGCCTGGAAGATCAACCCCTCGACCTTCGCGAAGAACGTCAACCGCGCACGTGCCGGCGGCGGCGCGATGATCTGCAGATCGACGTACGGCGCGCCCTGTTCGAGCGCGGCCACGATCGTCGCGAGCGGCGGCGATTGCAAATCACCCGTGAGCTCGGCGAGCTCGCGCGTGAGGGTCATGCCCGGGACGCCGGGCATGAACGCGATCGGTGCCCCGCCGCGCGACAGCGCGAACAGCTTCTTGCCGAGCCCCACGCGACCGCGAATCGCGTTGAGCGCGCGCACCATCCCGGGGCCTTGGGGCAGCTGGATCCGCAGCACGCCCGGAAACGTCTGCCACACGAGATCGAGCATCAGCGATTCGACGCTGCTGCCCTCCGTGCTCGCGCGCTGCTCCACGGCCTCGCGAAACGCCGCTTGCTGGAGATAGCTGGGGCGTTGCAACGACGACAGTAGCAACGGATCGACACCGCGCATCAGCTCGAGAAACGCCGGCGGATCCCAGGTCATCGCACGATCGATCTCGTACTGATCGATGCCGACCAGGCGCCGGATCTCGACCGGGCCGGCAGGCGTGTTCACCATCGGCAGCACCGGGTCGGTCGCGACGAACATGCCGACGAGCGTCGTCGGTGGCATCATCGCGTGATGCTCGGGCTGGAACGGCATGTAGGTCATCGGGATGCCGTTGAACGGTACGCACTCGCCGGGACGCACGTCGACGCGCTGCTCGAGCATCGAGTGCGCCTGCGCGCGCAGGAACGCATCGGCCCACGGCGCGACCGGCTCGCCGCGTGGAATCGCGAGCGAAAATTCGTGACGAAATCCTTGGCGCTGGGGCTCGGGCGCGAGCACCTCGGAGAACCCGTACGTCACGAGCAACGTGTACGGTCGCGGGCTCTGCACCTCGACGATGCCGACGCTGCGGATCGGGAAGCCATTGGGCGAGAACGAGTGACTGACCGGCCCTAAGGTACTCAGCGCCTGGTCGAGTGCGTAGACGGCTTGATCGTTGACGATGGCGACCGGAGGCGGCCCGTCGGGCGGCTTTTTCGAGAACAATCCCATGCGCGCCGAGCATGCCTCAGAGCCAGCGTTCGCTCCACGTCCACAGCCGCTTCGCGTGGTCCGGATCGATGGTGTACGGCCGCATACCGAGCACGCGCGCGCCCTTCGCTCGCTGGAACGCCAACTCGAAGCGACGCTCGCTGCGCTCTGATAACGCTTCGACCGACGAGGTCATCGCGGACTGCCGGCGCTACGCAGAGATCCTCGGCGGCACGCTCGAGCTCGACGTCCGCACGTTCGAGGAGGCGTTGGGGTAGGCTCCGCGCAAGATGCGCGCCGCCTTGTGTCTCGCTGTCGCTACGCTCGTTGGCTGTGGCAGTGTTACGCCTCCGCCGGCACCCGCGCCGAAGCCCGTCGCGCCTGCGCCGGTGGCGAAGCCCGCCGTGCTCACCGGGATCTGGCTCGGAACCTTGAAGACCCCCTCGGCGGAGCTGCGGGTCCAGATCCACCTCGACGTCGCCGTGACGCCACCGCACTGCGCGCTCGACAGCCTCGATCAGGGTGCGATGGCCGTGCCGTGCACGATCGTCGCGGCCGCGACCGAGGTCTCGCTCGAGGTTCCACTCGTGAAGGGTGTGTTCAAGGCCACGGCCTCGGCCGATGCGAACACCCTGACCGGCACGTGGTCGCAAGCCGGGAGCCCGGAGCTTCCTCTCGTGCTCGCGCGCCAGGCGACCGCGCTCGCGGCCAAGCAGCCCTCGGTCGAGCCGGCCCTGCCCCCCGTCGACGTCGAGCAACTCCAGGCGGTGCTCGACCAGGATCTGAAGAAGGCGTTGACCGCCCAGCTCGCTCCGAACACTGGCGTCGGCGTGACGATCGGCGTTGTCGAGCATGGCGTGCGCAAGATCTTCAGCTACGGCGACGTCAAGCCCGAGTCGGTGTTCGAGATCGGATCGATCACCAAGACCTTCACCGGGCTCGCGCTCGCGCAGATGGTCGAACAGAAGAAGGTCAAGCTCGACGAGCCGGTGCGCGCGCTCCTGCCCAAGGGCACGGTCACCGCGCCGGCGAGTGGTGCCGAGGTCACGCTGCTCGACCTTGCCGCGCAACGCTCGGGCTTGCCGCGGCTACCCGACAACCTGAAGCCGGCGGACGTGACCAACCCGTACGCCGACTACGATGCGAAGGCGCTCTACGCCTTCCTCGGCAACCACGGCGTCGCGATGATCGACAAGCCGGTGTTCGGCTACAGCAACCTCGGCGTGGGGCTCCTCGGGCAGGCGCTCGCGGATCGCGCGGGCACCACGTATGAAGCGCTCGTTCAAAAACAGATCCTCGCGCCGCTCGGCATGCGCGACACCGGCGTGAAGCTCACGCTCGTGTTGACCAAGCGGCTCGTGGCTGGCCACGCCGCGGGCAATGCACTGCAACGCGCGTGGAATTTTCAAGCGCTCGCCGGTGCAGGCGCGATCCGATCGACGGCCGCGGACATGCTGACGTATCTCGAAGCGCAGCTGCACCCCGACAAGCTGACCGGCAAGACCGTCGAAGCCAAGACCCTGCCGGCGGCGATCGCGGCCTCCCACGAGGTTCGTGGCGATGTTGGCGGCGGCATGCACATCGCGCTCAACTGGTTCAAAATCGACGACAAGGGCAGCTACTGGCACAACGGTGCAACCGGTGGCTTCAGCTCATACGCGTACTTCGATCCGGCGAAGGACTATGCGGTGATCGTGTTGTTCAACCGCTCGATCGAAGACGGCACGTTCGCCGACGATCTCGGCAAGCACGTCGTGCAGCGATTGACCGGCGGCGCAGCCACGTCGCTGTAACCGGTTGACCACAGGTGGTGCGAGCGCATGCGGGTACTCGTCCTCGGTCTGGAGGGTTGCGTGGTGGGTGCAGGTGGGCCCATCGCATGCGGTGCAGATCTTGCCGGTCGTGCGGTTGTACGTAGCGACGAACTGGGCGTACGCGCGGAACCTCGCGCTGTTCTGGCGGGAAGCCATCGCAGCGAGTGGGGCTGCACAATAGCAGGAACGCACCGCGAAACAGGGCGCGCAGATCCGGTAGCGTGCGGGCGATGTTTTCGCCGCCCCGCCATCCGAAGGTCGTCCTGTTCGCATTCGCACGAGGTGGCGCCGCGCATCCGGGCACGCAGCTCGTGACGCACGCGATGGATCCGGCGTGGTTCGATGCGTGGCGGCGTGGCTCGTTGCGCACGATCGCGGAGCAGGATCTCGGCGCGAAGCTCGCCGACCTCGATGCGTGCGACACGGCGCACGTGGTCACGAGCGAGCCGCGCGATGCGACCGACCTCGGCTATCTCGAAGCCGCGTGGGCGCTCGTGCGCGAGCTCGATCCGATCGTCGTGCTCGATGCGATCGCGATGCGCTACCTGCCCGCCGCGCCGACCGAGCTCGACATCGCGAACGAGTTTCGCCTCGTGTTCGAGACCGACGCGGTCGGTAGCGATCGCGCCCACGCGCTGCACACCCGCGGCATGCAGAAGTTCGGCGCGCCCGATCTGATCGCCTTGTGCGCGGATGCGGATGCACCGCTGGTCGGCCAGGCGATGCGCGAGCTCGCCGAGCACGTCGCGCGCGGCACCGATCTAGCGACGCCGCGCCACGCACTCGAAGTCGCGCCCGGCGTGCGGTGGGTCGTCGTGCCAGATGTGGAGGGCGTCGGCGCGCTCTTGCAGCTCGGCAACGAAGCCCGCGTGATCGTCGACGAGCACGGGCGACACCTCGTGTCGCTCGCTACCCCGATCAGCTAGCCGCGAATCGCGCGAATGCTCGCGTAGATCGCTTCGTGAGTCGCCGGGCAGCCGAGAGGCACCTCGAGTCCCGCAGGGCCGAACTGCGCGATCGCATCACGAATCGCCTCGCGCACGCTGATCGCGAGCATCAACGGCGGCTCGCCGACGGCCTTGCTGCCGTGGATCACGCCGGGCTGCGCCGCCTTCTCGAGCAGGCTGACCCGGAAGTCCGCCGGCGCATCGCCGATCGTCGGAATCTGATACGTGCTCGCCGAGTGCGAGAGCAAGCGCCCGGTCTTGTCCCACTTGAGCTCTTCGCCGGTGAGCCACCCCATGCCCTGCACGAAGGCGCCCTCGATCTGACCGCGATCGATGTTGTGATTGAGCGAATCGCCGACGTCTTGGAGGATGTCGACGCGCAGCACGCGCTTCATCCCGGAGAGCCCGTCGACCTCGACCTCGCTCACCGCGACGCCATACGCGTAGTAGTAGAACGGCGTGCCCTTGCCGGCGCCCTTGTTGTAGGCGATGCCGGGCGTGCGATAGAAGCCGCTCGCGGACAACGACACCTGCGTGACGTGCGCGCGATCCGCGACCTCGTAGAACGGCACGAACACCTCCGGCCGCGAGCGCAGGGCTACGCGGCTGTCCGCGAACACGAGGTCGACCGGATCGATCACCGCGCCGGTCCGCGCCGCGAGCAACTCCGCGGCGACGGGCATCAACCGCATGCGCAGCTGATCGCACGCGTTCTTCACCGCCGCGCCGTTGAGATCCGCGCCGCTCGAGGCGGCGGTCGCCGAGGTGTTCGGCACCTTGTCGGTGCGCGTCTTCATCACGCGCACGTGCTCCATCGAGACGCCGAGCTCGCGCATCGCGACGCCGCGCATCTTCGTCGAGAGCCCCTGCCCCATCTCGGTGCCGCCGTGGTTCACCTGGACCGAGCCATCGCGATAGATCAGGACGAGCGCGCCTGCCTGGTTGAGGAACGACGCGGTGAACGAGATGCCGAACTTGACCGGCGTCATCGCGAGGCCGCGCTTCTGGTGCGCGTGCGAGGCATTCCACGCGGCGATCTCGGCGCGCCGCTCGACGAGCTGCGCGTCGCGCACGAGCTGGCTCCACATCATCGGCAGCCGGTTATCTCCGAGCGGCTGGCCGTAGTGGGTCGTGTTGGTCTCGCCCTCGCCGTGATAGAGATTGCGCGCGCGCACGACCTCGGGCGCGAGGCGCAGCTGGCGCGCGATCCGATCGAGCGCCTCCTCGATCACGAGCATGCCCTGCGGTCCACCGAACCCGCGGAACGCGGTGTGCGAGACGTGGTTCGTGCGACCGACGCGCCCGGTGAAGTGCACCGCCGGAATGTAGTAGCCGTTGTCGAGGTGGAACAACGCGCGATCGAGGATCGACTCCGAGAGATCGAGCGCCCAGCCGCCATCGGACACGAGCTCGACCTTCGCGGCTGTAAGCCGCCCATCCGCGTCGAAGCCGACCTCGTAGCGGCCCCAGAACGGGTGGCGCTTGCCGGTCACCACCATGTCGACATCCCGATCGAGCTGGATCCGCACCGGTCGCTTCGTGATCGTCGCGGCGAGCGCGACCAGCGCGGCCCAGCCGTTGCCCTGGGTCTCCTTACCGCCGAAGCCGCCACCCATGCGCGGCGCCTCGACGACGACCTTGTTGCGCGCGACGTGCAGCACGTGCGAGACGATTCCCTGGATCTCGGAGGGATGCTGCGTCGACGAGCACACGAAGATGTCGTCGTCGTCGCCGCACTCGGCCCACGCCGCCTGCGCCTCGAGATAGAAGTGCTCCTGGCCCCCGATCTCGAGCTCGCCACGCAAGGTGTGAGGGCTCGCGGCGAGCGCCGCATCGCAATCGCCGCGCCGGATCACGTGTGGCTCGGTGTGAAAGCTCGCAGCCTCGATCGCTGCGGCGATCGACAGGATCGCGGGCACCTGCGTGTACGTGACCTCGACCGCCTTCGCCGCGGCCTTGCACGCCTCGAGCGTCTCGCCGACGACGACTGCGATCAGCTGGCCGTGATAGTGGACCTCGCCCGTTGCGAGCATCGGCTCGTCTTTGCGGATCGCACCGACATCGTTCTGCCCCGGCACGTCGGCCGCCGTGAGCACGCAGACCACGCCCGGCATCGCGCGCGCCGCGGTCGTGTCGACGCGCTCGATCGTCGCGTGCGCGTGCGGCGACATCACCGGCCACATCTCGAGCATGACGCGCCGCCGCGCTTGGTCATCGACGTAGATCGCGGATCCGGTGACGTGACCGATCGCGCTCTCGTGCGTGAGCGCGAAGCCTTTCGCGGTCGCCTCGGCAAGCTGGGAATACGGCGTCCCGGGCTCGAAATCGAGCTCCGTCTCGGGCTCGCCGAGCCAGAACTTTTCGAACAGACTGACGATCAAGCCTTCGCGGAACGCGACTCCCGAGCGCACGTCGTCGATCGGTTTGAATTCGCTCCCCAGCACCACCTGCGCCGCGCGCACGGTCGGCTCGTTCCACGGCTTGCCGAGCAGAAACGCTTCGGTCGCGCGCGCCCGTACCGGCGTTGGACCGACGCCGCCGTATGCCAACCGCGCATGCGTGACGAGGCCCGCCGGATCGCGATCGACGACGAACCCCGCCGAGACGATCGCGATATCGAGCTCGCGCCGCTTCGACACCTTGTACGCTTGGACGAGGCGCGGTCCGCGCGGACGCGGAACCAGGATCGCCGCCACGAGCTCGTCGAGCGCGAGCACGGTCTTGCGGTACGCGGTGAAGAACTCGCCGAGCGCGACCGTGCGTGGACCACGCGGCCCGACGAGGCGGACCTCGGCATCGAGCGAGAGCAACACCGGCGCCATGTCACCGATCGGCGAGGCGGTCACCAGGTTTCCCGCGAGCGAGGCGCGATTGCGGATCGTCCGTGATGCGAACACCCGCAGCATCTTGCCGAGCGAAGGAAACTCGCCGCCGAGCGATTCTTCGAGCGCGGTGAGTGAGGCCGCGCCACCGACGACGAGATGCGTCGCGGTCTTCGTGATCCGCACGAGTTCCGGCACGCCATCGGTCGCGATCAGCGCCGGGAAGCTACGCCCGAGCTTGTTGATGTAGACCCCGATCTCGGTCGCACCGCAGACCAGCTCGGCCTTCGGCATCGCCGCGCGCATCGCGACGAGCTCGGCGAGCGTGGTCGGACGATGGAACGTGCCGTCCGCCGCGTAGTCGACCGCCGGCAGCGGCGGGACCTCGCGCTTCAAGCGGATCTGGAACACGTCGTCGGCCGTGCGCGTACGCTGCGCTTCGCCAAACGCGTCGCGGATCGGTCGATAGCCGGTGCAGCGACACAGGTTGCCGTTCAGCTGATCGTTGATCTGCCACGACTCGTGGAGGTCGTCGCGGTAGTAGCCCTCGAACATCGAGGCGATGAAGCCGGGCGTGCAGTAACCGCACTGCGAGCCGTAGTGCTTGACCATCGCGGCCTGCACCGGGTGCAGCGCTTCGCGCGTACCGACGCCCTCGACGGTCACGATCTCGCGCCCGGCGATCATCGGCAGGAGCGCGATGCAGCTATTGATCGCGCGATAGGTGGGCTGGCCGCTCGCGGTGCGCTCGACGATCGCGACCGTACACGCGCCGCAATCGCCCTCGGCGCAGCCCTCCTTGCTACCGGTGTGACCGTGGTGGCGCAGGTAGGTCAGCAGCGACTGATTCGTCGACTCGCCCGCCACCCGCACGACCGTGCCGTTCAGGGTGAACTCGAATGAGCTGGGACGGTCGAGCATCGGAACTACTTCTCCGCGCCGAGCATAGCCCAGGAGGGTATGCTCGGTGGGTGAGCTCCCTCGTCGATCGCCTCGCGTCCTACGCTTCGTACCACCGCGACAAGCGCAACATCGCGACGCACTTCGTTGGGATTCCGATGATCCTCGTCGGCGCGCAAGCCGGGCTCGCGAAGATCGGCATCGGCCCCCTCAACCTCTCCGTCGGAGCCACCGCCCTCGCCTCGCGCTACTACCAGAAGATCGATCCGCAGTGGGGCAAGGCCATGACCACGGTCCTGGGTGCGAGCTGCGCGGCCGGTAACGCGATCGCGGCGATGCCATTCCCGCTGTGGGCCGGGACCGCCGGCGGCTTGTTCATCGGTGGCTGGGCGCTCCAGTTCGTCGGCCATCTGTTCGAGGGGAAAAAGCCCGCGTTCATGGACGACATCAAGGGCCTGCTCGACGGCCCCTTGTTCCTGATGGCCGAGGCCGCGTTCGCCGTCGGGTTCGCGCCCGAGCTCCAGGCCGAGATCGAGCGCCTCGCCGGTCCGACCCGCTGGGGCAGGGCCGTCGAGGCCACGCCAGATCTCGCGGCCGCGTAAACGCAGTTACGGACCAAACCATGTCGTGCGCGCGGCGAACAGTGTCGGATCTCCGGGGCCGCCGCAACGGCCACTGCTCCGAGATCAAGAAGTAGCCGGCGAGTGACGACCCGGAGCCAAACACCGTGATCATCCCTGCGCGCGAGCCCGCGCAACTCCTGGACGTGCGCCGCCTGTTCGAGGCGTACCTCGCACAGCTGCCGTTCGATCTCGATTTCCAAGGCTTCGCCGAGGAGCTCGCGACGCTGCCCGGCAAGTACGCGCCGCCAAGCGGCGAGCTGCTGCTCGCACGGCACGAAGGCCACACTGTCGGATGCGTCGCGCTGCGCGACCTCGGTGCGGGCGCGTGCGAGATGAAGCGGTTGTTTCTCGATCCGGCTGCACGCGGCCACGGCGTCGGCAAGGTGCTCGTCGCCGCGATCATCGAGGCCGCGCGCCAACGCAACTACTCGATCATGCGGCTCGATACGGCGGCCGCCTCGATGGGACCCGCGGTCGCGCTCTACAAGCGCTTCGGCTTTCGCGAGATCGCGGCGTACACGCCGAATCCCCTGCCCGATGCGCTGTTCCTCGAGCTAGTGCTCTGAGCCAGCCGCGGGCGCGATCAACGCCGCCGCCACGTACAACCCGGCCGCCAGGAACAACGCGTGCGTCGAGCCCGCAACCCGCAAGGCGAGCACCGCGACGATGCCGCCGGCGACCGAGGCCGCGCCGTTGATCGCCCACAAGCTCGCGATCCGATTCGCCGGCTCGCCGTGGTGCGCGAGCAGCACTGGAAACGGCCCCCCGATCGCGAGCCCGGCGGGCGCGAGGATCGCGGCGATCAGCAGCATGCGACCCTCGTTGCTCGAGATCGCATCGAGCCACGCGAGGTCCCGCACGAACAGCGCGGTCACCGCGATCGCGAGCCCCGCGACGAGGCACGCCCAGGTCACGCCGCGCCCGCGCCGACGCCAGCGATTGCCGAGCAACAGCGCTCCGACAGCGCTCCAGCCGAGCAAGCAGAACAGCACGAACGAGACCGCATACAACGTGCCCCCGGCTGCGAGGGTGAATCGCTGGATCAGCGCGAGCTCGACGCACAGGTAGGCAGCACCGAGCGCGCTCGCGGCCGCAGCCGGGCGAGCGATCGAATGCGCATCGCGCAGCCGCTCGATCACCAGCACCACCACGAGCACGAGCGCACCGACGAGCACCCACAAGCGCTCGGGCTCCGCGAGGGCCGTCGCCGCGAGCCCCTTGGTGTTCTGAAAGAAGTACGGACGGTCGTCGTGTACCGGCGACAGATCGTCGCGGGCCGTCGCGCCGAGCTTCGCTGGATCGAGGAGCTCGCGGCCGCGCTCGGGCGGATCGCCGGGCCCCCACAAGAGCTCGGCCGGCGCTTGGTCGAGCCCATCGGCCACGTCGATCGGCATCGGCGTCGGGCGCACCACCAGCATGAAGCGGTACGCAGTGCCAGGTCGCGGATCGTGGAGCACCACGATGCCATCGAGAGCGTGGGTCACGCCGTTGCGCTCGAGCGCTTCGATCACCGTGAGCAGCTGGCGATACGCGTTCCCCGGATCGCTATGGATGAGTACCAGCACGCCGGTCGGTGTGAGCCGGCTCAAGTACAGCTGCACGGCTTCGACCGTATAGAGCTGCGCTTCCATCCCGGTCGGTTGCGCGTGGCCATTTCCGGTCAGCGCGAGCGCGAGCTCGATCACGTCGTAGCGCTCGCTCGTGTCGGCGAGATGGCGGCGCGCGTCCTCGGTGAACAACCGCACACCTGGCTGGTGATACACGTCGCCCGCGAAGTGTCGCCAGCGCGCGAGCACCTCCAGAATCGCCGGATTGACCTCGACCGCATCGACGCGCGACGCGCCGTACTTCTTGGCGAGCCACACGCTCGCACCTGCACCCGCGCCGAGCACGAGCACGTGATCGGGATGCAGCGCGCGATACGGCAGCGACATCAAGAGGCCCCACGCACTCTCGAACGCGCCCGCCTTCGCCTGCCCTTCCTCCACCATGTAGGTCGGGCTCATGCCGTCGGTGAACACGCCGAGCCGATCGCGATCGTGGGGCACGCGATGCACGTCGAGCCGACCGAGCGGGCTCCACGCCGAATCGACGACGTCGTGGATCGACGTGCCAGCCTCGACGATCGCCTTCTCCGAGTGCGGTCCCGAGGCGAGCAGCACCTCGAGCGGCCCATCGGGCAGCGACCGTCCGAACACCAGCAGCCCGAGGTGCGCGATCGCGATCACCATCACCATCACGGCCCGCGAGCGCGCGAGCACATACGCGAGCGCGCAACAGATCAGCCCTAGCACGGCCATGATCTCGATCGGTCCGAGTGGCCCGAGCAGCCGTGGCGTCACGAGGCACCCACACGCCGCCGCCCCTAGATCGAAGGCATACGTCGTTCGTGCGGCCGCACCACCTCGGGCGGCATAGGCCTCCGAGATCAACATGCCTGCACATCCGAACGGCGCGATCGCTGTCACGACGATCGCGGCGAGCGGCGCGCCGGCCGTGGCGATCGCCGCGAGCACGAACAAGCTCGCGGCGAGCCCGAACGCCGCGCGAGCGGGCTCGGCCCACCAGGCAACGCGCAATCGCAGCGCGGCGCCGACGCCCAGCCCGAGCAACGCGATCGAGAGCGCCGTCGAGGTCGCGTGCGAGCTACCGATGTATGCGAACAGCCGCGTCGACGTCAGCTCGAGGACGAGCGTCACGAACGTGACGATCGTGATGCTCGCGATCGGGCGAGACGTCACGGACAGCCGGTCGTGGAGATCGGGTACGTGCTCGCGATGAACCCCTGCTCGTCAGAGGCCGGACAGATCGCGCGATCCGCACTGATGAACGGCCCCGTGCAGCTGTCCTGATCGGTCCACTGCACGGGGCCCGCGTCGAGCTGCCCCGACGCGACCACCGACGCCTCGTGGTCGGCGGTTAACACGTGGGGTCGCCATTCGCGACCGACTCCAATCACTTCCCAAGTGCGCTGATGATCAGCTTTCGCGTCAAGGATCTGCGCGCCATGCTCGCGCAGCTCCGCGAGGCCGGCGTTGCCATCGAGGACAAGGTCGACGAGAGCGACTTCGGCGCGTTCGGCTGCTTCACCGTCTCGCAACATCTAGAGTGGCTCTACGATTCACAAATCTTAGAGTCACTCCAATATTCTGGCACACTCGCGTGCGATGGCTGACGAACCACCCGGCCTGTGTTCGCGTTCGGTGTCGCCTCCGCGTAAGGCTGCTATGACAACCTCGTCGCACGGGTCCCCGATGCGCCGCCCGATGCGTTCGTCGACGATGGAGGCGGGGTACCGAGCTACGCGGCCGCTCCGACCCGGGGCGCCGGCACGAACCAAGGATAGCCCTATGAAGATCGCGCTCGTCGCATTCGCACTCTCGATCGCCGGCACCGCCACCGCTCAGACGGTCGCGAATCTCACGCCGATCCTCGACGAGCTCGTCCAGACGCACTACCTCCGCGAGGTCGCGCTCTCGCCGGATGGTTCGAAGGTCGCGTGGACCGAGCGCATCTTCGAGAAGGGGCGCGATACCGGTCGGACCTCCGTGATGTGGATGGCGACCGATGGCTCGACCAAGCCCGCGAGGCTCGGCGAAGGCGAGTCGCTCGCATGGGCGCACGACAGCCGCCACATCGGCTGGATCGACAAACAGTTGTACGTCGCGACGATCGGCCGCGGCGCGACCGGTCACGCACTCACAAAACTCCAGGGCACGCTGGCCTCACCCGTGTGGGCTCCCGACGATACGCGCATCGCGGTGCTCTTCGCCGAGCACAACGTGGGAGGCGGCCCACTGCACGCCGAACCCATCGAGACCGGTGTGATCGGTGGGGCGATCCACAATCAGCGCATCACGCTCGTCGATGGCAAGAGCGGCGTCGCGAAGCCAGTCTCGCCCGAGGACCTGCACGTCTACGAGCTCGCGTGGTCCTCTGATGGCAAGACCTTCGCGCTCACGGCCGCCCCCGGACCGGGCGACAACAACTGGTGGGCCGCCAAGCTCTACACGCTTCCCGTCGCCGGTGGCACGCCATCGCTCGTGTTCACCTCGGCCTTGCAGATCGCGCAACCGACCTGGTCACCCGACGGTACGACGATCGGCTTCATCGAAGGCCTGATGAGCGACGAGGGCGCCACCGGCGGCGACATCGTGACGATCGCGTCGACCGGCGGCATGGCCACGAACCGCACGCTACACCGGCGGACCACGCCGAATGCATTCGCGTGGCTCTCCGCGACGCAGCTGATGACGATCGAGTACACGCCAGCGGGTTCGTCGCTCGGCACCCTCGGTGTCTCGACCGGCAAGAGCGAGCTCGCGTGGTCCGGCGAGGAGAGCGTTCACCAGGGGGCCTGGCCGAACGTCTCCACCTCGCGTGATGGCAAGACCGTCGCGATCATTCGCAGCGACTACCAACATGCGCCCGAGCTCTGGGTCGGGCCGCCGAAGTCCCTCGTGCAGCTCACACATCTCAACGACGCGCGCAGGCCGATGTGGGGCCAGGCCAAGACGATCGCGTGGAAGAGCGATGGCTACACCGTCTCGGGGCACCTGCTCTACCCGCGCAACTTCGACGCGGCGAAGCGCTACCCGATGATCGTCTGGCCCCACGGAGGCCCCGCCGGCATCGCGCTGCCCGAATGGCCCGAGCCCGCGCTCGAGCCTGCTGTGATGGCGGGGCTCGGCTACTTCGTGTTCCAACCCAACCCGCGTGGCAGCTACGGCCAGGGCGAAGCCTTCGTGCGCGGCAACGTCAAAGACTTCGGCGGCGGCGATCTGCGCGACGTGATGGCGGGGGTCGACGCGGCGCTCGCGCAGGCGCCGATCGATCCCGCGCGGCTCGGCATCCACGGTTGGAGCTATGGCGGCTACATGACGATGTGGACGATCACCCAGACGAACCGCTTCAAGGCGGCGATCGCCGGGGCGGGAATCTCGAACTGGCAGAGCTACTACGGCCAGAACTCGATCGATCAGTGGATGGTCCCTTACTTCGGCGCGACCGTGTACGACGACCCGGACGTCTACGCGAAGAGCTCGCCGATCACGTACGTCAAGAAGGTGAAGACGCCGACCCTGATCGTCGTCGGCGAACGCGATGGTGAATGCCCGGCGCCGCAGTCCTACGAGCTGTGGCACGCGCTCCACGTGCTCGGCGTGCCGACCGAGCTCGTCGTGTATCCCGGTGAAGGCCACATGTTCGTCGATCCCAACAACAAGCGTGCCTTGATCGAACGCGCGGCCGCATGGTTCGACAAATACCTGCACTGATACGGCATCTCGGACCCAGACGACCGTGAACGCGCTCGTCGCGTGGATCTACCGCGATGGTTCCTGATGCCACCCGACGAGCCGTTCCTCGGGCTCGACGTTGTCGGTCTGAGCGGGCTCACCGCCGGTCGCAGGCTGCGCGGATCCGGATGCGCTCGCAGCTCCGCACGATGCAACCGTTGTCGTAATCGGAGCTCGTCACCGAGCGCGTGCACGGCGTCGGGAACGTGGGTCGATCGCGCTCGTCCTTGCCGACGCAGAACGCCACCTGCGTGAGCTCGCACGTGGCGGTGCATCCGAGCACGACCGTCTCCGGCGCCACGCCAAAGGCGCGCTGGAGCTCGTCGCGCGCCATGTCGTGACCGGCGGCCGCGCGCACCGTCTCGGGCGTCGCGTCATGCGGAATCGAATGGATCGCCGCGAGCTCGGCCGCGAAGAAGTCCTTCGGCGTCATGCTCGTGCAGCTGCCGTGCTTGGACCACTCGTGTGTCGCGAGCGTGCCGTCGACGTACGCGGGTGCGAGCGCGGCGAGCGCAGGTGGCACCGCTACGCCCGGCGCGCAGCTCGCATCCTCGGTCGTCTCGCAATGCGCGAAGCCACCGCAGAATTGCGGCCACGCGTGCGTTTTTCCAGTTGCCTGCGCCTCGGTATAGTTCGGCCACAGGCCGTGCAGCGTGAAGGCCGGCGCGAGCGTGCACTGATCCTTGGTCGCCGGCGACCAGGTCATCGCGAGGAGGTAGTAACCGAACGTGCTCGCGCGTGGGGTTGGCGGCGAGGCAGGAGCGCCGTGACAGCCAGCGAGAGCGAGCGACAGCAAGATCCGAGCATTCACGCCTGCAGCTTACTCGCCGCGCGCGCGAACGGCGCGCTCGCGGTCGTTGCGCATGAGCCCGGCGACACGCGTGAATTCGGCGGGCGCTTCGCCGCCGCAAGCGAGACGGCGCCGGTTTGACACACGCGATCCGGTGTGTCACCTGCTCGCGCACCTAGCTGATCTCACAAGGCCCCCGAGAATTCGGAGAGATCCTCGAGGGGCGAGCGCTCGCCGCGAGGAGTGCGGCGTGGACCGGGCCGTCGGGGAGCTGGACCTCGTACTCTCCAGGCGCGTCGGGCAACGCGGCGGCCACGAGCTGCGCGGCAATCTCAGCCGAGGGCGCGAGGAAGGGAAACAGCAAACCGTGATCGGGAGCGAAGTCGCGAATGATCTGCGCGATCGCATCGTGCCCTACCCGCACCTGCGGCGCGTTCGCGCGAAAGGTTCGCCACCGCCGCACCTGACCGGCGCCTCGATCGAGCGCCGCTTCGAGGCGCGCATCGTCGTCCACCCTCGCGCAGTGGCAACGATCACCGACGACCCGACCCCGCGACGAGAAATCATCGAGCTCTCGATTCGGCCCCCGCGCAAGCGCGACCCGTGCGACGGCGATCGTGGGGCTGGGCTCGCGCATCTGCGCTGCTACACAGTTTGCAACAATCGAGCGCTTCACCGGGCGCCCGTGCTCGATCGAGCGATATGACACTGGGTGTCTAGCGCCGAACCTGCATGACGAGGCGCAGCCGCGGTCGCGCGCGTGGCACGTGGGATGACGCGGATTACTTGGAGCTCATACGATTCGGCAGGCAATCTTCGTTCGCTGGCTATTCACGGCCACCTGATGTCAAGTAGGTCATCGAGTCCCCGACGGCGGAGGCTCGATGATGTTCGAGAGCGATCATGCTCTCGATCGAGCCCTACGTCCGGCGGACTGCAATCCGCCGTTGGAGCACCGCTATGAATAATCAGTTGATCGCTTGTGCGTTGATCTCGCTTACGGCGTGCGCGTCGCAGCTCGGCACGACGGATGACCTACTGACCGTCCCGGGCGGCGTCGATCTCGGCACGGCCGGCGATTTCACGATCCTCACGAAGACCGGCATCACCTCGGTCCCACCCGCGGCGATTACGGGCGATATCGGCACGAGCCCGATCGCGGCGACGGCGATCACCGGCCTGGCGCTGTCCGCCGATGCGACGAACACGTTCTCGACGTCGCGGCAGGTGACCGGCAAGGTCTACGCGGCCAACTTCACGTCCCCCACCCCATCCAACCTGACGACCGCGATCGGCGACATGCAGCGCGCCTTCACGGATGCGGCAGGCCGTGCACCGGATGTTACCGAGCTCGGCGCCGGAAACATCGGCGGCATGACGCTCATCCCCGGCGTGTACAAGTGGAGCTCCAGCGTCTTGGTGCCCACGAGCGTGACGCTCAGCGGCAGCGCGAGCGACGTGTGGATCTTCGAGATCGCCCAGAACCTGACGCTGAGCAGCGGCACGGCGATCACGCTCAGAGGCGGCGCGCGCGCCGAGAACATCTTCTGGCAGGTCAGCGGCGGTGTCGTGCTCGGGTCGACGGCACATCTCGAGGGCATCGTGCTCGCGAAGACCGCGATCACGCTCTCCGCCGCAGCCTCGGTCCACGGCCGGCTCCTCGGTCAGACCGCGGTCACGCTGATCAGCAATACCGTCGTCGCACCGTAGCGGTCATCGCGCCGCCTTGGGAGCTCGCTTGCGCGCGAGCCAGATATAATAGCTCGGCCCGCCTGAGAACGTCGGGGTGGTACGGACGAGTTCGACGGCGCCCACGACGGCGAGCGCCTTCGTGAACGCGCGCGACGGAAACGAGGACCACACCGCGAGCACGCCGCCCGGTCGGAGCGACCGACGGATCCGCAGAAGCCCTGCGCGGCGATAGAGCCGCTCGTTGGCTCGATGAGTGAGTGCGCGCGGCCCGTTGTCGACATCGAGCGAGATCGCGTCGTAGGCGCTCTTGCCACGCGCGATCACCGCGGCGACATCGTCGACAACCACGCGCACGCGCGGATCATCGAGCACCCGGCCCGCGTAGCGACCTTGCGCGCCCCGGTTCCAACGCACGACCTCGGGAACGAGCTCGGCCACAGTGAAGCGCGACGCGCGCGGGACGAGATCGAGCGCGGCACGCAGCGTGAAGCCGAGGCCGAGGCCGCCGATCAAGATCCGCGGCTTGGCGATGCTGCTCACCGAGCCTGCGACGATCCGCCCGAACGCATCCTCGGAGTCGTGCACGTCGCTCGACATCAGCGGGCGGTCGCCGACGCGGATCACGACGTGCTTGCCGGCGCGCACGAGCAACATCTCGCCGACGGTCAGCGCTGCGCGATCCAGGATATCGTCCGTCATGGCGACGCAGTGTATGCGTTCCCGAATCGCGGTCGCGCTTGCCCGAGCGCAGGATCGTGACGAACTCGATCGCGAGCCCTCGATTCCCCAATGCGTTCGCGGTGGTCGCCGTGTTTGCGGGTCGTCCCAGACCGGCAGGTGCGACCTCGAGCTTCTTCATGCTGCAGACGCGCATGAACCGGTGGGTCTTCAGGAACCGCAAGAGCTTCGGTTGCATCGCCGGTGGCATCACGTATCCGGCACCGCCGACGAGATACACCACGAGCTGCGCTCGCGACTCGTCGACGCGCGCAACCACCGCGATTCGCGATGTCAGGTCAGGGCTCACGACGACTCGGTTTTGGTCTTGAGCCATAGCTCCAAGTTCTCGTGCTCACGAGTCGAGACCGGCTCGTAGCCGTGGGGCAGAGGTGCGCCGAACCCGTAGTACGTCACGACGCGTGTTCCGAGCGGCGCGATGGTTAGCCTTCGACGAACCGCGCTGACATACTCGAGGAAATTCGTCGATGCGAGCTCCAGCGAGTGATCCAGCAGAAACGGAACATGGTGGAGTTGTTCGGCGAACGGATTGTAGAAATAGAACGCGTCATATTGACTCCAATCGAAATCGAACGCGTTGCCGTTCAAGAACTGCGCGTTGGGAACGACGAGCTCTCGTGCGATACGACGCGCGACGCGCGCGAGGTGCGGACGAACCTCGACACCGACAAACGTGCTCGCCGGATTCGCGATCGCGGCGACGATACAAAACTTACCGACGCCGGATCCGACGTCCAGTACGCGGGTGCCTGGTTTCGGAGCTAACAGTCGCGCCGCGATGCGAGCAACCGCCACCGGGCTGAAGTGAACCGAGGACTTGATCTGGAGTAGGCAGGAGAGATGCTCGTCGAACGCGAAGTCATCCTCGAGGTCGCGTCCGTGGTCGTAGAACATCGCGACCGCAGGTTGCACGGCACGTACCAGCCAAGTCGAGCCGCGGTTCTCGAGCCTTGCAAATGCGCTCGGCCGCGAACTACGTGAACGACACTTTGTCGGCTGATTTCCCACGATCGGCGCATCGCTTCGACGGCGTGCCGCGATGCGGTCATGGGTTGCAGCTCTGGCCGACGTTGCGTCGTGGTGGCGCAGCCTGCGATCTGGATGGCCGGTGCTTCGAGCGCTGCTTGATCCAGAGAGTGAGCTGGGTATCTCCGAAGCGTTCGACGTTCGATGCGGTGTAGCTATCGGGCATGGTTCCGCCGAATCCCTCGTACGTGACTACGCGGGTGCCATCGGGACGGGCCGCGAGGAGCTCCTCGGTCTGCGCGATCTGATCCGTTAGCATCCGCCACCGTACATGCGAGTCGAAAGGAGCAGGGCCGAACAGGATCGCGGCGAACGGGTTGTACAGGTAGAACGCCTCGAAGTCGCTCCAGCTCACCGTGTCCATCTCGCCCACGCAGAACGTCGCCACCTCATCGATCGAGAGCAGTTGCGCCGTCGCACGAGCAACCTCGACGAGGGACGCATCGCGCTCGACCCCATGCCACTTGCCGCCTTGCATCACCGCTCCGATGCAGCACAGTTTCCCAGGTCCAGACCCGACATCGAGCACACACATTCCAGGCTCGGGCATCAGCCAGACTGCGGCCTTCGCGGCTACCGACACGGGTGTCCAGTGAATCGACGAACGGTCGCGAACCTCGTCAGGGAATAGTCGGTCGAACGCGCGGTCGGAGACTGCAACACGCCATCGCAGTGCGGTTCCGATCGAACGAGCGGCATCGCTCGAGGTTGCATCCGGGATCACGCGCGCTGGAAGAGCGTCAACGACGCAAGGTGATCGCGAGAAGTTCTCGCTCATGGCTTCGCCGTATTTGCTGCGCCAGCATCCACCACGCTGCGGGTTACCGCATCGGTGATCGCCTCGTGCAGATCAGGATCGAGCGGCGATGGAACCAGCGCACCTGCCTCGGCGTGGTCCGAGATCGCCTGCGCAGCGACGATCATCATTTCGCTCGTAATCGCACGCGTGCGCGTCTCGATGGCGGCACGCATCAGGGCCGGAAATGCCAACGCGTTGTTGATCGCACGACCATCGGAGGCAAGTGCCGCGCCTGCGGCCAGCGCGGCCTTCGGCTCGATTTCTGGCCCCGGGTTCGATAGTGCGAACACGATCTGCCCGGCTCGGATCTGCTCGGGCTTGATCAATCCTGAATGGCCAGTCGCCGCAATCACCACATGTGCCTGCGCGAGTAGCGTCTCGAGATCGACGATACAGGCACCTGTCGCCGCGACCCTCGCGCGCGCTTCCGCGTTGGGATCGCATGCCAAGACCTGCCCCACGCCGTATCTTCCGACGAGGCTGGCGATGGCTGTGCCCGCGGCACCCAATCCGATCACCCCGATACGCGCGAAGCTGAGGGCGAGCCCGACAGCCCTCGCGGCATTGATGAGCGCGGCCACTACCGCCGTAGCGGTCCCATGTTGGTCATCATGAAAGACCGGCTTGTGAAGCCGTTCGCGAAGCTGGGCTTCGATCGCGAAACAGTCTGGTGACCGAATATCCTCGAGATGAATGCCCGCAAATCCGGGGGAGGTACGAACGACGCACTCGACGAATTCTTGCGGACCGTTGACCGCCAACACGATCGGGACGGCGTTCAACTCTGCGAACTCCGCATAGAGGACCGCCTTCCCTTCCATGACCGGTAACGAGGCGAGTGGCCCGACGTCTCCGAGTCCGAGCACTCGACTTCCATCCGTGAAGATTCCAACCGACCGTCCACGCCACGTGTGCGTCCATGCGAATGAAGGGTCTGTTTGAATCGCGCGAACCACCTGAGCCACGCCCGGCGTGTAGATCGTGCGGAGGTCGCGGCTCGTCTTCAGCGGAAGCCTACTCGCGACGCGGAGCTTTCCGCCCTGATGCGCTTCCATCACGCGGTCCCGCGTCGAGATCACGCGAGCGCCGGTGATCGACTCGATCGATGCGATGATCGCGGTGATCTGTTCGGCGCTGGTGGTCTCGATCGTGATTTCGCGATGCGTGTACTCGTCGAGAATTCGGATCGTCTCGATCTCGCACAGCAGACCCTTCTTCTCGGCAATCGCGACCGCGACTTGGGCGAGTGTGCCTGGCTCGTGTCGAAGATGAACCTCGAACACGGTATCGATGCTGTTGCTTCTCATAGGACACCCGCGCCCGCTGCATGCGACGAGCCGCGGGCCTGGGTGGTCCCGTAGCCCCTCGGGTGAATGGCTCGACATCGGCATTTGACAGATCGCAGGGTGCAAACGACATCCTGTCGCTCGAACTGGCAGCCTTCGCCGCTAAACGCGACGGGAAGGCTCGATTCGGTTGGCCAAGTCGCGGAATTCCATCGACTGCGTCGCTCGCAGCCAGACTCGTTTCGTCCATCGGCCACCTTTTCCAACGTGTGGGCCCGATACGCGGCTCGGTCGATTGGGCTCGAGGCGCGTACGACGTTCTTGCACGAAGACGCTATGGCGCTCGATTGGACGCCGTTCGAGGCGATCTATCTCCTCAATCCATTTGCGGAGGCGGCGTGGACTTCGCACGAGGAAGTCGCGGTGCGAATGGATCGGTTTTTCGCACGCTCGAGCGAGTTGACGAGCTGCTTCTAACCACGCGGCGCGGTACGCGCGTGGTTACCTACCACGGCATTGGGGGAACCATGCGTTTCGGCTTCGGCCTCATCCACCGTGAACCGGCGTGGCAAAGTGACTTGTGTCGCTGGACGAGGAACAGCGCTCCTTGAAGCGCTTGTCGAACCGTGCGCATACATGGGCCTGGGAGGTTCTAGTCCGGCACGGTCACACCGGTGGCGGTCGAATCGAGCAGGCTCCCGAGATTGGCGATGCTAGCGTCCCGACCGCCGAGCTGGCCGGTCTGGCCACCGAGCCAGTTCCATTCGATGAACTTCACGATCGACGAGTGCTCGAGCGTCACGTGCGAGACCTCGTTCACGCGCGCGAACGGCCCGATCGCGAGCAGCGGGATGCGCGTACCGTACGGCTGACCATCGCTCGTCGGCCCGGTCGGCGGGGCGACGTGATCGAAGAAGCCGCCGCCCTCGTCCCACGTCAGGAGCACGAGCGTGTCCGCCGCATACTCGCTCGCCTCGATGGCATCGACCACCTGCTTCGAGAAGTTGACGCCATCCGTGATCGTCGTCGCGTAGCCCGGATGCTCGCTGTGATAGCCGCTGCCGCGAATGTAGACGACCTGCGGCAACGCGAGGTTGGTGAGATCCTCCGCGAACTGCGAGTAGTCTCGGAGCGTCTTGGGATTATCGCGCCCTGCCGCGAAGAATTCGCTCGGCACGTCGTCCGGATCGAAGATGCACGGGTACAGACCGAGGCCGAACCCGCAATCCGCGGGCGCACGCGGACAGGTGCCGTCGTGATGGGCATCGACCATCGCCTGGTAGCCCTCGGCATAGTACGACCACGACACGCCTGCCGTGTTCACGACATCTCCGATCATCGGGTCGGTGAAGCTCGTCTTCGTCGTCACCAGCGCGCACTCACTGCCGATCGCGTCGGGCTCGTACGCGTTGTCCAGAAATTCGTACGCCGCGCGAATCAGATAGATGTCGTTCGACGCGCTCTGGCCAGCGACCGGCTGAAAATACCGGTCCGCGAGGGCGCCGCTCTGCGCGTACTGCCAGTACGTCGCCATCGTCGAGCTGTCGGCGTACGCGAAGTGCCGCGGATCCGAGCAAGCGCCGGCACCCGTCACGTAGCGATCCATCAGGCCGCCATCTGCTTCGGCGAGCTCGCACGCCTGGGTGTGATCCGGGTCGAACGCTGCATTCGCCATATCGTCGAGCACGATCGGTGTTGCCCCGGATGGTTCGAGCGCAGGCCCCGCTTCACAGCAACTAGCGCCGGTCGTACACGCCGGAGCCGAGCCCGGTGCGGCGGTACAGTACCGCCCGAAGTAGTTGTCGAACGTGTGGTTCTCCTGCACGAGGATCACGACATGATCGATCTTCGACATCGGGCACGGCCCGTCGCAGCTGCCCGGTGTTCGCATCGGCGTGCTGCTGCAGGCCGCGAGACAAAGCATCGAAATTGTCACTCTCACGAGACGAAAGTATCACCAACTTAGATTAGCAGTGAGGACTGACCGGACCGCAACACCGGGCTCGCCCCCGGCAAGAACTCGCGCTCGAGCGCGTTGCGCGCGAGGATCTTCAGTTCGCGATTCGACGGCGGCGCGAATGTGGAACGTGTTCGCGGTACCCGCTAAGCGCCGAGGCGAGCACGGCGGTGTCGTCCAGCATCCTTGCAGTTCCGACGAGCTCGCGGCCGACCTCGGTCCATTCACAAATCTGGAGGGTACGTAAGCGCCCCCGAGCTGGACGGCGATCGAGGATAGAGTCTCGACTCCCATGACTCGCGTCCCGTCCATCGTCCTGCCGAAGCGCGCGCTCACCGGCAAAAAGCACGAGGTCGCGATCCGCGTGTCGGCGGTCCTGCTCGAGGTGGCGACCGCCGATCCGCCGGCGGTGTACGCGCGCCTCGCGACGCGGGCCGAGGGGCTGACGTCGGCGGAGGCAGCGGCGAAGCTCGCCGCGCACGGACCGAACGTCCTTGCGCGAGATCACCGTCCAAGCCTCGCGAAGCTGCTCTGGCACGCCGTGCTCAATCCGCTGGTGATCCTGCTCGCGGTGCTCGCGACGGTGTCGTTCGCGACCGGGGACCCTCGCGCCGGCTCGATGATGCTCCTCATGATCGCCCTGAGCGTCGGGCTCAAGCTGTTCCAGGAGGCGCGAGCTGGGAGTGCAGCCGCCCGGCTCAAGGCGATGATCTCGGTGCGCGCGACCGTGGTCCGCGACGGCCAACCGCAGGAGATCGCGGTCACCCTGCTCGTCCCCGGCGACGTCGTCCAACTCGCCGCCGGCGACATGATTCCGGGTGACGTGCGGATCGTCCAGGCCAAGGATCTGTTCGTGATCCAGGGCTCGCTCACGGGCGAGAGCTTCCCCGTGGAGAAGTACGCCGCCCAGGTCGGCGCGCCGACAGCCGCGCCGCTCGATCGGGCGACGATCGCCTTCCTCGGAACCAGCGTCGAGAGTGGCTCGGCGGTGGCGGTGGTCGTTGCGACCGGCAAGGAGACGTACCTCGGCGGGATGGCGCAGGCGATCGTGGAGCAACCGAGCACCACGGCCTTCGATCGCGATATCTCGCGCTTCACCTGGCTGCTGCTCCGCTTCATGTTCGTGATGGTGCCGCTGGTCTTCGTGATCAACGTCGTGACGAAGGGCAACTGGGGCCAAGCGTTCTTCTTCGCGGTCGCAGTCGCGGTCGGCCTGACGCCCGAGATGCTGCCGATGATCGTCACGGTGTGCCTGTCTAAGGGCGCCGTCGCGATGGGCAAGAAGAAGGTCATCGTCAAGCGGCTCAACGCGATCCAGAACCTCGGCGCGATGGACGTCCTGTGCACCGACAAGACCGGCACGCTGACGATGGACCAGGTGGTACTCGAGCGGCACTGCGACGTGGCGCTACGCGAGGACGAGGCCGTGCTCGCGCTCGCCTACACGAATAGCCATTTTCAGACCGGCCTCAAGAACGTGCTCGATCGCGCGGTGCTCGCGCACGAGGCAACGCACGCGCACGCACGGATCTCCGAGCTCGCGAAGGTCGACGAGATCCCGTTCGACTTCGAGCGCCGTATGATGTCGGTCGTGGTTCGCACGCCGGAGGGCAAGGACCAGATCATCTCGAAGGGCGCGCCGGAGGCGGTCTTCCCGCGCTGCTCCAGCTTCGAGCTCGACGGCAAGCGGCTGCCGATGGACCACGCGCATATCGAAACGCTCAAGACGGAGTACGAGCGGCTCAGCGCCGACGGCTTCCGCGTCCTGGCGATCGCGACCAAGGAGGTCGCGCCGCGCGAGGTCGCGCCCCACGCCACGCCGTACGGCAAGGCCGACGAGACCGAGCTGATCCTCCAGGGGTACGTCGCGTTCCTCGACCCGCCCAAGGAGACGTGCAAGGCCGCGATCGCGGAACTGCAGGCTCACGGCGTGACGGTCAAGGTGATCACCGGCGACAACGAGCTCGTCGCCCGCAAGGTGTGCAAGGACGTCGGGCTCGCGACGGACGTGGTCCTGCTCGGCGACCAGGTCGAGAAGATGAGCGACGAGGCGCTCGCGGACGCCGCCGAGCACGCGACGCTGTTCGCGCGCGTCTCGCCGGCGCACAAGCAGCGGATCATCAAGGCCCTGCAGTCGCGCAAGCACACGGTCGGCTTCATGGGTGACGGCATCAACGACGCGCCCGCGCTGCACGCCGCCGATGTGGGCATCAGCGTCGACACCGCGGTGGACATCGCGAAGGAGTCCGCCGACATGATCCTCCTCGAGAAGTCGCTGCTCGTTCTCGATGAGGGGGTCCTCGAGGGACGCAGGGTGTTCGCGAACATCAGCAAGTACGTGCGCATGGGCGCGTCGAGCAACTTCGGCAACATGTTCAGCGTGCTCGGCGCAAGCATCTTCCTGCCGTTCCTGCCGATGCTGCCGATCCAGATCCTCACGAACAATCTGCTCTACGATCTTGGCCAGACCGCGATCCCGACCGACACCGTCGATGCCGATCAGATCCAGCGCCCGCACCCGTGGAACATCAAGGCGCTCACCCGATTCATCGTCTTCATCGGGCCGTGCTCGTCGCTGTTCGACTACACGACGTACCTCGTGATGCTGTACGTCTTCCACTGTTGGGACACGTCGACGGCCCAGGCCGCGGCCCAAAGCGCGAGCCTGTTCCAGACCGGTTGGTTCGTCGAGAGCTTGCTCACCCAGACGTTGATCATTCACGTCATCCGCACCAACAAGCTCCCATTCCTTCAGAGCCGCGCCTCGCTCCCGGTGATTGGAATGGGCATCCTGATCATGGCCGTCGGCGTCGGCCTGCCGTTCACAGCCGTCGGGACGTACCTCGGCTTCTCGCCCCTGCCGAGCCTGTACTGGCCGCTGCTGCTCGGGACGCTCGCCTGCTACCTGCTGCTAACGCAGGTTGTAAAGATGTGGCTCCTGCGCCGGCGGTGGATCTGAAAAGACGCTCGCGCGATGTACGCTGCCGGATGATCCGAATCTTGATCACTGCGTGCCTCCTGATCTCTGCTTGCAAGAAAAAGGAAGACGCCGGCGCAACCGCCCAGACGGCACCCACTTCCGTCGACGTGAAGCCGAGTGAAGCAAAGCCAGCTGGACTTGCCTTCGCGACCGCCGCCGAGTACGAGGCGAAGACGAGCCCCCTGATGGACGCGGTGATCGCCACGTACGTCGCCGACGGCACGAACTGCGACAAGCTTGCCGCTGACCTCCGCAAGCTGGTGATCGACAACAAGGATACGTTCAATGCTGCTGTCGCTTACGAGCACGCGCATCCTGCCGACAAGAAGGTGCTCGCCTGGTCCTCGCAGCCTTACCTGGTCGCGGCCGTCCCGTCGATCAACGCCTGCAAGGAAAACAAGGCATATTCTGATGCGGTCTCGATGATCCCTGTCTAGATCGCAGCGCAAGTAGATCGCCCGAATGTGTCGTACAGGTTTCGTACCGATTACGGCGACAGTACTTTCGAACAGTTGAACAAAGAATCTGTGGAACAGGTCTTCGAGCGCAGACCGAGTCCGTGCAGATTCGCTTCATATGGCGAAGTCCACCGAGAGCACCGGTCTCCGTTCCTTCCTTGAACTTTCTTACGACGAGCTCGAACAGCTCAACCTCGAAGCCAAGTCGCAGCGCCTGTCGCGCGTGAAGCCCGACAAGATCCGCGAGCAGCGGATGAAGTACTTGACCGACGAGAAGCGGATCAAGGCAGTCACCGTGTGCTTCTCCGACCTCGAAGGTCGGCTGCACATGCTCGACTACGACAAGAAATTCTTGCTCGGCAGCGCCGATAACCTGACGTTCGACGGCAGCTCGATCCGCGGGTTCTCCGCGCAGCAGGAATCGGATCTGCGCCTCGCCATCGATTGGGGCGCGTTCTACTGGTTGCCTTCGGACGTGTTCGGTCCCGGCAAGGTGCTCGTGTTCAGCGAAGTGCTCGAGAAGGATGGCTCGCCGTACGTCGGCGACCTCCGCGGCCGGCTCAAGGCCTACACCGACAAGCTGTTCGCGAAGGACGGCACCGTGTGCAACGTCGCGCACGAAGTCGAAGGCTTCCTGTTCAAGGGCAAGGACGCCGAGCGCCACTACCACGAGACCGGCAAGTTCGAGTTCATTTCGACCGGCGGCTACTACCACTCGCTGCCCGGCGACCCGCTGCGCAAGTTCATCGATAGCTCGGCCGAAGCCCATCGCGCGATGGGCTTCGAGAACGAGAAGGATCATCCCGAGGTCGCACCGTCGCAGTTCGAGATGAACTTCAAGTACGCCGATGCGGTCGTCGGCGCCGACGAGGTCCAGCTCTACAAGTTGCTCGCCCGCCAGGTCGCGAGTCAGGTCGACATGACGGCGTCGTTCTTGCCCAAGCCGTTCGCTGGCGTCAACGGCAACGGCATGCACACGAACCTGTCGCTCGCGAAGAAGGGCCAGAATCTGTTCTACGACAAGAAGGGCAAGGATGGCCTGTCGAAGTCGGGTTGGGACTTCATCTCGCGCATCCTCGGCGCTGCCCCCGACATCTGCCTCGTGCTCAACTCGTCGGTCAACTCGTACCGCCGCCTCGATCCGCACTTCGAAGCGCCGAACCAAATCAAGGCGTCCGCGATCGATCGCGGCTCGATGGTCCGCATCCCGCTCGGCAACGAGCGCTCGGCCCGCATCGAAGTCCGCAGCGTGGCGCCCGATGCGAACCCGTACATGTCCGTCTACACGGTGCTCCGCACGGGCCTCGAAGGCACCGCGAAGGCCGACGAGAAGTCCAAGACGCGCTTCCTGCCGGATAACGTCTACGAGGCCATCCGCTTGTTCCGCAGCAGCAAGTTCACGGCGGAGCTGTTCGGTTCGGACATCCAGGGTCGCTACGCGGATCTCAAGCAGGCGGCCGCAGATCGCTGCCCGAAGGCGCTCGGCGCTGTCGTCAAGACCAGCGAGATCCAGTTCCATCACGAGGTCACGAACCAGTACCTCTGGAACCAGTTCTGAGCTGCTAGTGGATTGCCGCTCGACGAGGTCCCGCGCGCGTGCTTCGGTGCGTGGCCGCTCGTAATCGCGGCAGTGCCACGCACCGATCGCGCGATGTTGCGGGTCTACTTCGTCGACAAGCTCGTGCGCAACTAGCGCCACCGCTCGCTACCGCGCTTGTTGCAATCAGCGGTTCGCACCTAGGCGCGCGAGCCCGTCGCGATGCACCGGCCGGTCGCCGAGGCCCGCGGTCAGGAGCGACGCCGCATCCTGGCCGAGCTGCGACGCTCGCCGCCCGGCCGTGAGATCGCTCGCGAGCTGATCGAGCGCGCGTAGCGTGAACAGCGCGAGCTCGTCGGTCGAGAGGCCTCGGTGCGTCCACGTATCGAGCAGGCCCATCCGACGCTTCGTCTCCTCGGCCTCGGGCGCGAGCTGCAACCGGACCCAGCCTTTGACCTTCGGATCTCGGATGCCGATGTTCGCGCCCGCGAGCGGCGTATCGAGCTCGATCGGCCCGAGCGGCTCCCCCGCCTCGTCACACGCGGTCACGATCGGTTCGTAGCCAAACGTGGTGAGCACGGCGACCAGATCGGCGACCGTGACCTTGGCGCCCTCGCGATAGCCTTCGGTCTTCGGGGCGATCCGCGTGTAGGAGAGCATGTAGCCCTCGCTGGTGTGGTGCTTGCCGCTGACCACCCGCCGCGCGAGCAAGAACCCGATCGCGATGCCGAGCATCACGAGGAAGCCGACGAACCGCGCGCCGCCGATCCGCCAGTCACCGACGTGCTGAATATCGTCGCCGGCGAGCTGCCAGCCGATGATGCCGGCACCGGTGCCGCCGAGCATGCCTCCCGCGACGGACATCCAGAACCGGTGCATGAGGGATCATAGCGTGTGGATGCGGAGTTCGGCGAGGCCTACGGGGTCTTGGAAGTCACGCCCGGAGCGACCACGGAGCGACCACGGAGCGACTTCGCGAAGGCGCGCAGTTTCCGCCAGCCCCCCCGCACCCCGTCGCGTCGCCGCCCCCGGCATCCCGTGATCCTGCCGTTCTTGCTCGGTGCGGGCGTTGCCGCCCCATCGCAACGTCGATGCCACAGCTACCAGTGGAGCAGAACTTTCCCGGTCGCTTGCTTGGTCTCGAGGAACTCGTGCGCCGCCGCGACCTCGGTCGCCGCGAACACCTTGCCGATATGCGGCCTCAGGTTCGTGAGATCGGCGCCAGCGAGCGAGCGCGTGAGCTTCTCGAGCCAGATAGGATCCTGGAACACGCGGAGCGCATTGAGTGCGTATACGCCGGTGTTGACGTCGAACAACTTGAGGATCGAGATCCGCGGCGTGCGGAGTAGCGCGCTCGCGATCTTCAAGTAGTTGCGCTTGCCGTTCGTGGTCATCGACGACATGCCGAGGCAGATGATCCGCCCCGTGATGCCGAGCCGCTTGCGCTGCCACTCGATCGCCGCGCCACCGGACGAGTTGATCACCAGGTCATAGCCGCGCAGTGATTCGTCGGCGGCAAACTCGCGGACCGTCATCGCGGTCGCGCCGAGCTGCTCGATGAAGCCGCGCTTGTGCTCGCTCGTGGTGAGGCCCGTGACCTCGGCTCCGACAGCGCGCGCCATCTGGATCGCGAGGACTCCGACGCCTCCCGTCGCGGGCTCGATCACGATCCGATCGCCTTTGCGAATCCGCGCCATCTCGAACAGCGCGATCTGCGCGGTGAAGTAGTTCACCGGCATCGCCGCGCCGGCTTCGAGATCGACGTTCGCCGGCAGCTTGAACACCTGATGCGCGGGCACCGTGACATGCGAGGCATAGCCACCGAAGTACGTGCCCGCAGCGACCTGATCTCCCTTCTTGACGTCGCGCACGTTCTTGCCGACCGAGTTCACGATGCCGGAGACCTCGTAGCCCGGCGTGAACGGCTTTTTCGGCGCATCGGGATAGAGGCCGAGGCGCATCTGGATATCCGCGAAGTTGATGCCGGAGTACGCGACATCGATCGCGACCTCGTCATCGCCAGGCAGCCGCGGCGCGAGCGTGTGGAAGGCCATCGCCGAGGCTGGGCCGTTCGTTTCGATGCGGATTTCTTGGTAGGACATGGTTCTTAAACTTTCGAAGTTTTGAGAGCGAGCGCGCCGCGCAGCACCGCGAGGCCCTCGGGGTCGACCGAGCAGGTGAGCTGCTTGCCCTCGCGCTGGGTATGGATGAGCCCCGCGTCTGCGAGCTCCTTGACGTGATGCGAGACGGTGGGCGCACCGAGGTCAAGCCCGGCGAGCAGCTTGACGAGGAAGCAGTCGTGCACGCGACCCTTCGCGAGGTCGAGCTTGCTCTCGTCGAGCAGGTTCAGGAATAGCCGCAGGCGATTCGGGTTGGAGAGCGCCCGGAACATCCGAGCGAGTCGGTCGACGTCGGTCTTGGCCACGCCACATACAGTACGATAGTTATCGAACTGTCGCCATCGAATAGAATCGGCCAACCGGTGCGAGCTAGAGCCCGAAGCTAGCGAGGCAGCTGGTCAGCGTGTCGTCGGGCGTGAAGCCGCACGTGTCGTCGGCCTGGAGCTCGCACGTCGCGGCCTGGTAGCACGCGTACTCGGGCTTGTAGATGCACGACGATACTTGCGGCGCCTCGCCGCACAGCTGGTTCGAGCAACCGCCGCGGAAACACGGCTTCGGATCGGCGAGCTCGTGGAACGCGGCCGTCGCGGTGCGGGCCTTCACGGTGTGCGAGATGTTGTAGCGATCGCCCGCGATGATCGTGCCGTGCTGGCTGATGATCTCTTCGTTGAAGGCATCGATCTCGTGATCGCTGAGGCCGGCATACGACCAATCGATCTCGGCGATCAGCGCGGTGTACGAGTTGTTGAGCGAGTGCTCCTTCATCGTCGGGCACGGCGCGGTGATGCAGCGCACGCCGCTATCGGTCACCTTCGCGAACACGCCGTCCGAGACCGAGCCCGTCTCCGAGATCCACGCTTCGGTCACGACGAACCGGTCGCTCGCCATCCGACCGCGAGCGAGCGCGTGGACACCCTGGCTCGGCACCGCGGCACCGACGAACTTCGCCTGCAAACCGATCGAGAGCTTCGACTCCGTCCAATCGAGCTGCGGAACATGACAGACCGCATGGCTCGAACCGTTCGCGCACACCGTCGTGCGGCGGTTCAGCCGCGCGAGCTTCCATCCGGTCGCTTCGCTCTGGACCTGGAAATACGTGTACGCGCCGTCCGCCGCGCCATCCGCCTTGCCGCTGACATCGGCATCGGTCTGCGATTCGCCGGCGAGGTCATCGAATTGCGCGACCACGCCCGACGACGACATTGCACAACCACTCGCCATCACGACCGTTAAGAGAATCTTCATGTTAGGAGGGCGCCTATAACATGAAGTGGGGCGATGTAGTCAAAGACGGCTTTGGACCCTGTAACCCATCGAATCTCCCGAGCCCCAAGCGCGATCTACCCACGCGATCGCCATGGTTGGCGATAGCTGGAGGCCGGTCACGCCGGCGTGGTCGATCGCGATCACGCCGGCGCTTCCCTCCGTGATCCGCGCGAGCTGGGCGAGTCCTGCACGCACGGCTCGATCGAGCGGGCCCGCTTCGAGCGCGATCGATCGCGCGAGCGCGACGCGCATGATCGCCTCGCCATCACCGGTCGCCGAGATCGCGATGCGGCCATCGGCCCACGTGCCCGCCCCGATGATCGGCGAATCGCCGACCCGCCCGGATCGCTTGCCGGCCATGCCGCCGGTCGAGGTCGCTGCCGCGAACCGCCCTGCCCGATCGCGCGCGACCGCGCCGACCGTGCCGCGCTCCGCGAGTCGCTGCGTCGCGCGTTCGGTGACGAGCGCACCCGGCGCGGCGCGCGTGATCCCGCATTCGCGCGCGAGCTGCCACGCCGCCTCGCCTGCGAGCATCGCGTGCTCGCCGCGATCGAGCAGCGCGCGTGCGAAGGCGATCGCGTTGCCGAGATCGGGGACTGCAGCGACCGCACCGATCTGCTGCGTCGCACCGCACATGATCGATGCATCGGTCTCGACCGTGCCGTCGCACGTGAGCACCGAGCCGGTGCCTGCATTGAATTCAGGATCGTCCTCGAGCACGCGCACCGCGGCGGTCACGGCATCGAGCGCGCTACCGCCAGCCTCGAGGATCACGTCACCGACCGCAGCGGCCGCGCGCACGCCCGCGCGCAACCGCGGATGGCGCGCGGGCTCGCTCGCACCTGCACCGCCGTGGACGATGATCGCGGTCATGGCGAGGGCACGACAGCGGCGGCCGCGCGCGCCGTGATCCGCGCGAGCTCCGAGAGGTACTCTGGATCGGTATCGAGCGCGCGCGCATCGAGCGTGATCGGTGCGAGCGCGGGGGTGACCCGCGCGATCGGCCCGGTCCGATCCTGGAGCAGCCGTGCGACGCGAGGATGCTGGGCGAGGTCGACCACGATGACGCTCGAGAACACGACGTTGCCACGCGCTCCGCGCAGCACCGACGTCGCGAACACGTAGCGACCATCGTGCGACCAGACCGGACCGGTCTCGTCGGTCAGCGCGACATCGACGAGCGGCACCGCGGCATCGGGCTTCGCGAGCGGCATGATGTAAAGTTCGCTGTCGAGCGTACCGTCGTGCTCCGCTGGCCGCGAGAATACGAGCTGGGTGCCATCGGGCGAGAGTGCCGGTGCGGCATCGGCCGGTCCCGGCGTGAGCTGATCGATCGTACCGTCGACCCGCAGGCGCTCGAGATGGCTCGAGACGTGGCCCTCGGCCGCGCTGACCGCCGAATAGATGATCGATCCATCGCGCGCGATCGTCGGCGTGACTTCATGACCGGGCGCGGAGGTCAGGGGCTTCGGCTCGCCGACCGTGTGACCTTTGCGATCGATCGCGAGCTCGTAGAGATCGAACTCGCCGTGCGCGCGCGTCGAATCGAACACGATGCCGCTGCCGTCGGGCCGCCACGCCGCGTGGCTCTCGATCGAAGCGCCGTGGGTGAGTGGCGTCGCGATCGCATCGGGCTGGGTCGGCGCGATCCACAAGCTGGTCTCGGAGAAGTCGCGACCCCGGCTCGACGCGAACACGATCCACCGACCATCCGGAGAGATGGCGGGATCGAGATCGCGGGTCAACTCGGTCGCAGCGCGTACGAGCTCGAACTGGCGATCACCATGCTCGTCGATGCTGACGAGATGAAGGCCGTGCTCGCCACGTTCGGCGACCACGATCGCGACGCGCTCCGAGGGAGGCCGCGCGGTCGGGGTGATCGGGCGAGGCGCACAGGCCAACTCCGCAACCCCGATCATGAACAGCAGCGCCCGGATGGGCGACCGCTTACTTCTTGTCGGCAGCGGCGGGTGCGGCCGCAGGTGCAGCGGCCGGAGCAGGCGCTGCGGCCTTCGGCGCAGACGTCTTCTTCGTCAGGTTGGACATGTTCATGTCCTTCCCGTAGTTCTTCTCCTCGGGGGGCACGCCAGCAAAGATGCCAACGGCGATGACGAGGAACGCGATTGCCGCGATGGCGGCAGCCGTGATCGCCTTCCTCGAGGACTCCTGCGTGTAGTTCTCGTACACGACGAAGCTCTGCTCTTGGTCACGCGGCCACGAAGAAAAATTCATGCTCATCAGAACCTCCGTACGACTCGAACGGTAAGTGGAAACCGAAATGCCTGCAATCGAATCAACCGTCGGGGTGTCTCTAGGATGGGCCAGGTTGGCCCGTTGCTCTCTATGACACCCACGCGCAGCTTCGGTTCCATCTTTCTTTGCACACTGGTTGCAACGATCTCGCATGGTTGCAGCTCATCGAGCGAGGCGGGTCCCGATCCCTCGCCTCCCGTGCTCCAGCCCGAGCCCACGCCGGTCGCCAAAGGCGAGAGCTGCCTCGGGCTCGCCGACCAGGGCATCTTTGGTGACCTCGACCCGCAGGTCCAGATCACCCTGCCCGCCAAGCTGACCAGCGATCGCGTCAGCGCGCGGATCGACGACGCGCACGGCGTCCTGGTGCTCGCGATCGATGGCTTCCCGCGCAAGCCATATCCGCTCGGTGGCGACACCGTGCTCCGGATCGGCGCGCACACCCTCCACGTCCGCGCCGGCGATCGCGACGAGCTCCGCAGCCTGCTCGTCGACGCGCGCCTCACGACGGGGCCCGCTACCCACGATCGCGATGACGACGGCATTCCCGATCCACTCGACGTGCTGATCGGCGCCAAAAAAACGGTACTCAACGCCGATTCGTATACCGCCGCGGCCGAGGGTTACATCTCCATCGCGTACCCGAACGGCGACGTGCCTCGCACGATGGGCGTGTGCACGGACGTGATCATTCGCAGCGTGCGCAACGCCGGTCTCGATCTCCAGAAGGCGTTGCACGAGGACATCGCGAAGGCCCGCCGTGCGTACCCGATGGTCAAGGGCAACGGCGATCCGAGCATCGATCAGCGCCGGGTCGGCACGCTGCTGCCCTATTTCAAGCGGCACTGGGAACAGCACACAAAATCTTTCGATGATCCGAACGATCCACTCCGCCCCGGTGACGTGATTTTGATGGACACGTTTCCGAGCCGCGAAGGCCCGGATCACATCGGAATCCTCAGCGATCGCGTCGACGATCAGGGCCTGCCGCTCGTGATCAACAACTGGACCGATGGCACGGTGACCGCCGAGATGGACCTGCTGACGTTCGTGCCCGTGATGTACAGGTTCCGCCTCCCCGCGTAGGGCATCTGCTAGTCTTCGTGGGGTGAGACGTGCCCTCGTCCTTGCAGCGGCAGCGACCATCAGCATGGTCAGCGCGCGCGCCCGGGCCCAGCCCGCGGACGATACGAAGTCGAGCTATCGCGTCTCGCTCGATCGCGTCGACTACGAGCCGGCGGCGATCACCGGCACGCGGTTGCGCGTCTATCTCTCGGCGATGTCGCTGCAGGGGCAGATCCTCGATCTCACCGATCCGAAACAGATCCGGCTCTACGTCGGGACCTCGGAGAAGAAGCTGCCGTTCGCGCTCGGCAGGTACGACGCCTCCGCCGATACCGAGACCGACATCGTGTTCCTGGTCCAGGCAACCGCGGACTTCACCGATGCGTTGCCGCAGATCACCGATTCGCTCGAGCACGTCCTCCTCGATCACTTGAAGGACTCCGTGAAGGTCGCGGTCATGACCTACGGATCGTCGGCAACCCCGCCGAAGCTCGTGGGGGTCAAGACCGTGCGCGGCAAGGTGGCGCTCGCGAGCGACAACTCGGTCACTGATCCGGTGTTACTCGACGGCATCGATCGCGCGCTCGTCGCGCTCAAGAAGGCGCAGCCCGAGCACGTGGGCCGGCCGCTGCGCAAGATGATCGTGGTGATAGGCGACGGGCGCGATGCCGATGCGGATCACGATCGGGTCACGCGCACCGCGACCCGCGGCGCGAAGGAAGGCGTTCGCATCCACACGCTCGCGTACTCGCCCGCGGATCTGCGGCGACCGTTGCTCGTGCTCGGCGAGCTCTCGAAGAAATCGTTCGGCACGCTGCGCTGGCCGGGTCAGGGTCGCAAGCCGCTGCCCGAGACCTGGAACGATGCGTTCAAGCAGCTCGCCGACGAGATCAACAAGCAGTACGTGATCACGTTCTTCGCGGGGGCGCCGGGCTCCGACGAAGATGTTGGCAGCAAGAAGATCCACATCGTCACCTCGGGTCGCACCGAAGCCGTGTCGAACGAGCTCAAGGTGCCCGAGGCGCCGGGGTGTGGCGGCAACGCGTGCGAGAGCGGCTACTGCGCCGACGACATGTGCGTCGCTTTCGGCGGTGCGAAACCTTCGAGCGGCAAGGCGATCTTGCGCTGGGTGCTGATCCTCGTCGGCGGCCTCGTCGGCGTGCTGGTGCTGCTCGCGTTCGCAGGCTGGTCGATCACGAAGCGGCAGGAACGCCAGGCGAATCCCCAGCAACCGTCGGAACAACCTCACCTGATGAACCAAACCGCGATGACCGCAGCGAGCCAGTACTTCGCCGTCCAGCAAGGCCTGCTGCCGAACGGTCGACCGATTCCGGGCCTGCTCGTGATGACCGGCCCGCGCACCGGCGAGCGGCTCACGCTGCGCAACGGCTTCCTCGTCGGTGGCCAGCCCGCGAGCGACCTCGCGATTCAAGACGGCTACACCTCCGGCAACCACGCGCAGTTCACGATGGATCCCGAAGGCAACTGCATCGTCGTCGACCTCGGCTCGACGAATGGCACGTTCATCAACGGCCAGCGAATCTCGAATTCTCCGCTACAACACGGGATGACGATCAAGATCGGCGCCACTGAATTCAGGTTCCTGACTCAATGAGCAACCATGCGTATTAAACCGTCAGGCAACCTCATCATCGGCGGTCAGACATTCAAGACCGATGCGCCGATCATCACGTGGCGCGAGCCGCCTTACTGGGATGCGACGCGCGAAGTCTGCATGGTGACCGCCACCGATTCGCGGCCATGCAAGCCGGGCGGCGTGCCGTACGGCGTGTTGCCGATGGGTCCGTACACGCGGCGCTACTCGTTTCGACCGCGCTTGCGCCACTACGGCATGAACCCGCCGTACGAGGCGGTGAAGGCATCGATCAAGCAGTTCGTGATCCATCACGATGGCTGCAACACCGCGGACATGTGCTTCTCCGTGCTCCAGAACGAGCGCGGGCTCTCGGTCCACTTCCTGCTCGATAACGACGGCTGGATCTATCAGACGATCGATCTCGGCCTGATGGCCTATCACGCGTCGGAGTGGAACATCGATTCGATCGGCATCGAGATGTGCAACAAGGGCGACGCGACCGCGTTCCCGAACTGGTACGCGGGCGGCAAGTACGGCCCGAAGCGCAACGTCAAGGTCTGCAAGATCAACAACTCGGTGATCAAGGCGTACGACTACACGCCGCAGCAGTACGAATCCTTCGACAAGCTGGGTCGCGCTCTGCAGCGCTACCTGCCGAACTTGCCGGCGGAGTTTCCGCAGCTCTCTCCGGGCAAGCAGCACTGGGGCACGATCCCGAAAGATCAATCGACGCGGTTCGCCGGCTACATCGGCCACTACCACCTGTGGGATCAGAAGTGGGATCCGGGTCCGTTCGAGTTCGAGCCGTTCTGTCGTCGGCTGCGCGGATCGTTTTGCTATCCCGTGTTTCCGACCCCGAAAGGCGAGCCGAAAATGAACGAGGAGCGCCCCGCGATTCCCGAGCAAGCCGACGAGCTCAAGGAGGATGCCAAGGAGCTCTACAAGGCGAACGAGGCGCGCGCCGACGGCGGGTTCTTTCCCGTCGGACCGTGGGGCGAGGCGCGGCTATGGCACGGCGGCGTTCACCTCGCGGGCAAAGATGGCGGCGGAGTGTTCGCGCCATTCCCGGGCCGGCTCGTCGCGGCGCGGATGGGCAAGTCGAGTGAGATCGGCTCGAACAACTTCGCCCTGCTCCGCCACGACATGAACCTCGGCTCGTCGCGCGTGCAGTTCTACTCGCTGTACATGCACCTCGCCGACGAGCGAATCGCCGACAAGCCGGTGCAGTGGACGATCAAGTCCGACGCGTACAAGAATGCCAAGGCCGGCGTCGTCGTGCTGCTCGATGAAGCGATCGAAGCGGGCGCGCAGATCGGCCGGATCGGTCGCGCGGGTCCCGGGGATCTGTCGAAGCCGCAGATCCACGTCGAGTTCTTCGCGACCGCCGAGCTGTTCACCGGGCTGCCCGGCGCTTCGATCTGGACGGTCGTCGATGGCACGTCCGGCGGGCGGTTCTGCGATGCCTCCGCGATCAACGATCTGATCGATAGCAACCACGACGGCATGCTCTCGAAGACCGAGCTCGCGCAGTTCTTCTCGACGAGCGGCGCCGCGATGCACTACGTGGTGCCGCTCAATGTCTCGGAGTGGACGTTCGAGCCGAGCTGGGCCGAAGCGCTGCGCGTGCCGAAGGACTTCAAGATGTTGAAGCCCGCGGACATCGATGCGCTCGTCGCGGATCAGATCATGCCGGGGTTGTGGTGGGACGCGAACGTCGCCTCGCACTGCCGGCTACCCGCCGACGGCATCGTCTACCACTATCACCCGGTCGCGTTCCTCGCCTGGTTCAACCAGCAGCTGCTCGACGCCGCGGCGACCGCGGATCCGAACAGCAAGATCGATCCGCGCGAGGCGCGTGAAGTGCCGAAGAACATCACCGATGACTTCGGCGACAAGCTCGGTACGACGATGCGATCCGCGGCGGATGTCGCCGAGGATCCGTGCAACAAGAAGCTCGCGCTCAACGATCTCATCCAGGGCTTCGATGCGCCGGAGTGCACGCCATGAAAAACCCGATCTGGCAGCCACCGACCCGGCGCGCGTTCGTCACGATGCTCGGCCTCGGTGCCGTTGCCCTCGCAGTCGTGAAGCCGAAGAAGCCGGGTAACAACAAACCAACGACCGACGCGCCCGTGCAGGCGATGCTGTGGATCGGCCACTGCTAGCGTTTTAGGCCGATCCCCGGGGCTAGCTGTACAGCGGTTGTTGTAGTGTGCGCCCATGTCACTTCGCCGGCTGATCTCGATCCTGGGCGTAGCGGTCGTCGCCACGGGTAGTCTCGTCGCCGCGGCTCCTGCCGCAAAGAAGAAGCCGGCCAAGCCGGCGACCCCGGTCGCGCCTGCGAAGGATCCCACGTCCGCGGTCGGGTCGGCTGCAGGCGGTGCCGCGGGTGCCGGTAGTGGTTCGGCGGCGGCGGGTGGCGATGCCTCCGGGAGCGCGGTCCAACCGATCGAAGATACGCCGCCGTCCGACATGAACGGCACGTCGGAGAATCCCGACACCCCGCATGCCGCGACCGGCGAAGAACCGGCGTCCGCCACGGGCCCGACCGTGAAGAAGCCGACGGGATATCCGATCCAGGAAGTCCTGCGCCCGATCACGCTGCCGCAGAACATCTCGGAGATCTCGATCGCGCCGCACCTGCAGGTCTCGCCGTTCCTCGCGAACGACGCGGTCCACGCCCGGTACGGCATCACCTCGAAGGTTCAGATCGGCATTACGTACGCGTACTTCGGCGCGTACGATCGCAGCGTCGTCAACACGGCGCTGCCGTCGAAGATCGGCGTCCATAGCGGCAAGGCTTTCGGCGTCGATGTCACCGTGCTGCTCCAGGATTGGCTCGCGGTCCGCGTCGGCGTGCCGTTCTACGTCAACCCGACCGCGTTCGGGCTCCAGCTCGGCGTACCGATCAAGTTCACGTTCGGCGACAAGTTCGCGATCGGTGGCCTCGACGATCTGCTCACGCTGCGGCTCTCGAAGTTCGTGCCCACCTTCTACCAGGAGGTCTACAACGCGCAGGCCGCGCAACACGACACCACGAACACGCAGCAGTCGAACGGCCACCTGCGGTTCAGCTTCTACGGCGAGTACCAGCAGAGCGAGAAGCTCGCGTTCATCGGTCGGATCGGCCTCGATAGCGACCTCGGTGCGACGAGCGGTGGGGGTGGCGCGGGTACCAACAGCGCCGCGGGCACCGCGACGTTCATTCGCGCGGGGCTCCAGTATTCGCCGCGTCGCTCGTTCGATATCGGTGGCTCGATCGGCTGGGATGACCTGACGACGCTCGGCACGTTCGGTCCGCAGCTCTTCCTCGCGCTCCGTATCTGATCGTCAATCCACGCCAGCGTCGTGCGGAGCACTGGGCGTTGGCGCGGCGCTCCCTGCGTGCAGCTCCTCGAGCGTCTTGCCGTCCTTGGTGATGATCTCGAAGTTGCGAACCCCGACGAGCTGACCGCCGCGCGTCCAGGTCTCGCACTGCCACTTGCCGACCGGATCTTTCGGTAGCTTGGTGGGATCGAGCTCGCTGAGGAACACCGAGCCGTCGCCATCGCACTGCGCAGGGTTCGGCGTCTGACGCGAGACCTCGTGACCGCGATGCAGCCAGACGTGGACGACCGGCTCCTTGAGCCCACCGGGCTCGCGCAGGAGCGATCCGCAGCGCAGCTTCTCGAGCTGGTCCGCGCGGATCTGGTGCTTGCTCGCGGGTAAGCACTCGTACTGCCCCGCGACGCCGTGACCGACCGAGGTCTCCGGCATCGTCAGTGGCGCCGGCGGAATGAAGGCCTTGCCGTACCACACGCCGGCGAGCAGTAGCCCGGTCATGCCGAGCGTGAGGATCGCGCCCTGCGGCGAGAACACCGATCGCACCGAGAACGAGAGCAGCGCGACCGAGGCAGGCGTCGCCGCGCCCGCGACGATCAAGCCGGTCGCGTGATCGCAGCCGACGACGAGCGGCAAGAGCACGTTGAGCAACGCGAACATCGCGAGCCCGTACATCCCGGAGGCGAGCCAGCGCCGCTCCATCACGAAGTGATCGAACACGAGATCCATCGTCGAGAGTACCGCGCACACGAGCAGGATCGGCGCGAGCCACCAGTTCCACGAGGCGAACGACCAGGTCGCCGACGACGCGTACAGCGGCGTCAGGAAGAAGAACATCTGTTGATAGAACTGCTTGATGACGTAGTTCGTCGCGACGCGGATACCCTTGCGCGTCAGCGACTCTTCCTCGCGGCGATTCGCCGGACCGACGATGAAGCGCAGCGCGATGAACAGCAGCAGCCACGCTGCGAACAGCGCGATCATGACCTTGTCGGCGTGCGCGAGCCCGGCGCGCGCGAACAACATGACGCCGACGCCGAAGGCCAGCGCGACACCCGAGTGGAGCCACCAGATCTTGCGAAGGATCCGCTTGAGCTTGCCGGGCGGAGGCGCCGCGGCGGCGACAGGATCCGGTGCGGCCTGGCCCACAGCTATTGCGCCGCGATGAGGTCGCGGAACCGCTCGAGCGCGAGCTCGATCTTTGCCATCGCAGGCCCGAACGAGAACCGCACGTGGCGACGGAATCGCGACGCGCGACCACCGCGGCGCTTGCCCGGATCGACGTCGAAGAACTCTCCGGGCACGCAGATCACCTGCTTCTCGAGCGCGGCGCGGAAGAAGCTCATGCCGTCGCTGATCGCGGGTGGCAGGTGCTCGGTCGAGGCCCACACGTAGAACGTGCCCTCGGGAGGCAGATCGATCGTGAAGCCGAGGTCGCGCAGGCCATTGAGGAGCTTCACGCGCTTCTTACCGAACTCGGCCTGGATCGCGCGCGTCTCCGCCATCGCCGCCTCTGGGCGCAGTAATTCGATCGCCTTGCGCTGCAGCGGTCGCGAGCCGCCACCGTCGAGGAACGAGCCGGCCGAGGAGACGCCCTCGATGATCTTGCGCGGCGCGACGGTCCACGTGACGCGCCACCCCGGGTAGCGCCAGTTCTTCGTGAGGCCATCGAGGATCACGACCGGATCTTTGTCGACGTCTTCGACATAGCGCGCCGCGGTCTCGATGCCGCCGTTCTTCAAGAGGTCCGGACGCCAGATGTAGTGCGAGTAGAACTCGTCGAAGATCAGCGAACAGTCGAGCTCGCGACCGACCGCGACCCACTCGGCGAGGTCGCTGCCGCCGATCGTCTTGCCGGTCGGGTTCGCCGGGTTCGACGCGAGGATCGCGGAGAGCCCGCGGCCCATCACTTCGCGCCGGAGGTCTGCACCCGAGAACGCATAGCCACGCTCGGGCTCGAGCAAGATCGGGATCGGCGAGAACAACCGGAACACGCTCAGCAGCTCTTCGTATGCGGTGTAGTCCGGCAGGAAGTGACCGAGGTTGATGTTGCCGAGCGACGCGGCGACGCGCGTGAGCGCCGAGCGACCACCGCCCGAGACCGCGACGTTCTCCGCCGAGTACTTGCTCGGCATGCCCTTGCGAAACATCTCGTTGTAGAAGCCCGCGATCGCTTCGCGCAGCTCCCACAGGCCCGCGACCGGCGCGTACTCCTGATCACCCTCGAGGATCGGTAGCTCGGTGACCCGCGGTGGCGCGCCCGGCAGCGCTTCGGCCTCGGGCATGCCCTGACCGAGGTTGCACCACTCGGGCGACGTCTGCGCGTAGCCGCGCTTGGTCGCCTCGGTGGTGACGAAGATGACGCCCGTGCGCGGCACCTCGCGAAACGCCGAGAAGGTCGGGCCACCCGCCGCTCCATCGATCGAATGCGAGCCGGTGCCGGTGCCAGGTCGAGGATGCTGCGCCATCGGAGCAGATCCTTACCAATGCACCGGAGTCGGCGCTACCGAGGAAGCTGCCAAGGAATCGACTGTGCTAGCTTGCGTTCGTGTCGATCTGGGAACCACTCGTGGCTCAGGACCGTGTCGTGGCGCTGCTCCAGCGAGCGATCGAGCGCGACCGCGTGCCCCACGCCTACCTCTTCAGCGGCCCTGTCGGCGCACCGATGGGGGACACCGCCCTCGCGCTCGCGTGCGCACTCAACTGCCAGACCAACCGCGGTCAGGGATGTGGCGAGTGTGACGCGTGTTCGAAGATCATCGCGGGCATTCACCCCGATGTCGTCACACTCGTCCGCGAAGGCGCGGCGCAGATCGTGCCGATCGAGAACGTCCGCAACCAGGTGATCGCGCGGGTCGGCTTGCCGCCGCACGAGGCCGAGGTCCGGGTGTTCATCGTCGAGGAGGCGACCGCGCTCGCACCCCCGGCGGCGAATGCACTGTTGAAGACGCTCGAGGAGCCGCCGCAGCGCACGCTGTTCGTCCTGTGTACGACCGCACCGGAGCAATTGCTGCCGACGATCCGCAGCCGCTGCCAGCGCGTGCGGTTCGGTGGCGGCAGCGCGGTCGCCGAGGTCGATCCCTTGCGCGCCGAGCGGATCGCGAAGCTCGGCGAGGAGCTCGCCGGTCGCGATCACGATCCGACGCTGCCCGTCCGCGTTGCCGAGGGCAAAGGTGATGTCGGCCCGGTGCTGATCGCCGCCGCGCAGGTGCTCCACCAGAAGGCGCGCCAGGCGGCCGAGGCACACGATGACCTCGCCGCGCGTCGCGCCTCGCAGCGCGCGCAGCTTGTGCTGTCGTGGCACACGGCGGTCGCGATCCACAACGCGAACGCGCAGCTCGCCGTCGAAGCCGTGATCGTCCAGCTCGCCGAACAGGACCGTGCTTCGTGAGCGAGACCGACGACAAAGGATCCACTCCGGGCGACGCCGTCGACGAGGGCTGGGACGAGGGCGGCAATGACGGCGGCAGCGACACTCCAGCGGAGGCCGGCGCAACGTTGGGAGCTCCGGGCGATCCAGGTGCGAAGCGCAAGCGCCGGCGCCGGCGTGGTCGCGGTCGTGGCGAGCGGCCCGAAGGCGCAGCTGCGGCGAGCCCCGTGGCTGCTGCCCCACTGACGAGCGAAGAGATCCTCAAAGGCGATCCGTACGCCGCGGGTGCGACGCCGCACGCTGCGGATGCGCCTCCGCAAGCTCTGCGCGAAGGCCAACCAGCGCGCGAAGGCCAACCGGCGCGCGAGAGTAACGAACGCGGTCGGCGCCGACGTGGCGGCGGCGGTGGCGAAGACCGCGCGTCGCAGCCGCAGCCGCCGCAGCAACCGCGTGGTAGTCAGCCGCACCAACCGCACCAACCGCACCGCAGCCAACCCCAACCGCCACAGCAGCGCGGTGGCGGTCAGCCGCAGCAGTCGCGCGGCAATGATCAGCGGCGCGGCGGCGGCCAGCCGCAGCAACCGCGCGATCTGCCGCGGCGCCCCGATCGCGGTGATCGCGGTCCGCGCACTCAAGGCAACCCGCCTCGCGAAGACGGCCCGCAGGTCGCGCTCGACGACGATGTCGTCGCGCCGAACGATCTGCGCGCGCGCGCCGAGCCCCTGCCGACGCCGCCGCCGGGCTCCAGTGTCGGCGGAGCGATGCGCACGAACCAATCGGTGCGTCAGCACGTCGCGACCACCGAAGATGAAGAAGAGGTCGCGCCGGTCCCGACCGAAGCGTGGGGCAGCGAGGACGGCAGCCCTGCCCCGGCGATCACGCTGACGTCGAACCTGCCCGCCGAGCCGCCCGCTGCGGATCTCGATCCCACCACGTTTCATTTGCGCGCCGAGCCTGGCGCGAAGCTCGGCGAAGACGTCGCGAGTGTCGTCGGTGTCAGGTTCGTGCCCGCGGGTCGGATCCAGTGGTTCGACGCGAGCGATGTCGACTACACGCCCGGCGAGCGCGTGTTATGCGACTCGGATCGCGGCAATCGCCTCGGCTGGGTCGCGACCATTCCGGTCCGTCGCGGCATTCGCGATCGCAACCTGCGCCGCGTGATCCGCCGCGCGAACGATCAGGATCTTCGCGGCGAGCAGACCGGCGACGATAATCGGACCAAGGTGCTGCGCACCGCGAAGGACAAGGCCGCCGCGCTGCGCCTGCCGCTCAAGGTGTTCCGCGTCGAGACCAGCCCCGGCAAGTTGCTCGTTTACTACACCAGCGACGATCGGCTCGACCTCCGCGATTTCGTGCGTGACCTGGCGCAAGCGACCGGGATGCGTCCCGAGCTGCGCCAGCTCGGCGTGCGCGACGAAGCCAAAGCGGTCGGCGGTATCGGCTCGTGCGGACTCACGCTGTGCTGCACGACCTGGCTGCCCGATTTCGTGCCGGTCTCGATCAAGATGGCCAAGGATCAAGGGCTCGTCCTGTCGCCGACGAAGGTGTCGGGGCAGTGCGGTCGGCTCAAGTGCTGCCTCGTCTACGAGCAAGCTGCATACGCCGAGCTCCGCAAAGGTCTACCCAAGCTCGGCAAGCGCGTGATCGGTGCGCGCGGTGAAGGTCGCGTCGTCGAAGTCGACGTGCTGCGCCAGCGCCTGCGCGTCTCGTACGGCCCGGGCGATACCGAGGTCGTGCCTGCGACCGAGGTCAAGCCGCTGTTCCCGGCCGGCAACCCTCGCCAGCCTGGCCAACCCGGTCACGGCGATCACGAACACGGCGATCACGCCAATCACGCCGATCACGACGCACCCGATCCGAGCGCCGCCCCCAGCGCGACAGATGACACCGACGACGAACCGACCGACGACCCCAGTGCCCGGACCTGAGCATTCACCGATGACGACGACGCCCTTCTACATCACGACCCCGATCTACTACGTCAACGACGTCCCGCACCTCGGCCACGCGTACACGACGATCGTCGCCGATTCGCTCGCGCGCTATCACCGGATGCGAGGTCAGGACACGCGCTTTCTCACCGGCACCGACGAGCACGGCCAGAAGATCGAAGAGACCGCGAAGAAGCGCGGGATGACGCCCCAGCAGCTCGTCGATCATGTCGCGCCGCGGTTCGACGAGTGCTGGAAGGCGCTCGGCATCGAGGACTACCGCTTCATCCGCACGACCGAGGACAAGCACAAGCGCGTCGTCGCCGCGCTGTGGAAGCGGATCCGCGCGCGCAACCCGAGCGACCTCTACCTCGCCTCGTACCAAGGTTGGTACTGCGTCGGCTGCGAAGCGTTCTACACCGAGAGCCAGCTGACCAAGGTTGACGACAAGTGGCTCTGCCAGATCCACAAGACGCCGGTCGATTGGCTCGACAAGGAGCGCAGCTGGTTCTTCAAGCTGTCGCGCTTCGCCGAGCCGCTGATCGCGCACATCGAGAGCCACCCCGAGTTCATCCAGCCGGCGCAGTACAAGAACGAGATCCTGTCATTCTTGCGCGGCGGCCTCAAAGACCTCTCCGTGTCGCGCACGAGCTTCGCGTGGGGCATCCCGGTTCCCGAGGACGATCCGGACGGCCAGAAGCACGTCATCTACGTGTGGATGGACGCCCTGACCAACTACCTCTCCGATCTGTGCCCGCCCGACGGATCGATCGGAGGCCACGACGTCGAGAAGTACTGGCCCGAGGCGATCCACGTGATCGGCAAGGACATCTTGCGGTTCCACTCGGTCTACTGGCCGGCGTTCTTGATGGCCGCCGAGCTCCCGCTGCCCAAGACGATCTTCGCGCATGGCTGGTGGACGATCCGCGGCGAAAAGATCTCGAAGTCGATGCCGGCCACGCGCATCGATCCCGTGAAGCTCTCCGATGCGCTCGCGGTCGGTCCTCTCGGCCGTGCGATCGGCATCGATGCGATGCGCTATTACCTGTTGCGCGAAGTCCCGCTCGGGCTCGATGGTGACTTCACATTCGAGTCGCTGTTCGCGCGGTTCAACGCGGAGCTCGCGAACGACCTCGGCAACCTGGTCAATCGCTCGATCACGATGTTCAACAAGTTCAAGGAGCACGCGCAGCCGATCCACGACGATCGGATCCTGGAGCTGCCCGTGCACAAGGAGCTCGAGGCGTCGATTGCAGAAGCGATCGCGGCAACGACCGCTGCCTACGACGCGATCGCACCGAGCAAGGCGCTCGAGGCGACCTGGAAGCTCGTGCGCGATGCCAACAAGTACGTCGACGCGACCGCACCCTGGGTGCTCGCGCGCGATCCGGCGAAGCATCCAGAGCTCGCGCTCGTGCTCCACGAGCTCGCCGCGGTGATCGCCGTGATCGGTGGCCTCGTGTCGCCGGTGTTACCGACGACCGGCAAGACCCTGCGCACGTGGGTCGGCATCCCCGAAGCAGAGCTCATGCAATGGCCGAGCTTCGACGATCTGCAGAAGCCGATCCGCAGCGATGTGGTGATCGCGCAGGCCACGCCGCTCTATCCGCGGCTCGACGAAGCAGCGCAGACAAAGATCTTCGAGCACATGGTGCCCAAGGATCTCACGGCACCAGCACCCGCGCCGCCCACGAAGACCGACGCGAAGACCGACGTGAAGCCAACCGGCATCATCGAGTTTGCCGATTTCGAGAAGCTCGAGCTGCGGGTCGGCACGATCGTGACCGCGGCCGCGATTCCGAAGAAGGACAAGCTGCTCGCGCTCACCGTCGATCTCGGCGAAGCCAAGCCGCGCTCGATCGTCGCGGGCCTCGCGCTCGCGTTCAAGCCCGAGACCCTCGTCGGCAAGCAGGTGATCGTGGTGTGCAATCTCGCCCCGCGAAAGCTCGGTGGGCTGATGTCGGAGGGCATGATCCTCGCGGTCGGTGACGAGCAGATCCTGGGACTTTCGTCGGTCGACCACGACGTGCCCGCTGGAACGCGGGTACGATAAGTCCTCGTATGTCCGAGCCTCGTCGTGCACCGCGCCTGGTCGTCAACGCCCCCGCCGTGATCGAATCGATCGGCCAGGCCTCGATGCAGCTCCACCCAAACCTGGCGCGCGTGTTTCGGCGGGTCGATGCGGACAAGAGCTCGGTCGGCACGAAGTTCCCGGCGATGATTCGCGACCTCTCCACAAACGGCGCGTTCGTCTCGGGCGCACCGCTGCCGCTGATGTCGCGGGTCGCGATCAAGTTCGAGCTCAAGAGCGTGGGCACCGTCGATGCGATCGGCTGGGTGCTGTGGCAGCGCATGGACGATTGCGAAGTGCCGGGCCCTGATGGCAACACGCCGCTGCCGAAAGGCTTCGGCGTGCTGTTCGAGGCGATTCCGATGGAGACGCGCGCCGCGATCGCCGCGCTCGTCAGTCGAATCGGTGCCCAGTAAGCACTATCGCTTCCGGCCGCGTTATCGCGGCATCGCGCTGACCTCGGTCGGCGTTGGCGGAACCTTGGCCACGATCGCGCTCGCGAGCCTGGGCGGAGCCTTCCTCCCGCTCGCGACCGGCGCGATCGGGGTGGTGCTCGGTGGCGGCTATCTGTTGTCGCCATCGTGGTCGCTCGAGGTCGTGACCGACGACGACGCGCTCGAAGTCCGTTCGGCGAAGAACGTGAAGTTCCGGTTGCCGTGGAGCGAGGTCGTCAAGGTCGTGTCTTCGACCTCGACCGACACGTGCTTCGTCGACGGTGGTGCGCCCGAGCGGAGCTTGCTCGTACCCGGCGACGGTGCCCCCGCTCCGTACGATCTCGCCGACAAGGCCGCGCTGTGTGCGGACATTCTCGCGCACGTGCCCGCCGACAAGGTCGAGACCGTCGAGCGCCTGACCACCAAGCGCTAGGCCCGGGTTCGGCCGGCGCTGGCTCACGCGTGCGACCCGACCAGGTGCTACGGTTCGCGCGTGTCGTACCTGTTCCCGTCCTCGACGATCACCTTCGACGCGGCGTTGCGCGATATCGCGACGGGTAGCCCGAAGGCACGCACGTTCGCCGCGCATGCGCTCGGCGATGTCACCGAACCGGCGGCACGCAAGCGCGCCCTCGATGCGCTGATCCGCGCGCTCGATGATGACCGGCCCGAAGTGCGCGCCGAAGCGGCGAGCTCGCTCGGCGGTCTCGGCGAGCCGGGCGCACTGCCCTACCTGATCAAGCGGCTCGACGACGGCGTCGCGGCGGTGCGCCAGAACGCGGCGATCGCGCTCGGCACGATGCGCGCGACCGAGGGCTTCGAGCCGCTCGCGCAGGCGCTCGCCGAGGGTCCCGCCGATCTGCGCTTTCAAGCCGCGACCTCGCTCGCCGAGATCGATCCGGTGCGCTCGTTCGAGTACGTGCTGAAGGCACTCGGCGACAAGGACCCGCAAGTGGTCGGTGCCGCAGCGCTCTCGGTCGGTGCGATCGCGAGCGAGCTCGGCGATCCCGAGCGCAACGCGATCGCGAAGGCCGCGCTCACTGCCCAGCTCGTGAACGGTGATGCCGGAGCGCGCTTCGATCTCGCGTACGCGCTCGCGGATCTCGACGACGACGGCGGCAAGGCCGAGCTCGCGAAGGCGCTCACCGACGAAGGTCGCGCGTGGGATGCGGTCACCGCCCTCGGTCGGCTCGCGGCGGCTGCCGATCTCGCGCAGGCGGTCGCGAACAAGAAGACGCCGGCGGAAGCCGCCACGCTCGCCGCCGGCCGGCTGATCGCGCTCGAGCCCGACCACCTCGCGGCACGCAAGCTGCTGATCGATTCACTCACGTCGCGCAAGGTCCACGTCCGTGGCATCGCGATCGAGCAGCTCACGCTCGTCGGTGGCGCGTGGGCGAAGCGCCCGCTCGAGAACCTCGCGCGCAGTGGCAAGGGCGCAGATCTGCTCGAGCCGATCGCGAATGCGCTCCGCGCGATCGGAGACAAGCCCTGATGTCGCAGCTGCCAGAGCGGCCCGAGCTCTTCGACACGCACGCGCATGTCGATGGCGAAGAGTTCGATGCCGATCGCAGCGAGGTCCTGGTGCGTGCGCGGCAAGCCGGCGTGAAGCGGCTCGTCGTGATCGGTGCGGTGGGTGAACCCTCGAGTGCCGAGCGTGCGGTCGCGCTCGCCGAGTACGATCCTGATGTGTGGGCGACCGTCGCGACGCATCCGCACGACGTCGACAAGATGACGCCCGCGTGGTGGGCCACGCACGAGCGCCTCGCGCGCCACCCGCGCGTCGTCGCGATCGGAGAGACCGGTCTCGACTACTTTTACGATCACTCGCCGCGCGAGCTGCAGCAGGAGTGCTTCGGCCGCTTCATCGAGCTCGCGCGCGCAGTCGGTAAGCCGGTCGTGTGCCACATCCGCGACGCGCACGAAGATGCGCGTCGGATCCTGCGCGAGCACCACGCCGCCGAGCTCGGCATCATCATCCATTGCTTCACCGGGACTCCCGATGATGCGAAGGCCTACGCAGAGCTCGATGCGTACGTCTCGTTCAGCGGCATCGTCACGTACAAGACGGCCCAGCCGCTGCGTGACGCCGTGCCCTGCGTGGCGCCGGATCGGCTGCTGATCGAGACCGATTGTCCGTATCTCGCGCCCATCCCCAAGCGCGGAAAGCGCAACGAACCCGGGTTCATCGTCCACACCGCCGAGGTCGTGGCCAGGGAAGCTGGGATGGATTTCGAGGACTTGGCTCGCCAGACCACCGCGAACGCCCATCGGATCTATCGGATCGCACCGTCGCAGGGGGGTGCGGCCTGAGCGACCGAGGTTGGTTGACTCTCAAGGATTTGGCCGGTATAGATTCGCTCCCTATGTCGGCACAGCTCGGCCTCCTTGGCAAAAAGATCGGTATGACTCAGGTGTTCGCGGACGACGGCGAGTCCGTCCCGTGCACCGTGATCCAGGCAGGCCCGTGCGTTGTCGTCGGAACGCGCACGCAAGAGCGCGACGGCTACACCGCCCTCGTCCTCGGCTTCGACGAGAAGCCCGCTCGCCTCGCGAACAAGGCCGAGCTCGGCGCCGCGAAGGCCGCGAACGCGAAGCCCCAGCGCTTCGTGCGCGAGCTACGCGTCACGGCCGAGGATCTCGCCAAGTACACCCTCGGCCAGGTCATCGGTCCGAAGGACGTGTTCCAGGACGGCGCCCCGCTCGACGTCGAAGGTTGGAGCAAGGGTAAGGGCTACCAGGGCGTCATCAAGAAGCACCACATGAAGGGCATGACCCGCGCCCACGGTACTCACGAGTACTTCCGACACGGCGGCTCGATCGGTTGCCGTCTGACCCCGCAGCGCGTCCATAAGGGCAAGCGTATGGCCGGCCAGATGGGCAACGAGAAGGTCACCCAGCAGAACCTCCAGCTGTTCCGCATCCTCGCGGATGAGAACGTCATCCTCGTTCGCGGCTCGGTGCCGGGTGCGACGGACGGCTACGTCGTGGTGACCCTCGCGGCCACCCGCAAGCAGTACAAGCGCAAGGGCATGGGCAAGGAAGAGGTTCGTTCGAAGAACCCGCTCAAGGCCTCCAAGAAGGCAGCCGCAGGTCGCGGCTAGTAGTTCTCGAAAGAACTGCTATCTACGCCCGGCTCGTTGCCGGGCGTTTTGCTTTTATGGCCAAAGACTCCAAAGGTCTCGGAGACCGCGCGAACCGCCACGATCGCTTTCATCAGAAGGCGAAGAAGGAAGGGTTCCTCGCGCGCGCGGTCTACAAGCTGTCCGAGATCGACGACAAGCACGATCTGTTTCGGCCGGGCATGCGCGTCCTCGATCTCGGGTGCTCACCCGGATCGTGGCTGCAGTACGCGCGCAGCCAGGTCGGGATCACCGGCCAGCTGGTCGGGCTCGACCGCAACGCGCAGGCAGGCGGGACGAGTGGCGCGCGCGTCCACGTCGGCGACGTGCTGACGGTCGACGTGAAGCTGCTGCTCGGCGATCTCACGCAGTTCGATGTCGTGCTCTCGGACATGGCGCCCGATACCAGCGGCATCCGGAGCCAGGATCAGGCGCGCTCCGAGGCGCTGTTCGAGCGTGCGCTCGAGATCGCGCAGCTCACGCTCGTGCCAGGCGGCAACTTCGTCGGCAAGCTATTCATGGGCCCCGATTTCAAGAAGCTGACCGAACAGGTGCGTGCCCTGTTCACGTCGGCCAAGACCCAGAAGCCGGACTCGAGCCGACCACAATCGATCGAGCAGTACGTGATCGGCAAGGGATTTAGAAAGTCGGCAAGCGGGGACGAGGCCCCACGCACAGCACTGCCGAAGGGCAGCGCGGAGGCAAAATGACGACTCGCCTCGCCATCGAACCGTGGGGGGAGCCGAACCCGCGCAAGATCCAGCAGGCCGTCGAGATCCTGCACGGGGGTGGCGTCGCGGCCTACCCGACCGATTCGGTCTACGCGCTCGGCTGTGCGATCGAAGCGCGCGACGCGATCGAGAAGATCTATCGCGCCAAGAACATGCACAAAAATCAGCGGCTCGCGCTGATCTGCCCGGATCTCTCGACGGCGTCGGAGTACGGCTTGTTCTCGACCACCGGCTTCAGGCTCGCGCAGCGGATCTTTCCAGGTCCGTACACGCTGGTCGTGCCGGCGACACGTGCGACGCCGAAGACCCTCACCGATGCGAAGCGCCGCACGGTCGGCATCCGCATCACGAGCCATCCGATCACCCAGGCGCTCGCGAAGGAGCTCGGTCGGCCGCTGCTCACCACCAGCGCGATGTACACGAACGAGGACGACGAGCTCGTCGCGTGCCGTGACGCCGACGAGATCCTCGAGGCGTTCGGCAAGTTCGTCGACGTCGTGATCGATGCCGAACAGACAGCGGCGAGCCCGTCGACGGTGCTCGAGGTCGATGGCGACAACATCAAGCTCCTGCGCCAGGGCCAGGGCTCGATCGAAGAGTTCCTCGATCTGGTCGACGTCGACGGCGCGTTGTAGCTGCTAGCGCTGAACGACCTGAACCTTGGCGTCGTCGGGCCAGGATTCCTTGGCGAGCCACGGATCGAAGCCGGCGTTCTTGATCGCGAGCAGCATCAGCTTGGTCACCACCTTCGGGGTGCCGAGCGTGGCGTCGTACGACACGAAGATGCTCTCGTTCGCCGGATCGAAGCCGAGCTCGTAGATCTGCTTCACGTCGGCTAGCGCGTAGCGAACGCGCATCGGACACGACTCTTCGCAGTACATGCCGAGCGCCTTGATCGTCACGTGCGAGAGCTCCGCGGGCTTCGGCGTCACGACGGGCTTCGCGACCACCGCCGCCAGCACGGACGTCTCGGAGGCTGGCGCAGGTGCGTCGCGGTCATGGCTGCAGGCCACCACCAGGACCGTGAACAGCACCGCTCGCATCATCTAGCGATGATGATGGTGGCCGCCGGTCGGAGCCACGACTTTTGGTGCAGCGCCATCACCGGTCGGCACCGGCACGCCGAGCTTCTCGGGGAGCTTCGGATCGCAGATCGCGGCCACGCGACCGAGCTCGGTCGGTGGCTGGATCTTGTCCTTGAGGCCCGTGAGGATCGCTTCGGCATCGGACTTGTCCTTCGCGGTCGCGCCTTTGCGGCTGCACAACGCTTCGCCGAGCGTGAGCTCGGACGAGCTCGTCATCGCGCCATCTTCCTTGGTCAGCGGCTCGAGTAGCTCGAGCGCGTGATCGGCATCGCCGTTCTTCAGCATCACCTTGGCCTGCATCGCGCGCGCGGGCAGATAGCCGTGGTTGCCGGTCGCCGGATCGAGCGCCAGATCGAGCTGCTTACTCGCGCCCGTTGCATCGTTGTTCGCGAGCAAGATGTCCGCGAGTGCGGTGCGCGTCCGGTAGGCGAGCGGATTCGGCTCTTCGTCGGTGAGCTCGGCCACGGCTTGCTCGAGCTGGGTCTGGGCGTTCTTGAAGTCGCCCATCAGATAGTAGGTCATGCCGAGTGCGTGACGACCGAGCTTGGTCTTGGCCTGGCGCGCGAGCTTCTCGAGCGCTTCGATGCCGGCGGTCTTCTCCTTGTCGTTCTTCGCATCGAAGCCGGCGAGTGCACGCGCCCAGTTATGAAGGATCTGCGCCTCGAGGTTATCCGGAGCGGTCTTCAACACGAGGTCCATCTCGTCGACCGCGTCCTTGGACTTGCCGAGATCGATGTCCGCGTACGCACGCACGATATTCGCGCGCACGCCGGTGAGCTTGCCGGCCTTCTCGAGTGCCTTCGACGGCAGACCGCCGGCGAGATCGAGGCCCGCATCGAACAGCTTCACGACCGGATCGTCATCGGGCTTGCCCTTTCCATACCACGCGATCGGGGTGCGGAACTGAGCCGCGAGCGAGAGCGAACCACGATCGAGATAGGCTTGCGCGATCCGTGCGAGGAAGCGCGGCTCGGTCGGCATGCTCTTGCTCGCATGCGCCTTGCGCAGGCTCTCGATGCCCTTGGCATAGTCCTCGGTGCCGTCGTACGCGAGCGCGAGCGCGAGGTTGCGGTAGGCGCTTACGCGTGGCCCGTAGTTCTTCTCGAGCTTGACGCTGAGATCTTCGATCGCCTCGGTGGTCTGGACCGAGGATTCGGCGCGCGCCAGCGACTTGCCGACGACCGCGAGCGGATGGTCCTTCGACTTCGCGAGCACCTTGTCGTAGAGCGCGAGCGCTTCGTCGAGGTTGCCGTCGTCGACGTCGAGGTCAGCGAGATCGACGATCGCGACGGGGAGCCCGTCGTCGCCATCGGCGGCGATCTTGAGCGTGCCGCGTGCGGCCTTGCGCTCGCCGGTCGCGAGCAACACGCGCGCCTTGAGCCACTTGGCCCACTTGTCGCCATCGTTCTTCGCGATGAAGCCGTCGAGCAGCTTGGTGACTTCGGCGAGCGTGGTCGCCGGTGCTTGCAACTTCGCGAGGCGCGAGAGCTCGACCGCGGCGCGGCCGATCACGAGCTCGCGCGATCCAGGCTCGCCATCTTTGATCTGATGGACGACATCGCGAATCGCGGCATCGACGCGATCGGCATCGGTGCCGTAGAGCAGCGCTTCGAGACCGGTGACCTCCGCGACGTACGCGTACGAGAGGATGTTGCCCGGATCCATCTTGATGGCTTCGTCGAGCTTGCTGATGCTGAGCTCGAGGCCGGCGAAATCGCAGGCGCCGATCGCCTTCTTCGATTCCTGCTGGAGGGTCGCGACGGCCTCGGCCTTCTTCTTCTCGCTCCACCAGTACCAACCGCCGCCACCGCCGATGCCGAGGATCAGGACGACGAACAAGAAGATGAACGCGCGGCGCGTCGAGCGCCCCCAGCGCCGATCCGGCCGCAGATCGAAGTCAGAATCGGGGACACGCACTCCCGCGACATCGAGCAGGCCGCCGGTGAGCAGCTCGTTGAGATAGTTCTCGCCGACCGCGGCGGACTGACGAAGCGCTTGCGCCGCAGCGTTGCGCTGTTTGGACGCCATGATCATCCGCGGACGCACGCCCTCGGGCAGCACGGCCGGCGGAGGCACCGCAGCCACCGCACGTGGTGGAGGTTGCGATGGCGCGAGCGATGTCTGGAGCTGCGACGGATCTTGGCCACCCCACAGCGCCGAAGCGGGCTCTGCGGGTGCGGGCGAGATCGCCATCGTGCGTGCTGCCGGGGGCGCCGTCGGCACGGGCGGACTGCTCGGCGCTTGCGCGCGCGGCGGTGGCGGCTTGACCGGTGCCGCACGCGGCGGTGGCGGACGTTCTTCGACGACGTTGCTATTGGTCTCGCCGCGCGGCGGCATCGGCACGGGCACCGGCGGCGGCGCATCGAGCGCCTGCCCCGTTCGCGCGCGCTTCAACATCGAGAGGATCTGTGGGCTCGTCGGATCGAGATTCTGTGCGTGCTGGAGCACCGGCACCGCGCGCTCGAAATCCGAGCGGCGCAGCAACACTTCACCGAGCAGCGCGAAGCCCTGGCGGCTCGAGCGATCGACCTTGACCACGCGGAGCAGCTCGCCCTGCGCCTCTTTCCATTGATGCAGCGACGCGTACGCGCGAGCGAGCATCACGCGACCTTCGAGGTTGTTCGGGGCCGCGTTGATGCCGATGTTGCCGATCGCGATCGCATCTTTCGGGCGACCGAGGGCTAGGTACGCCTCACCGAGGTCGATGAACGCCGGCGATGACGGATCGCGACGAACCAGATCGATGAGCTCTTCGATTTCTTGAGCCGTGGGCCGGCGATCGTCCACCATCAGCGACCCCCCGAGCGTAACCCTGCGAGTCGGGTCGCCGCAAACGCGGCGCCTACTTCACCTACATCCGCGAGACCGGGCGAGGTCATTTCGTGGGGCACATGCCGTGGGACGCGAACCGGCGAGCCGGGCACGTGCCGCTCGCGTGGAACGCCATGCCGTCGCAACCGCAGTACGGACGAGCATCGCGCGTGCAAATCCGCTTGGCCGGCGCGCAGGTGCCGGGATGTTGATCGTCGCAGCCCTCGCCTTCGCAGACCCCTGACGTGCAGTCAGCATTCGCGATGCACCGGCCGCCATCGGGCTTCGGTGCGGCTGACGTCGGCAGAGGAGCCTGCGCGACCGGAGGCAGTTCGGACGGCGGCGGATCGGACGGCGGCGGCGCCGGATCGGCGTGAGGAGGCGCCGGGGGTGGCGGGGGTGGCGGTGCCGTTCCGGCGCAACTCGCAAGGGCGAGCAATACAACTAGGACCCAGGGCCGCAACGTCATCGCCGAAATCGTACACTCGTTCGCGATGGGCAACAGCTTCGGCGCGCTGTTCCGGATCACGACCTTTGGCGAATCCCACGGGCCGGGGCTCGGGGTTGTCGTCGATGGCTGCCCACCTCGCCTGCCGATCGATCTCGGCCAGGTCCAGGCGGAGCTCGATCGCCGGCGGCCGGGACAGAGCCGGCTCACGACTCAGCGCAAGGAGGCCGATCAGGTCGAGATCCTCTCGGGCGTCGTCGATGGAGTGTCGCTCGGCACGCCGATCGCTATGCTGATCCGCAACGCCGATGCGCGCAGCAAGGACTACGAGCACGTCGCGCAGGCCTATCGCCCGAGCCACGCCGATTTCACGTACGACGCCAAGTACGGCATTCGCGCGATCGCCGGCGGCGGTCGTGCGAGCGCGCGCGAGACCGCGGCACGTGTCGCCGGTGGTGCGATCGCGCAGCAGCTGCTCGCCCGGGCCGGCGTCACGATCGTGGCGTGGGTCGACGAGGTGGGTGGCCTCGAGGCGAACGTCGACGCGGCCGCGATCACCCGCGCCGAGGTCGACGTCAACGATCTGCGGTGTCCGGATCTGATCGCAGCTCCGATCCTGATCGCGCGCGTCGAGGCCGCGCGCAAAGCCGGCGATTCCGTCGGCGGCGTGATTCGCGCGATCGCGCGCGGCGTGCCCGCGGGCTGGGGCGAGCCGGTGTTCGACAAGCTCGAGGCGGATCTCGCCAAAGCGATGTTCTCGCTCCCCGCGGTCAAGGGCGTCGAGAACGGCAGCGGCTTTGCCGGCACGCGGCTCCCCGGCAGCGCGCACAACGATCCGTTCGTGCGTCGCCCCGACGGCAGCATCGGCACGGCGACGAACTACTCTGGCGGGATCCAGGGCGGGATCTCGAACGGCGAACCGATCACGCTGCGGATCGCATTCAAGCCGACCGCGACGATCATGCGCGCGCAAGCGAGCGTCGATGCAGAGGGCAATGCGGCGACGCTCGAACCGAAAGGTCGTCACGACCCGTGCGTGTTACCTCGCGCGGTGCCGATCGTCGAAGCGATGTTCGCGCTCGTGCTCGCCGACCACATGCTGCGCCAGAAGGCGATCAGTTAGAGCGCTTCGCTCGAACGCCTCGCGCGGACGCACTTGCCGGCGCAGGTCTCGAGCTCCCAGCCATGACGGTTGCAGACGAGCAGCTCGCCAGCGACGAAGCCATCGCTGATCCGGCCCCCATCGTGCGGGCACTCGTCGGCCACGATCACGATCGTGCCGCTCTCGAGCCGGGCGACCGCCACCGCACGCGCACCGTCCCGAGCCGCGACGACATGACCGACGGGAACATCGATCGTGATATCGAGGTCAGCGAGCTGCGGCACCCCGTCATCAGGGTCGTAGCCGAGTTCGTCGAGCAGCTGTGCGTGGAGGGCTCCCACGCGGCCTAGGCTACGGCGCGGGTCTGACACCCAACCGACCCCCTATGTAGGCGGTTTGTCCCGAAAAGTCGGTTTATCCGGAGAGTTGCCCGTCGCGTCCAGGCCGTTTACCTTCAGCCGATCCCGTGGCAGCCGTCCTGGTCCACATCGATCTCGACGGCGACCGGCCGGATGCGTCTTCACTGACCGCACTCGCCGCGGGTAGGCATATCGCTTCGAGCTGGGGCGCGACGTTGTACGCGACCGTGCTCGTTCACGATCCAGCACACGTCAATCCGAGTCGCGCGATCGAATCACCGATGCCCAAGACGGTGGCGCTTGGTCCCATCGAGACGGCGCTCACCCGCGGTGGTGCCGACAAGATCATCGTCGCCCTCACGCGCGATCCGATCGCGCCCCTGTGGGCGGCGGTCGGTCACGCGTGGCAAGGCGTCGTCGATCGCGTGCGTCCGCGGCTGGTGTTGTTCGGCGCCGATGCGCCGAGCGCCGTGGAGCTCGGTCCGCGCACCGCGGCGCGCACCGGCGGTCGGTTGTTGCTGCGTGCACGCGCGACCGGGATCGACGACGTCCAGCTGCGCGACCGCGATGGTGGTTACGTGCGCGCGAGCGATGGCGGTGCATCGGTCGCGCTGATCGGCCGCGCCGAGCGCCCTGCCATCTCCGAGCCAAGCGCGATCGATGTCGTCGTGCTCGCGATGCCCGGCGCGCGCGATGCGCGGATCGAGCTCGTCAGCTCCGCCCCTGCCGACATCGTCCAGACCACGAGCATGCTGATCGCGCTCGGCGATGATGTCGCCGCCGACCGCGAGGTCGCGACGAGCGCGAAGCAGCTTGCGGCGCTCATGAACGGCTACGTCGTCGGTGGCGCGGCGGCGGCGAAGGCCGGTGCCGTGACCACCAAGGCCGTCGTCGATCGCTCGATCGGCCTGGCGCCGGAGCTGTGCATCACCGTCGGTGCCATCCAGATCGATGTCGCCGGGACGACCAGCGTCGTGAAGATCGCGGCGACCGGTCCAAATCGGATCACCACCGTCGACGGCGCGCTCGCCGGTTCTGCGGGCGCGGCGCTCGCGGAGCTCGTGAAGAAGCTGGAGACCACGTGAGCGACAAGATCGCCCTCTGGCTCGGCAGCTTGGCGCCCGCACGCTCGGTGCGCTGGCTCGACGGAGCGCTGCAAGCGGCGGCAGCGTTCGCGGGGCGGTGCACCGTGATCGCAGCGGGCGATCAGCACTGGCTCGATCTCGCTGCGGACCGCGCCGCGCGGGCGAACTTGCCGAGTGCCGGCGTGCGGACCGAGCTCCAGCTCGACTATCTGGGCTGGGCCCAGGTCGCGGCCGCGCTCGCCCGCGAGGTCGGAGCGACCACCGTCTTCGTCGAAGAAGCGAGCCGCGCCGAGCGCTGGGTCGAGGTCGCGGCGATCGCCGAGCTGCTCGATGCGGCGCAGCTCGGCCACGTGATCGCGCTCGCACCCGATGGTGCCGCGATCACCGCGACGCGCGTCCTCGGGCGCACGCGCCAGACCCTCCGAATCAAAGGCCCGGCCGTGATCGGCGTGCGGATCGCGGGCCCGCCCGTCGACGATTATCCGACGCCGATGCCGACCTCGCAGCTGAAGAAGCACGAGCTCGCCGCGATCGGCCTCGATCCGATCGTGCTCGGCCATCGCGCGATGCCGCCGCGCACCAGCCTCGAGCCACGCAAGACCGTCGAGCGGATCGCCGAGCACCTCGTCGTTCATCTCGCTGCGCGTGAGGATCGCTAGTGCCGCAAGCGCGCACCGCTGCGGCCCCCGTCGTCATGAGAGTGCAAGTCGTCGCTCCTGCACCGCTCGGCGCGACCGCCGTCGCCGCGCTGCGCGCACGCGGTCTCGACGCGCGGAGCTCGAGCGAGCTCGACGAAACCTCTCCGGATCTCGTCGCGCTCGCGCTCGACGCGCCGCTTGGTGCCGCTGGCGCCGTCGAGCTCGCAGCTGGATGTGCACGTGCCGCCGCGCACGGTCGACCGATGTGCATACTCGTGCCTCCACCGCGCGGCACGGGTCGCACCGCGATCGAGCGCGCCGCCGCCCTCGCCACGTTGCGAAGCAATGGCGCGGTACTCAGCAGCGATGTCGACACCTGGCTCGAAGCCGTCGTCGCACTCGTGTGTTTCGGCGTGCCGCGCGGACCGCGCGTCGCCGTGATCGCTCCGCCGGGTTCCTGGCTCGAAGCGCAGACGATCTCGCTCGTCGGGGAAGCGGATGCACTGGGCGCGCGCGCACCCATGCTCACGGGCGAGCATCACGCGAAGGGCGAGCCTGCCGATGTCGTGCTCTTCGATCCGGATCTCACGCCCGCACCCGCGCAACTCCCGGGCCATGCCCTCGCGATGCACGTCACCGCACGTGGCGAGCTCGCACCCGGGCAACCGGTGCTGCATGGCATGCGGGCTGCGCTCGGTGCGATCGAGATCCTCGGCCGAGCCGCCGAGCGCATCGCGGCCGGAGTCGGCCCCGCGACCGATGCCGGCGCCGGTCTCGAGCTGGACCACGCCACGACGAGGAGGCGGTTCGCCAAGCTCGCGGGCTTCGAACGCGTCGGTGACCACGAGACAAAAGGCCTCCTCCGTGCCTACGGCGTCGCGATCACGCGCCAGGCTGTTGCGACCACGCCGTCCGCCGCGGTCCTCAAGGCGCGTGAGGTCGGGTATCCCGTCGAGCTCAAGCCGTGGGGTCACAACATCGCGACCGAGCCCGACGGCTGCCCGATCGAGCACGACGTCACGAGCGACGCGCGCGTCCGCAAAGGTTTTTCCGCCGTGCTCGCTGCTGCCGGCAATGGGCTCACCGAGGACAATGGCGCGGTGATCGTGCGCGAAGTACCGCCGCTCGGTCGCGACCTATCCGCTCAACTCGTGCACCTCGGCGCACTCGGCTGGACCGTCGTCCTCGAGGTCAACGGTCACGTGATCGCGGCCCCTGCCCCGCTGCGCCCGATCGATGCGCTAGTCCTCGCCAGCGCGGTCATCGCGTCACGTGCGGGGGATGCCGAGCCTGATCGCGCGGGGCTCGCGATGGTGCTGCGGCGCGCGTCGCACCTCGTCGTCGATCTCGATACCAAGCTCGACCGCCTCGAACTACCGCGCATCGTCGTCGGTGGTCGTGGCTCGCGCACCGTCGTCGTCGACGCGTGGTGCGCGCTCCCGGCCGCCCGCTAGTCGATCGCGACCGCGGTCTCGGAGGTCCCGATAGGATGATCGCCGTACATCGCTCACCGAGCGTCCGCCCGGCGAGGTTCTCGTGGCTCATCCCTTCGCCAACGCGAGCAGCTGGTCGCGCGTGTTGAGCGAGGGATCGCGGAGGACGCGGTCGAGCAGCGATGTCAGCAACTCTCCGAGCGCACGCCCGGCCCGATGTCCTGCCTGCATCAAGTCGTTACCGGTGATCGCGAGCTCCTTGAGCACGAGCGGATCACCGAGCACCGGCTGCGCGCGCGGATCGAGCTTCACGAGCTCGTCGGCGTACGCACGCCCGATGCTACCGACCGCGCGGCGCAGGCCGTAGACATCCGTGGCGGCGCTCACGGCGTGGGTTCCTGCCACGAGCGCCGCGGCTTGATCGGCCTCGGCGTTCGAGAACTTCAGGGCCTTGAGCGTGTCGTTGACCCGCTTGCGATCGGCGACCGGAGCGAACAGCGCGGCGAGCCGCACGCTCGGCTCGACACGATCTGGCGCTTCGAGATCGAGCGCGAGGCCCGGCAAGATCGTCTCGAGGATCCCCGTGCGTTGCGCGAGCACCAGGCCGAGCGAGGGCTTCGGCGCCGCGAGCAACTTGCGAAGCTCGTCGGACACGCGCTCGCGCGAGACCTTCGCGAGCGAAGGCAGGGCCGGGCGAATGCCGGCTTCGGTCTCGGGCTCGAGTACGAACCCGAGCTGCGCCGCGAACCGCACCGCACGCATCACGCGCAGCCCATCCTCGGTGAACCGATCGGCCGCGACGCCGACGGCGCGCAACACGCCCGCATGCAGATCGGCGACGCCGCCGAACGGATCGAAGATCTGCTCCTTCGCGACGTCGTACGCGATCGCGTTGACCGTCAGATCGCGGCGCGCGAGATCTTCCTGGAGCGGTACGCCGAACACCACCGAATCGGGCCGCCGTGCGTCGGTGTACGCGCCCTCACCGCGGTACGTGGTGACCTCGATGTGCCTCTCGACGCCCCTGCCCGTCACGATCGTCACCGTGCCGTGCTGCAGCCCGGTCGGGATGGTGTGGCGGAACAACTTCACGATCTCGTCGGGATGCGCGCTCGTCGCGAGATCCCAATCGCCGGGCTCGGCCCCGCGCAGCACGTCGCGCACCGCACCGCCGACCGCGACCGCTTGAAACCCGGACTCCGCGATCTTGTCGCAGACGTCGACGACGTTCGCTGGCACCGCCGCGGCCAGCCGCGCTAGATCCGCACTCGAGGCAGGCACGGTTACTCCGTCTGCGCCGCGCCGCGGAGGCGCGCGAAGATATCGTGCGAGCGGCTGCGCAGCTTCGCGGCTTCCTCGGCTTTACCGGCGCGCTCTTTGATCCCGGCGAGGCCGGTGTAGGCGCGCGCGAGCTCGACCTCGTGCTTGACCGCCGCGAGGATGTCGATCGCGCGCCGGAAATCGTCCTCGGCCTGGAGCTCGTGACCGAGCGCCACCGCGACTTCGGCCTTCACGCGATAGCCGCACCCGATGTGCACGCGCAGCCCGACCGATTGGCTGACCGCGACGGCAGCATGTGCCTCGACGTCGGCCGCCTCGAGGTTGCCGAGCTGCAATTGGACCTGCGCGAGCCGCTGATGCGTGACCGCGAGCGCGACGCGATCACCGAGGTTCTGCGCGAGGCTCTTCGCATCGGACAGATCCTTGATGGCCTCACCGGCGCGGCCCATCGCGCCTTTGACCTCACCCGATCGCGACAGCACGTCCGCGAGCGCGAGCTTGTCGCCGATCTCCATCGCGAGCGCGCGCGCTTCGCCGAGCAACTCGAGCGCCGCTTCGTGGTTGCCGACCTCGGTGTGCACGCCACCGAGGTCGCAGAGCGATTGAACGATACCGACGAGGTCGCTGATATCGCGACGCAGATCGAGCGCCTCGCGGAACTGCGCGATCGCGGCCTTGAAGTTGCCGCTGTCGTGAAGGACCCGACCGATGTTCGCGAGCGACAACGCGATCGAGCGGCGATCCCCGAGAGCGCGCCGGATCGTGAGCGCCTGACGATGAAAATCGAGCGCCTGGCTGTAGCCACCACGCAGCCAGTGCACGCGCCCCATGTCGTCGAGGGTCGAGGCGATGCCGCGATCGTCGCGCGAGCGTTCGAACAGCTCGTGGGCGCGGCGCAGGTGTTCCATCGCCGGGTCGTACTTGCCCATGCGACGAAGCCCACGCGCGATCCGGCTGTAGGCCGCGCCTGCCTTGTTGAGGTTGTCGTAGCGCCACGCGAGCCCGAGCATCTCGACGAACAGCTCGTGCGCTTCGTCGGACTTGCCCGATTGCTCGAGCACGTCACCGAGGTTGTGGAGCGCGTCCATCCGCGCCGGTGCATCCGCTGCGCCGAGCAGCGCGAGGCCTTTTTCGTACAGGCCACGCGCTTCCTCGGGCGAGTAGCGCGAGCGCGCCCGATCGGCACCCTGAAGATAGCAGCGCGCGGCGCGCCGCTTGTCGGCGCCGCGTTCGTACAGTGTCGCCAGGAACTCGAGCTGCTCGTCGCGCAGTGTCATCAGCTTGGCTTCGAGCCACTGTGCCGCGGTGAGGTAGTAGCGCGACAGCTTGCCGGGCTCGGTCGATCGCGAGATCAACTCGCGTTCGAGGTTGTGCTTGAACACGACCTCGACGTCGCCTGCGATGCTCGAATCCTCGGGATCGAGTGGCAGCAAGTAGTCGCGCTCGGCAAGGATCGAGACGAGGTCGCTCGACCGACGCCGCACATCTTCGCCCTCGCCCCACTCGAGTTCGAGCGGCCCCGGAGGGAACTCCGGCACGGCCTGTTCGAGCCGCGACATGGAGATCACGGCGGAGACCCAGAACACGTTGCCAAACACGGCGGCCTTCTCGAGCAGGTCGCGCTCTTCCGGCTCGAGCGCCGCGATGCGCGCCTCGATCGCTTCTTCGATCGTGATCGGCAGCTCGGTATCGGCGGCCTTGTCGGGGTCGATGGTCCACACCGGCCCCGACGCATCGCCCTGCGGCAGGACGGTGATCGTACCGTTGTCCATGAACAGCCGCACGAGCTGCTCCATGAACGCTGGGTTGCCGCCGGTCATCTCGACGGCGGTCTGCGCGGTATCCTCGGGAATGTCTTTGCAACGCGAGAGCAGATTCTTGAACATCTGCTCGCCGTCATCGGGATCGAGGTTGCGCAGATCGATCCGCGTGTGATCGGCGACGCCTTCGCCCCACGTCCCGCTCTGGACCAACATCTCCGGTCGCGCGACCGCGATCAGTACCGTCGGCGAGCCCGAAAGGTTCGCCGCGAGATCGCCGATCATCGCGAGCGTGTCGCTATCCGCCCACTGTAGATCATCGAGCACGATCACCAGCGGGTGCTGCGTCGCATCGAGCTCGACGAACCGGCGCAGCGCGGTGCGTGCGAGCTCGGCGTGCTGTTTCGCCGATTCGGCGACCGCCTTCAAGAACGGGGTCGGAGGGAACTCGATGCCGACCAGCGCGCCGAGGAAGTAGAGGATCTCGCCGACATGATCCGAGCCCATCACGGTGCGGACCTCGTGGGTGAAGCGCAGCCGCGACGTGTCGTCGGGGTTCGGGGTGAGCTCGAACCGCTCGCGAAGGAAGGACGCGATCGCCGCGAGCCGGATCGGGTTACCGAGGCTGTCGCGCTCCGCCGTGCCGTGGATCACGCGACATTTGCGATCGGCCTCGGGTGGCTGGTCAGCCGGGCCACGCACCTCCACGATCATCTCGTTGATGAGGCGAGTCTTGCCGGTGCCCTGATTGCCGATGATAGTGACGAGCTGCGGCGATTGGAAATCGATCGCCCGCGTGACGACATCGCGCAACTGCGCGAGCGCGTCAGCCCGCCCCACGAGTGCAGATCGCATCGCGCGTGGCGGTTCGGGCTCGGTGTGGATCCGCACGAGACTGCGCGGACGTGACGGAATCGGTGGGGGGCCCACCTTCACCACGCCGGTACCCTTGAACGGCGTAGCGGTCGACGTGGGCCGGCGGGAGCCCGGAGGAGGCTGGGTCGACACCAGCGATGAGGCTATCAGATCGGCGTTAACGAGACATGCGCTGCACCACCGGTGTATCGTCCACCTCGGCATGGGACACCGCTGGGCAACTGCTGCCTTCTGTGCGCTCGCGTTGCTGGCGGGCTGCCCGACTGTGGACCTGGGCGATACGCCGTCCGATATCGGTGCGTGCAATCCGACGAAGGGCATCAACTACTTCATCTCGGATATCGAGCCGAAGTACCTCAAGATCGACAACGCCACGACGGGCTGTGCGCGGAACAGCAGCTGCCACGACCAGGCGCACGGCCTCGCGCTGTCCCGGGTCGTCGGCGACGACATGATCAATTATCGGGTCTCGCAGGGCTACCTCAACTGCGGCCAGCCGATGGCGAGCGAGATGCTGACCCGCCCGCTCGCCGGGATCGACGGCCACGGAGGTGGCGATCTGTTCCAGCCAGGTAGCCCTGAAGAAGTGACCTTCCTCGCGTGGTTCCAGTGACCAAGCTGATCGTTCTCGCCGCGCTGCTCGGCTCGACCACGGTCGCGAGTGGCGAGGCCTACCTCCGCGTGATCGCGCAAAAGGCCCCGGTCCACTCCGGTCCCGGCAACAGCTATCGCGAGGTCGCGACCGCGACGCGCAATCAAGTCTACGAGGTCATCGAGCGCGGCACGAACGGCTACTGGTTCAAGATCGAGCTCGACGACGGCACGACCGGGTGGATCGTCGGCGATGTCGTCTACCCCTTCGAGGTCGGCGAGGAAGAGCCGCCCGGCGCGTTCACGCGCATGGGCCGCGCGATCAAGAGCGCGATCCTGGGCCCGTCGCCGGTACCCTACGCGAACGTTGGCCTGTCGTTCTCCTCGGGCATCCTCGAGGGCGAAGGCGTTTTCATCTTGCGCCCGTCGTGGATCATCGATCCCTACTGGGCGCTCGAGGGCTTCGCCGGCTTGTCGCCACGGAGCGAGAAGGACATCTATCTCGGCGGCCTCGCGTTCGTCCTGCGCCTCGCACCCGGTGCCGTGATCGGTCCATACGCGAGCGTCGGGCTCGGCGTCGCGCATATCGCACCGAAGGCTGACAACTTCGTCGACGCGCGCGAAAACCTCATGGCACTCGGCGCCGGTGGAGGGCTCGAGATCACGATGAAGAAGCAGATCACGTTGCGGCTCGACGTACGCAACTGGGCGCTGTTCAACCAGAACCACGCTAACGACGGACAGGAGTACACCGGTGGCCTCGCGATCTTCTTTTAAAATCCTCGCCGTCCTGTTCGTCATCGCCGCGACGGCGTGCGGTCGCACGGCCGTGCGCGCGTCGGAAAAAGAATTCCTCGCCGACCAGGTCATGGTCTTCGACAACGATCCGCACGCGACCGAATCCGATGACCACATCATGACGAATCGCGAAGGTGCAGCGGGCGGCCACGGCGCCGCCGGCGGAGGCTGTGGTTGCAACTGAGGCGTACAGATCGCGGTAGGTACATCGCGCTCGCGCTGCTGGTCGGGTCCACGCACGCGGCGCTCGCCGACGACAGCGCCGAAATCTCGACCTCGATCTTCGAGGAGCGACGCGCGGGCGACAAGGGCGGCCTGACGGTCATCCATCCGCAGGCTTCGGTCGGTACGGATATCGGCAGCCACGTCACGATGGACGCCTCGTACTCGGCCGATGCGGTCACGGGCGCGACCGCCACCACCTATCAAGTCGATGCGGTCTCGGCCGCGACGACGTTCTACGACCTTCGCCAGGAAGGCTCGCTGTCGTTCGGCTTCAAAGGGCGGCGCTCGTCGATCGTCTTCAACGGCACGTTCGGCACCGAGCGTGATTATCTGTCGCGTAGCGTCGGTGGCGTGGCCACGATCGACCTGCCGGGTCGCAACACGACGGTCGCCCTCGCCTACAGCCACAGCTTCGACGCGGTCTGCGACAAGGATAACGGCGAGCGCATGCCGCTCGAGCGCACGGCGCTCACCGGTGCGAACGCGTGCAACAAGAAGGACCTCATCCTCACGAAGGATCTGCCGGGCACCACCGTGTGGAAGAACCTCGCGATCGATACCGCGCAGTTCACGTTGACCCAGAACCTGTCGCCGACGGCGAACATCCAGGTCGCGGCCTACGGTCAGGTCCTCGAGGGGTTTCAATCGAACCCGTATCGCCGCGTGAAGGTCGGCGGCAACTCGCCGCAAGAGCACATCCCCGATACCCGCGCGCGCTGGTCGCTGACCGCACGCGTGAACAAGTTCCTCCCGAAGCTCCACTCGGCCGTGCACTTCGGCGTTCGATTCTACGACGACACCTGGCGCGTGATCGGTGGCGATGCCGAGCTCGGGTACTCGCAGTACATCGGCAACAGCCTGCTGCTCGCGCTGCACGCGCGCGTCTATCAGCAGACCGCCGCGAAGTTCTTCAAGGACGCATTCTTCTACGAGACCGAATCGACCGCCGGCGAGTACTACACCGGTGATCGCGAGCTCTCGCCGGTGCGCAACGCGCTGATCGGCGGCAAGCTCACCGTGATCACGATCGGCGGCGACAAGCCGGTGTGGGGCCTGTTCGACAAGCTCGACTTCAACATCAAGGGTGACCTCCTGATCCTCGATCAGCTGCCGGCGGACTCCACCCTCGATAACCCGATGGGCATCGCCAAGCAGTTCTTGTACGGCACGGGCCTCCTCGACGCCGTGATCTTTCAGCTCGGGCTGCTCGGCACTTACTGAAGTTCCGGAAAGTCCGCGCATCGGACGATGCGGGGTATACTCCGTGCGCATGTATCGCTACGGGGATGGCACTCCCTTTCCGCTCGACGAGAACTTCATCGAGACCCTGACGTCCGCGGTGGAGTCGTGCACGAACGCCTTCATGCCCTTGACCGAGCTCGACGAGCGACGCCAACGCTCGAAGGCCGCGCGCATCGAGGCTGACGCCGAGCTCTCGCGGCTCGCCGAGTTCGAGCAGGCCCTCAACGCATCGCTCGCTCCGTTCCTCGTCGCCGACAAGAAGGCCAGCCAGGCGATCCAGGTCGCGCAGAAGACCCAGCTCGCCGTCAAGCAAGCGGCGCAGGCATCACGAGTACAGATCGAGAGCCGGGTCTCCGCGCTCGTCAGTCAGGCAAGCGCCGGGACCGCCTCGGATGCGGTGCTCCAGGCACTGCGCCCGTTCTTCGATCACCAGCAGTTGCCGAGCGCGAAGTGGACGATGAAGTGGGACGTCCGCGCGGGCGAGCCGATCGCCGAAGCGGTCATGTCGGCGGGTCGGTTGACCGCGCAGTTCCGGCTCCAGGTCGAACAGTTCCGGATGCCGATCCGCGTCGACACGCTCGCCGAAGCGGTGATCGTGCACATGATGAAGAAGGGCCTGCTCGGCAAGGCGAAGCCGGCGCCCGTGGATCTCGGCAAGTACGTGATGGTCGCCTTCGAGCGCACCGCGAACGAGCACGTCATCACGCTGCGCGAGAAGCCCGATCGCCAGTCGCTGGGTCTGCGCTTCACGGTCGCCGAGCACACCGCGACGTGGCAATCGATCACGCTCACCGGCGAGAACGAGACCGAGCCGAACCCGCTCGATAGCGAAGACTTTGCGGGCATCCGTCGCCTCGGCGATGGCGCGCAGAACGCGCTCAAGGATCTCACCAGCAGCCGCTCGCTCGGCGACATCACGCTCGGCGGCCAGCCGCTCGCGCAGCTCCCCGAGCCGCGCGTCGTGCCGATGGAGCTCCTGCATCAGCTCACGCCGCTCGCGCGCACGATCCGCGAGCGCAGCCGGATGTCGGGCGAGCTCGTGCTCAAGCGCGATGTCGCGGGCGGCAAGCGTGAGGAGCTGTTCGTCAATCGCGCCGTGCTCGCACAGCACTTCGTGAAGCTCCCCGATGGCTACCGCAAGCCATTCGAGGAGATGGGCATCGCAGGCGAAGATACGCAGCCCGCGATCCAGCTGCCGCAGAACCTCCGCCCGCCCGCGAAGACCACGCCGCCGCCGATCTCGAACCCGGCGCCGTCGGTGACGCCAGCTGCGAAGCCGGCGCTCGAAGACCAGCCGACGATGTCGACGCACGTCATCATCGACGACGACGAGCTCAAAGAGTAGCTAGCGCTGAGCGAGGTCGACGATGCCGTCGACGATCTGCTCGAGGATCACGCGCTCGGCGAGCTCGCGTCCGAGCGTCTTGAGCTGCGGTCCCGTGAACTCGTGGGTGCGGCTATCGAGCGTGATGTCGCCCTTGAACGCGCGGTCCGCGATCGCGAGCCGTTTCGTCGCGTTCGCGAGTGCCGCCGGCGAGTACGCGCGCGCTTGATTCGCGAGCTTGTCGACGACGAACGGCGGCACCCCGATGCGCTGGCACCACGCGCCCTTCGGGATGTTGTCCTTCTTCATCACGTGGACGAGCGACAGTTGGCGGATGTGGCGCGCGAGCATCACGACCACGCCGACCGCGCTCTCGCGCTGATCGCACAGGGACGCGACAGCAGCGAGCGCACGTGGACGATCGGCGGAGCCGATCGCATCGGTGAGCTCGAACACCGAGCGCTCACGCGTATCGGCAACGAGGTCGTCGACGTCGTCGGTGGTGACCGGGCGATTGCCGGCGTACAGGCCGAGTTGCTCGATGGTCAGCGCGAGCCGCGACAGATCACTGCCGACGGTATCGACGAGCCGCTGGACCGCCGCACCATCGATCTCGACCTTGCGAACCTTGGCCTCTTGCTTGACCCACGGCACGAGCTGGCGCGGCGCTTCGAGCACGTGCAGCCAGCCCTTCTTGCTCGCGGTCGCGAAGGTCTTGAGCCGCTTGTCGAGCTTGCTGGTGATCGCGACCAGCACGGTGCTCGGATTCGGTTTCGCGAAGTACGCGAGCAGCGGCTCGGCTTCATCGGCGGGCATCATGCCGAGGTCGCGCACGACGACCAGGCGCTTCTGCGCCATCATCGGCAGCGTCTGCGCGAGCGCGACGATCTTGTTCCCGGTCGGCTTGCCCTCGACGACGTCGTAGTTGAAGCCGCGGGTCTCGAGCGGCACGGCCGCATCGCGGATCGCGTGAAGAGCCCTCTCGATCAGGATCGCGTGCTCGGAGTGCAGGATGTAGACGGGATCCAGGCCTTTCTCGACTAGCTCGTGAGCTCCCGACATCGCGGCCAAGCTAGCATGCCCCCCTGATGACCGCGCCGTCCGTCCTCGTCACCGCCGATCGCGCACTCACCGGGGATGGCAGGGGCACCCGCGGACCGACCAGCGTGCTCGCCGTCGACGGCGCGATCGTGGCGGTCGGAGATCCTCTCGAGGTCGCCGCCATGCCCGCCGCGACCGGCGCCGAGCGCATCGACTGGAGCCGCCGCGCGCTCGTCCCGGGCACCGTCAACACCCACAACCACAGCTTCCAATCGCTGCTCCGCGGCATCGGCGATGACCTGCCGTTCCTCGAGTGGCGCGACCGCGCGCTGTATCGCTATTCGCCGCGGCTCGGCGCCGAAGACATGGCGACCGCCGCGCTGTTCGCCTTCGGCGAGATGCTGCTCCACGGCGTCACCACGGTCTGCGATTTTTACTATCTCAACGCGCAAGGCAACGACCACGCGTCGGCGACGATCGAAGCGGCGAAGCGGCTCGGCATGCGGATCGTGCTCGCGCGCTGCTTCTACGACTGGGACGGCGCGCCGGCCGCGTATCGCGAGACCGTGCCGCAAGCGATCACGAACTATCAGGCGCTGCACGCGCGGTATCGCGACAAGGCTCGTCACCTCGTCACGATCCAACCCGCGCCCCATAGCCAGCACGGCGCCTCGGCCGCGATGATCGAAGCTGGCGCGGGCTGCGCCGCGGATGCTGGCGAGCCGTGGCACATCCATCTCGCCGAGGAGAAATGGCAAGTCGACCAATCGCTCGAGCGCACCGGCAAGCGGCCGATCCATGCAGTCGGATCACTGCACGTCGATCTCGCGAGCATGATCGCGGTGCACGGTTGCTGGTTCGACGAGAGCGAGCGCGCGGTACTCGCCGATCGCGGCGGTTCGCTCGCCTATTGCCCCGGCTCGAACATGTTCCTCGGTGACGGTGTGACCGACCTCGTCGATCTCGTCGCGCGCGGCGTGCGGGTCGGGCTCGGCAGCGATGGCGGGTGTTCGAACAACCGGGTCAGCGTGTTCGACGAGATGCGCATGGCTGCGCTGCTCCAGAAGGTCCATCGCACCGATGGCCAGGCGATCGATGCCGAGACCTGCTTCGCGCTCGGGACCCGCACCGCCGGCGAGGTCTTGCGCTTGCCGGTTGGCAAGATCGCCCCGGGTTATCGCTGTGACCTGGTCGCCCTCGACCTCGACGATCCGTCGCTGTGGCCAGCCCAGGCCCTCGAAAAGAATGTGGTCTATGCGCTCTCGTCTCGCGCCATCACGGACGTCGTGGTAGATGGACAGCAGGTCGTCCAAGCGCGCCGTCTCTGCAATGTCCACCTCGACGAGATCCAAGCCCGCGTCGGCGAGCTCACCCGCGGGTGGGGACGAGACTGATGCCGGCCCGAACGCGACGATCGAAGTCGAAGTCGAGCTCGAAGCCTCGCGGCAGCGCCTGATCAGCTGGACGATCTTTGGCATCATGTCCGGTGCGCTGATCGTGTGGCGGCTCGGCACGGTGGGTGTGTGGGCGGGCTGGGTGCTGATCGCGCTCGGCCTGTTCCGCGGCTATCAGCTCGCTCTCACGTTCATGTATCCGGCGGGCACGATCGTGGTGTCCGAGAAGCGCGTCGTGATTCCGCGCCGGATCCATCGTCCGAACCCGTTCGAAGTCGCGCCGAGCGCGGTCACCGCCGTCTACTTCCTGCGCCGCTCGGTGCCGCTCTATCACGCCGCCCCGGTGCTCGTGGTCGAGATCGGGGAGCGCGCGATCCTGTTCCCGCGCGACTGGTTCGCGAGCGAAGCGGATCAGCGGCACGTGGTGCACGCGCTGCTCCAGCAGATGCCTGCTGCGCCCGTAACTAAACCTTCGTGAGCTTCAACACGACCTCGACGTGCGAGGTCTGCGGCATCATGTCGACCGGCCACGCGCGCTCGGTGCGATAGCCGCCCGCGACGAGCTTCTCGGCGTCGCGTGACAGCGTCGCTGGGTCGCACGAGATGTAGACGATCGTCTTCGGCGCGATTTTGACGATGCCCTCGATCGCCTCCGGTGCACCGGCACGCGGTGGGTCCAGGACGAGCGCATCGAAGGGTCCCTGGGTCGCGAACTTCTCGACCGCGCGGTCCGCCGAGGCGACGTAGAAGTGCGGGGGTGGTTGCGGTGGAGGAGCCGCATCCGTCGGCGTGACCTGCCAACCCGCAGCGGTGAGGCCGCGCGTGAAGTTGCCCGCACCCGCGTAGAGCTCGAGCAGCTTGCCAGGACCGCGGCCGATCGCCTTGCCGACCAGCGCGATCAACTGCGCGTTGCCAGCGGCGCTCGCCTGCGCGAAGTCCCACGGGCTGCCGAACAGCCCGGGCTCGACCTCGATCACCGGGTTGCCCTGCGATCGGTCGCCGTCGATCACCCCGACGACGCCCGGTCGCTTGAGAAAGCCTGCAGCGCCCTTCCACGGCTTCTCGACGCCGACCGCGACGTGGCCCTGGTGACCGACGAGCAGCGCGACTTCGCCATCAGGAAGCGGGGCCTGGCGATGGGCCTCGGCCAACAAGGCGAGCACCGCGTCGAGCGCGGGCTCGAGCTGCGGGCACGCGCCCAGCGGCAGGATCTCGTGGCTCGCGCTGCGGTACAGGCCGAGCTTTCGCTGCTCGACATGAAACCGCGCGCGCCGCCGCCAGCCGAAATCGGGCGCAGCCGCGACGATCGGTGCGATGTTGGTGGTCACGCGGCGCAGCGCGGCCACGACGATCGCTTGCTTGGCCGCGAGCTGCGCGCTGCGCGAGACGTGTTGCCACTGGCATCCGCCACACCCGGCGAGGAACGCCGCACACGGTGGGGTGACGCGATCCGGCGACGGTGTCACGACCTCGATGAGCTCGCCACGCGCGAACGACTTGGTCTGCTTGGTGAGCTGGACGCGCACCTGATCGCCGGGGGCACCGAGTGGCACGAACGTGACGCGGCCATTCGCATCGCGCCCCACGGCATCGCCACCGGCAGCGAGAGAATCGATCGAGAACGTGGTCTCGCCAGCTGGAGTTGTCATCTGTATTCACTTCCTTCTTCGACGGGCACGATCTGCGTGCCGCGCGGTGCATCGAGAACCCGATCGGCGCGGCCATCGCGCACCGCGATCTCGATCGTGCGTGCCGAGCCAACATACGCGAGAAGCTCGTTCGGGCTCACGCTCTCGTACGTCTTCACGATCGACAAGCGGCGCCCCGCGATCGAGACCGCGCCACCGGCTTCGGCGGCAGGCAGATCGGTGACGAGGTTACCGTAGTGATCGATGTGGACAACCCGGCCCTCGCCCGCGGCCCGCGTGCCCCACGGCAACCTGCCCTCGAGCTCGACGAACGGGCCGATCGCGGTGGGATCGATCTTGAGCGCCAAGGTGGCGGCCGCGGTCGCATAGACATCGCGCCCGTGAAAGCTGACCTCGGGCGCCATCACGTTGATGTTCTCGATCGCGCGCGCCCACTGCGGCGCGAGATACGCGAACACGCCGTTGTCGGGGCCGATGAAGTACGAGCCGCCCGCATCGATCACGACGCCGCGGCTGCGCATGCGGCTGCCGACGACGACGACATGGATCGTGTCCTCGGGGAACTCGCGACATGCGGTCGCGACGACCCACGCCGCGTGGGCCACATCGCCGCGCGGCACGTCGTGGGAAATATCGACGATCGTGGGGTGGCGACCGAGCCGGACGAGCATCCCCTTCGTCGCCCCGACGTATCCGTCGCTGGATCCGAAATCGGTCGTCAGCGTGATGATCGCCATGCCAATCGGCAGTAAGACACAGGCGATGAACAAGGTCTACAAGGACGCCGCCGCGGCGCTCCACGACGTGTTCGACGGGTGCACGATCCTCGCGGGAGGCTTCGGCCTCTCCGGCAACCCGGAGAACTGCATCGCCGAGCTCGCGCGTAGGAAGACGCCCAACCTCACTATCGTGTCAAACAACTGCGGCACGACCGAAAAAGGGCTCGGAGTCCTGCTCGCGCAGGGCCAAGTCAAGAAGATGATCGCGAGCTACGTCGGAGAGAACAAGATCTTCGAACAGCAGTTCCTCTCGGGTCAGCTCGATGTCGAGCTCTCCCCGCAAGGCACGCTCGCCGAGCGGCTGCGTGCGGGTGGCGCCGGCATCGAGGCGTTCTACACGCCGACCGGCTACGGCACCCAGATCGCCGAGGGCAAGGACACCCGCGAGATCAACGGCAAGTACTGCGTGCTCGAGCACGCGATCCGCGGTGACTTCGCGATCGTGAAGGCGTGGAAGGGCGATCGCTGGGGCAACCTCGTGTTCAACAAGACCGCGCGCAACTTCAACCCCCTCGTCGCGACTGCCGGCAAGGTCACGATCGTCGAGGTCGAACAGCTCGTCGAGGTTGGCGAGATCGATCCGGATCACGTCCACCTGCCTTCGATCTACGTGCAGCGGATCTTCTTGGGCACCAACTACGACAAGCCGATCGAGCAACGCACCACCCGAAAGCGAAGTTGAGGAGCTGATCATGCAAAAGCTAACGCGCGAACAGATGGCCAAGCGCGTCGCCGGCGAGCTCGCCGACGGCTTCTACGTCAACCTCGGTATCGGCATGCCGACACTCGTCGCGAACTTCGTCCCGACCGGCATGGATGTCGTGCTCCAGAGCGAGAACGGCCTGCTCGGTATCGGTCCGTTTCCGTTCGAAGGCGACGAGGATCCGGATCTGATCAACGCCGGCAAGCAGACCGTCACCACGATCAAGGGCTCGGCATTCTTCGACTCGGCCACGTCGTTCGCGATGATCCGTGGCGGACACGTCGATGTCAGCGTGCTCGGAGCGATGGAGGTCTCGCAGAACGGTGACCTCGCGAACTGGACCATTCCCGGCAAGATGATCAAAGGCATGGGCGGTGCGATGGATCTCGTCGCCGGGAGTCGCCGCGTGATCGTGATGATGGAGCACGTCGCGAAGGATGGCTCGCCGAAGATCCTGCGTGAGTGCTCGCTACCGGTGACCGGCCTTCGCTGTGTTCACACGATCGTCAGCGACCTCGCGGTGATCGACGTCGCGAAGGACGGGCTCGTGTTGCGCGAGCGCGCGCCAGGCGTGACCCCGGAAGAGATCGCAAAGGTCACCGGCGCGACGCTGCGCTGGTCGGCCGACGTGCCCGAGATCAAGACGTAACTACTTACAGATGGGCTACTTGCAGATGGGCTACTTGCAGACAGGGCACGGCTTACCGTCGCAGCGGTCGTCAAATGGATTGACCTGACCTGGCGGCTGGCAGCGCGGCGCCTTCACGACGGGCGGCGTGGTCTTCGGTGGCGGTGGGGTCTTCGTCGACGTCGTGTGCACGCTCGGCGTGTGCGTCATCGTTGGCGTGGTGACGTGCTTGGGCTCGGTCGGCTTCTCGGTCGGCTCCGGTGGCGTCGCGACGGCCGAGCCGGTCTCGGTGCGCGTGGCATCCGGCGTCTTGTCGGGTTGCTTCGCGGCGCTGCCGGTCTCGGTTATCCCCGACGCACCCTTGTCGGGGGTCTTGGGCGTGACCTTCTCGATGAGCTTCGTGAGCGCGATGCTCTCGTTGTCGTAGGTCGGCGCCGCGAGATCGATCTTCGACATGAAGTCCGAGTAGCCCGCGAGGTGAACGACAAGTGGCGTCACGGCCGTGCCGTGCCTGAGCTTACCGTCCCAGGGCGTCACGCCGACTTTGCTGCCAGCGATCAAGACGTCCGCGGCGCTCGGCTGCGAGACGACCCGAATCCTGATGTAGTCGTCGGTGACCGGCGGCGGCACCACGTTCGCGCTGCCATCAGCTCCGACCGCCGCTGCGCTGCCGATCTCCGAACCAGGTGCGCCAACGTCGCTGTCGTTGGTCTTTGTGCCACCCGCGAGCATCGCCGTCATGACGATGATGCCGAGCAGGAGGACACCGACGCCGATCGCGAGCACGCGCCGATTCGGCCGCAGCGTGATCTGCGAGACCTCGTCTCCGGTCGGTTCGTAGCGCGGATACTGGAGCTCTCCGATCGTCGACGTTGCCGGCATCCCAGCGCGACTGGCTGCGGCGCCGCTCGCGTAGCCGTGGCGCGTGCTCGCGATGCCGGGCAGGTGAGGGCCTGTTTGCATCGCCGCATGGGCGGGACCGGATTGCGAGCCGGTGCCCGTCGGCTGGAACGCGGCAGCCGGGACCGGCATCGCCTGCGAGCCCACGGGCGTGCGAAGGATCCCGCGCGGTGGCGTCTGCGCGCGCGGGATCGCCGCTTGCGGAATCGGAGTCGGGCGATGGACCTCGGTCGCACCGTCGTTGTCATCGTCTTGCGTGCCCAGATCCAGCGTGGTCTTCGCCGCGATGCCGCCCGAATCGAGGAACCGCTCGGCGAACTCCGGCACCCCTTCGCGGTCTGGGTGCTCGGACTCGGTCGCAGCGCGTTCACTGAGCGGCGAGATGCTGACGTCGCTGCGCCCGTCCGTCGACGAGATCGTGCTCTCCTTCGCGACGACCGGCGGATTCTGCGGTGCACAAAGCCAGGGCTCTTGGCTCTCGCCGAACATGTCGCGCATGAAGCGACCGAGGCCCATCGTCGAGAGCGAGAACCGCGACGCGATCGCGAAGCTCTCCAGCGCCTCGAGCAACAGGGCCGCGCTCTGATAGCGATGCACGGCGTCGACCGCGAGCGCCTTCATCACGATCGCCTCGAGGGCCGGCGGATAGCCTTGCACCAGGCGCGTTGGCCGCACGACATCGCCCGTGACGATGCGATGCATCGTGTCGAAGTCGCTGTCCGCGCGGAAGCAGCGATGCTGCGTCGAGATTTCGTAAAGGATAATGCCGAGCGAGAACACGTCGCTGCGACGATCGACATCGCGGCCACGGCACTGCTCGGGCGCCATGTACGCGAACTTGCCCTTGATGATTCCGGACTGGGTCTGCACGGATCGCGAGGTCGCTTTCGCGATGCCGAAATCCAGCAGCTTGACCGAGCCGTCGTAGCCGATCATCAAGTTCGATGGCGAGACATCGCGATGGACGATGCCGAGCGGCGTACCGTCCGCCGCGCGACGCTCGTGCGCGTGGTTGAGACCCGCGGCGGCACCGGCGACGACCGTGAGCGCGAGATCGAGCGGGATGCGCGTGCCTTGACCGCCCGCCTTCGCGAGCAGTGCGCGCAGATCCTGACCATGGACGTACTCCATGGCGAGGTAGTGAATGCCGAGGTCTTCACCGACCTCGAAGACCTGCGCGACGTTCTGATGGTTGAGCGAGGCCGCGAGCCGTGCTTCGTCCAGGAACATCTGGACGGCGGTCTCGTCTCTCTCGCGCTCCGGCGTGATCAATTTCAGAACGACGTGACGCTCGAAGCTACCGATGCCGGTAGAACGGCCGATGTAAATTCGCGCCATGCCGCCGGCAGCGAGCGGCATGAGCAGCTCGTACTTCCCGAGTTTGGTCGGGAGGCCCGTCGACGTGGCGACAGCAGGCACTGGCTGCGATCGTTTCATCTCGGTAGGTTCAAGTCAATCGCGTCAACGAGACGTACCTGCGAGCATCATGTGCGACACGCGGAATGTAGGTGCGACCGTCGAGCTCCGCATTTCGACGTCGTTCCCCACCAGATCGATCCGCTTGAGGATCTCGTCGAAGTTCGCCGCGATCGTGACCTCGCTGACGGGGAACGTGAGCTCCCCACCCTCGATCCAGAAGCCTTGAGCGCCCCGCGAGAAGTCGCCGGTGATCGCGTTGAAGCCGAACCCCATCAGGCTGGTCACGTAGAGGCCCCTCGGGGTGCTCCGGATGACCTCGTCGTGGGTGGCCGATCCCGCCGACATGATGAGGTTCGAAGTGGTCGGGCCAGGGTTTCCACCGATGCCCCGCCCTGCCGAGCCGGTCGATTCCCGACCGAGCTTGCGCGCGGAGTAGACATCGCAGAGCACCGGCGAGAGCACGCCGTTCTCGATGACCGAGTTCTTGCGGGTCGCGAGGCCGTCGCCGTCGAACGGCCGGCTGCCTGGCGCGCGCGGGATCAACGGATCATCGACGATCGTGACGAGCTTCGATGCGACCTGCTCGCCTTCCTTGCCGACGAGGTAGCTCGACTTGCGCCAGAAGGACGAACCGTTCGCGACCGAGAAGATGGTCCCGACGATCGAACGCGCGACCTCGGGGTCGAACACGATCGCGCACTCTTGGGTCTCGACCTTGCGCGAGCCGAGCGTCGCGACGGTGCGACGCGTGGCCTCGAGACCGACGGCCTCGGCATCGTCGAGCTTCGCGAGGAAGCGATCGGCAGTCCACCAGTAGCCGTTGCGCTTCTTCGGCGCGGTCGGATCCATCATGTCGTCGCAGAGCGGCTCGACCACGAGCGACGCGTAGCTGCCGCGATAACCGCCGACGAAGCCACCGCTCGTCGCGAACGCGGTCGCGCCGAGCACGCGTGCCCAGGTCGCGCCTTCGGAGTTGGTGACGCGCTTGTCGGCCTTGCGCGCCGCCGCTTCGCCCAGGATCGCTTGCTTCAAGGCCCACGCGGCATCGACCTCGGCGACCGCGGGGTCGTAGAGATCGAGCTCCGGGTACTGCTTGGCGAGCAGCGCGGGATCGGGAGGCAGCGCGTACTCGTCTACTTCGGCGAGCTCCGCGAGTGCGACCGATTCGGCGCACAGCGCCTCGAGCGCTTCGCGCCGCAGGTCGCTCGTGTACGTGACTGCGCGACGGCCGCCTTTCAACACGCGCAAGCCGAGCCCACGGCTGCCCGCCTCCTGGACCAACTCGGCCTCGCCGAGGCGAACCTTGGTCGTGAGCTCGCTGCCATCGCGCACGATGACCTCGGCGTCGTCAGCGCCCGCCTTCTTCGCGAGCTCGACGGCGAGCTGCGCGACGTCTTTCAGTTCCCTGATCGTCGCTTCGGTGATCTGCGCTCCGCTGCTCATACCTGGCTGCCTCCAACCGTGATCGCCGAGATCCGGACCGTCGGTGTGCCGACGTTCACGGGGACCGATTGGCCGTCTTTGCCGCAGGTCCAGATTCCATCCGAGAGTTGATAATCGTTGCCGAGCATGTCGACCTTGCGGAGGACCTCGGGGCCGTTGCCGATCAAGTTCACGCCCTTGAGCGGCGCGGTCAGCTTGCCGTCCTCGATCAAGTAGCTCTCGGTCAGCGAGAACACGAAATCGCCATTCGAGATATTGACCTGACCACCCGAGAACCGCTTCGCGTAGATGCCGCGCTTGACGCTCCTGATGATGTCGGTCGGATCGTCCACGCCGGCATACAATGACGTATTCGTCATGCGCGGCATCGGCATCGAGCGGAACGATTCGCGCCGACCGTTACCGGTCGGGTTGATCTTGAAGTGCTTCGCGCTCAGCCGATCGTGCATGTAGCCGACGAGGATGCCGTTCTCGATCAGCACGTTCTTCTGACCAGTGTAGCCCTCGTCGTCGACGTTGATCGCGCCGCGCGACGACAGCAACGTGCCGTCATCGACGACCGTGCACAGTGGCGAGGCGACCTGCTTGCCCATCTGGCCCGAGTAGTTCGAGGTCTCCTTGCGATTGAAGTCGGCCTCGAGGCCGTGACCGACCGCTTCGTGGAGCAGGATTCCGGAATCGCCAGGCCCGAGCACGACCGGCATCTCGCCGGCAGGCGCATCGACGGCGTCGAGCATCGCGATCGCGATCCGTGCAGCTTCACGGCCGTGCGCCGCAGCATCGGTCGCGGCTTGCGCGAAGTAGTCCATGCCGTAGCGACCACCACCGCCGCCGGAGCCCGACTGGCGCTTGCCATCCTGCTCGGCGACCGCGCGGCAGCCGAAGCGCAGCATCGGCTGGATGTCTTGCGCCATCCGACCGTCCGAGGTGAACAGCAGCATCTCCTTGATCGATTCGACGAACGACGCCTCGACCTTCACGATCCGCGGGTCGAACGCGCGCGCCGCTTTATCCGCGGCGCGCAACAGCGCGAGCTTGTCGATCGCGGGCTGCACGAGCGAGGGCATCGGCACCGCGTAAAAGCTTGGCGCGCGGACCTCGGTGTGCGGGTTGATCGCGACCGGCGCGTGGCCGCCGCCCGCTGCGATCTGACCCGCGGTCTTCGCCGCGTGCTGCATCTTCTCCCACGCGAGGTCTTCGGTGTACGCGTAGCCGGTCGCATCGCCCTTGGTGACGCGCACGCCGAGGCCGAGCGTGATGCCGCGACCGAGCGTCTTGACCTGCTCGTCCTCGAGCACGTAGTCCGCGGAGACGCGGAATTCGAAGTAGATATCGGCGTAGTCGCCACCGGCCTCGAGCGCGTGGCCGAGGAGCCGGTTCGCCAGTTGAGCATCGATCGCGCTCGCTCCGCCCGCCGAGAACGGCGCGCGTAACGTCTTGGGAAGCTGCGTCGTCATGCTCGAACTGTAGCAGCCGCTTCTCGCATGGGTCCTGCCCGATGGGCCAGATCGTCGTCGCGTCAGCTCTTCGTGTCGCGCCCGGTGATCTTCGCGAGCGCAGCCTCGGCAGCCTCGGCGGCGACCTTGATGTCGGCTTCCCAGCCACCCAGCCACATCCGGCCAAATGCACCGAACGTGATCAGCTCGAGCAAGTGGATATCGGCGGCCTTCTCGGCTTCGTTCGCGGCGATCGCGGCGTACGCGGCGGGATAGACCTCGAGGATGTAGAGGGTCTGGCCGCGCGTGATCATGTCGCCATGGCGCATGCGATTGATCAGCTGCGCCTGCTCGCCCTGCACGCCCGTGATGATCTGCGAGGACACGACGCGCGGCTTGATCCGCTGCTCGCGCGTGACGCCCATCTGACCGACGATCGCGTCGACGGCGGCTTCGACCTGACCCTTGTCGGCGTCGTGGAGCTCGAGCATGCCGTACGCGCGCTCGACGATCTGCATGCCCGGACGGCACGTCGTCGACTTCAGCGCGACATCGGTCAGCGTGTTGATCGCGATGCCCGGTGCGATCTCGATGAACGCAGCGGCCTCGTTCTCGAGCGGCATGAAGCCCGCGCACACGGTCTGCAAAAAGCCGGTCAGCTGCGGCTGCAGCGAATCGATCACGGTGAGCGCACGAAGCTCCATCGCGACGACGCTAACACAGCCCTATTCGCACTCGCAGGGGACAACCGTCTCCGAGTCACCGAAGACGTGAAAACAGCGCACGCCCTTCACCGGAGCGGTGTCCGAGCCCCACCGCCAGGTTGCCACGTCGCTCACGCCGGACTAACTCTCCTTGGGCGGCGAGTCCCAGTCGACGACGTCGTCGCCTTTCTCGCGCGACAAGATATCGATCGCCGCGGCCGCGCCATCACCCGCGCTGATGATCGCTTGGCTACGGCCCGGTCGCGACGAGCGGCCGACCACGTACACGCCATCGAGCTTGGATTTCGCATTCTTGTCGGTCGCGATGCCGGTCTTGTCGTCGAACGCGAGTCCGAGCTGGAGCGCGAGCTTCGGCGCCTTGCCCTCGGAGAGCACGACGTACTTCGCGGTCACGCTCGCGCCGCCGGCGAGCGTGATGCGATAGCCCTCGGCGTGAGGTTCGATCTTCTCGACGGTCTCGTCGTGAACGGTGACGCCGAAGCCCGCGACTTGCGCCCGCGCGACCTTCTGAAATTCGGTGCCACCGATCTCCGCAATGCCGAGATAGTTGCGAACGAGCGCCCAGTTCATCGCGGTCTTGTCCTGGCCGTAGACCACGACATCGAGGTTGTTCTTCGCGAGAAACAGCGCGGCGCTGAGGCCGCCCGGGCCGTCGCCGATCACGATCACATGAGGCATCCGCGAAGCCTACCGGCAGCGCGTGGGTCCGCGCTAGCGACGCGGGCCGCGTGCGGCGGGACGCTTGCCGAAGCTGCGCCCCTGCCCGCCGCGCTTTGCATCGCCGCCGCCGCCGGCGCCGGCGCGCGAGCCGCGATTCGTATCGGCCGAGCGGCCGGTACCGCGGTTGTCGGCCGGGTTCGCCTTGCCGAACGTACGGCTCTTCGGCGCGCTGTCACCATCGTCGCCGCCGGACCGCGCACCGCGTGCACCGCGTGCGCCGCGTGCGCCGCGTGCGCCGCCGCTGAAGCTCCCGGCGGTCTTGCGCGCATCGCGCTTGTCGCGATCCGACTGCGACCAACGGCCCTTCGCACCTCCATTGGGCTTCGCGCGATCGCCGCCACGCGGACCGAGATCGACGCGCGGTCCGCCCGGGCGCGGTGCGCTCGCCGGACGCGCGTCCGGACCGGCGGCATCCGACGTCGGGCCGCCCTTACCGTACCGCGCGCGCTTCACGGCTTTTTCACCCGTGCCGGACGAGCCGCGCCACAGCTCGCGCTCCGCCCCCGACGCGCGAACACCGATCGCCGTCTGGTTGCCCGTCGGTGCCGCACTGCGCTCGGTCCACTTCCGCGTCGACGGTGCAACGTCCGCATTCGGACCACGCGCACCGGCACCGCCACGATTGGAACGCGCACCCGGCCGAGCGGCCGAGCGGCCCCGCGGCGCGCCGCCCCGCTCATCGCGGTTCGGGCGCGCATCACGGCTCGGACCCCGTACATCACGCTCGCCACCACGGTTCGGACCACGAGCACCACCAGCACTCGCCCCGCGGCTCGGACCACGCGCATCGCGGCTCGGACCACGGGCATCGGGCCCACGTGCATCGGGCCCACGGCTCGGACCACGGGCATCGGGACCGCGGGCATCGCGGCTCGGACCCCCACTACTCGACGCGCCGCGACCTGCGCGAACCTCCGTGCGACCACCAGCGCCACCCGCATCGCGACTCGAACCACGCGCATCGCGGCTCGGACCACGCGCATCGGGACTACGGGCATCGCGGCTCGGCCCCCCGCTGCTCGACGCGCCGCGACCTGCGCGAACCTCCGTGCGACCACCAGCCCCACGCGCATCGCGGCTCGGACCACCCGTATCGCGGCTCGGCCCACCACTGCTCGCTGCGCCGCGACCTCCGCGAACCTCCGTGCGCCCACCCACACCGCGAACCGCGCCGGCGCGAACCTCGGCGCGCGCGGCCGGAGCCGCGGGACGCTTCATCGGCGCGTCGTCGTCGCCGTCATCGTCATCGTCATCGTCGTCATTGCTGTACGGACGCGGTGACGCGCCGTCGAGCCCATCATCATCGTCATCGGAGAGCTCGGCGGCCTCGCGCAGCTCGAGCTCGTCGTCGTCCACGTTGTCGCCGAACTCGTCATCATCCACGTTGGCTGCTTTGCGCGCGGCATTCGCCGCCGCGTTATCCGCGTTGATCGCGGCCGCCGCCTCCGCTTCGACCCGCGCCTTCGCACGCGCGCGCCGCGGGATATCCGTCTCTTCGCGTTCCGCGCGCCAGCGCCCACGCGCCACCGCGCTCCGATCGAGGCCGACCGCGTCGCGTAGCTCGTTGAGCTCCTGCTGGCTCAGCTCTCGCGCATCCCCGATCCGCAAGTCATGGAACGTGAGGTTCGCGAAGGCAACGCGCTGCAACTTGTCGACGCGAAACCCGAGCGCCTCGAACATCCGGTGTACCTGGTGGTGCTTGCCCTCGTGGATCGTGAGCGCGATCCAGCTGTACTTGCTCTCCGACGGCAGCGCCTGGACCTCGGCCGGCTGGGTGATCGTGCCGTCGTCGAGCTCGACGCCCTTGCGCAGGATCTTCAGCTGATCGAGCGAGACCGTGCCGTGGACCTTCGCGTGATACGTCTTCGCGACGTGGCTTGCCGGTGCGAGCAACTTGGCCGCGAGCTCGCCATCGTTCGTCAGCAACAGCACGCCCTCGGTGTAGTAGTCGAGGCGACCGACCGGCTTCACCGGCACCGGCACGTTCGGCAAGTAATCCATCACCGTCGCGCGACCGCGATCATCGGTCACCGACGTGATGCAGCCCTTCGGCTTGTTGAGCAGCACGTAGAACTTCTCGAGTGCGACGACCGCCTGGCCATCGACCAGCACGTCGTCGTTGTCCGGATCGACCTTCGTGCCGAGTACGGTGACGACCTTGCCGTTCACGCTCACACGACCGGCCGTGATCAGGGCCTCGGCCTTGCGCCGCGCGGCCACACCGGCGGTTGCCAAGAAGCGCTGGAGACGGACAGCTTCGCTCATGGGCGTACTTGTATCAGCTCTCCCCCAGATCTCCGCATCAGGGGAGGTCCTAACGAGGAGAAACGGGCACTTGAACCAGCGTTTGGGGCTCGTTCAGCGGACCGAGATCAGGCGCCGGGCTGGCTCGCCAGGGTTTCGTCGCCACGGAGCGCGAACGCGATCGGAAGGCGGGCCGAGCTGCACACGCCAACAACGCGGAGCGCTCTCTGCGAGCGGTTAGCGCTTAGTTGTGGTCGTTGTCGTTGTCGTTGTCGTTGTCGTTGTCGTTGTCGTTGTCGTTGTCGTTGTCGGCATTGCCGTGCTCACCCGTCGCGTCGGACTCGCTCGACTCGACAGCGTGCGCAACGTTCGCGGCTTCGAGCGCGGCCTCGGCTGCAAGCTCGGCCTCGTCGGGCTCGCCGTCATGCGCCAGATCGATATGGGCGATCTCGAGCGAGCTCGCGTCGGACTCGCCGAGGGTCGCAGGCTCGGAGCTCGTGGCTTCGAGATCCGACGTCTCGTACGGGGCCGGCGCCCCATCGGCCGCGAGCTCGACATCAGAGGCTTCGACCTCCGAGGTCTCGTGGGAGCAGTGCGGCTCGTCCGCTGCGTGCTCGACCTCGTCGGTGACCGCGAGGTTCGTCGGCTCGACGTTCGACGCTTCGAGGTCCGGCTCGTACGCTGCGCGCTCGACCTCGTCGGCGACCGCAAGGTACGTACGCTCGACGCTCGACGCTTCGAGGTGCGGCTCGGACGCTGCATCAGCGAGGTTCGTGATCTCGACGTTCGACGCTTCGAGGTCCGCTGCTCGATGCGGCTCGTCCGCTGCGAGCTCGACCTCGTCGGTGGTAGCGAGGTCCGTGGTAGCCGACTCGTGCGGCTCGTCCGCCGCAAGCTCGACTGCCTCGGTCGCCGCAAAATCGGCGATGCCGGTGATGTCGGTGTACTCGAAGCTCGAAGGTTCGAGATCTGAGGATGCGTGTGTCTCGTCCGCCGCAAGCTCGACTGCTTCGGTGGCACCGAGGTCGGTGACGTCCGTGTGCTCCGCAAGCTTGACGGCGCCGGTCTCGCCGAGGTCGGTGTGGTGGCCTGCCGCTTCGAAATCCGAATCGGCCTTCACCTCGACGTCGTCAGGCTCGGTCTCGGGCTCCGCGTGAGCCTCCACGAAGCTGCTCGAGCGAATCGCATCGATGTACGAGCGCGCTTCCGAGCGCGAGGAGCCCAGCGACGAAGCATCGCTCGACAACGACATCGCGGCCGCGTCGGCATCGCCGTCGATGCCCGAGGATTCGGAGAACGCGTTGCTGAACGTGTCGACGTGACCGCCCGCCATCGCGGCTTCGGCCATCGCCGAGGCATCGCCATTGCGGTCGGCAGCGGCTTCGGCTGCCGCATGCTCGGCGAGGATCGAATCGACGATCGAGGCATTGTCGGTCGTGAAGTCGCCGTCGGCCGCGGTGAGCCCATCGTCGAGCAGCTCGGTCTCGGGCTCGACCAGATCGCCGTTCTCGTCGAGCGGAACGCCGAGGCGCTCGCTCATGACCTGGCGGCTCTCGGCGGTCAGCTCGCTGTACTCGCGCAGCGTCGGCAGCTCGCGAAGATCGCCGAGGCTGAAGAAATCGAGGAACTCTTTGGTCGTGCCGAAAAGCGACGGCCGGCCGACTTCTTCGCGCTTGCCGAGCACGCGGATCAGCGAGCGATCGAGCAACAGACGGAGTGTGGCCGACGAATCGACACCACGGATCTCGTCGATCTCGGGGCGCGTGATCGGCTGGCGATACGCGACGATCGCGAGGGTCTCGAGCTGCGCGCGCGAGAGCCGCACCGGACGCCCCGCGATGAGCTGCTGGACCCACGACGAGAACGACGTGTTGGTGCGGAACTGGTAGCCACCCGAGACGACCGTCAGCGCGATGCCGCGCATTTTGTAGTCCTCGTGGAGCTCGGCGAGCGCCGCTTCGATACGCGTGATATCCGCGACGCGCGTGAGCTGGCGCAGGCGCTGGAGGGTGACCGGCTTGTCGGTCGCAAAGATCAGCGCTTCGATCAAGTGACGCAGCTGCACCGCGGACAAGGTGCCCGGCAGCAACGCGGCTTCGACGCCTGCTTCGTCGGTGATCGGGTCGCCCACGACATCGTCGCCTTCGGCCGCGTCGCCGTCGACCGCATCGCGCACTGCGAGCTCGGTGCCGCCATCAGCGCGCAACTCGCCTTCGATCGCTTCGCCATCAGCGCGCAGCTCGCCGTCGATCGCTTCGCCATCAGCGCGCAGCTCGCCTTCGATCGCTTCGCCATCAGCGCGCAGCTCGCCTTCGATCGCTTCGCCATCAGCGCGCAGCTCGCCGTCGATCGCTTCGCCCGCTTCGCCCGGTTCGCCCGGCTCGAGCGATTCGGCATCGGCACTCTCGGCGTGCATCGCATCGCCCTGCGCTGCATCCGCGGCGACTTCGTCCGCGGCCTTGCCGGCCTTCTTCGACTTCTTGAACTTCTTGAACTTCTTCTTGTCAGCCTTGGTCGCCGGCTTCGCCTCGACGATCTCAGCGACGTCAGCGACGTCAGCGACGTCAGCGACCTCGGCCGTCGCCGCTTCGGCAGCTGCCGCAACAACCTCTTCCGAGGCCGCAACCACCTCCTCGGTGTCAGGCGCCGCCTCGGCAGTGGAATCACTGCCCTCGGCGAGGACTTCCGCGGGTACGGCCTGGCGATGCTTGGACTTTTTGCGGCTCACGGCAGGCTAGGACCTACCACGCAGGTCCGACACTCAGCGGTAGTCGTCGGTTTCGGTCCGCGTAGCGACGGTCTGCTCGACCCGGGCGCGGAGGTCATCCGTCGCTCGTTCGATGAAGATCTCCTCGTCGGACTGGACCGTATCGGCGTCGGCTTCCGGCACGTGCTGGGTGATGGTGATCAGCCGGAGCTTCGCCATCTCGAGCAGCGCCAGGAGCGTCACGACCGCCTCGTGGCGGACCTCTTCGACCGTCCGCACGACGCCGTCGCGCAGAAACGAGAACATCGACGTGAACGAGAACCGCACCTCGGCCTCGAGCCGGTCGGTCAAGTCCGCGATCTTCTGACTCACCGAGAGCCGGTCGATCAGCACGTTGTGCGCGACCTTGAGCTTGGCCTGGCGCATCACGCGATCGAACGCCTCGATCAGCTTGTGGACCGGGAAGCCCGCGAGCGGCGCGATCGCATCGATATCGACGCCCTCGGCGACGGCATCTTCGGTCGCAACACCACGGCCCCAGACGTTGCGACCGACCACCGGCCGCTGGCCGAGCTGGGTCGCCGCTTCCTTGTACTTCTGGTACTCGAGCAGGCGCTTGATCAAGTCGCCACGCGGGTCGAGCTCGACCTCTTCACCATCGGTGAGCTCGCGCATGATGCCGTCTTCGTCGCCCTCTTCGCCCGGCATCGGCGGCAGCAGCTCGCGCGACTTGATGTGGCACAGCGTGGCCGCCATGAGCAGGTACTCGCCCGCCACATCGATATCGAGGTTCGCCATTGCATCGAGGTACTCGAGGTACTTCTCGGTGACGAACGCGATCGGGATGTCGAGGATCGACAGCTCGTGCTTCTTCACGAGGTGAAGCAGCAAATCGAGCGGCCCCTCGAACACGTCGAGGGCTACGGAGTAGTGCGATTCCATCAGCGCGCTAGAAGAGGTGAGCGAACAGCTTGTACACGTGTTCAGCGCAGAACTGGGCAGGGATCGTAAAGATCCGCGAAATCTGCGGGATCATTGCCACTGCCATCACCACGAACGGCCCGTACTTCGCATACGCGTCGTACGAGGCGCGATGCTTGTAAGGCATCAGCTCTCCTGCGACGTGACCACCATCGAGCGGCGGCGCCGGGATGAGGTTGAAGAAGAACAAGATGAAGTTCGTGACGCCCGCGAAGTAGAGGACCTTGAACGCATCCCCGGTGATCGGGATGACGTGCTTGCCGACCAGCACGGCCGACACGATCATGATGACACTGCCCAACACGAGGTTCATCCCGGGACCGGCGATGCTCACCAGGATCTTCGCGGTCGACATCTTCCACTTGCGGTTGATGCGCGCCGGGTTCCAGTTGACCGGCTTGCCCCAGCCGAAGCCGCCGATGCCGCCACCGGCCGCGGAGTACAGCCCGCCCAAGAGCGGGAGCAGCAGCGTCCCGATCGGATCGGCATGCGCGATCGGGTTGAGCGTGACGCGGCCTTCGCGGCGCGGCGTGTCGTCGCCCAAAGCGCTCGCCACGAACGCGTGGCCGAACTCGTGGAGCGCGACCGAAACGAGCAACACGAACACGCGGATCAGGACCCACCGGACTTGTTCGCCTGTGACGTTCACGCTTGATCGGACTATGGCCGGCCACACCCCCAACTGCAAGCGGCGAGAACTTGCGCTCCGAGGGCGTTGGGTCTGCAATGGCACATGGCGCGCCGGTTGGCCCTCGACGAGGCCGTCGATCTATTTCTCGATCACGTGAAGGTCGAGCGCGGCCTCGCGCGCCACACGATCGAGGCCTACGCGCGCGACCTCAGCCGGTTCGTGGGCTTTCTATCCGAGCGCGGGCGGAGCGACGTCGACGACGTCACGACGCTCGACGCGACAGACTACCTGATCGAACTGGCCACCTCGGGTCTCGCCGCGAGGAGCCGTGCGCGCGCTCTAGTGTCGATCCGCGGCCTGTTTCGTCACTTGATCGGCGAGCGCTGGCTCGAAGCCGATCCGACCGAGTTGATCGACGCGCCGCGCATGGGCAAGCGCATCCCGGGCGTGCTCGGCGAGCAGGCCGTCGTCAAGTTGATCTCCACGCCGCCGGATTCGCCGCGCGGTCGTCGCGATGCCGCGATGATCGAGCTCGCATATGCCTCGGGCCTGCGCGTCAGCGAGCTGGTCTCGATCGCGGTCGCCGATATCAACCTCTCGCAAGGCTTCGTGCGTGTCACCGGCAAGGGCGGCAAGACCCGCATGGTGCCGCTCGGTGCGAGCGCGCGAGATAAGCTGCAGCGCTATCTCGACGAGGATCGGCCGCTGTTCCTCAAGGATCCGGCGCAGCGTGGGATGTTTCTCACGCCGCGCGGCAAGCCGATGACCCGTCAGGGGTTCTGGAAAGCGCTCCGGAGCTACGCGAAGAAGGCGGACATCCGGCTGCCCGGCGGTGACGTCTCGCCGCACAAGCTGCGCCATTCGTTCGCGACCCACCTGGTCGAGCACGGCGCCGACCTCCGCGCGGTCCAAGCGATGCTCGGCCACGCCGACATCGCGACGACCGAGATCTACACGCACGTCAGCCGCGCGCGCGTCCTCGAGCAGGCTCGCAAGCACCCAAGAGCAACCAGGACCGCGAAGGGGTAGCATCGCGCTCGGTGTTTCGTCGGGTGCTCGTATCGGTGATGTGTGCGAGCGCCAGCGCCGTGGCCGCGCCCCACGAGATCCATGGGACGGTCATCGATCGCGAGACCAAGTTGCCAGTCGAGGGCGCGATCGTGATGGCCGACCACACGACGTACGCGACCGGCACGAACGGCGAGTTCACGCTCACCGTGGACGACGGCGAACAGCTCGTCGTCACGGCACCGGGCTACGGACTGCGTACGATCACCGCGGCCGATGGGCTCGAGATCCTGGTGCGCCCCGCGGGGGACGAGACGATCGAGGTCACGGGCAAGGCACCCGACTCGCCTCACGCGCAGGCCTACGTGCTCTCGAGCGATGACATTCGCATCCTCCCCGGCAGCGGCAACGACATGCTGCGCGCCGCGCAGGCCCTGCCCGGTGTCGCGCGCCTGCCCTACTCGTTCGGGGGTCTCGTATTGCGTGGCAGCTCGCCACGCGACAACGCGGTCTACATCGACGGCATCGAAGTGCCGTTCGCTTTTCACTTCGGGGGGCTCACGTCGTTCTACCCGAGCAGCATGCTCGACAACCTCAAGGTCGAGAACGGCGGCTTCGATGCGAGCTACGGCCGCGCGCAAGGCGGCATCGTCACGCTCGATACGCGCGAGCCGCGTCGCGATCTGTGGCGCGTCGGCGGGTCGGTGGGGCTGCTCGACTCGTCGGTGTTCGCGGAAGGACCGGTCAGCGATGGCGCCATGATCGTCGGCGTACGGCGCTCGTACTTCGATGTCGTCGCGGGCGCGTGGGCACCCGAAAACGTGCCATTGCCGAGCTACCTCGACGCGCAGGTGCGGATGTCGTTCGGCGATCCGACCAAGGCAGGTCGAATCACGCCGCTGATGTTCCTCGCGTACGACCACGTCACCGCGAAGAGCAGCGCTGATTCGGGCGTCGAGAACACGAGCGCGTTGAATTCGTTCTTCATCCGCGCCGGTGTGCCGTACCTGCGCCAGTGGGGCAACCTCACGCTCCGCATCGTGCCGTGGCTCGGCGTCGATCAACTCACGTTCTCGAGCGAGAAGCAGGGCGTGGTCGAGACGTTCGAGCGCCCGAAATACCCGACCGGCGTGCGCGCGGATCTCGCGCGCACCGAGACCTGGGGCGAGCTCCGCGGCGGCGTCGACACCGAGGCCGATTACGTCTCGCACTACGAGGAAGGGCTCGGCAATCCAGGCGACGTGCTGCACCAGACCAACGGCGACACCACGCTCGCGTGGATCGATTTCGCGCTGTGGGGTGAGGCGCGGTGGGATGCTGTGAAGGACCGGCTCGCGGTCAAGCCCAGCGTGCGCGTCGAGCACTACGGGCTCTCGAACGAGGAGGTCCTCGATCCGCGGCTCGCGATCCGCGAGGTGCTCACCGATCATCTGGTGCTGCGCGAGACCCTCGGTCGCTATCATCAAGCCCCGACACCTGGGGATGTCGATCCGCACGGCGGCAACCCGGATCTCCAGAGCTCGTACTTCGATCAAGCCGCGGTCGGTGTCGATGCCGACTACAACGGCTGGTTTGGCTCGATCACCGGCTTCTACGATCTCGGCAACAACCTCGGCGTGCGCGACCTCGACGCAACCGGCGAGTTCTCGAACCTCGGTGGTCTAGGACCGACGTTCGAGCTGCTGCTCGAGAAACAGCTCGGCCTCGCGTTTTATCGCCAGAACCTCGGCCGTGCACGCAACCGTGGCATCGAGGTCCTGCTCCGTCGATCGACCGAGCACTGGCTCGGCATGATCTCGTACACGCTGTCGTCGGCCGAGCGCGATGATCCAGAGCTCCTACGCTCGCTACTCCATCCCGACGACTACCGCGGGTTCCGTCCGTTCGAGCTCGATCAACGTCACAACCTCAACGTGATCGTGTCGCGCAAGTGGGAGCGCTGGCGGTTCGGTGCGCGCGTGCAGCTGGTATCGGGCACGCCGTACACCCCGTTCTCGACGACAACGAAGCCGAACCCCGCGCGCTTTTCGGAGAACCTCCCGACGTTCTTCCAGCTCGACCTGCGCGCCGATCGAACGTGGCAGCGCGACTGGGGCACGATCAACTTCTACGCCGACATCCAGAACGCGACGAACTACGGCAACGTCGAGTCGCGCGAGGTCGTGAACGAGACGAGCGCCGACCACCCGAACGGCTACAGCGACCTGCCCGGCCTACCGATCGCACCGTTTATCGGCGTCGAGTTCGTGCCGCAGTAAACCGACGCTGGGACGCTCGTAGTACAGTGCTCGGCGATGAGATTCGTTGCGATCGCGACCACGCTTGCAGTCTCGTGTGGCGGATCGCAGCATGGCACCGCTCCCGAAGAGCAGCCGCGCGTGATCACGTACGGCCCGCTCGGGATCAAGAGCGACGCGAAGCAGCCGAACCAGGCCGTGATCCTCGGCACCGATGCGAACAACGGCTCGACCGTGTTGCCGCTGCCGACCGTGACGACGAAGGGCATCGTCGATGCGATGTACGTCGAGATGGGCGGCGGGAAGAAGGCGACCGGCGGGTCGACGCCCGTCAAGCTCGCGACCTCGCCGAACCCCGATCAAGCGGTCCAGGTCGGCGTCTACGAGGAGTTCTCCGGCGGCGCGGGCCCGCAGTGGCGCGCCGGCGTGTGGGTCTCGGCGATCGTCGCGGCGCAGCTGCTCGGCAAGGACCTCACCGATTTTACGTTCTCCGCGACCTCGGGCGGCTACATCGATGGCGCCTCGGCATCGGGCCTGATGGCCGGCGGCTTCCTCGCGGGCATGACCGGCGCGCCCATCGATCCGACCGTGACGATGACGGGCATCATCAACCCGGATGGCACGATCGGTCCGGTCGGCGGCATCCCGGAGAAGTTCCTCGGCTCGATCGCGAAGGGCAAGAAGCGGCTCGGCTATCCGATCGGCATGCGCAAGGCCAAGAGTGAAGCGACCGGCGAGATGGTCGACCTCGTCGAGCTCGCGAAGGCGCATGGTGCCGAAGCGATCGAGATCGCCGACGCACACGACGCGTACAAGCTGCTCACGCACAAGGATCTGCCCGAGACCGTGCCGGCAAGCGAAGCCGATATGGCGCTCGATGCGGGCACGAAGGCGGCGCTCGAGGACAAGTACAAGCAGTGGCAACAGCGGCTCGCACAGGAATGGGGACCGCTGATGCAGCTCGATAGCGCCGGCCGGTTGCCGCCACTGCTCGACACGCTGAGGCAGTATACGAAGACCTACGCCGACGACGCCGAGGCGCTGCACCAGCGCGGCAAGGTCGGCGCCGCGTATCAGCGGATGTTGCTCGCGTGGACGTTCGCGACGAGCACGAACACCACGTACGACATCCTCGACAAGGTCAAGAAGGGCGACATCAACGGCGCGATCGCCGCGATCAAGACGCTCGATCAGCTGAGCGCGAACACCAGCGCGATCTTCCAGAAGATCGGCACGCTGCGCCCGAAGACCCTCGGCGGTCACCTCCAGGAGATGGCGGCCTTCCGCACCGCGCTGCAGAGCTTAGTCTATCGCCAGGTCGCGAACGGGGTCGTCGAGCAGACCATTGCCATGCTCGGCGAGCTCTCGCGCGAGCCCGCCGCCACGCTCGGATCCGCGGCCGTCGCGGATCGCGTGCTGGCGAGCGTCGCGCCTACCCTGCTCTACCTCGGCCGCACGAGCGCCGAGACCTCGGTTGCGCTCGAGGAGCTCGACTTCGAGAAGGAAGACAGCGTCACGTACATGTGCTCGGTACCGAACGTGCTGCGGATGGCAACGTCGTTTCAATCCGCCGCGGCAGCAGGCGTCACGTACTTCGATACGATCGTCCTCGACGAAATCTCGAAATCGGTCGGGTTCTCGCTCGAGCAGACGCGCCAGCGCTTCGAGGTCGTCGAGCCCGATTATCTGATCGCGCAGTCGATGGTGAAGGTCGGAGACAACGTCTCGTTCATGAAGGAGATGAAGGCCGCGTGGGGCGAGCACTCGTTGCCATGGGGCTTGATGTCACTCGCGGCGAGCGAGCTCGGCTACCTGTCGTCCACCGAATTGATCGCGAAGTATTATTCGCTCGGCATCCACACCGGCGACGACAACAAGGTCGACAAGATCGAGTTCGAGCAAGCCTTCACGAACATGCTCGCGAGCGCCGAGCGCAATGCCCGCGCGAATGCCCGCGCGGCAAAGATCGCGGCGGGCGCGATTCCGGTCCAGGCCAAGCTCTCGTACGAAGTCGCGGTCGTGGATCGCGACGGCGACCTCTCCGACAAGGTCGACGCGCTCGGCGAGTTCTGGGCGTCCTCGTACTTCTCTCAAACCGCCGTGATGCTCGCTAGGAACTAGCTGCGGTTTCGTGCGGCCAGAGCGGTAATGCCTCCGTCGCAGCCTGCGATCCTCGAGGCGCGAACAACACGCCACCTTCGATGCGCGCGACATCGAGCATCGCGCCTCCCTCGCCGACGAGCACCGGCAACGCACCGTGTAGCCGCGCTTCGAGCAGACGATCGCCGAGGACGCGCTCGAAGCGATGCGGCGCGAGTGCGTCGAGGTCGATCACCGCGAGCGCGACGCCGCATGCACCTGCGAGCGCGAGAAAGTCGTGCTCGGTGGCCTCGCTCGCGGCACGCCAACGCGACGGCGAGGTCGGCGTCTCGAGCCACTTCACCGTGTCGAGTGGCGGGGAGACCAGCTTCACGCGTGGTGGCGCCTCGTCGAGGAAGCGGCCGACCTGAGGGTGAAGGCGCGTGCGCCCGAGCTTCGAACGGATCCAGCCGAGCCGGCCCGCTCGCCCCTGTGCGAGCGCCTCGATCCACGCCAGCTCGTCGTTACCGAGCGCGCGCGCGATCTGGCCGACCGGAATCCCCTGGCGCCCATCGCCCTCGAGCCACCCCGCGTACAACAGCGCGATCAACGCCCGCGATCGCAGATCGATCCCGAAACGGTGAGCGAGCTCGGTCAGATTCCACACGTGTGGTGGCGGTGGCGGCGCGGTCGAGCGTCGACTGCGTACGGTCTCGCCCCACGCACACAGCTCGGCGCGCGATCGACTGCGCGGCTCTTCGCCGAGAACGCGGATCGCGGGCTCTTTGCCGGCCGGCACCGCCGCGGTCACGGTGACCGCGGCTTGAACCTGCGCCCGCCACTCGTCGAGTCGGCTCACCACCACGCTCGCGGGCGCGACGATTGGCGCTTCGACGGTGAGCTCGGATCGAGCCGGCGCATGGATCGCAGCACCCGCAACCACGGCGAGGATCGGGCGTGCCGCGCCGCCGGCGATCGGGATCAGCATCGGAATGCCAGTCTCGGGGAGCACGACGACCGCGTCGCCAGCAACGCCGACCGCGATGATCGGTGCGTCGAACGGCAGGACCCGGCGGTCATGGGTGATGAGGTCGATCGCCACGAGCTCCGCCGGTCGACCCTCCGGCTCGACGAGCGCTATCAGGATCGGCGAGGCCGAGACGGCAAGCACCACGCGCGGAGCGCCGCCGAGCACCGATTCGCCGAGTTGCGTCCCATCGGAGAGCCGATACGCGGTAGCCGTGCCCGGTGCGTTGCCCGAGACCGCCCACAACAGCGTGTCACTCGCGGCGAGCCCCGCGAACTTGGGATTCTTCGGCAAGGTGAGGCCGAGCCGGTGGGTCGGGCGTCGCTCCTCGAGATTCCAGGCCTCGAGCCTGCCGCGCGCAGCGACGAGGACCTGCTTGTTCGTGAACGGAGCCACGATCTCGATCGGCCCGCGCACGGTGAGCTTGGTCGTGTTGAGCTCGGCAAGATCGAGCGCCGTCATCGTGTCGGGCCCCGCGACGAGCACCGCGGTCGCACCGACGACCGCGGCCAGGCGTGCCGCGGTGTCGAGCGAGCCCTCGGCGAGTGGCGCGAGGTCGGGCACCGAGAGCACGCGCACGCGCGTCGAGCCGCCGCGCGTCTGAACCACCAGCAAGCGATCGGGCTCGCTGCACATCGCCAGCGTGACCGGCGCCTCGAGATCGAGGAGGATCTCACCCGCGAGCGTCCAGCTCGTCGCATCGACCAGGAGCAGCCGTGTTCGTTCCGACCAAGCGACCCAGTGCCCGTCGTCGCTGGTGGCGAGCCACCCTGCCCGCGAATTCACCGATGTCATGTGGTCACATCTTACCGCTGATGCGGTGACGGTTCGCCAGGGCGGTGTACGCCGCGGTGGCCGCGTGCGTACCGAGAGCTAACAGCTCGCGGACCTCGTGCCACAACCGGTGCTCGACCGGGACCGCGACGCCGGCCACCCCCGCCGCCAGCAGGCTTGCCGGCAGGTATTCGCGGTCGTCGAGCCAGCGCGCGAGCAGGGTCGCCGCGCTCTCCGAACGAAGTCGCACGTGCGCGAGGGCGGCGAGGATGTGTTGCGCGTAGCCATCCTCGCGCGCGGCGGCGGCGACGATCCGATCGATCATCGGGCGATCGCCGAGCGAGAAGCGTGCGAGCAACTCGAGCGCGATCATGCCGGGCTCACCGCCGCTCGCGATGATCGGGTCGAGGACCGCCGCGAGTTCGGCGCGCGCCGCAGCGTGAATCAAGAGTGGCGTGGTGTCGTCGTCGAGCGCGCTCAGCGCGAGCGCCACGATCGCCAGCGCCTCCGGAATCTCGCGCACGAACGCGGTTGCGATCTGCAGCCCCTCCGCGGAGCCGCGCAATGCCGACGCGAGCGCCTCGAGCAGCGGCGCCTCGCGAGGATCGTCGGCGAGCTCGGCCTGCCCCGCGACCTGGGCCAGGAGCACCCCCGCGACGTCGATCGTCATCGGCGAGAGCGCAGCGCGCACCGCCGCCGTTCGCTCGCGGGTCTTGCCGACGGCGAGCTCGCCCGGCATCTGGCGCTCGGCGAGGGCCTCGGTCTGGCCGAAATCGACGAGCGCGCGAGCGGCTCGCGCGCACACCTCGGGCGCGGGATCGTCGAGACGCGCGAGCAATTGGGGCACCGCTCGCTCGGCCTCCAACAACGCGATCGCGAGCACCGCGTGCCCGCGGATCGAAGCGCGGCGATCGCCGAGGCACTCGATACAACGCTCGCCACACTCGTCGAGCGGAACCTGGGCGGCGACGTGAAGGCCGAGCGAGCGCGTCTCCTCGTCCGCAGACGCGAGTAACTGCGCGACGAGCTCGCCGAGTGGCTCGACCGCAGCGGCGGCGATCAGGCCATCGATGAAGGACGGCAGGAGCGCATCGCCGAGCTCGCCATCGAGCACCGTCATGCGCAGCGCGATGAACGCGTCGCGACCGAGCCGCTCCGCCGAGCGACCGAGGATCTCCGCGGCCGCTGCGGCGACCTGGCGATCCGGCAGCGTCATGAAGTAGTCCTCGTCCGGCATCGTCCGCGTGCGATCGAGCGCCGTCAGCTCGTCGAGGAACGAGCTGCCGGTCCGCCGGCCTTCGATACGCTGGCGTGCCGCGCGCAGGCGCTCGAGCACGGCCTCGCGCACGCGCACCGACGTCGCGGCGATCGGCCCGAGGCCGCGCGCGACCGCGGCGAGCAGGGGTTGCGGGCTGCCGCGATCGAGGAGAGCGAGCAGTGCATCGACATGTGCGGCGGCCTGGTCCGCGAGCTCGGGCCGCCACGACAGCGCGAGGCCGGCCTGGAGCAGCGCGAGGTGGAGCTGCGCCTCGTCGGGCCCCGGATTCGTCGCGAGCGCGGTGATCGCCGCGACGGCACCGTCGGCCGACAACCGCGCCACCGCGGCGGCGATCACCTCGTCAGCGCGCGGAGCAAAGCGCGCGCGCTGCAGCGGTTCGGTCAGCCGATCGTTCGCGACGAAGCGGGGCGCCGCGATGATCGCCGCGAGGTCATCGCCGAGCGGCACGCCGCAGGCGGGCCCGGTCATCCGCATGATCTGGGACCGCGCGAGCCAGGTCAGGTCCGGCTCGGTCGTCGCGAGGATCGGTCGACCCCACGGATCGAGCAGGTACTCGGCCAGGTGGCGTTCGAGATCTTCGAGTGGGAGCGGACCCGCGAGCTCGGGCTGGACGAGCGTATCGCGGAGCTCCGAACGCGCTGCCTTCGGGGTCAGCGCCACGAGCCTTCGCACGCTCGCTCGTGCCAGGTGGCTGATCATGCGAGGAAGCCCATCTCACTGTACTCGAGCTCGGCGGCCCATACGAGGTGTCGCTGTTCGACGTTCTGACCGCCGGCGGTCGCGCTGGTCGCCGCGCGAACGAGCGCGTTCATGATGTTGCCGCCCGGCATCGGGAAGCGCTCGGCGAGCACGCTGAAGTCGACGTCCGCCCCGAGCAAGACCTCCTTGGGGACCATGCCGCGCCACAGCCGCTCGCGATCCGCCTGGGTCGGCGCCGGGAACCGAACGCGAAACCGGATGCGGCGAAGGAACGCGCGATCGATCGAGTTCTCGGAGTTCGTCGTCATCACGACGATGCCTTCGTGGCCTTCCATGCGCTGCAACAGGTAGTTGACCTCGAGGTTCGCGTAGCGATCGTGGGACGACTTCACCTCGGTCCGCTTGGCGAAGATCGAGTCGGCCTCGTCGAACAGCAGGATCACCTGCCCGCGCGACGCCTCGTCGAACACCTTGCCGAGGTTCTTCTCGGTCTCGCCGATGTACTTGTTGACGACCTGCGACAGATCGATGCGATAGAGCTCCATCCCGAGCTCCTTCGCCAGCAGCGAGCAGATCATCGTCTTGCCGGTACCCGGTGGCCCCGAGAACAGCGCCGAGAGCCCGCGCCCGTACGCGAGCTTGCGACCGAACCCCATGTCCGCCATCACCGATTCGCGGTGGCGCGCGAAGTTCAGGAACTCGATCACGCGGTCCATGATCTCCTCGGACAGGATCACGTCGCGCCAATCGAGCGTTGTCCGCACGGGCTCCGCGAGCTCGCCGAGCTGGTGCGCGAGCCGGCGCCGCACGACATCGAGCACGGTCGCATTGTCGATGCGCCCGCCGCGGGCGTGGATGCGATCGAACCGGCTCAGCTCGTCGGTCGTTCCGATGATCGATGCACACGACAGCGAGTAGGTCTTCACGAGCTTCTCGATCGAGAGCTCCGGATCGAGGTGAAGGTGCGGCGGCAGATTTCGGACCCAGATCCGGTGCTGGATCTGCGGCGAAGGAAACGGCACCTGCAGCTCGACGAGCACGCGCGGGACGCGGGGCAGCCACGCCGGCGTGTGCTCGCACACGAGCGCGACGTGCAGCCGCGAACGCGCGAGCCGCTCGGTCAGGAGCGGCCACAGAAACGACTGACCTTCGTGATCGGCGAACTCGTCGGCGCGATCGAGCACGAGGACCGCGGCCTGGAGCTGCGCCTCGCGAAACAGCGACAACAGCGTCCGCGCGAGCTCGCCTGGATCGAGGGTGATGCGCGAGAGCTCGACCAGCAAGACGCCACGCCCGAGCTGACGTGCGGCGGCGGCCGCGATCGACTTGCGCCCGGTGCCACTCGCACCGCGCAACACGACGAGCTGGTCGGAGATCGAGAGCGCTCGCGCCGCGCGCCCGACGATCTCCGGATCATCGAGCAGCAGCGTCTCCGCACCCGGTGGCTCCGCGAGGTACGTCGCCATGGTCCCGAGCACGGAGCGTGGTGGCGCCATGCTCCCCGACAAGAACTCGAGCGTCCGCTCCGCGATCCGGAGCCGCTTGTGGCGGAGGGGCGCGTCGGTTCCCCACCCCGGCGCGGGCGCGAAGTGGACCAACCCCGAGACGACCAGCGGCGCATCCGACGACAGCCGCATGCGCGCGGTATCCGCGTTGATCCGATCGCCGGCGGCGATCAGCGCGACGAAGAACAGGACGTCGGAGCTGACGTTGTCGTGATCGTCCGACCGCGTGTCGTACGGGTTGTACGCGCCACCGCTCTCGAGCGCGTACAGCATGGTCAAGAGCTCGATGTCGAGCTGGCTCAGCTCCACGCGCTCGCGCAACAACTCGAGCGGTAGCACCACGCCTAGTTGTTTCGAGACGTCCGCGCGGCGCGCGATCGCATCATCCAGATCGCCGATCCGTCGGTTGAGCTGCCCGATCTCGGTGCTCACCGACTCGAGCAACTCTTCTTTGGCGCGGTCGGGGATGACCGCCGCGTCCGGCATCACCGAGCGGATGGTGCGCAGCCGATCGACCAGCAAGCCGAACCGCTCGGCATAGTCGGCGAGCTGCTCGCTGCCGTCCTGGTACCCAAAGACATCGTCGTCGTCGGTCATCGGCGCTTCGCCCGAGCGTACCTCGGTTCAGGGCGTAGCTGCATGCACACGCTCGCACAGCTTCTTCGGGCGCATCGCTTTGGCCAGATCGTCGAGCGCCTCCGCGCTCGGCGTCACGCAGGCCATGCCCTGGGTGCAGTCGCCGTCCGCGCTGCACTTGTCCGTGCAGTACCCGCCGCTTGGCCGCTCTGCAGATCCGTTCAGCTCGTGCTTCAAGCACCAGAACGACCGGCAGCCCGCGCTCGAGTCGCACGAGCCATTCAGCTTGTCCTGACCGACCACGTTCCACCATTTCAGGTAGGCGAGGACCAGGACGACGGCTAGAAACGCGACCGTGCCGAGCACGTTGAGGACCTTCTTCACGGTGGGCTGCACGTTTCGGTCAGCTTACCTCCTGTAGACTGCACAGATGGCGGGAACGACGCGGATCGCACGGAGCTGGAAGGCAACGTTCGGGTACCTGATCGCAGGGCTCGTCGCCCTCGCGCTGTCGGGCCTCCTGTTCAAGACGATCGCGGACGGCGCGATCACCATCGGAATCTCGCTGCTGCCGGGCGTGGTGGGGCTGGTGCTCCTCTACATGGCGGTGGGTGGCTCGGGCACGGCCGCCTGCCCGTCCTGTGGAGCAGCGTTATCGGGGCTCTCGACCGGCGCGAACGACGGCGTCCTGTGCGAGAAGTGCTATGTGTTCGCCGAGGGCAAGCAGGGCACGCTGGCGCCGACCGATCCGAACCGGGTCGCCGATAAGCCGGTGTTCGGGACGCTCCTGCCCGCGCAGTACCAGTGGCCGCAAGGCTGCTGCGTGTGTGGCATGTCGCCGACGCAGGGCCAGAAGGTCCAGACAAACCTCCAGAACCAGGGCTCCGCGATGACGCTGATCGGCGTCTCTGCAGCAACCGGCGGCGCGGTCACCGGGCGTGCCGGCTACACCGCAGTCACGGTCGAGGTCCCGCACTGCGCCAGTCACAAGGAAGGCGCGGCGCTCGCGGACGCCGGTGGTGGTCGCGTCAAGATCCGCTTCCGCTCGTATCCATACCTGCGCGCGTTCTGTCAGCACAACGGGACGCAGCCGGTCGGCTAACAAGGCGCTGAAGAGGCCAACGCTCCTGCTCCGGCGATCGCGTTAACGCGCACGCCACACCTCGCGGGTGTCCCCTGCCGGTATAGACTAGGACATCGGATGGCGAGTGCGAATGGCGTGCAGCTGATCCGGATCGCGCGGTTGCGGCGCTTCGTTGGGGTCTTCGCCCGGGGCGGTGATCGCGAGTCGACCGCCGACGCGCTCGGTGAGCTGGCACGCGCCGATCGCGCGGGTGGATTCACGAGCGATGCCTTGCGT
>JAYWCI010000011.1:0-12174 GCA_043780895.1 Kofleriaceae bacterium | reverse complement strand
CCCGAGCAGCCGCAGCGCGACGTGCTCCAGTTCTTGATCGAGAACGCGCCGCTCGAGCACTGGCAGCGCGACGTCCTCGAGGTCGTGCGCGACGAAGCGTACTACTTCGCGCCGCAGGCGATGACGAAGATCATGAACGAGGGCTGGGCCACGTACTGGCACTCGAAGATCCTCACCGAGAAGGCGCTCCACGCCTCCGAGATCATCGACTACGCCGATGCGTGCTCGGGCGTCCTCGCGACCTCGCCGGGCAAGCTCAACCCGTACAAGCTCGGCGTCGAGCTCCTCCGCAACATCGAAGACCGCTGGAACAAGGGCCAGTTCGGTAAGGAGTGGGACGAGTGCGACTCGATGGACCAGAAGAAGGACTGGGACCGGCGCACCGGGCTCGGCCGCGCGAAGATCTTCGAGGTCCGGAAGCTCTACAACGACATCACGTTCCTCGACGAGTTCTTCACGATGGAGTTCTGCGTCGAGCAGAAGTTCTACTCGTTCGGATTCCAGGAGCGCTCGGGTAACTGGGAGATCACGAGCAAGGAGTTCAAGAAGGTCAAAGACCAGCTCTTGAAGATGCTCACGAACCGCGGCCAGCCGGTGATCGTCGTCGAAGATGCGAACTTCGAGAATCGCTCGGAGCTCCTGCTCAAGCACATCCACGAGGGCACCGACCTCGATGCCAACCAGGCGCGCGATACGCTGCGCAACGCGGCGAAGGTCTGGTCGCGTCCGGTCAGCCTGCTGACCAAGATCGAGAACAAGGGCAAGCTGCTGCGCTGCGAAGACGGCAACATCACCGAGCGAAGCGCGGAGTACGCCTAAGCTCATGAAGCTCTGGGCGTGGGGTCAGAGCGACCCCGGTCGCAAACGCGAACGCAACGAGGACAGCTACCTCGTCGATCCGGAGACCGGCGTGCTCGCGGTCGCGGACGGCATGGGCGGCCATCAAGGTGGCGCGACCGCATCGCGGATGGCGATCGATCAACTCGCCAAGGAGCTGTCCGAGGCGCGCGGCGATTTCGATGCGGCGGTGTGGTCGCATCGCGGTGGTACCGCGCGCAACACCGAGGAGATGGCGGCCGTGGCCGATACGCTGGACGACGCGGCCGCCACCCAGCCGAACGAGCCGACCGCGATCGATGCCGCGGCGCTATTCTCTCCCGCCCTCGAGGTGATGCGCGGTGTCGTGCGGCGCGCGAGTGGCGCGATCTTCGAGCACGCGTGGACCAAGCCCGAGCTGCGCGGCATGGGCACCACGCTGACCGCGTTGCTCTTGCACGGCGGTAAAGCGCACCTCGTGCACGCGGGTGATTCGCGCTGCTATCTATTTCGCGATGGCGAGCTCCGCCAGATCAGCGAAGACCACTCGTGGGTCGCCGAACAGATGAAGATCGGCGCGCTCACGCTCGAGGAGGCGAAGCAGAGCAAGTTCCGCCACGTGATCACGAAGTCGATCGGCTTCGAACGCGATGCCGACGCCGATCTGAAGTCGGTGACGGTCTCGCCGGGCGATTGCTTCCTCTTGTGCTCGGATGGAATGTCGAACTACGTCGAACACGGCGAGCTCGAGCGGATCATCGCGATGACCTGGATCCGGAAATTGCCCGAGACCTTGATCGCGCTCGCGAACGATCGCGGTGGCGACGACAACATCACGGTCGTCGTCGGCCTCATCTCGAATGCTTAGACCGCGACCATCTTGCCGGCGATCTCGATCGTCGCTTCGCTGTGAGTGAGCGTGCTGCGGAGCTTCTTGATACCAGCTCGATACAGCGCGAGCGTGGGAGCCGCATGGGTGCGTGTCTTGGCTTTCTTCGCCGGGTGAATGACCGTGACGAGGCGGCTGAACGCCCGCCTTATCGCGGCTAAAGCGATGAACGAGGCCCCCGTACTGACGGATCTCGAACCACCGCCCGCAAACACCGGCTGCGCGAGCAGCTCATCGAGCGCATCGATCGCATCGGCCACCGCGGTCGAGGCATTCGTGGCCCACGCGGCCAGCAAGACATCGAGCGCACCTAGGCGATCGTCCTTCGAGAGCTTCGCGTTGACTTGGTTGACTAGAGTCACGACCGCACGATACCGATTTGGGGTCGGTAACTTCAGTCGCGCTCGACCATCAACCGGCCGATCCCGGCGACGATCAGGAGGAACGCAAACGCGGTCTCGACGTTGCCTCGAGTCTCGCAACCGGCGAGCAGGGGCAGCGTGAGGAGTAGGCGGCGCATGTGCCCCTCTCGAGCAAGGTCTGGACCAGGCCTGCGGCCGCAGATTCAGCGAATTTCGCGTGACGAGATGTCACCGGCTAGGCCGGTAGTCGGGTTCGCGGGCTACTCGTGGCTTTTTCGTAGTCCTTCGCACTTCGCAGGAGAGCAGCTACTCTCGACCGGTGATGGAGATGCGGCGGGGCGACGTGTTCTGGATCGGGCCCGACCAGGCGCGCGGCGACTACGCGCAGCCGCACGTCGTGGTGCAAGACGATGTCTTCAATCGATCTCGGATCACGACGGTCGTGGTGTGCGCGCTGACCTCCAACCTTCACCGCGTGACCGAGCCAGGCAACGTCCTGCTCGAGCTCGGTGAAGGCGGACTACCGGAGCAGAGCGTCGTCGTGGTCTCGCAGATCTCGTCGGTCGATAGGACTCGCCTCGGCGAGCGTATCGGTAGTCTCTCGAGCGAGCGCGTCGAGCAGGTGATCGACGGACTTCGCTTCCAGCAAACCTCGTTCTTTCGCTAGAGCTTGGTCAGGAACGCCATGACCGCGGCCCAGTAGGCTTCGCCATCCGGCAGCACCAGCGCACTCGAGCCGTGGTGGCCGGCGCTCGTCGGCACGAACGTGGTCACGAGCTGGGGATCGATCGCGGCGACGATCGGGGCCCAGTCGGTGGTCTCGCCCTTCGCTGACGTGACGAACACGGGGACCTTCAGTGCCTTCGCATGATCGGCGACCCAGGTCTTCGGCTTGCCTTGATCCTCGAAGTACTCGCCCGGCGAGAACGAGATCACGGCGTCGGCCTTTAACTCGGTGCCGAGCACCAGCACGAGGGCGCTCGAGTACGAGCTCCCCCACACGATCAGCTTGCCCTTGCTCTGCGTGCGCGCGTACGCCACGGCGGCCTTCAGATCCGCGATCGCGTCGACGTACGCGGTCGGCTTGCCGAGCTTGCACGCCGATGCCGCGGTCGCGTTGCCGACGCCGTTCACGGCTTCGCCCGAGCGCGCATCGACCGCGATCGCATTGAACCCGAGCTTGTTGAGGCGTGGCGCGATCGCGCGGTACTCGCCGCGGCTGAACCCCGCCTGGTGGAACAGCACGATCATCGGCGCGGTCGAGGGCAGCGGTGCGTAGACGTCCGCCGTGATCGTCACGCCGTCGCCCGCAGGCATGTGGACCTCACGTACGCCTGCAGGCGTGGTCGCGGTGGTCGGTGCGCCGCAGGTCTGGGCGCTCGCACGTGCACTGCAAGCTGAAAGGGCGATCGCGAGGAAGACCTTCACGAAGATAGCGTACGTCTGATCGGTCTGTAAGTTACAGCGATGCGGTGATCGTTGTTCGTGGTCGATGGAATCGTGTGTCAGTTTTTCTACGCAACCGTGGGAAGCAGATGCCGATACCGCATGCATGAAGGAATCGAGCCTCCGACTGTTCGCGAACCCTGCGACCCAGAACGCAGCACCTATCGTTCGTCGGTCCGTCGACGTCACGGCGCCGGCCAAGCCTCTCGTTCAGCGGGTCGCCTTCGAATCCGAGATCATCGCGGCTCTCGATGTCCAACCGTCGTCCGGCGAACGCGCGGCCGAGGCGTTCCGGCGCAAAAGGAGTATGCGGTCGGCGAGTTATTCGGGGCACTCAGCATCGTCGATGCGTTGCTCATTCATCGGCGACTCACGGTCAAAGACGCTGCGGATCCAATCTCGATCCGGTTTGTCAGGCTGGTCGCGGACCGCCAGACGCGACTGCTGAACTTCCTGGGTGATGCGCGTTGCCGCGCCGCGCAGCGAGGAGCCGATAGTGGTGGCGGTCCCGCACATCTTTATTCGTCAGGATGCATACGTCGATGCACTGCTTTGCATCATGCAGGTGCGTCTTCGTGCGGTCACCGAAGCCGCCGGACGCGCGGACGCCGCGATCCTGCGTGCGCGAGAAGAAGACGAGGCCGAGCTCGAACAGATCGCCCAGAAAAGTGCAGCGGCCGGAGTATCGATGCCGCTGCTCTGGCTCGGCGATCGTCTCGGCCTGAGCGCATCCGAACAGCGAGTGCTGTTGCTACTCCTCGCTCACGAGCTCGACCCCGTTTCGCGACAGATGTTGCGTGACCTCAACACCGAGCAGGTGTCCGACCCCGAACATCGCCAGACCTTCGCACTTTCGCGCCGCGTGCTCGCTCTCTGTCAGCATGACCTCGGGATTGATTCGTCGCTGCGTGACATCGCATCGATCAACACATCTCAGGAAACCTCCGATCTCGTGGTCGCCGCCGCGTCGATCTCGGCAGTGGCGAAGGCATTCGGCTCGTCGTCGGGCTTGATCATCCTCAAGGGACGACTCGGGACGGGCGCCGATCGCTGTTGGCCTCGACGGCGCATAACGAAGGATACGAGGTGCTCCAGATCGATTGCCGGGCGCTCGGGGCAACGCGTGAAGGTGCGCAACGTCAACTTCGGCTGATCAGCAGAGAGGCTCGGTTACTCGATCGCGTGCCTCTGCTGAGTCATCTCGAGGCGCTCTTCGTCGCGCACGGCGGTTGGGAGCCCCGGTAGAGCACGCGGCATCGCGGATCAACGCGGCCCCGACTCGACCGTCAAATCACGACGGAAAACGGCGGCCGTTAACAGTCTCGCGAGCTTGTGTATCTGCGCATCTGTTCAGTGTCAGAGCGCTTCGATAAGAACGAAGCACACAAGAAGGGAGCTGCATGCAGGAACAACCCACCGCCGCAGAAGCTGGGCGGGACCCGAGCACCGAGATCGCACGCGAAGAACTCACGTCGCCATTCACCCCGACGCAGGATTGGATAAGGCACTACCACAAGCAAGCGACCGCGAAGCTGATCAGTGGCCTCAACCAGTACGCGCGAACGCGTGCGCTATCCGTGGCCGATGCCGGTCGCAAGGTCGACGACTACTACGCGCGCGAGCTCGTGCTCGATGCACTCGGCGACACGTGGCTCGGCGTCGTGCGCTGGGATCCGGACAAGTGCTCGCTCGGGTACCACGTCGTGCGCACGATCGAGGGTCGTGCCGACAAGCATCGCTATGCGCTCGGTCTGATCTCGAGTCACGCTTCACGTCCGAGTCGCGGACATCGATGTCCGCAGCGCGGACACAAATGCAGTGGATTGCCTGGGTTGGCGGATTCGTTCGGCGCGAACCCCATCACTAGAATCAATCGCGGTTGCGAAGGCGTAGCGCGTCGAGGTGGCGTACGAGATGCCCCCGGCCGCTCAGTCGTCAACGCCAGGGTCTCCCCATTCATCCTCGTGCTCTTTGAACGTCCGTAGCCATCCAGCGACGAAGTTGAAGCACCGCTTACTGTCGGGTGCGATCATCAAACATTCATACGTGCTCGGTTCGAGCTCGTGTCGATGACGATCCGGATAAAGCGGCGCTGCCACGACCGATTGATGGCACTCGCCGCAAGAGAAGAGCGTTCGATCGCGCAGGTCACACGTCGTCTGCTTGAGCCGTTGATCGAGTCGCAGTGAGCTAGGGTCGGCTCGAGATCGATCTGCCCGTCGTCGGATCGGGTGCGACCGGGGTGGAAATCGCGCGCTACTCGTCGTGCGCGGGGATCTGGTAACCAACGACTTGGTCACCTGAAGCGCTCGTTACGACGCTCAAGCGGCTGCGCACGGCACGTGCGTGACCTGTGCCGACGCAGGTCCGAAAGTCCCATCGACGGCCTGTCCTCTTAGGGTCGCGAGTCTTTGCACGTCGAGAGCGCGTTGTTCTTCTCGGTGATCGCTATCTCGTGGCCGCGCTTGGTCTCCTCGTACTTGTCTCGGAGCTGGCGGGCGTACGGGACGACGTCGGGATCCGTCTCGCCCCGGACCTTGTCCAGCGCGGAGGCGAACACGTTCATCACGCTGCGCCGGTAGTCGATGCACTTGTTGATATTGTCCATCGTGGTCTCGACGAACCTCTTGCGCGTCTCGAGATCCGCGACCGCCTGATCGACGAGCTTGCCGGCCTCGTAGATGTCCTTGTCGACCGCCTCGATGTCCTTGCCGATGCGATTCTTGTCGTCTTCGGTGGTCGCACGCGACTTGTCGTCCTCGAGCTTGCGCTTCTTGTCTTTGAGGTTTTCGACGTTCTTCTTCGCCTGCTCGATCTTGTTCTTGAGATCGCGCGTGATCGAATCGCTGCCGCAGTTCACGGAGCGCGACGAGTTCTTGCACCAATCCGTCACGCCGCTGCCGCCCGAGTCGCACGTGCTGCGCAGGTCGCTGTACGGAATGCTCTCGCAGCCGGTCTTGGACGCGGCGTCCTTGAAGTCGGAGAGCTTGTCCGCCAGAGCGACGGAGGCTCCGAAGACCAGGGCAACAACAATCATCATCTTCACGTTTCGTTTCATGACGTTCCCTTTCAAGCAGATGTCCAATAGCTATCGAGTGCGGCTTGCGCGGCGCGGCCGGGAGAGCCGGAGTCGGCGGCGAGTCTGCGCAGTGCGGCGGCGATGACGGTGCGCTGTCCTGGTGTGAGCGCGTCGACGAGCGCGTCGAACCGGGCTTGACCGAGGCCCGTGCTGGTGCCGGGTGCGGGTCGCGCGAAGATGATCGGGAGCATTTCTGCTGCAGGTGACATCACGCCCTGCTCGACAACCGAGCGCAGATACACGGGCAGCACTGCGACGAGATGTCGGGTGCCGAGAAAGCCGAGCGCGTCGGTGTTGGTGAGGAGAACTTTCGGATCGAGCTGCTCCCAGGTCTTGCCGTCGACCGCGCGCGTATACAGTCCGACGTCGGAATAAGTCGTGCCCCACTGCGCGAACGCGCCGTCTCCTTGGATGGGTTCAGGTGGAAACGCGGTGCGAAGCTGGTCGACAAAGTCGTTGGCGTTCATCCGAACGAATCTAACGTGGTTCATCGCCTCGTGCTCGTTCACGGGCTGGGCTTTGGCGGCCCTGGAGCATGCGAGGAGTTGCCTGCCGCGTATCGCGGCAGGGTCGTACTATCGACGTCGCCGGACGCCACGCGGGACGCGTCCTCTATTCGCGCTCGTCGACATGCGAGTAGTGACGGCTCGTGGCTTCCGGCGCGTGGCCCACGATCGCGCCCGTCACCACGTCGCTCGTCGTCCTCCGCAGGAGCCGGCGCATCGCTCTCCGGCAGCCGCGACACCTCGACGAGCTCGAGCGCGCGCACGCGATGCGGACTGCATGCGTGACGAGTCGTGGACTCGAGGTCTCGACTCACGAGCTTCACGACCAGACGATCGACATCGTGTGGCGCCATCCGAGCCTGTCGCTCCACGAGGCGCGCGCGCTCGCGGTCGACCTCTTCGCGCAACCCGACGTTGTCGCGGGATCACTCGCGGGTGTCTTCCACGTGATCGTGCCAGCGAGCGCGCTCACCAGCCGGTGACGTCGCCCTCGGGAAACGGTCGTTCGATCTTCGCGTACTCGGCACGCGATGCGCTGAGCAGGTGACGCATCGTGATCGGCTCACCGATCTCTGCGGCCAGGTACGCGGCGTTCAGCGCAATGCTGCGAATGTTGCCGCCGGGAAGCTTGAGCCGCGCGAGCTTGCTCGCATCGATTCCGTGACTCGGCGCTTCCGATGGGAACGCGCGCTGCCACATTCCGCATCGCTCGGCGACATCCGGAAATGGAAAATTCACGATGCAGCGCAAGCGGCGCACGAACGCGTTGTCGATCGCGTCGCGCTGATTGGTCGTGAGGATCGCGAGGCCGCGGTACTGTTCCATGCGCTGGAGCAGGTAGCTGACCTCGAGGTTCGCGTAGCGATCGGTTCCCTTGTCGACCTCACCGCTTTTGCCGAACAGCGAGTCGGCCTCGTCGAACAACAGGATCGCACCGGAGTCCTCGGCCGCATCGAACACGCGCCGCAGGTTCTTCTCGGTCTCGCCGATGTACTTGTTGACCAGCTGACTCAGATCCAGGTGATAGAGGTCCAGCCGGGCCTCGTGTGCGAGTACCTCGGCGGCGAACGTCTTGCCGGTGCCGCTCGCGCCGGCGAACAGCGCACCCGTGCCGAGCCCGCGCTGTGACCGCGCGGCAAATCCCCAGCGCTCCAGCACCTGCGTGCGATTGCGAATGTGACTCGAGAGCTCGCGGAGCTGCGTCATGGTACTCGCCGGCAGCACGAGGTCGTCCCAGGTCGCGCGCGGTTCGATGCGACGCGCGATATCGTCGAGGTGTGGACGAGCTTGCACGCGGCACGCGTTCCACAGCCGGTCCGCGCGCGTTCCCTCACCGGCCTCCGCCGCGAGACACGCGCGTGACATCGCATCGCTGTCGAGCGTGAACTGGGTCGTGATCTGCTCGAGGGTGGGCTCGAGATCCGCATCGTGCGGGCCGAGCGCGCTGCGGAGCCGTTCGAGACGCTGTTCGCGCGGCGCGACGTGAAGCTCGAAGCTCGCGTAGCTCGCGCGCGAGATCCAGACCGGCTGGTGACTCGAGACGAACGCGAGTCCTCCGAGATCGGCGAGCAGGGCCGCGGTCGCGCGCAGCAGCTCGGGGGCCGTGTCGCGGTCGAGCTCGACGAGCAGCACGAACGGATGCAAGCGGCGCTCGCGCTCCCAGCGTTCGCGGAGCGACGCGCGCCCGAAGGGGTCGAGCGGAAGATCTGCGGCGCGCAACCGAAACAAGCGCGTTCCGAGCGCGGTGCACGCCGCGGCCGCGACCGCCTGACGGTCACCCTCCGAGCATCCGACCAGCCCGACCAGCAAGCCATCGCTCGCGCGGCTACACGTAGCAACGATGCGCTCGATCAGCTCGTGCCGCGCGGCTTCGTTGGTGGGCTCGATCTCGCGCATCGCGGTCGCGAGTCGACCATCGAGCGCGGTCGATCCCATGAGAGCGTGCAACACCGCTTCGTCGAGGGTCAGCGGAGACGAGAACAGCGGCAGCGCTTCGCCGATGCTGATCAGGCGGTGCGCGCGCAACCGTCCGCTCGGTGCGAGCGCCATTGGCTCGCCCTTCGCGAAGGCCGCGAGTGCGAGGCGGAGTACCGGCCACGCCATCCCCACGCGCTTTGCGAAGTCCGGTACGAGCTCGGCGGCAGCACACGCGAGCACGATGTCGCGTTCGAAGGTCGACAAGCTAAAGCTGCGCGCGAGCGCCACGATCGCGGGCGCTCGATCGATCAGCTCGCGTGGAATTGTTGTCGGTGGATCCAGGGTCGCTGGCTGGCTTGCCATCGCCCGCTCCATCGCAGCGACGACGCGCGCCATCTCGCCTTGCAGGTACACCCAGTTCGCTTCCGCCCAGCGCTCCATGTGCGCGAGCGTCGCATCTCTTCGGCGTTCGATCAGCTCGCGGCACCTGGAGCATTTTAGGGCAGTCGACGACCTCGTCTTGTGGATCGCGCTCGCCGGGCCGTAGCCTCGCGCTCGGTGAAGACGCATGCCCCGCCGACGAACGCGGTAGCGCCGGCACCGAGCACCGAGCCCCAGCGTCGCGTCGAGCCGCAGGTTCCAGAGCTCTCGCACCTCGCAACGCGACCGGTCACGCCGGAGGCCGAGACCGCTGGCTCGGCGCCGCCGCACCTGTTGCACGATTCCGCCAAAGCCACGTTCCTGGGCAGCTTGCGTAGTGCGGTCACGCAGGCGGTGAAGACCGGGCTTGCGGGGACGGACTGGACCGCGGAGCAGTGCCCCTACCTGGAGTACTGGTTCGCGTACTACGAGGCCCGGGGCGCTGGAGAGGTCGAGCGCGCGCTCTTCAAATATGCGCCGTCTGCTGCGGGTGCAACCACGCTCGACGGGTACATCGAACCCGCGGTCGCACGGGTTCGCACCGCTGTCGCGCGCTGGAGAGCGACCGGCGAGGTCGACGCACCGGCGATCGATCTACCAGAGGTGCAGTCGCAACTCGCGGAGTTGGGGCCTGGAGAACCGCTCGACTCCGCAACCCGGACGCGGTTCGAAGGGGCCATGGGTATCGATCTGTCGCGAACCCGCATTCACCGCGATGCACGCGGCGCCATGGCGAGTGCCGAAGAAGGTGCACATGCGATCGCGATCGGAAACCATGTTGCCTTCAACGCCGGGCAATATGCACCCGGAACCACGCGCGGCGACGCGCTCCTCGCGCACGAGCTCGCGCATACACGGCAACAGGACTCCTCGAAGACGGCGAGCGGTCCTTCGACACTCGAACGTGGCGCAGATCAGGCGGCAACGAGCTGGCTCGGGCGATTATGGGGACTCGTAACCACACCCGCACGTGCTGTTGCCCCCGTCGCAGGACTGCACCTGCAGCGATGTCGCAACGACGCCGCGGCCGAACTGTCTCAGCTGGGCCGGGAACATACTGGAGCGAGCGACGAGTCGGACGTCGTGACGTTCAAGACCGATCCACCGATGCAGCGACGCAACGGCGAGTGGTTCGCGGTCGTCGGGCAGAAGATAAAGCTCGAGATGCAGGTTCCGGATCCGACGCGCTTCGCTTCGATCGCGACGATGTTCGCATCGAAGCTCGGCGACCAGAACAAGACGACGACGCGCCAGTACTCGCAGGCACACGAGGTCGAGCTCGACTCGGCCGGGACCTGGGTCGTCTGGGCCGGCGGCCATCGCGACGGGCACCGCGATGAGGGCTTCAGTACATATCGACGCGTGACGGTGGAAGAGCCGGCTGCGTATGCCGAGGAGGCGGCCAAGAGTCAGGCCGGTCCGAACAGCGATCTCGGCGGTGCAACGGCGTATCTGCGACTGCGGCTCGCGCTCGCCGATCGGCTCGAGTCGCAGTTCGGGGCGCTCGCGACGCAGTACTCCGCCGGCCCGTACATCAAGACCGATCGACCGAATCCGGTCGGCACGAAAGATCGAACGTTCACGTATCGAGTACAGAACGTGCCGGCCGGAGCCGCGAGCTTTCGGTGGACACGGTCGAACAAAGGCGCCCCGATCTACAGCGATCCGGGGAACCAGCATCTCTGGACCGAGCTGGGTACCTCGACGTTGCCCGAGCTCCAGGTCTCCAATCATTCTTACAGCCCAGGAATCTATGACTACACGTGCGAGATCCTCGACGCAGCGGGCCATCAGATGGCAACGGCGAGGTATCGCCAGAGCGTCCTCTCCGACGATCGGATGGACGTCGCGAAGGAGTGGCTGGCGTATCTCGGAGACGCCGAGACCCAGTTCAAACAGCTGAAGTCGCCGCTGCGACTGCCCGGCGCGTTCGTCAACGGCTCCACCGGCGAAGCGATGCCGCTCAACGTCTTCGTCGGTGAGAGCGCGACCAAGCCCGGGACGTGGCGCGTGCTCGACCTCACGCCTGACGCGAGCAAGGGTAAGTCACCCGAGGTGCATGACTTCTCGGGCAGCACGATCGACCAAGCGATCGATCAGTTCAGGTCCGACGCGCAAGAGCGCTATCCGCGCGGACGACTGCATCTCATGACCTCGCTCTTGCCAGGTCACACGAGCGATCTGGCATTCGCAGGTGGGAAGAAGAGCTGGCTGCGCAGCCTGGCCGACTGGCTCGGCCTCGCGTCGATCGGATGGACGGTTGCGGGCTTCACGGCGGCCCTGTTCGGGGCCGAGCCGCTCGCGATGTTGTTCTTCAGTGCCGCGGCTGGCACGGGCGCGGCTGCGAGCGCAGTCAGCATTGCTGATCGGGTCAAGACTGGCGATGCGGACGTCCTCGGGTACTTCGTCGACGTCGCGGGGTTCGCCGTGTCGGTGATTGGCGCGGGCCAGGCTTACTCGGGATATCAAAGAGCGCTCGCGGCGGCCAAAGGCGCGAGCGCTGCCGAAGTCGCGACGAGCTTGGCCGGGCGAAGGTTCGTGCAGTGGACCGAGACCAAGCTCGTCCAGTCGACCGCGATCGTGATCACCGTCGAGTCGATCGCTCAGATCGAGCAGATCGCGAGCGATCCGCGACTCGGCGATGAAGAGAAGGTCGAGCGAATCGCAGGCCTGTTGAAACAGATCACGCTGCAGGTCGGGATCCTCAGCGTGTCGAAGAGTCATCCACTACCAGCCGCG
>JAYWCI010000010.1:0-7830 GCA_043780895.1 Kofleriaceae bacterium | reverse complement strand
GCGCGCAAGGACGGCGCTGACATTCGCGGCTACTATCACTGGAGCCTGACCGATAACTTCGAGTGGGCCGAAGGCTTCGGTCCGCACTTCGGCCTGTATTCCGTCGACGATTCCACTTACGCGCGCACACCGACCGAAGGTGCAACCCTGTTGAGTGCGATCGCGCATGCACGCACGTTGACGAGCGAACAGCGCCAGAGCTACGGCGGCCTGGGCCCGATGAGCGCCGAGCCCGGAGCCGATACCGACAATCCGTTCTGCTTCAAGCAACTGTGACGTAGAGTCCGGCCATGAACCCCATGCAGACGTACTGGGCGATGTTCGCGATCCTGATCGGTATCGCCTACGTGATCGCATTCACGCGCAGGGGCAGCGCGACGATGGCGATGCCGAGCCGGACACGCACGTGCTCGCACCCCGCGGCCCCAGCAGAGGTGTTCGCGGCGATCCAGAGCATCGCGCGGCCCTTCAGGGTCGAGGCGACCGATGCGAGCGCGAACATCGTCGTGTTGTCGTCGCCCGTGTCGTTCGGCTCGTGGGGGTTCTTCTATCCGGTGATCATCACGGCGAACGCGAGCGGCGGCTCGGACCTTCTGGTCGGCTGCAAATCGAAGGTATTCCAGGTCGGACCGCTCGTCACGCGCGCCCACGAGCGCTGTGTCGTCGCGATCCTCGAGTCGTTGAACGGCGCGCGGGCTCGGGTCGTTCAGCGCTAGGCAACGACCGCTAGCGTTTCATCGCGGCGGCGAGCTCCGCAACGAATTCACTCACGCGCGCGGCGGCACCTGCCGCGGGCCCGGCAGCGACCCGATCGACGAGCGCGGTGCCAACGACCACCCCATCGGACGCCAGCGCGAACGCGTGCGCATCGACCGGCGTGCGGATGCCAAAGCCGACCGCGACGGGCGCCGAGGCCGCCTGCTTGATCATCGCGAGCCGCGCCGGATCGACCGGCTGCGCCGCACCCACGCCGGTGACGCCGACGAGCGAGATGTAGTAGACGAACGGCGGCGCGAACTGCGCGAGCCGCTCGATGCGATCGGGCGTCGAGGTCGGGGCGACGAGCGGGATCACGGAGATGTCCTTCGCGGCCAGCGGCGTCGCGAGCTCCGCGAGCTCGTCGATCGGCAGGTCCACGGTGAGCACCGCATCGACCCCCGAGGCTGCCGCGCGATCTGCGAACGCCTCCGGGCCCATGACGAAGATCGGATTGTAGTAGCCGAACATCACGATCGGGGTGGTGATGCCGCGCTCGCGCAGGGCCTTCACCGCGTCGAGTGCGCCCGGCAGGCTACCGCCCGCGGCGAGAGCGCGCTCCATCGCGCGTTGGATCGAAGGCCCGTCCGCTGAAGGATCGGAGAACGGCACGCCGAGCTCGATCACGTCCGCACCTGCGCGGGACGCCGCTTCGATGACATCGACCGACGTGACCGGATCGGGATCCGCGAACGTCAAATACGCGACGAGCGCCGCGCGATGCTCGGCGGCGGCCTTGTCGAAGACTGCGCGGAGCCGGCTCATGGCTTGTCCATGCGCCGCGCCGCGATCGTGGTCATGTCCTTGTCGCCGCGACCACTGAGGCCGACGATGACGGTCTTCGCGCCGGCCGCGACGACTTCTTCGAGGGCGGCGATCGCGTGCGCAGTCTCGAGCGCGCACAGGATGCCTTCGCTGCGCGCGAGCCGCTCGATCGCGGCGAGGGCTTCGTCGTCGGTGCGCGAGAGGTACGTGACCGCGCTGGTCTCCTTCCAGTGTGCGTGCTCGGGGCCGACCCCCGGATAGTCGAGGCCCGCGCTGATCGAGTGTGCGTGTGCGATCTGCCCGTCGGAGGTCGAGAGCACGTAGCTCTTCGAGCCGTGCAGCACGCCGACCCGACCCGCGCCGAGCGTGGCGGCATGGCGACCGGTAGCGACGCCCTCGCCTGCGGCTTCGACGCCGTACATCTTCACGCCATCGCCGATGAACGGTGCGAACAATCCCGCAGCATTCGAGCCACCGCCGACGCACGCGACGAGCGCATCCGGCAGGCCGCCGGTCAGCGCTTCGAATTGGTCCTTCGCCTCGCGCCCGATCACCGATTGCAGGTCGCGCACGAGCCACGGATAGGGATGCGGACCGGCGACCGAGCCGATCAGATAGAACGTATCGCCGACGTTCGTGACCCAATCGCGCATCGCTTCGTTCATCGCGTCTTTGAGCGTGCGCGTGCCGCTGGTGACCGCATTGACCTTCGCGCCGAGCAGCTTCATGCGCTCGACGTTGAGGGCCTGGCGCACGACATCCTCGGCGCCCATGTAGATCTCGCACGGCAGGCCGAACAGCGCGGCCACCGTCGCGGTGGCGACGCCGTGCTGACCCGCGCCGGTCTCCGCGATCAACCGCGCCTTGCCCATCCGGCGCGCGAGCACCGCCTGGCCGATGCAGTTATTGATCTTGTGCGCGCCGGTGTGGTTGAGGTCTTCGCGCTTGAGATAGATCGCGGCCCCGAGTTGCGCCGACAACCGCTTCGCGTGATAGAGCAGCGACGGTCGGCCGACGTAGTTGACGAGCAGGTCCTCGACCTCGGCCCAGTACGCCGTGTCGTCGCGTGCGGTGCGCCACGCGCGTTCGAGCTCGGTGATCGCCGGCATCAAGGTCTCGGCGACGTACTGGCCGCCGTACGGGCCGAACCGGCCGAGGACGGGTTGAGAGAGATCGTGGATATCCATCACGGTGAAACTCCTCGCACTGCGGCAATGAACGCCGCGAGCTTGGTACGATCCTTCACGCCAGGGGCTGTCTCGACGCCACTCGCGACGTCGACGGCCCACGGCTGAACTCGCGTGATCGCGGCGCCGACGTTCTCGGCTGCGAGCCCACCGGCGAGCATGATCTTGAGCTGAGGGAACCGCGTGCGCGCATCGCGAGCGAGCGCGTGATTGAACGAGGCCCCGGCGCCACCGCGACCTGGGGTCGGTGCATCGAGCAGCAGCGCCTCGACCGGCCAGACATCGAGGTGCTCGAGGTCACACGCCGAGCGCACCGTGATCGCCTTCCACACCGGGCGAGCCACGGCGTCGGCGATCCGCTTCACCGCATCCGGATCTTCATCGCCATGGAGCTGGATGATGTCGAGGTCGATGCGCGCGGCGACCGCGAGCACTTCATCGGGATCCGGATCGACGAACACGCCGACGAGCTTTGCGTGGCCCATCGCGCGCATCACACCGGCGAGCATCGGCGCGCGCTCGGGATTCAAGTAGCGCTTCGATTTCGGCCAGAAGTTCAGGCCGATGAAATCGACGCCGGCCGAGGCAACCGCCGCGGCATCGTCCGGCAGCGTGACGCCGCAGATCTTGATCCGGGTCACGCGAGCAACTCCCGCAGCGCCTGCGCGGGCGAAGGCGCACGCATCAGCTGCTCGCCGACGAGCACGGCGTGCGCACCCGCATCGCCGAGCCGGCGAACATCGGCCGCGGTCTTGATGCCGCTCTCGGCGACCAGCACGGTGCCGGCGGGTACTTGCTTGGCGATGGTCTCGGTCAGCGACATGTCGATCTGGAACGTGCGCAGGTTGCGATGGTTGACGCCGATCAAGGTCGCGCGCGCGGCGAGCGCCTGCTCGAGCTCGGCCTCGTCGTGGACCTCGACGAGCGCATCGAGTCCGAGGCCGGCCGCGACGAGTACGCAATCGGAGAGCCGCACGTCACCAGCAGGAAACGCCGCGGCGATCAACAGCACCGCATCGGCGCCGGCGGCGCGTGCTTCGGCGATCTGCAGTGGATCGATGATGAAGTCCTTGCGCAAGAGCGGCAGCGAGCACGCCCGCCGTGCGACGCCGAGGTACGCGAGGTCGCCGTCGAAGAACTGCTTGTCGGTGAGCACGCTGATCGCGGACGCACCACCCGCTGCATACTCCTTCGCGATCTCGCCCGGATCGGCGCCGGGCCGGATCGGGCCTGCCGAGGGCGACGCGCGCTTGATCTCCGCGAGCACGCGCATCGGCGCCCCGGGTGGGCGCAGCAACACGGCGCGAAACGGTCGCGGGTGCGGCATCGCCTCGGCCGCTTCGATCACCGCGAGCCGGCGCTCGTTCGTGACCGTCGCGAGCTCCGCGCGCTTGGTCGCGAGGATCTGCTCGAGAATATCCGGGAGATCGGGCGCGCTCATTCGACCCCCGCGAAGTCTGCCGCGCCCAGCGAATCGAGCGAGGTGAGGTCTGCACCGAGCGGGGACTGGCTGACCTCGCGCCACTTGTGGAGCACGAGCCGCGCGGCACCCGACCTGGTCGTCGCGACCGCGCGCTCGTACTGCAATGGTAGCCGCGCCTCGACAAATTCGTTCTCGAGCAATTCCAGGCCGAGCGCCGCGGTCATCGCCGAGGCTCGAAGCACCGCTTCGAGCCGCTCTCCGTGATCGGTCTGATGACCGGCGAGCACCTTCATCAAGATGCCGGCATTGTGCGCCGCATCGCCACCCGCGAGCCCTTCGGGATCGAGCTCGTCGGTCCCGAACGAGCGCGGGGTCAGGCCGAAAGTGCGGAGCTCGCCACGATCCCACAGCGCCACGAAGGTCTCGCCGCGCACCGCGATCTCGTCGAGGCCGCCAGCACCGTGCACGACCGCTGCGCGGCGCAACCCGAGTGCGCCGAGCGCCGCGGCGACCGGTTCACACCACTCGTTCGCATAGACACCGACGACTTGATGGCGAACATTCGCCGGGTTCGTGAGCGGCCCCAGGAGATTGAAGATCGTGCGCGTGCCGAGCTCGCGACGTGCGACCGCGACGTGCTTGGTCGCGGTATGAAACCGCGGCGCGAACGCGAAGCCGATCCGCGTCGTCGCGATCGCGCGCTCGACCGCGGCGGGTTCGGCATCGACCGCGATGCCCAGGCTCTCGAGTACGTCGGCGGATCCGCACTTCGACGACAGCGCGCGATTGCCGTGCTTCGCGACGACCGCTCCCGAGGCGGCGAGCAAGATCGCCGCGAGCGTCGAGACATTCACCGTCCCGATGCCATCGCCGCCGGTGCCGCACGTATCGATCGCGTGCTCCGCATCGCACTGGAGCGGCAGCGCCCGTGCGCGCATCGCCATCGCCGCGCCGACCAGCTCGCTGACCGCCTCACCTTTGGCACGCAGCGCGACGAGGAACCCGCCGATCTGTGCCGGGGTCGCACCGCCATCCATGATCTGACCGACGACATCGGCCATCTCTTCGCGCGCGAGATCCTGGCGCGCGAGCGCCTTCGCGATCGCACGCACGATCGCGGTCATTTCGGTCCTTGCGAGGGCGCGGCCGCCATCTCGAGGAAGTTCGCGAGCAGCGCCTTGCCCGCGGTCGTCATGATCGATTCGGGATGGAACTGCACGCCCTCGACGCGGAGGTCCTTGTGACGCACGCCCATGATCTCGTCCTCCCAGGTCTTCGCGGTGACCTCGAGACAATCCGGTAGCGACTCCGGCGCGATCACGAGCGAGTGGTAGCGCGTGGCGATGAACGGATTCTCGACACCGGCAAACAGGCCCTTCTCGTCATGGAAGATCTTCGAGACCTTGCCGTGCATCACGCGGGGCGCACGCACGACGCGACCGCCGAACACCTGACCGATACTCTGATGGCCGAGGCACACGCCGAGGATCGGGAACTGCCCGGCAAGCTCGCGGATCACGTCCATCGAGATGCCCGCTTCGTTCGGCGTGCAGGGGCCTGGAGAGATCACGATCGCTCGCGGTGCGAGCGATCGAATCTGATCGATGGTGATCGCGTCGTTGCGCTCGACCTGGACGTCCGCGCCGAGCTCGCCGAGGTACTGCGCGAGGTTGTACGTGAACGAATCGTAGTTATCGACGAGGAGAACTCTCACGGCTGCGCCGTCCTTGCCATCGCGACCGCACGCAGCACCGCACGCGCCTTGTTCACGGTCTCCTGATACTCGAGCTCGGGCACCGAATCAGCCACGAGCCCGGCACCAGCCTGGACGTAGATCGTGTCGCCTGTCGAGACCAACGTGCGGATCGCGATCGCGAGATCCATGTTGCCGGTGTAGCTGATATAGCCGACCGCGCCACCGTAGATGCCGCGCTGCTGCGGCTCGAGCTCGTCGATGATCTCCATCGCACGAATCTTCGGCGCTCCCGAGAGCGTGCCGGCCGGGAACGCCGCGCGCAGCACGTCCAACCAGGTCTTGCCCACCGCCAGGTCGCCGACCACGTGCGAGGTCATGTGCATGACGTGTGAATAGCGCTCGATCACCATGCGCTCGACCACCTTGACACTGCCGACCGCGGATACGCGCCCGACATCGTTGCGCCCGAGATCGATCAGCATCAAGTGCTCGGCGAGCTCCTTCGGATCGTGGAGCAGCTCTTGCTCGAGCGCTTCGTCCTGGGCGGGGGTCTTGCCGCGTGGCCGCGTGCCCGCGATCGGGCGGAGCTCGACGCGGCCATCGCTCAACCGCACGAGCGTCTCGGGCGAAGCGCCGGTGATCCGCGCCTCGGGAAACTCGAGGTGAAACATGTACGGCGACGGATTGATCACGCGCAGCGCGCGATAGACATCGAGGGGGCGCGCACCGGCTGCCGGCTCGGAGAACCGCTGCGACAAGACGACCTGAAACACATCGCCCGCGAGGATGTACTCCTTCACCCGATCGACCGCGGCGACGAAGTCGTCCTTGGTGAACGAGCTCGGCGGAACGGCTTCGTCGTCGGTGCGCGGCAATTCCAGCGTGGCCAACGGGCGACGCGGCTGGCGCAACGTATCGACGATGTCGTCGATCCGCTCGCACGCGCTCGCGTACGCGGCCTCGGCTTTCTCCGGCCGGGCGACATACGGCGTCGCCACCACCTTGAGGGTCTGGCGCAGGTTGTCAAAGATCAGCAGCGTGTCGGTGATGACCATCGCGAGCGGAGGAAGCTCGACGCCCGGGCGCGCACGCGCCGGCAGATCCTCGAACGCGCGCACGCAGTCGTACGCGATCCAGCCGACCGCGCCACCCCAGAACCGCGGCAAGCCCGGCACGTCGACCGGCTTCATGTCGCCCATCACTTCGGCGAGTGCCGAGGTCGGATCCGGTGTCGCCCACGTCGCGGTGCGCGGCGGGCCGTCGCCATCGACGTCGTACCAGGTCACGGTCGCGTTGCCCGCGGCCCAGGTGACAACCGCGCGCGGCGCGACGCCGATGAACGAATACGCGCCCCAGTTCGATCCGCCGACCACCGATTCGAGGAGGAAGCTGTGCTCGCCCGCGCCGAGCGCGGCGTACGCCGAAACCGGCGTATCGCCGTCGGCGAGCAGCTCGCGGTACACGGGGATCAGATTCCCGTGCGCGGCCGCCGCGACGAACTCCTCGCGACTCGGCGTATACACACCCCTCTTATAGCGCGGTACAAAGCGGGTATGCATCCCGCCCTCGCTAAGACGATCGCCGATGTCGACCCTGAAATCGCCGACCTGATCGCGAAGGAAGAGCGCCGCCAGCGCGATTCGATCCGCTTGATCGCCTCGGAGAACTACGTCTCAGGCGCGGTCCTCGCCGCGACCGGCTCGATCCTCACCAACAAGTACAGCGAAGGCTACCCCACCAAGCGCTACTACGAGGGCCAGCAGTACATCGATCAGATCGAGCAGCTGTGCATCGATCGCGCGAAGGCGCTGTTCGGCGCCGAGCACGCGAACGTGCAGCCGCACTCGGGCGCGACCGCGAACGCCGCTGTCCTGCACGCGCTCATCAACGTGGGCGACAAGATCCTCGGCCTCGAGCTCGCACACGGCGGCCACCTCACGCACGGCATGAAGATCAACTTCTCCGGGCGGCTCTACCAGGTCGGTGCGTACGGGGTCGACCCG
>JAYWCI010000009.1:0-6466 GCA_043780895.1 Kofleriaceae bacterium | reverse complement strand
GTGTTACTCGGGCCCGGCCACGATGCAGTCCGCGAATACGGTCCCTTCCCATAGCGGCGAAATGTCGCAGGGTTTGGCCATGTCCGAACAGCATCCCAAGGACGTGACCCCGGCGGCGCCGACAGTCTTCGATCCGGCCGCGCGCACGACCAAGCGCGCCTACAACGCGCTCTCGGCGAGCTCGGTCGGCCTCGAGCTCGGCATCGCCGTGATCGTGGGCCTCCTTGGCGGCATGTGGCTCGACAACCGGCTCGGCACGACCCCGTGGTTGATGCTGGTGCTGCTCGTCCTCGGCCTCGTCGCGGGCTTTCGCAACGTGCTGCGCGCGGTCGAGCGTGCCGAACGCGCCGGCGATGCAGAAGACAAGGAGAACGGTCGTGGCTAAGCCGTCGATGCTCCGCATCGAACGCCTGAACTACGCCATCGGCGCGGTGATGGCGGTCGGCGGCTTCCTCACGCAGTCGAGCCGGATCGCCCTCGGCCTCGCGATCGGCTGCGCGCTGACCTGCGCGAACTTCTTCGTCCTGCGCAAGCTGGTCATCAAATGGACGACCGATGCGGCGCGCGGCGAGACCGGCCCGGCGCCGTACCTGATGCTGCCCAAGATGGTCGGTCTGATGGGCGCGGTGGCGATCGCAATTCTCCTGCTCCCGATCGACGCAGTTGCCTTCGTGATCGGCTATTCCATCTTCCTCGTTTCGATCCTGATCGAGACGGTTTACTCGGCCGTCACTCCGACGCCGATGCCTACTAGCGAACAAGAGAACACCGATGGGTGAACACGGAACCTGGTTCGACTACCTCAACCGCTTCGATGGTTGGCGCCACCTCAACGAGGGCCTGAAGCACTCGCTAGGTCGCACCCATCCGATGATGCTCCTGTTCCAGGAGAGCGGTTGGACGATGGCGCACGTGCTCGTCGAGTTCGTCGTCCTCCTATTCGTGCTGTTCGGCGTCCTCGCGTTCGCGAAGGGCCTCAAGAGCACGGCCGACAAGGGCATGGTCCCGTCGCGCACGATGAACATGCGCAACTTCTTCGAGTACACGGCCGAGTCCGTCTACGGCATGGTCGAAGGCGCGATGGGCGAGAAGAACGCCGCGCGCTTCTTCCCGCTGATCGGCGCGCTGTGGATGTTCATCCTGTTCGGCAACCTGATCGGCCTCGTGCCGGGCTTCATCTCGCCCAACGACACCCTCAAGACCAACATCGGCATCGCGCTGCTCGTGTTCTTCCTCACGCATTACTTCGGCGTGAAGGAACATGGCCTCTCCTACTTCAAGCACTTCCTCGGCCCCAGCATCCCGCTCATCCCGCTGATGCTGCCGATCGAGATCATCTCGCACATCGCCCGGCCGATCTCGCTGGCCGTTCGCCTCATGGGCAACATGATGGCCGACCACAAGGTGGTGATGAGCTTCTTCGCCCTGGTGCCGGTGCTCGTGCCGCTGCCGTTCCTGCTCCTCGGCCTCCTCGTCTGCATCATCCAGGCTCTCGTGTTCTGCTCCTTGGCGATGGTCTACATCGGCATGGCGATCGAGCACGAAGAGCATTGATTCTCGACGGAAAAGTTTCTAAAAACCCCTTCGCGACCAGCCCGTAAGAAAGACCAAGACCATGAAGCTCAAGCACCTCTTTTCGTTCGCCGCTCTGTTCATCATCACTGCGTTCTCGACGCTCGCCTCGGCGCAAGGCGCCGATGCTGCCGCCGTGAAGGCCCAGGGCCTCGCGTCGAACTTCGGCATCATCGCGCTCGCGTCGGGCCTCGCCATCGGCCTGGCCGCTCTCGGTGGTTCGATCGGTCAGGGTCGTGCTGCTGGCGCCGCTCTCGAGGGCATCGCTCGCAACCCGGGCGCCGCTGGCCAGATCCGCGGTCCGATGATCCTCGGCCTCGCGCTCATCGAGTCGCTCGTGATCTACGCGCTCATCATCGCGCTCTTGCTCGTCCTCAAGGTCGGCTAGTAGCTCCTGGTCGCGTCGAGAAACGGCGTCCTCCGCAAGGAGGCGCCGTTTTTGCGTTTTCGGAGGGGGCGTGGGACGCTGTGGGGAGATGGCAGACGAGGATAGCGAGGTCAAGTCGGGTGAGCTCGACCTCAAAGGCAAGTCGACGCTCGAGATCCTCGCGCAGATCGATCTGTTCTCGGGGCTGCCGCAAGGGCATCTCCGCCGCGTCGTCGATATCGGCGTCGAAGAGCAGTACCGCATGAACGCGCAGGTGTTTGGCGAAGGCGAGCCCGGCGACAAGTTCTATCTGATCGTCGAGGGCGCGGTCCGGATCAGCCGGATCGTCCCGGGCATGGGGGAAGAGGCGCTTGCCGTGCTCCGCCCCGGCGCGTACTTCGGCGAGATGTCGCTGATCGACGATGCGCCGCGCTCGGCGACCGCGATGTGCCACGAGAAGTGCCGGCTGTTCGTGGTCAACCGCCGCGACCTCGAGGACCTGCTGTTCGTCGATCGCGACCTCGCCTACGAGCTGCTCTGGAACTGGGTCCGCACGCTGTCGCGTCGCCTGCGCGCGACGAACGACAAGATGACGTTCCTCGCGACCACCTCGAAGTTCTAGATGCGGGCGCTGCTCGTCGTGCTGGTCTGCGCGAGTGCACCCGCGTACGCCGAGCCCCTGCCCTCCGGTGCGATCGGGGTCACCGCCGGCACGATCGCGGGCGCGGGCGCCGATACCAAGCGCCTCGGCTACGGCCCCGCGTTCGGCGCGCAGGTCTCGTGGCAACCGACCACGACCGAGCGGCGCTGGGGCTGGACGCTGCGCTGGTCGACGCTGTTCGGCCTGATGTACACGGGCGACGCGGCGCACTTCGATACGCTGCGCACGGTCCAGATGGATCTCACGCTCGGCATTCGGTTGCGCCCGTGGAGCTCCGTGCACCGCTACCTCACGCTGCGCGGCGGTGGCCAGCTGTTCCTCGCAAACCAGCGGATCCAATCCGGCGGCGAGATCGATGGCGAGCGACAATTCTTCGGTGGCGTGTTCAGCGTCGGCATCGATCAGTACCTCGGCTCGGCGATGTTCAACTTCGATGTTCGCGCCGGCATGATCGGCAATGGGCCAGGCATGGTCGGCCTGATGGTCGGCATCGCGGCGACAGGGCCCTGAGATGCCGGCGATCGAGACAAAGCGGTTGCGCCTCGTACCGATCACGCTCGAGATGGTCGAGGCCGTGCTCGCACACGACAAGCAGGAGGCCGACGCCGCGCTCGATCGTTCGATCGCGCGGTTCGGCTGGCCGACCGGCGCGAAGTTTCCAGATAGCTGGCCAAATGATGATCTCGTCTCGCGCGCGTTCCCGTTCTCGCTCCAAGCGATTCGCATCGCGCCGGAGATCCGGTTGTGGGGCGACACGATGGTGCTCACCCGCGAGGATCCGCCGCGCGTGATCGGCAGCGTCGCCTTCAAGGGCCGACCGACCGATGGCATCGCCGAGATCGGCTACGGCATCGAGGACGCGTCGCGCGGCCAGGGCATCGCGACCGAAGCGACGCGCGCGTGCGTCGAGTGGGCCCTGCAAGAAGACGGCATCGTCGCGGTCCAGGCGATCACGTTCGAGGGCCACCTCGCATCCCTCGGCGTGATCAAGAACTGCGGGATGGTCGTGTGCGGGGCGCGCGAACATCCGATCTTCGGCGAGCTGCTCGTGTTCGAGCGCCGGCGCTAGAACGCGAGCCACAGGAGCCAGCTACACCGCACGCCGCGCTCGCTTCGCGATCACGAGCACCAGCGCGATCAGCGTGGTGAGGAGCAGGTAGTGCGAGTAGCGATAGTCGGCGGCTGGCGCGAGGAAGAAGATCGTGAGCTCGTAGCCGAGGCTCGAGCCGAGTACCGCGAACGCGACCCGGTTGCCGCGCACGAAGCCGAGCAAGACGAGCGAGATCACGAGATACGCGAGCGGCGCGTACCAGATCGCGCCGCAGTGGCGGACCCACCAGAACCAGCCGCGCTGGACGAGCGATGGCTCGCCGGCGAGACCGAGCTCGTGATCGAGCTCCGGCGTGCCGATGTACGCGAACGTCTGGGTCAGCGCGGGCACCGCGATGCGCGCGCGTGCCTGGACCACGAGCTGGAACACGGTGGCGCGATGCTTCGCATAGGCGAGTGGGTACGCCGCGATCAGCTTTCGCCACGCGACCGCGACCGCCGCAAACTCGGCGGGCGTGGCGGGCTCGGCGAGGGGCTGCGGATGCTCGAAGTAGATGAAGCTGCCGCGCGGCTCGTACGCGGCCGCGATCGCCTGCTGCAGCTCGTGATCGACGTGAAGCGGCACCCCGGAGAGCAACTGCTTCAAGGCTGCGTCGGTGATCGGAGGCGCGAAGTGGATGATGCCGCTGATGTCCATCGGCGCCGCCGAGCGTGCGAACGGATGCTGGTGCTCGGTCACCAGCGCTGCGTTGATCCCGAGGCTCGCCGCGGTCACCGCGATCCACACGACGACTGCGAGCGCGTAGCGACGAGCAAGTGAGCGTTGCTCGCGCCCCCACAGCAACGCGAGCGGCGCGAACGTCGCTGCAAGTGCGTTGTGGCGGAGCGCGCTCGCGAGCACGAACGCGAGCAAGCCGAGGAGCCGGACCCGCGGGCGCGGCGAGAGCAGCGCGGCGATGCCGACGAGCAGATATCCCGCCATCTGCGGGTCGCTCCAGATCACGCCAGTGACCGTGAGGATCGGAGGGAACCACGCGATCGCGAGCGCGACGATCGCGGCGGTGTGCAGCGAGACCTGATCTCGAACGATCGCGTACGCGCCGAGCACCAGCGCGGTGGTCTGCAGCACGAGCATGCCGAACGGACCGCCGACGAACAGCTCGACGACACGCCACAGCGCGGACATCGCCGGCGGATGCCAGTCGCCGAGCTGCCAGTGCCTACCCTGCGCGAGCTGGTCGACCGAGTCGTAGCTGACGAGCCCGGGATAGCTGTACAGGATGACGCCAGCGATCGCGATCCCGAGGATCGTGCGCGGAGTCAGCCAGCGGTTCACCGCCCGAGGCTAACGGCGACGGCGGCGCAACACGAGGCCGACCAGCCCGATTCCGAGCAAGCCGGTCGCGGCGCCGTGGCCACTCGCATCGCAGCAACCGCCACCCGACGACGACGGCCAGCACGTCCCGGCGCCGTTGCCCTCGTCGAGGCAATCGAGGCCCGCCGGGCACGCGTTGTCCGCGCCCGGGGTGCAGCTCTGCGTGCAGTAGCTCGTATCGCCGCTCGTGCCGCATGCACCCGAATCACAATTGCTGTTGTTCGCGCACGTGACGCCGAGGCCGTTCGCGGTGAACGGCATGATGATGCACGCGCTCGCGAAGCACTCGGTGCCGGCGGTCGTGCAGTCCGCATCGGTCGCGCAGGTGAGCTGTACGTGCGCGGTGATGAACGCTGCTTCGGCATCGACGCGGGTGTCCGCGCCGAACTGCGCGCAGCTCTGATCGCCGAAAGACGTGATGCCGACCTCGACGAGCTTGCCGTTGATCATCGCAAACGAAGGACCGCCGGAATCGCCGTTGCACTTGCCCTTGCCGTTGCTCTGGTTGTAGCAGAGCAAGTTTGCATCGGTGCCGATCTGGGAGGCGCACGCGACCGAGGTCTGATTGACGACGTACTCGACGCCAGCGTTGCCGTTCGCGGTGGTCACGCCGAAACCGACCTGGGTCACCGCGATGCCGACCGGCGCGGCCGCGGCGGAGAGGTTGAGCAACTGCGGCTTGATGCCGGTGACCGCGGTCGTGAGGTGGATGAGCCCCGTGTCGTGCGAGCCGAGGTTGTTGATGTTGAAGCCCGGATCGGGCATCGAATCTTGCGCGGTCATCACGGTGCCGCTGGTCGCGCGAACGGTGTTGAAGTGGACCTTGATCGAGGCCGTCACCGCGGCCTGCGTGGTGACCATGAGCTCGGACGGGAGCACGCAGTGCGCGGCCGTGAGCACCCACTCGGGCGCGATCAACGTGCCGGTGCATAGGCCTTGATTCTGCCCGCTACCGATCTCGATCGCGACCACGGTCGGATAGTCGCCAACCGCGGTCGGGGTGCCGCCGACGATCGGCGAGGTGGTCAGCATGCCCGCGAACGAGCTACTCGCGGTCACCATGGACAACAACAACATCAGCCGATGCATGGGTCGGAGAATGGCCCAGCGGGTCGGTTCTCCTCCACCAAAAAGGCTAACGCTTCTTGGCAGCAGTGCGGTGTCGAACAGGCGTTCGCGTCGCTCTCGTCCATAGGCCGGACTGCCCGCCCCGCTTCTCCTGGAGGCGGATCTCCCCGATCTGCATCCCACGGTCGATGGCCTTGCACATGTCGTAGATCGTGAGGGCTGCCGCACTCACCGCGGTGAGCGCCTCCATCTCGACCCCGCTTCGGTCGAAACATTTCACCGTTGCAACAATGGTCACGTCGCGGGCGCCGACCGCGAGCTCGACCTCGATGCCGGTCAGCCGTAGGGGGTGACACAGCGGGATCAGCTCGGC
>JAYWCI010000008.1:0-4958 GCA_043780895.1 Kofleriaceae bacterium | reverse complement strand
AGCGATGCGAGCTCGAAGCCGACCGCGCCCATGATCGCACCGCCGGTGCCCGAGGTGTACGAGGCGTAGCCCTGGTCGTTGACCTGGAGGTTCGCGAGGCCGACGCCGCCCTTGATCCAGAGCTGCGGGGTCAGCCAGAACTGACCCGCGATCATGCCCGCGTTGTTGCTGAGCACGGTGTCACCGTTGTACGCGTCCGAGTGGATCGTCCGCAGGTTCGACTGCGCTTCGAACAGGAGCGCGAAGCGCGGGCTGAGCATGCCGCCGATGTGACCATCGACTTCGAGCGCGGCCGAGGTCGCGCAGTTGTCGCACTGGATCGTGGAGCCGTTGTCGTGCATGCCGCCGAGGCCGATGCCGATACCCCACGCGAGCCGCCCGGTGCGGTCGTGGAAGCCGCCCGGGACTCCACCGCCGCCGTTCTGCTGATAGTAACCGCCGCCACCGCCGCCGTAGTACTGCGCGCCCGCAATACTGGGGATGAACAGGACAGCGAGCACGAACAGCAACTTGATAGGCTTCATGGCTTGGTCATCATCGCAAGTCTGAGGCCAAGCTACAAATTGCTTGTACGTGCCTTGTCAGCGCGATTGAGCGGTCGGACCTGTTCGATCGGATGTGGCATCCGAGCACGTAGGGTACGGCTGTTCACGATCAGCTCACGAGCGCGCGACAGTGTGGGCTTTGGGGCCTGCGACCGCGAGCAGCTTATCCACCTGTCCTCGGGCACGGCGACTGTCCCCCTGGACGGTGATGCAAGGCACATTGCGCGCTGAAAACAGGCTCTCGATCCACGCCGCGGCCGTTCCGGTGTCGAGCCAGCTCGCATCGATCAGTGCGGCATCGACGGGGCGTGCATCGCTGCTCGCGAGTTGCACGAGCGCACCCGGATCGGTGCCACCCAACACCGCGTAGCCCGCAGCGGCGAGGACGCTTTGCAATTCACCGAGGCGCTGCGGCGACGCGCCGACCAGCACGCGCTTCGCGGCGCGACGTTCGATCCGCGCGATGAACGCCTGCCAGCGCAGCTCGTCGGCGGCACTCATCTCGACGATCGAGAGCCCGAAGCCCGGTGCGAGCCCGACCGAGGCCGCTTCGACCTCGGTCAATTGCCGCACGACCTTCGCGCGACCCGCGACCGGGCCACCCCCATCATCGAGCACGGCAGAGAAGTTGAGGCCGGTGTCGAGCGTGAGCGCGACGACCGGGCGCACGAACATGCCAGTCGTCGAGATATCTAGCGCGTCGGCCTTGATCGCGCCCCGCATCGTGCCGAGACAGATCGGCCACTCGACGACGAAGCGCCGCGTCGCGCGCGACGGCGGCGGCTTGATCGTGACCTTCTGCTCGCGCGCCGCGGTCAACAGCGCCGTGAGCTGGCGACGCGCGGCGGTATCGAGATCGAACGCGACGCTGAACGTCGACGCGCCAGTTGCCGCCGCTTCCGACATGCTGGAGACCTTTCCGACAGCGCCGCGCACGAGCGCGCGATGGCCGGAGAAGCTGAGCGAGACATCGACGTGATCGTGCAAGCGCGGCAACGCGCCGGTCATCAGCGCGGCGCCCTTGAGCGACAGCGCACCGATCCGGATCGGCACCCACTTGCCGCTGCGCAGGTAGCGCGCGTAGATCGTCTTGTTTTGGCTCTCGGCACTGTCTGTCGAGGTTTCATCCGGCGGTACGACTTCGATCTTCGGCGAGGTCGCGCGCGCGCGAGGGACAGACGCAGCCGGCGAGGTCCGTTGCGGCTCGTCGTACTCGTTCATGTACTCGTCGAGATCAGGCGCGGCGACGGTCTCGGCGCGCGAGACCCGCGACACCACGTGGCGATGCGGGCTCGTCGGCCGCGGGAACTTCTCGAGCGGGAACTTCTCGAGACCCTCGGGCTCCTCGGGTGATCGCTCGAGCTGATGGATGTTGTTGCGCGTGCCCTTCGCGGTCACGAGCAGCACCGGATCGGCGGTATCGCCGCGCGTCGTGGTCGGCTCGAACGATGGCTTCGAGACGTTGCGTTGATCGCGCAAGCGCCGCACGAGCTCCACGAGTCCAGCGACCGCATTGCGACTCGATTGGACCTGCATCGTGCAGCGGGCGAGGCGCCCGGTCAGGAACCGGCGGCGTTCGCCTTCCGAGAGCTCGGCGGGCTGGATCATCCCGATCTCCGCGAGCAGCGCGACCTCGATCACGAACGCCAGGCGATCGTCGCCGAGCGCGAGCGCGTCGTAGCGCAGGTTGATCAACGCCTGATCGGTCGTCGGGTCGTAGAGCACGAGGACCGATGCGAGCGGTGGTGCTTCGGGCGAGTCGAGTGCTGCGAGCGCAGCAGTCCAGTGGCCGAGTCGTTGGCGCGGCTGATCGATCAGCAGATACGCCTCGACAAGTGGGGTCATGTCGGTTTCTAAACTTCTTGCCATCAACGCGCACGGACAAGGAGCAGCCGAGATGCCATCAGCTCTCCGTGCGATCCGCCTTACGTTCGGACGAGCATGGTTGGGTGATTGTTTGGTGCTCCAACGATCTCGGGATCAGCCGATCGCGGTTATTTTGCCATATCATCATGGCAACTTTGCCGCAACAGGCGACGTTTACTTGCGCAACTACCTGTCAGTCCTAAAGTATCGTACCTATGAAAACCGACGACGATTCGGCAGACAGCGGCTATCGGTTACCGCTGCTGCCGCTGCGCGACATCATCGTGTTCCCGCACATGGTCGTGCCGCTGTTCGTCGGACGTCCGAAGTCGATGCAGGCACTCGAAGAGGCGATGGCGGGAGACAAGCAATTGCTCCTCGCCGCGCAGCGCCGCGCGAAGACCGACGATCCGGTCGCCGACGACATCTTCTCGATCGGCACCGTAGGTCACATCATCCAGCTCCTCCGATTTCCGAAAGGTCCGGTCAAGGTCCTCGTCGAAGGTCGCGCGCGCGCGAACATTCGCGCGTTCTCGCAGAGCGATCCGTTCTTCGTCTGCGAGGTCGAGGATGTCGAGGAGCCCGAAGAAGATCCGACGCTCGTCAAGGCGCTGATCACGAGCACGCAAGATGTGTTCGAAGAGTACGTCAAGCTCAACACGCGGATCCCACCCGAGATGCTCGTCTCGATCCGAACGATCGAAGAAGCGGGTCGGCTGTCCGACACGATCGTCGCGCACGTCTCGTTGAAGCTCAAAGACAAGCAAGAGCTGCTCGAGAATCCCTCACCGGCGAAGCGGCTCGAGCGCTTGAGCGAGCTGATGCAGGGCGAGATCGAGATCCGCCAGGTCGAGAAGAAGCTGCGCACTCGCGTCAAGAAGCAGATGGAGAAGCAGCAGAAGGAGTACTACCTCAACGAACAGATGCAGGCCATCCAGAAGGAGCTGGGTGACCGCGACGAGTTCAAGAACGAGCTCTCGGAGCTCGAGGCGAAGATCAAAGCGAAGAAGATGAGCAAGGAGGCCAAGGAGCGCTGCCAGAAGGAACTCAAGAAGCTCAAGCAGATGTCTCCGATGAGCGCCGAAGCGACCGTGGTGCGGAACTACCTCGACTGGGTGATCGCGCTCCCGTGGGAAGACAAGACCGAGGATCGTCACGACATCAACGAGGCCGAGGCCGTGCTCGATGCCGAGCACTACGGCCTCAAGAAGGTCAAGGAGCGCATCCTCGAGTACCTCGCGGTGCAGTCGCTCGTGCCCAAGCAGCGCGGCCCGATCCTGTGCCTCGTCGGACCGCCGGGTGTCGGCAAGACCTCGCTCGCGCGCTCGATCGCGAACGCGACCGCGCGCAAGTTCGTGCGTCAATCGCTCGGCGGCGTGCGCGATGAAGCCGAGATCCGTGGCCATCGCCGCACGTACATCGGCGCGTTGCCCGGCAAGTTGATCCAGTCGCTCAAGAAGAGCGGCTCGAACAACCCGGTGTTCCTGCTCGACGAGATCGACAAGATGTCGATGGACTTCCGGGGCGATCCGGCGAGCGCGCTGCTCGAGGTGCTCGATCCCGAGCAGAACGCCGCGTTCAACGATCACTACCTCGATCTCGACTACGACCTCTCGGACGTGATGTTCATCACGACCGCGAACACGCTGGGCAGCATCCCGGTCCCGCTCCAGGACCGCATGGAGATCATCCAGCTGAGCGGCTACACCGAGTTCGAGAAGATGAACATCGCGGTGAAGTATCTCGTGCCCCGGCAGAAGGTCGACAACGGCCTGGGGGATGTGCCGGTCACCATCAGCGAGAACGCGATCCGCACGATCATCCATCACTACACGCGCGAAGCGGGTGTCCGCTCACTGGAGCGCGAGATCGCCAGCATCTGCAGGAAGGTGGCGCGTCACGTCGTCGCCGAGGGCAAGGACAAGCCGATCGAGGTCGTCGCCAAGACCATTCCGACCTACCTCGGCGTTCCGAAATTCCGCGTCAACAAGAAGGAGGAGCGCGACGAGGTCGGCCTCACGAACGGCCTGTCGGTGACGAACATGGGCGGCGGCGAGCTGCTCGCGTGCGAGGTCGCGGTCGTGCCCGGCAAGGGCAAGCTCGTGATCACGGGACTCCTCGAGAAGGGGATGGAGGAGAGCGCGCAGGCGGCGATGAGCTACGTCCGGTCGCGCGCTGCGATCCTCGGGCTCGAGCCGGAGTTCTACGCCAAGGTCGACGTTCACGTTCACTTCCCGGAGTTCATCCGCAAGGACGGTCCTTCGGCAGGCGTGACCATGGCGACGTCGCTTGCCAGCGCGCTCATCAAGGTTCCAGTGAAGCGCGACCTCGCGATGACCGGTGAGCTCACGCTCCGTGGGCGCGTGATGGCGATCGGCGGTCTCAAGGAGAAGCTCCTCGCGGCGCACCGCGCCGGCATCACCACCGTCGTCATCCCGCGCGAGAACCGCAAGGATCTGCGTGAGGTGCCGCGCCGCGTGCTCAAGGCCACGCGCGTCGTGCTCGTCGAGCACATGGATGAAGTGCTCCGCGAGGCGCTCTGCATTC
>JAYWCI010000007.1:0-8653 GCA_043780895.1 Kofleriaceae bacterium | reverse complement strand
ACGAGGGTCGCGGCAGCAGCCATCGCGGGATGGCGAACGAACGACTGGACGAAGCGCGCGAACCAGCCCTCTCGAGCGGGCGCGTCGATGGCCGCGGCTTTCATCTTGGGCGCGCGGTGCGCCGCTTCCTGGAGCAGCTGCGCCGAGATCGCTTGCGGCGGATCGAGCTGGAGCTCGAAGATCCGGCTCGACGCCACCTTGGTGCGGATGACCTGCTGCGCGGACTTCAGATCGTCGAGTGCATTCCGGTCAGCCGGGTGCGCCTCGAGATGCGTGTTCAGGCGCTCCTGGTCCGTCGAGCTGAGCTCGCCGTAGAGCGCGCCAACGAGCAGCGCATCGATGTCCTGACGATCCAACACTTCTTTGGTCCTTATACTACGCATGTACGCACGGAGCGACCCGGCCAAACGCCAGGGCTGATGAGCCCTTAGGACCCGTCAACTCGCACTTCCTTGCATACAAACGCAGGCCGAGGCCCGAGGATCTATTTAGGCGTCGCACCTCGTAAAGTGCCGAAAATGTTAACCGAAAATGTTCAGTCGAAGCGGTAGAGGATCGTGATCGCGAGGCAATGGAACTCGGCGTCCGACGATTGCGTGATGACCTTGTCGACGATGTCGAAATCCGGGTGGGTCCGGATCCAGTCGGTGATCGTCTCGCCGAGAAATTCTCGGTCCTTGGCTTTGGTCGCCGAGAAGATCTTGAGGCCAATCTTGGCTTTTTCCATCTACGCCACTGAGCGTACCCCGTAACCCAGGACCCAGCCGCTCATCTATGCGTAAGAAACCGTGTGGGACACGCTAGTTATTGCTCGCAGCGCAGCTCCATGAGACGCCGCTGATCGTCCACGAGTCATCGCCGCAGACCGAGGCCGAGACATCCTTGGTCTGCACGCCACGGTCAGCGGCGAGCGACAGCTTCGCGCTGTCGGCGTGAACCACGCGACGCGTCTTCGACTTCGGGGCGCAGACGACCTCCCACGACAGCGAACAATCGACGGGGATCGAGCACGCGTTCTTCACGGTGAACTGCACGCTGTCCTCGTCCTTGTCGACTTGATCGAACGTGGTGCACTCCGCGAGCGATTTCTTCGAGGCCGCCGCGGACGAGATGAAGATGCCAAGAGCGAGGGCGCAGGTCGCCCATCTCGCCACAGTCGTGGAACGCATAACCAAGCCTCCGGCCAGACCCGCCTGCGCGCTGCTTCTTGCAACTGCGCGGCGTTTCGGGTTCGCAGAGTGAGACACCGGTAGGCGCGTACGGTTCCGGAATTCTGCCAAACTGCCGCCATGCCGGGTCCCCTCGACGTTTTTCGCTCCGATGCACTCGCCGGTCACGTGGCGCTGATCACGGGTGGCGGTACTGGGATCTGCCGTGGCATCGCACACGCGTTTGCCAAGCTCGGTGCGGACGTCGCGATCGTCAGCCGCAAAGCGGAGGTGATCGCGAAGACCGCCGAGGAGCTTTCGCACGAGACCGGTCGCTCGGTGCTCGGCCTCGTCGGCGATGTCCGCGATGCCGAAGCGATGGCGCGCGTCACCGCCGACGTCATCGCGAAGTTCGGCAAGCTCGACACGCTCGTCAACGGCGCGGCCGGCAACTTCCTCGTGCCGGCCGCCGCCTTGTCGCCGAATGGGTTCAAGACGGTGATCGAGATCGATCTGGTCGGCACGTTCAACTCGTCACGCGCCGTGTTCGAAGCGCTACGGACGAGCGGCAACGGGCTCGTGCTCAACATCAGCGCGACGCTCCACTATCACGGCACGCCGCTCCAGATTCACGCGTCGGCGGCGAAGGCCGGCGTCGATGCGATCACGCGCAACCTCGCCGTCGAGTGGGGCCAGTTCGGCATTCGCTCGTGCGGCATCGCACCGGGGCCGATCGGCGATACCGAGGGCATGAAGCGGCTCGCGCCGGGCGATGCGGCGGAGCGCGCGAAGAAGGGCATCCCCGCGGGCCGGTTCGGCACGATCGAGGAGATCGCCGCGGCGGCGGTGTTCTTGCGCTCGCCCGCGGCGATGTACATCACCGGGCACGTGCTGGTGGTCGACGGGGGCCACTGCATCGCCCTGCCATCGATTCTGTGAAGCGACGGGGAGGCGCAGCTCGCGTCGGTAGTGCGAACGCGCATCCGTCACCGCTCGACTTGGTGATGCCGGCGCGCCCGATCTCGATGGAGCTCGTGAGTGGGCGAGGTCACTACGAACGCGTGCTCGCCGCGGTGCTCGAGGCGAAGGTCAGCATCTGGATCGCGAGCGCGAACGTCAAGGAGCTCATGATCGAGGGTCAGCGCGGTGCGCGCAGGCCCCGGCGTGATCCGTACGTGTCGATCCTCGGCGAGCTCGACAAGCTCGCGAGTAAAGGGGTCGAGCTGCGCTTGTTGCACGCCGAGATTCCCTCGCGGCCCTTTCGCGCGGAGATCGCGAAGCATCCGCGGTTGCTCGGCGACGAGTGGTTGCGCCGGTGTCCGCGCGTCCACTTGAAGACCGTGATCATCGATGGCGCGGTGATGTACCTCGGCAGCGCGAACTGGACGGGCGCCGGCCTCGGCGCGAAGGGCAGCGGGCGCCGCAACTTCGAGCTCGGCTTCATGACCACGGACGAACCGCTGCTCGATCAGATCCAGGGCCTGTACGAGCAGATCTGGAGCGGGGGCGAGTGCGCAGCATGTAGGTTGCGCGAGCTGTGCCCCGGCCCGCTCGACGAGATCGGCAGCCGGCACGTGAAACCGCCTGTAAAGCTTCGTACAACAAAGAAGTCACGATGCGTGTAACCGCGGAGGCGTTCTCGTGCACGATCAAGGCAGTGACCGTGGCTACGGCCTATGTCGAGGACGTGATGTTGGTGGACCGGTGCTTGACCGGCGAGCCCGCAGCCACGCGTGAATTGTTCCGGCGTCATCGCGTGCGCGTGCACGCGAGCTTGTTCCGCGTGCTCGGCACGAATCGCGATATGGACGATCTGCTGCAAGAAGCCTTCATCCAGGTGTTCCAGTCGTTGCGCGGCTGGCGCGCGGAGGCCAGCCTCTCGACGTGGATCGATCGCGTGTCGGTGCGCGTCGCGTATCGGTACCTGTCGCGCCGCGGCCGCCAGGTCGCTACCGATCCGATGATCGACGGCGCGTCCGTGCCGGGCGGCGACCTGACCGATGCGCGCCGCCAGCTCGCGCGCGATGGGGTCAGGCGGTTGTACGCGGTACTCGACGAGCTCGGCGCGGCCGCTCGCCTCGCGTTCACGCTGCACGAGATCGATGGGCGACCGCTCTCCGAAGTGGCCGAGCTGGTCGGCTCTTCGGTGACCGCGACGAAGCTGCGCGTGTGGCGCGCGCGCAAGAAGATCGAGACCGCCGCGACTGCCGATCCGGTACTGCGCGAGTTCCTCGCGGAAGGGATGGCAGCGTGAAGCTGTCCAGCAAGATTCCCCTCGAGCCGCTCGACGAAGAGCGGCTCACGAACATCGAGCGACGGATCGTGGTCGGCGTGTCCGAGCGCGCGCCGGAGCGCGTGCCGCGTCGCGGGTTCGCGGTCGCGGCCACGGGCATGCTCGCGGTCGCCGCGGCCGCCCTGATCGGCTGGAAGCTCCACACCGTGCCCGCGATCGAGCCGGTCGCGATCACGCCACAGCACTTCGCGGTCGTGAATGGATCGACGATCTCCATCGACGGCGCGACGCTCGGAGGAACGGCGAGCTACGACGTCACGCGCACGCCGGCGCGCGTCGAGATCCAGATGCAGCACGGCTCGCTCGAGCTCGCGGTCATGCACGATCCGCATCGCTCGCTCGTGATCCATGCCGGCGACACCGAGATCGAAGATATCGGTACGAAGTTCCGCGTCGACTTCGATGGCGCGAGCACGATCGCGGTGCGCGTCACCGAGGGTGAAGTGCAGGTCACCAGACGTGGCCAGGTCGCGCGGGTCTCCGCCGGCCATGCGTGGACGACCGAGGATGGGCTCGTCACGCTCGCGGTGCGAGATGCACCGAAAGTGATCGCGGCTGGAGACTCGGTGCCAGTCGTTTCGCTCGTGCCGGTCGTTCCGCAAGTTCCGCATGTTCTGCATGTCCCGGTCGTCCGGCAACCACCGGTTCATCACGTCGAGCCCGGCGTGCCGCCACCCGTGCCCGAGCACCATGCCCCCGTGGTCGCCGCGGTCGATCCGTATGTCGAGCTGCGGACCGCGATCCGATCGGTGCCGCTCGAGCTCGCCCCGACGATCGATGGCCACACCGATGCCGCGACCGAGATCGCGAAGCTCAAGAAGATCGCGTACTCGCCGACGACGCTCGGTCCCGAGGCCTCGGCCGCGACCTACCAGATCGCCGTCTTGCTCTATCGGCCGCTGGGTCAGGATTCCGAGGCGCTCAACACGCTCGAGATGTATCGCCGTCGCTTCGCGGGCGGCAAGGAGATGCACGCCGCGCAGTGGTTGCGCGTCCGGATCGAATGCAGCCACACCGTCGACGAGGCCTGTCGGCGTGCGGCCTACAGCTACCAGCACGAAGTCACGTCAGGGCTCGCGAGTGATGTCGCGATCCGGATCACGAACGCTCAGTAAGGATACACTTGCCGGATGGCCGAGCAGGTCATCCTCGATCTAGCGGGCGATCATCAACTGGCGCGCGATCTGGGCGCAGGTGGAGTGTTCGTCCCGGGTTGTGCTGCGCCGATCTTCGCGGAGGTCGAGCTGATCGTGCGATCGGGAACGACCGAGGTCATGGTCGCGGCGCGGATCGTGTTCGTGAACGCGAGCGGCGCGGGGCTCGAGCTCCTCGCGGTCAGCGCCGAGCACAAGCAGAAGCTCGCGGACCTCGCCACGGGCGGGGCTGCGCCCGAGCCGGATCCAGAGGCTGAAGACGAGACTTCCGAGCAGCGCAAGATCGCGCGCAACGTGCACGAGCGGCTGCGTGGGCTCACGCTGGTCCAGCAGCTCAAGTTGGCCGGCGCGGGTGAGGCCTCGGAGCGGATCGTGCTCGAGCGGATCTACGGCAAGACCGTGTGGGAGCCGCTGCTGCGCAACCCTCGGGTGACCCCGCCCGAGGTCGCACGCATCGCGCGCATGGGTGCGCTCTCGCGGCCGATGCTCGAGCTGATCTGCACGAACGGCGCGTGGTTGCAGGTGCCGGAGATCCGTCGCGCGCTGCTCTCGAATCCGCGCCTCGCACCGGACCAGATCACCCGCGTGCTCCGGTTGCTGCCGAAGCACGAGCTCAAGCTCGCCGCCACGCAATCGAGCTACGCCCAGCCCGTGCGCGATGTCGCGAAACGGCTGATTCGCGAGCTCCAGCAGGGCTGATCGCCTACACCAACCTGCGCGTCCTGGGCCATACTGCGCTCATGCGTTTGGCGGCCTTGCTGTGTCTGATTCCGAGCGTCGCGCTCGCCGATGACAATCGGTGCGTCGACGTGCAGTTCACGCCGACCGACAAGCTGCAGATCGTGGCGTGGGTCGAGACCGCCGAGGGTCAGTACGTCGACACGCTGTACATCACGCAGCAGACCGGCAGCTTCGGCCTCGGCAATCGCCCGGGTCGCTTCGACTTCAACAGCGGCCCGCTGTGGCCGTATGGACGGCGCATCACGACCTTTCCGGTGTGGTCGCATCGTCACGGTGTCGCATTTCCGTACGTGATGTTTCAAGACGACAAGCTCGCCGACAACACCGACTTCCAGGATCCGTTCTATTGCGACTCGCTGCCCGCGAACAGCGCCGGCGGGTGTGGCGAGTACGGCCTCAGCCATCCCTTCAACCAGAGCTCGAGCGAAGCGCACTTCTGCCAGCCGCTGCAGGAGCACCAGGGCGGCTGGGATACCGGCACGTGCGCGACGATGGCGTACACCGACAAGGGTCGGTTCTCGACGGACCTTACGAAGACGACGGGCTATCCACCGCGCGCGGATCTCGCGCGCACGAGCAACGATGCGGCCTCGGTCGAGATGTACAAGATGATGAACCCGTTCGACGCGGTCTCGCAGCCGACGCCGGTCGGTGGCTCGGCCACGCACGCGCCGTGGGCGGTGACGATGGGCGCCGGTGACTACGTGATGTACGTCGAGACCTCGAAAGAGTCCGACATGAACGCGTCGTACAACGCCACGAATTATCCGTCGCCGTCGCAGATCGCGTTCGGTAACTACGGCGTGCCTTATCGCGGCCAGCCCTCGGTCGTGTATCGCGTGCCGTTCACGGTCAGCGCCTCGATCACGACGGCCGCCGCGACCGACTACTACGGCTACGGCGATCCGACCGGCAAGGACGGCTCGGTCCGCCCGCCGGACGCAACGATCACGGTCGACACGCCCGGCTCCGGTGGAGCGCGGCTCCAGCTCGTGAGCGATGGCAATCAGATGTATCGCGTGCGCGTCACGATCGATCCGAATGAAGGCGGCCAGCCGCCGTCCGCTCCGACCCAGCTCGCGGTCACCGATGTACACACGAACGATCTGTCGGTCGCGTTCGTCGCGCCCGGTACCGGCACCGGCACCGGCACCGCGCAGGTCACCGGCTATGAAGTTCGCATCCGCGCGTTCGACGAGATGACCGAGGCGAACTTCGCAGCTTCGATGCCGGTCACCGCGCACGTCACGCCGACCGCACCAGGCACCCAGCAGACGTTCGAGCTCGATGCGCTGCTGCCCGAGACCGATTACTGGATCGGCGTGCGCGCGTACGACAACTGCCACAGCGCCGGCGCCATCGCGATCACCCACGTCCGCACCGCACCGCGCACGTCGGGCTCGGTCGATGCGTGCTTCGTCGCGACCGCGGCGTACGGTTCGATCCTCGCGAACGACGTCGAGCTGCTACGCCACGTGCGCGATTCGTTCTTGCGCACGAACGCGCTCGGCGAGCTCGGCGTCGAGGCGTACTACACGTTCGGTCCCGCCTTCGCGGGTGTGATCGGCGACTCCGAGCTGTTGCGCCAGACCGCCCGCGCGGTGCTCGCGCCGATCACGGCACGCGCACGCACGCTCGTCTTCTAGATCGGCGCACGAGCTTGGCTGAGTGTCCGCTCCTCGTCTGCATTGTCGGCTGCGGCCGCATCGACTTCGCCCGAGCGCAATCGGCGAGCGATGGCCACATCGGCAAGACCTGCGCCGCCCCCGCGGGTCACGACGAGGGTCAGGCCCGTCAGTACGAGTTGCCGGAAGTCGGCCAACAAGTGCGGACTGGCTCTCGTGGCGTGTGGGTTGGACCGGATCCCAGCGAACATCAAGGCGCATAACAGAATGCTCCCCGACCTACCCATTCGCTCACTCTGGACGTCTCAGGCTGTTTCCAGCGACCGGCTCGGCCGCCTCCTCAGAGCGTGATCTCGAGTGGAATGATCAGTCCGCTGCGTCGAACAGTGACCGAGAGCTGCGAACCTACCGCGTGGGTCGAGATCGCGTTAGCGATCGTTCGACCATCGAGAACCTCGACCGACTGATTGTCGATTGTCGTGATCACGTCCCCAACCTGGAGCCCGGACTTCGCGCCATTCGGTAGCACCGTCTGCATCGCGCGAGTGGCCCAGTCGATGCCACCGATGTCTCCGCCACCGGTCTTCCCCGTCACCACGAAGACGTCGAGCTGTGCATTCGTACCTGAGGCGATCGTGCCGATGCGAATGCCTGACGTCGAACCAGCGTCGCACGGGATGTGGATCTCGCCGGCCGTGACGTTGTCGAAGTGAAACGCGCCGTTCGCATCGACCGCGCGCTCGAGCTCGGGCGGCAAAATGAAGGCGCCGAAATGGTCGCCGTCGCGTGGCAGTGGGGGCGAGCAACGAGCGCTGGACACCGCGCGCTTCGTCATCCAGTCGATGACGTGACCGCTGATGCTCGCGGTGCCTCGCGATGTCAACGTCGCAGTCGTGACGCTGCCAGCCTTCACAATGACCGACTTATTGTCAGCCTCGTGCCCGTTCGTCGTCGCCGAGATCGCATAGGTGCCTGCCGCCAGGCCACTCGCTCGAAAGTGATCGCCTTCGATCTCGAAGTCTACCGGCTGGTGACCAGAGCTGATCATGATGCCCATGATCGCGGGCTGTGAACGAAAGCCGACGAGTGTTCCCTCGATCGAGCCGGCACGATCGAGAGAGATCCTCAAGTCGTGTGTGCCCGCGGCGACCGCGTCAGCAGTCTTCGATGCTCCGTTGCGAGCCGTCGCGAGTACCCGATACATTCCAGGCGCGAGGTGCTGGATCGCAAAGTGACCATTCGCATCGGTGACCGCCACATCCACCTGGTTCGTGAAGTACAGCGCTGCGGTCGAACGCACCGACGCATCTGCGACCGGTGCACCCGTATCATCGACGATCGTGCCTTCGATCGCCTGGTCCGGCGCGGCGAGCGTGATGTCGAGTGTCGCCTTGCTCTTGACAAGCGCCACGCGCGGCAATGGCGACAGCGGCGGAATATTCTGACCGCCAGACCACGCCGAGAGTTCATAGGTGCCGTCGTTGCGAAGGCTGCGGATGCAATAGGCGCCGTTCTCGTCGCTCGTTGCCTCGCCGAAGTCCATGGCGAGATTGTCCTCGGCTTTGACTCTGATGGCGCGCAAACGAGCACCGCCCGCATCGGCGACCGTTCCGCAGATCGTGCCGGATTGATCCATCTCGATCGCGAGGGGCGAGAGCGTCTGACCGCGGCTCCACGTGCCCTGAACGCCGC
>JAYWCI010000006.1:0-8815 GCA_043780895.1 Kofleriaceae bacterium | reverse complement strand
GGCGCGACCGCGACACTGGTCGGCTTGCTCGCGTTGGTGATCGAGAAGCGATCGTTGCCACTCGCGTCGAGCGCGCGAAGGCCGGTGCTGGTCAGGACCGCGATCACGGTGCCGTCGGGGGACACTGCCAGAGCCGCGTTGTTCGCGTAGGTCTGGCGGCCCGCCGCGACCGGCTTGGTCCAGACGACCGCTCCATCCGCACTCAGCTTCGTGATCGACGCGTCGCCGACGACGAAGATCTCGTTTGCCGTATCGGCGACGAGACCTTCGACATTGTCGGCGAGCGCGGTCGTCCACGCGACGGTTCCGGCAAGCGACAGCTTCGATACACTGTAGGGCGCAGCCACGATCAGATCGCTGGTGCTCGTCACGGCCACACCGCGAACGTCCTGACTGACGAAGAGCGTCGTGGCCTCGTACATGTCCTTGTTGTTGGTCGCGGTAACGTTTCGATCGTTGATCACGTTGCCGAGGTTGCAGACCGCGGTGCCCGTGCAGTCACCCGTCCAGCCAGCGAACGTCGATGGTGATTCGCCATACAACTGGACCTGGGTGCCGCTCGCAACGTAGATCGTGCAATCCGAGTAGCATTCCTGCGGCACGGGGCCGGCGTAGACCACGACGTTGCCGAGCCCCGTGCCGGCAAATGTGAGGTTGACCTTCTTGTCGTTGGCATTCGCGAAGAAGGAATAGGCGAGCCCGTCGGTCGGCGACGGGATCGTGCAGGTCGCGCCCGAACAACTGCCGTCCCACTGCCCGAACACCATTCCCGTGTCGGGCGTGGCGGTCAACTGCACGTCGATTCCCCCGACGAATCCACCGCTGCACGTCGAGCCACACGTGATGCCTGACGGCAGAGAGGTGACCGTGCCGTTGCCGTCACCCTCTTTCTCGATGGTGATCAGTCGAAGCGTCGTCGCTTGCAACGGAATCGAGATGTTGTTCGCATCCGATGCGATCGCGAGCGTTCCCGTAAAATGGCCGAGGTTCGTGCTCGAGAACGTCAGCGTGATCGAGCAAGCGCCCCCCATCGTGAGGGTAGCTGGACAGTTATCGGTCATGACGAACGGAGCGGTTGCGGTGCGTGCGCCGAGCGTCAACGGCACCGTACCCAGGTTTTCCAGGAGCACCGTTCGTTGCACGATATCGCTCTTGGTGGGCGTTCCGAAGTCGACCGCTGCGAGGTCGCTCGTCAACCCGGCGATCGTCGGCAGACCGAGTGCCGTGAGTGCGATCGTCTGCGTGGGGCCGCCACCGGAGACGCTGAGTGTCGCTGCCTTCGTTCCCGCGACGGTCGCGGAGAACTTGATCTGGATCCAGCATCCATCGTGAGCCGCTAGCGGTGTGCCGCAGGTCGAATTGCCGGCGTCGACCGTGAAGTTCGCCGCATCAGGACCACCGAACGAGGTCGTGACAGTGGCGAGCGTTGCGGTGCTGCTCGTGTTGTAGATGAATAAGCGGCCCGTGGAGATCGAGCCCACGAACGCACTTGGCGCGGCCCACATCGTGACCGACCCGGTGCCATCATTGACCGCGAGTGCGGACGCGACCGGCGGTCCGTCCGATGGCGCGTCGGCACCTGCGCCATCCTTCACGGGCGGCGAGGCGTCGGCTGGATGATTGCTATTGTTCGAGCCGCACGCGGCGACCACCAAAAACGCCAGAATCGAAAATTGCCCCACAGGCAAGTCTGGGCTGGCCCGCCAACGCTGGTCAAGCGCTCGATTGCCTCGAAAATCGCGCAGCCGAGGCGTTAGCTGCAGACGCGCGTCCGCCGAGACACAAAACTAGATCTCGGACTTCCCTGAAATTTCAGAGCGACGCATCGTGGACCCGATGAAGGTCGCGCTCGCTGATCTCGCCGCGCAGTACGCGGCGCTCGCGCCCGAGCTTGATGCCGCTGTCCATCGAGTCCTGGCGAGCGGCCGGTACATCAACGGCGATGACATCGCTGCCTTCGAGCGTGAGATGGAGACCTCGCACGCTCACGCGATCGCCGTGGCTTCCGGATCCGACGCGCTCCTCGCTGCACTCTTCGCGCTCGGCGTCACCGCCGGTGATGAAGTCATCACCACCTCTTTCTCGTTCTTCGCCACCGCCGGCGCGATCGCGCGCCTAGGCGCGACCCCCGTCTTCGCCGACATCGATCCCCTCACGTTCAATCTCTTGCCGACCGATGCGCTCGCGCGCATCACCCCGCGCACGCGCGCGATCATCCCCGTGCACCTGTTCGGCCGTCCCGCCGATCCGATCACGACCACCGTGCCAATTCTCGAGGACGCCGCACAGGCCGTGGGCTCCTCACATCTCGGTCCACTTGCCACGCTGAGCTTCTTCCCCTCGAAGAACCTCGGCGCGGTCGGCGATGCGGGCATGGTGCTCACCAACGATTCAGCCCTTGCCGATCGCATTCGTCTCTACCGCGCGCACGGCGCTCGTCCGAAGTACGAGCACCACGTGCTTGGCGCGAACGCCCGCATGGACACGCTCCAGGCCGCGATCCTGCGCGTCAAGCTCCCGCACCTCGCCGCTTGGAACGCACAGCGCCAACAAACCGCCGCCTTCTACCGCGACGCACTCGCCGCCACGCCGCTCGTGCTCCCGGCCGAGGCTCCCGGTCACGTCTGGCACCAGTTCGTCGTTCGTGCACCACGCCGCGACGAGCTCCGCACGTATCTGAGCTCGCGCGACATCGAGACCGAAATCTACTACCCGAAGCCCCTCCATCAGCAGACGCCGTTCTCGACCGGCCAGTCCCTCCCTCATGCAGAGCTCGCGGCGCGCGAGGTCCTCGCGCTCCCCGTGCATCCGCAGCTCTCGGCCCAGCAGCTCGAGTACGTTGTCGGTGCGATCCGCGCCTTCTATCGCTCTTGATTTGCGACCGCGACCCTGCGATACGCTTGCTCGTAGTGCAGAGATTGGTGGGGGTGGTCGTGCTGGTAGCGGCGTGTGGAACGTTGATCCGTCCACCTGATCCGGATCGTCGCCTCGCGGTTCATACGCAAGGCACGAGCTTCGACTCCAACCGTGGCTACCGCTTCGTCGTCCTCCCGGAACCCGACGCGAACATCATCCGCCTCGACGTTCGCTATCCCGTCGGCTCGATCGACGATCCTGTCGGCAAAGAGGGCCTCGCCCACCTCGTCGAGCATTTGCTGACCGAGGTCGAGGTCACCCGCGATGGTGTCAAGACATCGCTCGATGCGGAGATCTCCACGGCTTCGTTGTACTTCAACGCGAACACCACGCTCGAGGCAACCACCTACGAAGCGCGCGCGTTGCCCGAATCGCTCGACGCACTCATCCACATCGAAGCGGACCGCATCACCATCGGATGCGCGGGCATTCCGCGCGAGCTGTTCGAGCGCGAGCGCGAAGTGGTGCGCAACGAGCTTCGACAGCGCAGTGGTGGTGGCGGCAGTGAGCTGCGGCGGGCGCTCTATGAAGCCGTGTATCCGCCGGGCCATCCGTATCGTCGCATCGACTCGCCCGAGACCGTCGCCGCGCTCACCTACGAGGACGTTTGCGCGTTCATCGTCGGTCCGTACCATCGCGGGACACCGATCATCGCGATCAGCGGTGACGTGACCGAAGCGGCCGTTCAGAAGGCCGTCTCCGATCACTTCGATCACGTCCCGGCGCGCATGGCGGCGGCTCCCCACGTCGTCCCGCCGGCGCCGGTGCTAGGCGGCTCGGTCAAGCTGCACGGCACGGTCGACGAACCCACGATGATCGCCACGTGGCCGCTACCGCCGATGGCCTCGACCGACTATCGCCTCCTGGAGATAGCCGCGCCGCGGATCGCGGGTTCGCTCGAGGACTACGCATTCTTGTTCAAGTGGGGACACTCGGCGTCGACCGAGTTGATGGGCGGGCCCCAAGCACCGGTGCTCGCCGTGAGCATCGAGCTCGAATCGGCGAGCGACTTCGACGAAGCGAAGAAGCGCGTCGATAGCGCGCTGCGCGAGGTCTACTACCAGCTTGCGGGCGGTGGCACGGAGCCGAAAGACGCACGCTGGGTCCGGACGTGGGAACGCCACGCGGCGAGCGTGCTCTCGGCGTGGGAATCGCTCGAAGGCCGCAACGACATGGCGACCAACATCCTGGTCTACGAGCCGAACGATTCGGTGGTCGCGCGGATCAAGGAGCTATCGTCTTCGACACCGGGCCACGTGCGCGCGCTCGCCGAACAATGGCTCACCGATGCCCGCGCGCGCTACATCCTCGTCGAGCCCAGCGATGCAAGCTCGGTCAATTCGGCGAGCCTGTTCCAGGGCGTGGTCGAACGCCACGGGGCTCGCGTCGATCGCACGCTCGCGGACAAGCCGTTGCCGCCCTTACAGACCACGCTGCGGATCCATACCGAGCGCTACACGCAGAGCAATGGGCTCGCGGTCGTTCTCGCTACCGGCACGAGCACGCAGCTGGTGGCTGCACGCCTGGTCGTCGATGCTGGATACGCCGATGCGCCCTTCGGTAGAGAAGGCGTCGCGCATACGGTCGGCGCTTCGAGTGTCGATGCCGACTCGCTGGTGTTTGGTCAGCGCCGTCTCTCGATTCGCGTCGACGATCTGATTGCCACGGTGTCGAGCGAGCTTCGCCTTCCAGGCAACGGACTCGACGATGATCAACGAAAGTATCTTGTCGCGCGCCTTTCGGCGCCCCGCACCGTCGAACGCGACGCGTATACGACAGAGATCCTGCTCTCGCTGTACGGCGAAGGTCATCCGTATGCGCGCGCGGCGCTCTCGGCTGCGGGCATCAATCATCTCTCGCAGGACTCGGTTGAAGACTGGGCGCGCAGTCACATCACGCCGAAGAATTCGACGCTGGTCCTCGCGGGCGTGTTCGATCACGAGCTCGTCAAACGCCACATCGCCTACAACACGGATCAAGTTGCAGCTGGGACACGCACGCGAGATGTGACCACCCGGCCGCGCACGACACCGGGCTACATCGTCGGCACCGCGGCGAAGCCATCGCCGATCGTCAAGCTGGCGGCGTACTTCGTCGGAGGTCATGGCGTCGACGAGAACTATGCCAAGCGGATCGTGCTCGAAGCCGTCCTCCGCGCACAGCTCTCCGAGCTCCGCGAGAAGCGTGCGCTGACGTACGGATTCGATGCGCACTACGAGCCTCGCCGCGGCGGTGGACTGTGGACGATCTCGGGCGACGTCGACGCCGCGCGCTCCGCCGAAGGTGCTCAGGCAATGATGCAGCTCCTCGAGGACATGCGGCACGATCCGGAGGTCTATCGCGGCGCGTTCGTGCTCGGTCGCCAGAAAGTGCTCGAGTCGCTGCTCGGCAATGCGGAGACCACGGGCGCGCTCGCGAACCGGCTCGCCTTCTTGGCGCAGTTCGGGCTGGAGGACAGTTACTACGATGCACTCGGCAATAACGTGGCACGCCTCACGCTGACCGAGCTCCACGCGTTTCTCGTGCGCGAGCTCGCGGTCGATCACCAAGTCATCGGGGCGTTCGGCAACGCCGGGCCTGCGAAGGCCGCGATCGCGGCGGCGCGCACGGTGAAGCAAGGCGATCACCCGAGCATCGTGGACCCGTTCCAATAATGAGGGCGCTGGTTCTCGTCGCGCTTGTTGCCTGCAACGGCTTCGATCTTCCTGCGCAGCCGGTAGCGCGGGCACATCCGATCGCGGATGCAGGCACCGGCTCGAGTTATCCGCTCGGAGCTACCGTCACGCTCGACGGCAGCAGTTCGTTCGATGCGGGCGGCAAGATCGTGGCGTATCGCTAGACGATCGCGCAGCGGCCGCAAGGCAGCACGGCCCAACCCGCGAACATCGATGCGGTGACTACGACGTTCGTCCCGGATCGGTTCGGCACGTACACCCTTCGGTTGCTGGTCACCGACGGAGCGCCTGCGATGTTCGATGCAACCGGCACCTCGAATCCGGAACATCGAACCCTCACATATCAGTGGCGGCTCGCGATTCGCCCCGCATCGAGCGCTGCTGCACTCACCGATACGACGAGCCCGATGATTTCGTTCCTCGCGGACCTCGTGGGGCGCTACAGCATCGAGCTCCGCGCATTCGACGGCGAGCTGTGGAGCGTACCGGCGAAGTTAGAGCTAGCGGCTCAATAACGGGTGCGCGTCCGCGCCAGCTGTCACTGGGGTCGCGACGCGCATCTCGTGCGCGAGCTGGATCGCTGGACGCACGTCCTCGATCGAGAACCCGCCGCCACTCAGCACGTCGCGATAAACCTCGGTGTGAAGATCCGGAAACCCCTCCGAGAACTCGAGCGCCACGCCATCCGAAACCAGCTCGCGATACGCCGGCTTATCCACGCCCTTTGGCATGTCCGCACCATCGACACTCAAGAACCAGCTCACCCGAGCGCGCTCGAGCTCGAAGACGCCCGACATCTTGTCTCGCTGCGACATGTACACGCGCGAGCTCTGGGGGCGACCGTACAACCAGATCAGCGCGTCGAAGAAGTGCACGCCGGTGTTCAGCGCGATGCCTCCGCTCTTCTCCGGCACGCCCTTCCAGCTCACATCGTGCCAGCGCCCGCGCGGCGTGATGTACGTGAGCTCGACTTCCGCTCGCTCGCGTCCCAGGCTCGCCTTGAGCTCCTGCAGCGCGGGCAACAATCGGAGTTGCATCACCGAATACACCCGGCGTCCGTACTCCTGCTCGAGTGCCGCGAGTTGATCCAGGTTCCACGGGCTCAACACCAGCGGCTTCTCGCAGATCGCGTGCGCACCGACGCGCAGCGCCAACCGCACGTGCGCATCGTGCAGATAGTTCGGCGAACAGATACTCAAGTAGTGCACCGGATCGACGCGCCGTCGCTTCTCGAGGAACCGATCGAAGCGCTCGACCTCGGTGAAGAACGCGGCATCGGGAAAGTAGCGATCGATGATCCCCACGCTGTCGTGCGGATCGACGGCGGCCACGAGCGTATTACCCGTCTCCGCGATCGCCTTCATGTGGCGCGGGGCGACGAACCCGGCGGCGCCGACGAGGGCAAAGTTGCTCATTTTTTTAGCGCCCGCCTCGTCAGGCTAAGGAGCTCGCGCGCGGTGGCGCGGCACAGCACCAACGCCGCTGCGACATAGACCACGCCACCGACGACGATCATCACCGGCAGCTGGAGCCCGTACGCCTGTGCCCCGAGCAATTTGTGCACCAGCCAGATCGCGCCGCCCATGCAGGCGCACGCCGCGAGCGGTTGCAAGAAGCCGGTGAGCAGCTTCGTCGCCGAAGGTCCCTCGCGCACGACCAAGATCACGCCGGCGACCGCGGACAGCGCGAACGCGATCCCCACCGCGCACGCCGAGATCCGCAACCCGAACGGCGACAACAGCGCCATGCCGCCGACGATCAGGAACACCTTCGCGACCTCGAGGAACATCAGCCGCCCGGTCTTGGACTCGGCTTCCATGTACGCCGACAAGGTCCACGTGATCGGCCGGAACACCGACAGGCACGCGAGCACTGTCAAGAGCGGCGCGACCTCCTGCCACTCATTCGAAGGCAGGATCAACCCGATCAGTGGATACGCGACCAGGCCCAACCCCACGGCGAGGGGAAAGATGATCAACGACAGCATCGCGCTCGCGCGCTCGAGCGCTTGACCACGTCGCTCTTTCGGCAGCTCCGCCATCGACGGCATCAATACGAGCGCGATCTGCTCGCCGACCTGGATCGCCGGAATATCGGCGAGGTTGTAGGCCATGTTGTACGCACCCGCCGAGCCCGGCCCGAAGAAGTGCGAGACGGTGAGGTTGTCCCAGTAGCGCGCCGCATTGTGCGCGACGCCTTGCACGCCGAGCGGCACGCCGAACTTCAGCATGTCCTTGAACCGCGACCACTTGAGCTTGGTCGGCGTCGCCCAGCTCTTGATCCCCGCGGCCTTCACGAGGATCAACACGACCACGCACGACTGCACGATGTTCGCGGCGACGATCGACATGCCGCCCCAGCCGAGCGCGGCCAGCGTCAGCGCCGAGGCGGTGTACGTGATCTCGCCGAAGGCGAGCGCCATGCCCGAGGCGCGAAACTTCATCTGCCGCGTGAGCACGCGCTCCGGCATCGCGCTCAGGCGCTTGATCCACACCGCGAGCGCCATCCACGGGATGTACGTCACCGCGTGCGGGGCATCGAGCAGCGGCGCCAACCGCCCCGCGAACAGAGCGCCGAGCCCGATCGAAATTGTCCCTAGCACCAGATACGCGACGGTCGCGTGCCACGTGACCTCGGCGGCATCGTCGCCGCGGCCCTTCACGACCGCGTACTGACCGAAGCCCCAGATCGTGATCCAGCTGCAACTCATCGCAACGATCGCGGCATCGTTCACCTCACCGATCTGATCGGGGTGAAGAAACCGGGTCATCAGCATCGTGCCAAGAACGCCCACTGCGCGCCCACCCATGCTCGATGCGACGGTCCAGATAGCTCCGCGTGCGGCTCGCTGGGCAACGGACATCCCCGAGAATGTCCGATGTCCGCGCGCTGCTGTCTACGGCGACGGCACGGCGGTTACTGCTACCTCCATCATGCTGGCTCGCGCGCTGCTCCTCGCCGCACTCATCTCGACCGCCGGCGGACATCGCGTTCGGTGTTCGGCCGGACTAAATCTCGAGCTCGTCGCCTTCACGCGCAGGCGTGACGGCAATCCCGGCTGGCTTCAAGCGCTCCACACACGCCGCCACGATCTGATCGACATCGTCGTCGGTGTAGTCCTGGTCGTAGTGGAACGTGACGAGCCGCTTCGCGTTCGCCGCGATCGCGACATCACACGCCTCTTCATATGAAGAGAACCCGCGGTCCTTGCGCGTCGCTTGATC
>JAYWCI010000005.1:0-3551 GCA_043780895.1 Kofleriaceae bacterium | reverse complement strand
GGCCTCGAGGCGATGCACGCGGTCCAGATCGCGCACCTCGACGTCAAGCCACCGAACGTCGTCCTCCGCGAGACGACCGGCAACGCGGTGCTCGTCGATTTCGGGCTCGCTGGTCGGCGCATCCGCTCCGGTTGCGGCAGCGTTCACTACGGCGCGGCCGAGGTCTGGTCCGAAGGTGGCGACAAGTACGATCCGTCGCACTCCGATGTCTACGCGGCGGGTTGCGTCGCCTACGAGGTGCTCACCGGCTCGGTCTTGTTCGGTGGCGACTCGGTGAAGGAGGTCATCGACCATCACTTCACGAAGCAACCCGGCTCCGAGACCCTCGGCCGCATGGCCAAAGCCCGCAAGCTCGCACCCCTCGCGGAGCTCCTGAGCGCCACCCTCGCGCGTGATCCGGATCGCCGCCCGAGCGCATCGCGCCTGCGCGCCGGCTTCAAGGCGATCGCACACGACCTCGTCGGCCTCCCGTGGCCGCTCACCGCACTCTGATCCTTCGACCGTCACCTGCAGAACGCGTGTAACGGACAAATCGTGGGTGCGTTTCGGAGGCTACCGACCGAGCGTCGGCGAGACCGGTGTACCGAGCGGCCAGTCGGTGTCGCCGACCTTCTTCAAGGTCATCTCGAAGATCTGCTTCGGTGCACCACCCTCTGCGATGTACTCGCCGACCTCGTGCCACGTGTTGGCCTTCACGACCGCCGTGAAGCGCGTGATCGCCTTCGGACCCGCCGGCACTTCCCACACGTAGCCGTCGGGCGTGAGCTTGAGCTCGAACGTCCCGGCGTAGCCCTGCGCGTACGATCGAAACTCGTACTTCTCGGTCTGCGGATTGAAAGACGCCACCGCGAATGCGTTGAAGCCGGTCGTGTTGTCGTCCTTGTAGCCGCGGCCTTCGATCACGACGACATCACCGCCGAGCATCGGTCCCATCCGCTCGGTCTGCGTGACCTTGTACGGGCCGCTGCGAGTCATCCCGATCGCCGGACCAGCCCACACGCCGCGCATGAACGCGAGCTTCGCCATCGGTGCGGCGAGGCTGTCCGTGCCTGTAACCGGCGGAAGGGCAAGCGCCGTCAGTGTCGCGGGCGTCGCGGGAGCCGCGGGAGCCGCGGGAGCCGCGGGTGAAACAGGCGGGGAGCTTGCACACGCCGCGAGCGACGTGGCGAGGACGAGGAGCGATGCGCGCATGCGCGCGAGCTTACGGGCAGTGCGTGGCTTTGAGCGAGAACGTGTCGAAGAAGAAGTTGGTGTAGTTCGAGCTGTTGCTCGACGAGTTCAGCTTGAAGCGCACCGTGGTGCCCGCGACCGCCGCGACCGCAAACGAGTGGGTGAACGAGACGTAGGCCGGGGTCACGCTGAGGTTGGTCACGGTGAGTGCAGTCTCGAGCGTGGTCTCGGTGATCGTCGCGAGGCTGACGTATGCTTTGTCGTACGCGTTAGTCGTGGTCGTCTCTTTCGTATAGACCAGCGAGTAGCCGGTGAGCACCAGCGACGTGGTGCCGGCCGGGACCGCGATGTCCTGATAGAGCTCGTCCGTCGCGGTTTGAGTGTAGCTACCGAGCCACGCACCGTAGATTCCTGCTTGCGGAGCCTGGCTCGAGATCAGCTCGCTATCAAACTGGATCTCGTGCCAGCCGGTCGTGTTCGATTCGAAGTCGCCGTTGACGAGCAACTCGGTCTGCACCGGCGTGCATGCGTCCATGAACACGTGTGCGTCCTGGAAGACATGCGCATCGTTGAACACGTGTGCGTCGTTGAACACGTGTGCGTCGTTGAACACGTGCGCGTCGTTGAACACGTGCGCGCCGTCGCGCTGCACGGGTGGCGCGTCGAGGTAGAGCTTGCCATCGATGATGGTTTCGTTCGCGTCGCCTTGAGCGAGCTGGCCGGCTCCGCCTTTGGCGCAACCGACGAGGGCGAGAACAAAAGCAACCTTACGCACGCGCGGACTATCGTCGAGCGGCGTGGCCGTTTCAATGACGATCTTCGACGGGCGGTCGAGATCGTGTGGCTACCGGAGTAGCCGGCCTACGCCCGAACCCTCAGACCGCCGTTCCAGCGAGGGCTCGACGCGCTGTGGCTGCCGCCGGTTGCCAGCCACCCCGCCAGACCCGGAGCCAGAACAGGCTCGCGCCGACGATGATCTCGACCGCGAGCCCGACCCAGCAGCCGACCACGCCGTGGCCCAGGATCACGCCGAACAGGTACGCGAGCGGTGGGGTCGTGAACCACGAGCAGATGATGCCGACGACCGCCGCGTAGCGAACGTCGCTCGCACCGCGGAGCACGCCACGCGCGATCACGTTCGCCGCATCGGCGACCAGAAAGATCAAGCTGACGTGGACGAGCGTGGTCGCACGCGCACCGAGGGCGGCATCACGGCCGGCCAGGGCGTGCGCGAACGAGCTGCCGAGCACCGCGTAGATCACGCAGCACGCGGTCGAGTAGCCGCCGCCGATCGCGATCGCGTTGCGCGCGACGCGCGGTACGAGCTCGTTGCGCCCGGCACCGACCGCCTGACCGACCAGGACCGCCGCAGCTTCGGCCAGCGCGTGCGCGGGCAGAAAGCTCACGTTGATCAAGTGCAGCACCATCTGGTGAGCCGCGGCATCGACCGCCGACATCCGCGCGACGAGCAGCGTGACGATCAAGAACGCACCGACCTCCATCACGAACTGCAGACCATTCGGCAGGCCTTGCGCCCACGTGTCGCGCAACGCCGCGCGCGTGACCTTCATCGCGCGCAGCTGGGCCACCATCGGAATCGCGAGGAGCGCGAGCTCGGTCGCGTTGCCACAGAGCGCGGCGACGGCCGCGCCACGCACGCCCCAGTGCAAGCCGAGGATGAGCACGATATCGAGCGAGATGTTGACCGCGTTGCCGGCGAGCGAGGCGCGCATCGGTGCCTTGGTATCGCCCTCGCCATACTTCGCTTCGCGCAGCGCCGCGAACAGGATCGCGAACGGTGTGCCGAGCGAGCGGATCGTCAGGTACTGGGTCGCGAAGTGCCCGGCACCTGGCGATGCCGTGAGGCGATCGAGGTACGGAGCGACGAGCTCGCCCGCGACCAGGCCGACGAGGCTGACCACGGCGGCGAGGGCGACCGCGGAGCCGAGCAACGCGGGGATGCGGTCGCTGCACCGAGCGCCGAGCGCTTGCGAGACCAGGGTCTTCGCACCGCGCAGGAGGCCGATGCCGAAGCACACGAGGGAGAAGCCGATCACGCCGGCAAGCCCGACACCCGCGAGCTGATCGGCACCGAGGTGCGCGACGAACGCGGTCGAGGCGAGGGTCATTGCGGAGAACGAGACCATCGAGATGGTGATGGGCCAGGCGAGGCGCAGGAGTGCTCGGCCCGGACGGTCGACCCACGCCAGGGAGATGGAGGATTCGGGCAGTAACGCAGACATGACGGACCTCTCGAGAGGAGCCGCTCCACGCTTTCAGCCGAAAACGAGAAGGGCTCCTGGGTGGTTGACCGAGGAGCCCGCGACGGAGAGTCAGTTTCCTGAAGGCTTGATCAGGTCTCCCCATCGCGGGCGGCGCCA
>JAYWCI010000004.1:0-110752 GCA_043780895.1 Kofleriaceae bacterium | reverse complement strand
GCCCCACCGAGTAAGCCGAGTAACCACGCGGGCGCCGGATCGATCACGACGCGCTTGGCATTGAGCTCGCGCGCGAGTTGATCGCTCGGACCCGTGAGGATCTTCATCAGCGTGGCGCGCTCGAGAAACACCCCGACCGACGGCTTCGCGTAGCGCTCTTCGACCGCGGCGAGGACGCGCTTGTAGTGCTGGTTCCAGTCGCGCGCGAGCGTGGCCTCCGAGACCAGATCACCGATCGCTCGGTGCGTGCCGACGCGGCTGATGTTGCCCGCTTCCTTGGTCGCGATGATCGAGGTGTGGACGCGCGAATGATCATCTTCGATCACGTACGCGAGGAGCGCGGTGCGATCCGGAATCAACAGATCGAACGTGCGCTGGATCGGCTCGTACGCGGGCGCGGGCAACAGCTCGAGCAGTGGTGGCTCGGTCCACACGCCGCGCCCGGCGTGCTTCTTCAAGGCGCGCAATGCGACCAGGGATTGGTCGGTGCCGTCCATGTCGAGGCGCAGCAGGCCTTCGATCTCAGACGACAGCTCGCCGATCAGGTGCTGATCGATCACCACGACGGCGCCGACCTCCAGCTGCTTGGCGTAGGCCGCGAGCACGGCAGGCTCGGTGCTCGCGAGCGGCACCGGATCGATCCGCCCGCGCGCATGGGTGCCGGCGATCACCAGTGAGAGAATCTTGGAAGGCTCGCGGTCGATGACGACGAGTGCCCATGCCGGCGCATCGAGCACGCGCGGTGGTACGAGCAGTCGCCAGCCATTTCGAACGTGGCGCGCATCGAGATGGGATAGCTCGAGCTCGTCCGAGATCACGCAGCGAGCCTAGCACTTGATCCACGATCCAGATGGGGGCAGCATGCGCGCGCATGTTCAAGACCAGCCTTCTCACCACGTTGTTCGTGATCGGCGCCTCGGGCGGAGCCCACGCAGGCGGCCAAGCAGGTTCGATCGGCGTCGGCACCGAGTACACCCTGAGCCGCATCGGCGGCGTGTCGGTCAACTACGACGCGGGCTTGTTTCACGTCGGTGGCTCCCTCGGCTATTCGGATCCCGCGGGCGCCAACAACTCCCGCTTCCAGATCGCGGGCCGGTTCTTCTATCACGTGCATCACACCGCGTTCGCCGACTTCGGCCTCGGCGGTCAGATCGGTCTCGACAGCGTCCCCGGTACCATGGGTGCCAACCGCGGCACGAACCTGTTCATCGAGCCCGGCTTCGAGATTCGCGCGTTCCTCAGCTCGAACGTCGCGCTCAGCGCGAACGGCGGGTTCGTGATCGGCACCGCTGATGCGAGCGAGTTCGATATCGGCGGCTCGACCACCGGCGTCGCGGGCGGCTTCGGCATTCACTACTACTTTTACTAGACCGCTCGGGTTCGCTACTCGGCTTCGCCACCGACTGTCGTCGCGATCGCGACATCCTGCGCGCGGAGCTTCGACGGATCGAACTCCTTCGCGCCCTCGATCATCTTGGCCTGATGCGCGCTCGTCTAGCGTGAGTCCGACCGAACCTGCTTCGGTCTTGACCTTCCGCTTGCGGGGCGACATTGCCTGCTATGCCTTTGGGAGCTTCGGTGCCTCGGGTTCCTCCGCCGGCCCTTTCTCGGCCTTCGCCTTCGCCATGTCTCAAAGGTATCCCTGCTAAAGTGCCCGCTGATGTCCGAGACGTCGTTTCCGAAGTCCTCGATCAAGGTCCTCCTGCTCGAGAACATCCATCCGGTCGCCACCGCAGCGTTTGCAGCGCAAGGTTTTCAAGTCGAGACCGTGAAGGGCGCGCTGTCCGAAGCCGAGCTTGCTGCGAAGATTCGCGACGTCCACCTGCTCGGTATTCGCAGCAAGACCCAGATCACGCCGAAGGTGATCGACGAAGCGCGTCGGTTGCTCGCGGTCGGTGCGTTCTGCATCGGTACGAACCAGATCGATCTGAGCTACACGAACCGCGCGGGTGTGGTCGCGTTCAACGCGCCGTTCTCGAACACGCGCTCGGTCGCCGAGCTGATCATCGCCGAGATCGTGATGCTGTCGCGCCAGCTCGGCGATCGGCTGCGCGAAGTTCACCTCGGGCAGTGGCGCAAGGTCGCCGTTGGCAGCCACGAGGTCCGTGGTCACACGCTCGGCATCGTCGGTTACGGCCACATCGGCAGCCAGGTCGGCGTGCTCGCCGAGTCGTTCGGCATGCGCGTCGTGTTCTACGACGTGTCCGCGAAGCTACCGATGGGCAACAACCAGTCGCTGCCCACGCTCGAGGAGGTGCTGAAGGTCTCCGACTTCGTCACGCTCCACGTTCCCGAACTTCCGTCGACGAAGAACATGATCGGCCCCGCCGAGCTCGCGGTGATGAAGAAGGGCGCGTGTCTGCTCAACGCGAGTCGTGGCACGGTCGTCCAGATCGACGCGCTCGCGGCCGCGATCGCGAGTGGCCACGTCGGGGGCGCCGCCGTCGATGTCTACCCGAGCGAGCCCGAGACGAACAGCGATGGGTTCGAGTCGGCGCTCCGCAATCTACCGAACGTGATCCTTACGCCGCACATTGGTGGTTCGACCGAGGAAGCCCAGGAGGCGATCGGTAAAGAGGTCTCGACCGTGCTGCTCAAGTACGTCAACCAAGGGTGGACGACCGGCGCGGTCAACTTCCCGCAGGTCGAGCTCCCGCAGGGCAAGGGTACGCACCGGATCCTCAACATCCACCGCAACGTTCCCGGCGTGCTTCGCGACATCAACAAGATCGTCTCGGACCGCAACGCGAACATTCGCGCTCAGGTCCTCTCGACCGATACCGATATCGGGTATCTGATCATGGATCTCGACCAGGATGTCTCGGGCGACGTGAAGACCGCGATCGGCGAGCTGCCGACCAGCATCAAGACTCGCATCCTGTTCTAAACAGGGACGGTAACGCGAATCGACGAGCCTGCAACCGCCACGGCGGTCAGGACAACCTGCTCGATACGACGGGTGGGAAGGCGTATCTCCCGCTGCTGCTGGACGGCTTCGCGGAGAACTACGATTTGACGCAGCGTGGCGGCAAATCCCGGAAGCCACGCACGCGCGCACCCGAGCGTTGATCGAGTACATTGCACGCTAGTGCACATCTCGGTCTTCGACATCTTCAAGATCGGCATCGGGCCATCCAGCTCGCACACGGTCGGTCCGATGCGCGCTGCGAAGCGCTTCGCCGAGCGGCTCGTCGCCGACGGCATGATGAACCAGGTCACCGGGGTGAAGATCGAGCTGTTCGGCAGCCTCGGCTTCACCGGCAGAGGCCACGGCAGTGATCGCGCGATCGTGCTCGGGCTCGAGGGCGACGAGCCCGCGACCGTCGATATCGATTCGGTCGCGCGCCGCGTGAGTGCGGTCGAGACCACCAAGCGGATCAAGCTGCTCGGCACGCACGAGGTCGCGCTCGACCCGGCCGAAGCGCTGATCTTTCATCGTCGCGAGAAGCTGCCCCTCCACGCGAATGGCATGCGGTTCAGTGCGTACGCCGGCGCGGTCACACTCGTCGAGCGGATCTATTACTCGGTCGGCGGTGGCTTCGTCGTCGATCACACGGGCGCCCCGGCCGATGGCTCGCCGCCCGCGGATCAGATCACGGTGCCGTACCCGTTCAACACGGGCGACGAGCTGCTCAGGCTGTCCTCGGAGCACGGCATGAGCTTCTCGGCGCTGATGCTCGAGAACGAGAAGGCGCACGCCTCCGAAGCCGACATTCGCGCCCGGATCGTCGCGATCTGGGCGGCGATGGATGCATGTGTGAAGCGCGGTTGCGAGCGCGAAGGCATCTTGCCGGGTGGCCTCAAGGTCAAGCGTCGCGCGGCGGCGCTGTATCGCCGCTTGAAGAGTGATCCGGGCGGTCACACCGATCCACTCGCGATCATGGACTGGGTCAACCTGTTCGCGCTTGCGGTCAACGAAGAGAACGCCGCGGGTGGTCGCGTGGTCACGGCGCCCACGAACGGTGCGGCCGGCATCATCCCCGCGGTGATGATGTACTACCGGCGCTTCCTGCCGAACGCCGACGATGAAGGCACGATTCGCTTCCTGCTCACCGCCGCCGCGATCGCCGCGCTCTACAAGAAGAACGCCTCGATCAGCGGTGCCGAGGTCGGCTGCCAGGGTGAAGTCGGCGTCGCGTGCTCGATGGCGGCCGGTGCCCTCGCCGAGGTCATGGGCGGAACGCCCGCGCAGGTCGAGAACGCGGCGGAGATCGGGATGGAGCACAACCTCGGCCTGACCTGCGATCCGATAGGCGGGCTCGTCCAGGTGCCGTGCATCGAGCGCAATGCGATGGGCGCGGTCAAGGCGATCAATGCGGCGCGGCTCGCGCTTCAGGGCGATGGCACCCACAAGGTCTCGCTCGACAAGGTCATCAAGACCATGTGGCGTACCGGCGCCGACATGAGCAGCAAGTACAAAGAGACTGCGCGTGGCGGCCTCGCTGTGAACATCATCGAATGCTGATACGCTCGGCGTAGGCATGGAAATCGTCGGGCTCGAGCCGCGGCGCAGTGAGCTCGCCCGCGGCATCTTGGTTGCGCGAAGTGCGCGACCACTCGACGCCAAGACACAAGACGAGCTGTGGGACGCGCTCACCGCCGCGGGCGTGACCGAGCGAACCGAGGAAGAGACCGAGGATCACGCCAACGATCCGGATCGTCAGTTTCATGCGGCGCCGTGGTTGCCGCCCGCAGCGGACGAGATCGCCGCTCATCGCGCCGCCATCGAGGCTGCGGGCGCGAAGTTCGAGCTCGAGACCGTGTGGTTCGTCAAGGTCGAGACCGGCGCGGACGGGGTTGCGTGGATGGAGCTCGAGGCCGCCCGGAGCGAAATCTCCAACGACGACGACGACGACGACGACGATGATGACGAGGATGAAGATGACGACGACGACGACGCGCCGAACGACCGTGACGAGGTCGCCGATCCGCGCGATATCCAGGTTCCCCCGGCGGTGCCGACCGAAGAGGTGCTCTACGCGGCCCCTGATGCGCCCGCGGCGCCGGCGCCCGACGACGACGACGACGACGACGACGATGACGACGACGAGCTCGACGTCGACGCGATCCAGCTCGAGAGTCACTGGCGCAACGGCCCCCCTCCGTTCGAGCACTCCGTCTCGTTTCCGATCGAGCGCTATCCCGAGATCATTGACGAGTATGACTGGGAGAGCTTCGGTATCGCGGTGAAGCTCGCGGGGACGGCGGCGCTCGGCGAAGAATCGGTCGTCAACGCGTTCTTCGCGCTGTGGCTCTCGGTCTATCAGGACGAGCGTGCCGAGGAGTTCGAGCCCTTCCAGCGCGCGGACGTGATCCACGATCGCACGCATCGCTCGGCGCTGATGTGGGTCGAACGCTTCGCGGTGCCGGCGACGGCAGCCGACCAGGTTCACTTCCTGCTGTGGATCGCTGCGCGGCTCGACGAGATCCTGCCACTCGCGTGGGCTCGCTTCGACACCGTCGACGATTCGCTCAAGGCGCGCGCGAACGGCGACGATGGCCAGCCGTCGTTCGTGCTCGCTGGCAATCCGTTCGCGGATCGCTTTCGCCGCCAGGGCGAAGGGGCGGCGCTCACGTGGGCGGTCTCGCAGAGTGCGTGGAGTCGTCGCGAGCTCGCGGGCATGCTCGTCGAGGTCGCGCTCGAGCATGACCCCGATGACGCCGAGGCGGCGATCGTCGCCGAGCGCTTGCTGCGCCGGGCGATAGCGTTCGAGCCGGGCTCCGATGCGGTCGGCTATCTCGCGATCGTACTCGTGCGCCAGGATCGAATGACCGAGGCGATCACGCTCGCGAAGACCGCTCCGAGCCTCGATGTTCGGCTCCTCGTGATCGGCGAGATCGCCGAGCATGCGGCAAGGGACCTCTCACCTGCCCTGGAGCTCCTCGACGCTGCGACGGCGGCGGCGACGTCACCGGAGGACCTCTCGGATCTCGTCGGCTCGATCGCGCGTCACGCCCCGGCCTCACTCGAAGCGGTGCTCGCGAGGTTGCCGGATATGGACCCTCTCGTGCCGCACCTCTACAACGCGAGCTTCTCGGTCGAACGTGCGCAAGCCCTCCAGATCCTGCGCCGGGTGATCTCGCTACCGGAACCGAAGCCGGGCACCAGCGAAGCGCGAACCGCGCTCGTGATGGCCTGGAACAATGCGTGTATCCACGCGCACGCGCTCGGCGACTTTCAGCGCGCGGTCGAGCTCGCCGAAGGTGGCCAGAAGTTCGCGCTCGAGAATCCGTACATCTATCACTCGGCCGCGTGCGCCTACGCGGCGGTCGGGCAGATCGATCGCGCGATCGATCAGGTCGCGCTCGCGATCGATCACGGCTACGACCACGCCGAGAAGATGGAGACCGATGCGGATCTCGCCGCGCTCCACTCCGCACCGCGGTTCAGCGCGCTGTTTCGCGAGTGGCGCGCCAAGCGCGCAGATCTCAACTAGGCCGGAGCACGGCGCCCGACGCTTCGGCGCTGATGTGCTTGGTGGCTTCGTCGTAGTGCGCCCAGCACACCGGTGCGTAGTGCTCGTCGGTGCCGAGCTGGATCTGCGGACCGTCGAGGGTGGGCGTGCCGTTGACGAACCGCAGGTTGCAGATCGCCTTCCGCTGGCAGTACTGGCAAGTGACCTTGACCTCCTCGATGCCATCGGCGAGCTCCATCAAGCGCTGCGCGCCCGGGAACAGCTTGGTCTTGAAGTCGGTGCGAAGCCCGTAGCAGATCACGGGCACGCCCGGATCGACCGTGATGCGTCGCAGATCATCGATCACCGCAGGCGCGAGGAACTGCGCCTCGTCGACGAGCACGCAATCGAGGCCCGCAAACTCGCGCGGATCGAGCTGGGTATCGGGATCGACCATCAGATCGGCTTCCGCCTCGAGGCCGGAGCGCGACGAGATCTTCGTGGCGCCGAAGCGAGTATCGAGGCGCGGCTTGACGAGCAACACGCGCTTACCTTGCTTGCGATAGTTGTGTGCGACGGCAAGAAGGTTCATCGACTTCGCCGAGTCCATCGTTCCGTATCGGAAGTAGAGCTTCGCCACGACCCGAATCTTGATCAGCGGTCTGACACCTAGAACGCGCCGAGCACGCGGACCAGGTACAGGGTCAAAGCGCCAACCGCTGCCGCGGCAGGAATCGTGAAGATCCAGGCATATACGATGCGCGTCGCGACGTTCCACCGGATCCCACGGAGCTTCTGAACCGACCCCACCCCGACGATCGCACCGGTGATCGTGTGGGTGGTCGAGACCGGGACATGGAGCGCGGTGGCGCCAAACAGCGTGACCGCGCCCGCGAGGTTCGCGCAGAACCCACCCACCGGCTTGAGTGACGTGATGCCCATGCCCATCGTCTTGATGATCCGCTGGCCGCCGATCGCAGTGCCGAACGCCATCGCGCTGTACGACGCGAGGATCACCCAGTGCGGTGCGCCGGTCGCGGTGGTCGGCAACATGCCGCCCGCGACCATCACGGCCCAGATCACGCCGATCGTCTTCTGCGCATCGTTGCCGCCGTGCCCGATGGAGTACGCGGCCGCCGAGAACAGCTGGCCGATCCGGAACGTCGAATCGACCTTGCGTGGCCGCATGTTGCGGAACGTCCACATCACGATGAACATGAACAGGCCGCCGAGGACGAGGCCGATCACTGGCGCGAGCACGATGAAGTAGAGCGTCTTGACGAGGCTGTGGACGTTAAGCACCGCGAAGTTGCCGCCGGAGAAGGCGAGGGCGGCACCGGAGAGCCCGCCGATCAAGGCGTGCGAGCTCGACGATGGCAGCCCCCACCACCAGGTGAGCAAGTTCCACAAGATCGCGCCGAGGAGGCCACAGATGACGACCCACACGAACGCGGGGTTCGAATGATCGACGTTGACGATCTTCGCGATCGTGTTCGCGACGCCTTCCTGGAAGATGAACAGCGCGACGAAGTTGAACACCGTCGCCCAGATCACCGCGAGCCGCGGCGAGAGCACACGGGTCGAGACCACGGTCGCGATCGAGTTCGCGGCGTCGTGAAAGCCGTTGATGACGTCGAACAGGAGCGCGACTGCGACGGTGATCCAGACCAGGGTCGTGATCGCCATCAGGCGTGCTCGAGGATCACACCCTCGATGATGTTCGCGACGTCCTCACAGCGATCGCTCGCGGACTCGAGGTTCTCGTAGACCTCTTTCCACTTGATCACGGTGATCGGATCCTTCTCTTCCTTGAACAGCCGCGCGACCGAGCGGCGCAGGATCGCATCCGCTTCGTTCTCGAGCCGATTGATGTCGATGCAGATCTTCAGCGTCGCTTGCGGGTTCTTGAGATCGCGCAGGCCGCGCACCGCGACTTCGACTTGCTGCGCCGCGCGATGCAAGCAATCCGCGAGGTCGCGAACGTCGCTGGTCATCACCGTGATCTCGTAGAGCTCGATGCGTTCGGCCGCGGCTTCGACATAATCCATCACGTCGTCCATGCGCGTGATCAAGCGATGGATCTGATCGCGATCGATCGGCGTGATGAACGTCTTGTGGAGCGCTTCGACGCAGCGGTGCGTGATGGTGTCGGTCTCGTGTTCGATATCCGAGATCCGACGGCACTTCGCCGGGATGTTCGCGCCGGTCGTGACCATCGAGAGGAACTCCTTGGTCCCCTCGATCGTGAGCGCGGCGTGCTCCTCGAAGAAGTCGAAGAAGCTGGTCTCGCGAGGTAACAGGCGCCCGAACATGTACTCGATGCTGTAACACGCGCGCGATCCAGCCGTCACCCAGAAGCGAAGCTCCCCGTGCGTAGAAACAACGCGACGAGCGACTGCACCCGCGGCGAGTTCATGATCCACGTATGCGTCGCGTCGACCTCGGCGAACGCGGCCATGCCCTCGAGCTTGGTCTCCTCGACGGCGACGGTGCCATCGTGCGCGGTCCCCGCGGGAAACCGCCGCCCCACGGTCCAGCTGGCCACGTTCGAGACAGCGAGATGACGCGTGCCGGCAATCACCGCGAAGGGTGCGGGTGGCGCGGGCCACCGCGAGGCATCCGCGAGCTCGGCACCCGCCGGACCGTAGAACCAGCGAAACACCGGATTGCGCACGAGTCCGGCGGCGATCTGGCTGCCTCGGTTCGGCGGCGCGAGCATCACGATGCGTTGCCACTGCAGCCGCGGATCGTGGAGGTGGCGCACGAGCACCCCGCCCATCGAATGCGTGACCGCGCACAGCGGTCGCCCGGCCGCGCGCTCGACGAGCAGCTCGGTCATCGCGGTGGCGAGATACGCGAGCGAGTGCTTGCGCGAAGGATACGTGTGCGACCAGGTCTCGAGCTCGTGCGCGCGGAGATACGCGCCGAGCTTCTCCATCGAGCCCCGCCCGCGCGCGAGTCCGTGCAACAACACGACGAGCGGTGTCACGGGCCGTCCTTGTCGAGCTCCGCATCGAGGTCGGCGTCGCGACGCGCCTTCGACGACTCTTCGATCTGACGATCAGGATGATCGATCGGAAACAGCGCCGCGAGCGCCGCGGGCTTGACCACGCCGACGGTGGCGACCACGAGCTCGACCAGCCGCGTGCGCTCGCCGCGCAGCGAGCGGACCTCGCGCCGAAACGCGAGCCGCCGGAACAACACGCCGAGGCCACGCCGCACGAGGCGAACCCGATCGAGCACGCGCAGGGTCGCCCAGCCCGAGAGCGGCAACAGGATCGCGAGCGCCGCGGCGGCCCAGAGGCCGAGCTTCCAGCCCGCCAACCCGATCGCGATCGCGTAGCCGAGCAGCACGAGCAACAGGCCGATCAACAGCTTCGTGGTCGCGACGACGTCCTTGCGCGGCGTCAGCTTGCCGCTCGCGAACCGACCGAACGCGAGCGGCAGCACGTGCATCGGTGCGCCTGGCATCGCGAGCGGCAACCAGAACGCGAGCAAGACGAGGTGGCGGAGCACACGTGCCGCGACCTCGAGCTTGGACAGATCACGCGCGAGCTCGCGATCCGTGATGCCGAGCTCGTCGAGTCGATCCTGGTGCGCGCCGACCTTGCCCATCAAGCCGACCACGCGCGGATCACCCGCGACCTGCGCGTAGTAGGTGTTGAACCGGCGCGCGAGCTCGACGCGCTCCTCGATCGAGATCTCCTGCGGCTGATACAGCCGGCGCACGACATCGAGCGCGCGCACGGTGTCCCAATCCGGTGCGTTCACCGTGAGCCGGCGCAGCGAGTCGCCGATCTCGTCGGTGACCTCGCGCACGCGCTCGGGCGTATTCTCGATCGCCTCGTCGAGTACGAGCGGCGGTCCGTACTGGACGAGCACGCGGCTGCGAAACCGCTTCGGATGGATGAACGTGAGCCCGCACGGTACGACGGTGATGGTGCGATGGGAGCGATGCGCGGCGCCGAGTGCGAGCCGCGCGGCCCCGGTCTTCAAGCGCGAGAGATGTGCTTCGTCGTGCGACAGTCCCTCGGGAAAGATACCGATCGCGCGGCCCTCACCGAGGACATCGTACATCGCGGTGAATGCAGCTTCGTTGTCTACCGGCGCGCTCCCGGATGACACCTGCTTGGGCGCACCGTCGTGATCGTCGCGCCGCTTGATCGGCACAGCTCCGAGCCCGCGCAGGACCGCGCGCATCAGCCGTCCCTTGAACAGCTGATCTTTCGCGGCGAAGTGGACCTTGCGGCCGCAGGTCGTGATGATCAGGATCGGATCGATCAGCGAGTTCGGATGATTGCCCGCGAACACCACCGGACCGTCCGCCGGGACGTGCTCGAGCCCCACGATCTCGATCTGGCGAAAGAACACCCTCGTGACCGTGCGCAGGAACCACGCGAGGATCCGATACGCCACGCGCCATCGTAACCGGCCAGCGTAACCGGATGGCCTACTTCGCGTGAAACTCGAGGCCTGCCGCAGCGAGTCGAGCGACGAGCGCCTGGCCCATGGCGAACGAGGGTGTCACCACGCCGCCAGCCGAGACGAGCTTGTCGAACGCGAGCGACAGCGCGACCTCGCCGAGCATCTTCGAGGTCGAGGCGTAGCCCGGATCGCCATGCGGATCGGCGACGATGTAGTCGAGTCGCTCGTCACCCCGCTTCGCGACGAACCGGACCGTCCAGTGGCCGCGCTCGCGCTTCTCCTGGCTCGGCCCCTCGCCGGATTTTGGCGCGTGCTTCTCGATCTCGGCGCGGACCTTCGGATAGCGCATCGCGAAGGCGAGCGCGCCGAGGGCCCCGGTGATGCCGGCGGCCATCATCGCGCCCTTCGCGGTCGGGGGCGTGCTCATGACCTCGCGATAGACGAAGTCGGCGCCCCACGGTAGACCCGCGAGTGCGTGGGCACGGCGCACGACGCGCGAGTTCATGGTCGCCATCACGAACGGCACGGTGAACATCCCGATGTCGCGATCCCAGCTCGGCGCTTTGTCGTCGGGCGCAGCCGGGCGGGGTGCGGTCGGATCTGGATCGAGCCCGTACGGATTCGCGAGGATGCGCCGGACCTCGCGATCCTTCATCGCATCGGCGGTCGCGAACATGCTGCCCGCCGTGCCGCCCGAGAACCCGCCGCTGAGCGCACCGTAGTACGCGGTCACCTTCTGCGCGGGATGGCCGAACTGCGCGATGAACGCTTGCTGCGTCGTCCACGTACCGAGGTCGCTCGGGATCGAATCGAACCCTGACGAGCACACGATGCGCGCGCCGGTCTTCTCGGCGGTCGCGTGATTCGCGTCGATCATCTCGCGGATGAAGTTCACCTCGCCGGTGAGATCGCAGTAGTGCGTGCCGGCGGCCGCACACGCGGCGACGACCATCGCTCCATACTTCGCGTACGGGCCGACCGTCGTGCAGATCACCTTCGTGCGTTGCGCGAGCCCGGCGCACGCCGCCGGATCGAGGGCATCGGCGATCACGATCGGGATGTTGGTCCCGAGCGCGGCGGCGACCGCTTCGAGCTTCTCGCGGCTCCGGCCCGCGATCGCCCATTTCATGGCGGGCTGACGATCCAGATACTGTGCGACCAGCTTGCCGGTGAAGCCGGTTGCACCGAGGAGAACGAGATCGAATTCGCGTGCCGACACGGCACGCATCCTAACTCCGTAGCGCTATAAAGGGTACGTGTCGTCCTTCGTCGAACGTCTGATCGCGCGCTTGCCCGCGCGCGACGTTCGCCCTCCGGCGGATGGGCGCAAGCGCGCAGCGGTTGCCGCGGTCGTCCACGACGATTCGAACGGGCCTCGGGTGTTGTTGATGAAGCGCGTCGACCGCGAAGGCGATCCGTGGTCGGGTCACATCTCGCTTCCCGGCGGCGGCTTTCATCCGAGCGATGGAGATCTACTGACCTGCGCGATTCGCGAGACCCACGAAGAGCTCGGCATCGATCTGCACCGGGCCCGGCTGATCGGTCCCCTCCCGGTCGTCGCGCCGCTCTCGGCTGGGCCGATGGGCATCGAGGTCACGCCGTTCGCGTTCGTCACGAATGTCGAGCTACCCGTCGTGGTCGGGCCCGAAGCAGTCTCCGCGTTCTGGATGCCGCTCGATCGCGCGAGCGCCGGCCACTTCGACAGCACGTTCGACTATCCCGGCACCGACCGCTCGTTCCCGGCGTGGAGTTACGAAGGCTTCACGATCTGGGGCATGACGTGGCGGATCGTCGGTGACCTGATCGCCGCCAGCAAAGGCTAGCTGCGGCGCCGAAACAGCGTACGGCCGGCGAACGAGACCAGGCTGCCGCCGGCGAACGCGCGTAAGGAATCGCGCAGGGCCAGCAGCTTGGATCCTGTCGTACACAGATAGACCGGCTCCCACGTGTGCGGTCGGAGCTTCGCCTTGAACGCGCGGAGCCCTTCGAAATCGTACAGCGGGCCGCCGATCCAGCGCGCGAGTCGCAACCAGCGCGCGACCCCACCCGCGAGCGGCGCCAAGCCGAGCGTGACTTCCGGGATGCCGGCTTCGCCGGCCGCGCGCATGACGGCATCGATCAGGAGCTCGGGCGTGCTGTTCGCCGCACCTGGCGAGCGCAGCAGATCCTCGACGAAGATCCGGTTCGCTCGATACACCGGCACGGCGGAGACCAGCCCGAGTAGCGCACCATCGCGCTCGGCGACGAACAGCGTGCGCTCGGTCGTGTAGGTGAATGGTTCGAGCTGGACGAGGAACGCCATCGGCGCCATGCGCTTGGTCGCTTGCCAGTGTTTCGCGAGCTCGTCGATCCGGAGCCGCAACGCCGAATCGTTGTCGAGCTCGCGCTCGAGGACGCGGCGCACGCGCACGCCTTTGTTGCGCGCGCGATTGAGCTGATAGCGGAGCGACGGCGCGCCGCGCAGCACGCTGTCCCATTCGGCCGCGCGCCACACCGGCTGTTCGCCGATCTGCATGCCGGGAAGGCCGCGCTCGACGAGGTCCTGCTCGGCCGCGAAGAAGCACGCGCGACGATGTTGCTGAGCGGCCGCGGCGATGAACGCGTGCGCGACCTCCGCGATCCGGTCGGCGGGTGCGATCGGACCACCGCCCGCGACCCATGCGCTGCCGGTGTCGGAGTACGCGACGACCGCATCGTCGCGGTCGAACCAGTAGCGAAAGCCGGTCTCGAGCGCCTGGAACGCGACGGTGTCGCGGCCGTGTTGCTTGACCAGTTCGAACGCACGCGCTCGCGGATCGGGAGGAACGAGCGCGAGCGACGGTCTGGCCAACACGGTGAGCGTAGCACCCACCGTTCGAATACCCCCGCGACTGATCGCCGCGGGTTAGAACGCCACGTTGACGAAGCCCTTGCTCGGCTTCGCAAACAGGTAGCCCTGCAAGAGATCGATCCCCGCGTCGACGCACGCGGTGCTCTCGGCGACGGTCTCCACGCCTTCGGCGATGACCTTACTGCCGAGCTCCCGGCACAGGTTCGCGATGGCCGCGACGATCCGCCGCTTGTTCGTGTGGCGGTCGAGATCGCGGATCAGCGACATGTCGAGCTTCACGACCTCGGGCTCGAGCGAGGCGAGCGCGCCGAGGGCCGCGTAACCGGCACCGAGATCATCGACCGCGATCCGGTAGCCCATCTTGCGCAGCATCGCGACGCGGGCCGAACCGACGGACGGATCGACGCTGGTGCGCTCGGTGATCTCGAGAACGACGCGCTTGGAATGATGTGCGAGTGCGCTCGTGGCCAGGTAGAGATCCTCGTCGGTGAGCTCGAGCCCGTGCACGTTGACGAACAACAGCACGTTGCTCGGCGCGGTTTCGGCCGCGGCCGCCACAGCGGCACGCACGGTGCGACCGATCAGCTGGATCTTGTCGAGCCGCTCGCCGGTCGCGATGAAGATATCGGGGCGACGCAGCGATTCTTCTTCGGTGCGGAGCAGCGCCTCGTAGGCGTAGATCGACTTGGTCGAGACCTCGACGATCGGTTGATAGGCCATCCACGACTTGGCGATCGCGTTGTCGAACCGGCCCTGCAGCCCGGAGCGATCCAAGATGGTCTCGCCGTAGAGCTCGCGCGCATACGACTCGGCGCGCCGCCGCATGCGTTGCACCCCATGGACGCGCGCGGCGCGGGCGACCGCGGCGGCGAGCACCTCGTGATCGAACGGCTTGGTGATGTACGAGACCGCGCCTTGATCGATCGCACGGACCGCGCCGTCCAGTGTCGGATCGCCGGTCATCAGCAACACCGGGAGATCGCCATCGCGAGCGCGCAGCTCGCGGACGAGGCCGAAGCCATCGAGCTCCGGCATGTTGACGTCGGAGAGCACGCAATCGAACGGCACCTTCGCACCTTCGAGCTCGGCGATCGCGGCGCGACCGTTATCGGCGAGGACGACCGTCCAGCCCTCGGCGCCCAGGACGCGCGAGCACACGCGGCGGATCGCACCGTCGTCATCGACGACGAGGACCCGACCGAGATGCGCTTGGGCGCCCACCGCCATCAGTTACCGGGTGCCCGTGCTGCGCTTGGTCGAGGCGAGCACGATGTCGAGCGCGGAACGCAGCTTCGAATCGTCCCACGGCTTCAAGAAGTAGCGATGGACCGAGCCTTCATTGACTGCGCGCGTTGCGACATCAAGGTCGCGGTTCGCGGTGACGAGGAAGCGGATCGTGTCCGGATACATGAGCTTCACGTGGGCGAGCAGGTCGAGCCCATCGGCTTCCGTGCCCATCGAAAAATCGGAGATCAAGGCGTCGAACACGCGCTCCTTGAAGAGTGCGAGGGCCTCTTTGGGCGAGCCCGCTTCGATCGCTTCATGGCCCCGTAAGGTCCGCCTCATCGCGGCTCGGATGTCGGGGTCGTCGTCGCAGATCAGGATCGTCGCCACTGAATCACATTACCCTTTCTAGGCACGCCCCGGTAGGCGGAGTACGAAACTGGGACCGTCAGGACGAGCCTCGTACTCGATCCGTCCACCATGTGCTTCGGCCACCAGGCGGCAGAAGTAGAGGCCCATACCGCGCTTACCGCCCTTGCCCTGGACGTATTTGCCGAAGAGAGTCCCGCGGATGTTCTCGGGAATCTGGGGACCGGTGTTGGACACCCAGATTTCGACCGCGCCGTCGGAGACCTGGTCGGGTGGTGGCTGGGCACCGAGCGTGATCTGGCCGCCACTTCCGCAATATCGCGCAGCGTTACCGAACAGGTTGTGAAGCACGCGCTCGACGAGCCCGGCATCGAACCGGCCCTCCATCGCTGATTCGCAGTGGATCTCGAACGAGACGCCTTTCGCGAGCGCCTGCGAGTGCACGTCGATTACCGATTGCAGCAGCTCGCGCACGTTCGTCGAGGCCACGGTCGGCTTGACCGCGGCGTCCTCGAACCGCGCGATATCGACGAAGTTCGCGACGAGACCCGACATCCGGCGCACCGAGCGCAGGGTCGCTGCGATCGCGTCCATCACTTCCGCGTCTGCCTTTACGACATCGACCAGATACGCCATGTTGTTGAGGGACACGGCGAGGCCGTTGTTGAGGTCGTGTGCGAGCAGCGCGCTCGCCTCTTGGCCATAGACGAGGCGCCGCTCGGCGGCCTCTTTCTCGAGCCGGACGTGCACGAACGCGCGCTGGGTACGCACCGCGGCCGAGACGCGACGCCGGATCTCGCTGATCGGCACCGGCTTGACGATGTAGTCGTCGGCACCAGCCTCGAAGGCGTCGGCGCGCCGCTGTTCGTCGTCGTGGCCGGTCAACACCATCACGTGCACGGCGACCCCGTGCAGGCGCTTCAGCTCCGCGATCACGCCGAGGCCACCGATGCCCGGCATCTCCAGATCGACGATCGCGACATCGGGCGGTGTCTCCGCAGCGACGGCAACGGCACCCTCGGAGTCGTTCGCGGTGACGACCTGGAAGCCGGCGGTCGCGAGCCCGGCCGCCATCTTGCGACAGATGAGAACGTCATCGTCGACCACGAGGAGACGCACCGCGCTAGGAAGCATCGTTGCCTCCGAAGCGCCTCCGCCCACGTCCGCAGTCATCCGTGTGATAATATCATCCCGCGGATGGCGAGTAGCGAAGCCCGCGGAATCGATCCGAAACGTCTGGCGGACCTCGTGCTTGCCGCGGCGGTTCGCTCACAGGCCGAGACCGTGTATCTCGAGCCTACGAGCGACGAGCTCTATACATTCTCGTTCGAGCGCAACAAGCAGGTGATCACGACGCTCACCGTCGAGGCGCTCGTCGGTACAGCCGCGATCGCGAGGCTCGCATACATCGCGAACCTCGACCTAGCCGCGGCCAGCTCGTCGAGCGCGGTCACCAAAGTTCGCAGTGGCGATCGCGACGCGGATGTGATCATCACGATTCGCCCCAGCGGCGGGCTCCGCGCCGAGCTCGTCGTGGTGCCGCAGCGAGGTCATCGCGCACGCACGGCTCCTCCAGTCGCGGTCGGTTCGATCGGCGACGTCGTCGGCAATTACCGCATCGTCGAGCCCCTCGGTGAAGGCGGCATGGGCACGGTCTATCGCGTCGATCACGTCGCCCTCGGTCGCGCCTACGCGCTCAAGGTGCTGCGCTCGCGGGTGTTCGAAAAAGACCCGACGGCAGGCCAGCGGTTCTTGCGCGAAGCGCGAGCCGCCGCGCGCGTGCGCCATCCGAACATCGGCGACGTCTTTGATTTCGGTCACCTCGCGGATGGCCGCCCGTACTTCGTGATGGAGCTGCTCGAGGGCGAGAGCCTCGCGGATCGCGTCGCGCGTGGTGCGCTCGAGCCTTCGGAGGTCGTGACGATCGCGAGGCAGATGGCCTCTGCGCTCGCCACAGTCCACGATCACGGTGTCGTCCACGCCGATGTCACGCCGTCGAACGCGTTGATCATCAGCGACGACCCCGTGCACGTGAAGTTGATCGATTTCGGGCTCGCCGCGATTGCGGGTGAAGGCATCCCGGAGCAAGAAGGCGATTTCGTCCTCGGAACCCCTTCGTATATCTCGCCGGAACAGCTGCGCGGGTTGCCGGCGACCGATCGCTCGGATCAATATGGCCTCGGTGCGGTGCTGTTCGAGCTGATCGCGGGTCGGCCGCCGTACATCCACAAGGAGCTGCGCGAGCTGTGCATGATGCACATCCAGGCGCCGATCCCGGTCGTCGAGAGTCCGCACGGTCCCCTCCCCCCAAAGCTCGCCGACGTGATCACGACCTGTTTGCAGAAATCTCCGCAGCAGCGCTTCCCCGGAATGCGCGCGATGCTAGCGGCGCTCGAAGAGATCGATCGTGGTGCACAACACCGCGGTTGGAGAAAGTGGCTGGGCTGAGATGACCAGGAAGTCGCTGGTGGTCTGCGTCGACGACGACGAGCAGATGGTGGCGAGCGTCGCGCGCTCGCTGCGCCGTGAGCCCACGCTCGAGATTCGCACCACGCTCGATCCCGATCAGGTGCTCGAGTGGATCGTGAAGGAAGACGTCGCGGTCCTCGTCTCCGATTACGAGATGCCGAAGATGACGGGGGCGCAGCTCGCGGGCCAAGCGCGCCGGCTCCGGCCGGCGACCGTGCGGATCCTGCTCACCGGCATGCGCTCGCTCGAGACCGCGATCGACGGCATCAACCAGGGCGAGATTTTTCGATTCATCAACAAGCCGTTCTCCGACAAGGTGCTGCATGCCGCGGTCCTCGAGGCTGCGGCTCGCCACGAAGAGCTGCTCGCGCTCTCGGGCGATCGCGAGCGTCGGGAGCGCGGCATCGCGCTGCGCGAAGCACTCGAGCTCGAATATCCGGGGATCTCGGTGGTGTCGCGCAGCGGCGAAGTCGTGATCGTGACCGCCGATCCGTGGAATGACGCGATCGCGCTCGGCATCGCCGGGCTCGACCGAAAGCTCGAGACCCCGTGAGTACCCAGTGAGTACCCAGTGAGTACCCAGTGAGTAACGAGCACCTCGACGAACACGGCCAGCCGTGCACGCGCCACCCGCAGCCGACGATGTCGAACGTGATGTCGCTCGCACTGCTCGGCTCGCGGATGCCGAGCTTTCATCACGATGTCGCTTCGAAGCTGCAGGCCTTGATGATGGCGATCGACGAGCTGACCGAGCTCGCGGAGACCCTCGAGACCCAGGCCGCCGCGAGCTCCGCAGCGACGGCGGTGCGTGAGCTGACCACGCTGTTCGCCACCAATCGCTCGCTCGCGAAGTCGCCCCAGCGCAAGCCCACGCCGGTCGGAGAGCTGTTCGCGCGCGCGACCGAGCGAAGCGGCGTGAGCACCACGGGCGAGCTGCCTGCCTGCAACATCGATGTCGCGGTCTCCTCGATCGCGCATGCGTGCGCGGTGGTGTTCGATCTCGCGGCGGGTCCGCTTTCGATGGGGCGCACCGTCGAGATCACCGGTGTGGTCGAGGACAAGCACCTCCTCGTGTCGATCGCTGGTCCCGTCGGCGTGCCGTTGCCGAACAACGCCGGCGACATGCTCGCGCTCGCCACGTTCGCGCTCGGTCGCGAGCAAGGCGAGCTGCGCTGTGGCCAGGATCGCTACGTGATCAAGCTGCCGCTGACGTTGTAAGCGCGACAGATCAAGGCATCGAGCTCGCTATCGCGCTGTGCCGTCGGTGCGGCGAGCTGCGCATCGACGAGCGCGGTGATCTTCGCGCGCAGATCGGGCGCCGGCTCCACGAGCGGGAGCTGCTGCATGTACTCGCGCTTCGGTCGCACCGCGCCGTTGAGCGCGGGCGGAAATCGACGCTTCGCGTACCAGTGATAGAGCTGCGAATTCAAGACCGCGAGCACGAAGCGATCGTCGGTCGGTAGGATCCACACGGTGGTGTCGGGGACGAGCCCGGTCGGGTCGAGGCTGCACACGGGTGCTGATTGGATGTCTTGATAGAACAGTCGCGGGGTGACGGCCTTCGCGATCGCGCCGATCGGATCCTGCAGCTCGTACCACTTGTAGGACCCGGGCTTGCGGCCGGTGCCGGGCTCGAGCGCGGCGCGCAGGGGCGCGAGATGGCGACCGATCGCAGCGGGCAAGGCAACGCCGCGATCCATCATCAAGAGGTAGCGCGCGCGCGCCGCTGTCCAGCGCCGCACGTCGCGGCCCTTCAAGAAGGGCCGGATCAGCGACCCGCAGGCTGGATCGTGTTCGAGAATGCGAGCGCGAGTCCCGGCATCGATCACGAATGCGCGATTGCAGCCGGTCACCACACCCCGTGTCGGCGTGAAGCGCTCGCCGAGCTTCGGTAAGCGCTCGAGCTGCGCCATCACGGCGGCATCCGCGGCGCAGTCGAGGTGCCATGGCGCGCCGGAGCCCGCGCGTTCGGGAGCGTCGCCGCCGATCGTCCCGGTGAGCACGCACGGAAACGCATCGACGCTCGCGAACGCGCGGGGATCGAGCTCGTCGATCGCCTCGACGCTGCGCGCCCGCGCGAGGAAGCTCCGCAGGGGTCGCGCGTAGGCGGCGGTCATCCACTTCCTGGGCACGACGAGCGCATAGCGACCACCGGCGCGCAGGAGCCGATGGGCGAGCTCGATGAAATAGACGTACAGATCGGCGACGCCGTCGTAACTCTCGAACCCACGCAGTGCGCGCTTGGTCGCCGGAGCGAGCTTCTCCTGCCGGATGTAGGGCGGATTGCCGATCACCGCGTCGAACTGCGTCCACGCGAGCTCCAAGGCATCGCCGACCCGCAGCCGCACCTCGAGCTCGGGCAGCGCTGCACCGACGTACGCTTCGAGCACGCCCCGGGCGGTCGCGACCGAGCGCGGATCGACATCCGCTCCGAACAGGCAGTGCGCGGCGACGAGCCGCTTCGCATCGCGACCACCGTGGGCTTCGGCGAGCACGCGCACGATCTCGATCAGGAAGGCCCCTTCGCCGATCGCGAAGTCGCAGATGCGGAGCGCGAGCAGCTCGTCGGGAGACCGTCCCGCGATCAACGGTGCGAGCGCGCGCGCGACGATCGGGCCCGCGACCTCGCGTGGCGTGTAGACCACACCGAGCTTCGTGACCGCCATCACGCGATCTTCGCACGGTGTCGTGCCGCTCGCGGATCGATGAGCGGCAGGATCAAGACGAAGCTCGCTTGCAGCACCGCCGCGGCGATGTAGACGCCCTGGGGAGTGAACCACTCGGCCGCGTACCCGCCGAGCTTGTAGCCGGTGGTCGTCGAGAAGTTGGCGAGCGCCATGTAGATGGCGAACTGCGACGCCGCGATCGACGTCCACGAGATGTCCATGCACAGCGCGAACAACGACACGGTCATCACACCCGCGAGGAACGGCTCGATCCAGAACACGGCGTAGACGAGGTGGCGATCGGCCCAGTGCGCCGACATCCCGGCCCACGCGAGGTAGTAGATCGCGATGCCGAGCGTCGCGAGCCCGGCGATCCGGCGATGCCCTACGCGATCGGCGAGGAAGCCTCCGACGAGCGAGCCGACCAGCCCAGCGACGAGGCCCGGTCCACCGCCGAGCTGCGCGTAGTCTTCGGCCGTCCAGTGCAGCGTTTGCGTGAACAGCACGTTCGCGTAGGTGATGACGATCGCAGCGCCGACGTTCGAGAGCAGCATCACGAAGATGCCGAGCACCGCGGACTGCATCGCGCGATCGCGGAGCGCATCGCCGATCACCGCGCGCTTGCTGCGCTCGCCGAACACGCGCTGGCACCACGCCCGGATCGCTCGCCCGACCGGTGGGCGGCTCGGCGCCTGATCCGTACCCGCGCGCTCGCGCACGAGCAGCGGCACGCACATGATCGCGAACAGCACCGCCGTTTGTGCTACGAGCGCCGAGCGCAACCCGAGCCAGCCGACGAGGTACGAGAGCCCGAAGCCACCGATCGCGCCGCCGCCCCACTTCGAGGCATACATCAGGCCGTTCGCACGACCGCGCTCCTTCTCGTCGAGGAGGTCGACCGCGAGCGCGTCGACGGCGACGTCCTGCATCGAGTTGAACACCGTGTGGACGAAGACGGCGAGCGCGAGCAGCCGCACGTTCGCGGTGAGATCCGGGATCAGGATCATCGCGCCGACCGTCGCAGCCATCATGCCTTGCGCGAAGATGATCCACGGCCGCCGTCGCCCCCAGCGCTTGCTCGGGAAGGCGTCGATCACGAAACCCCACGCCCACTTGAAGGAGTAGGGCAGCGTGGTCATCGCGAGGACGCCGCCGATCGCGGTCGCGTCGAGGCCACGATCCGCCAGGATCGCGGGCAGCGTGAACGCCATGAATCCCCACGGGATGCCCTGCGCGACGTACAGCACGCACAGCGTGAACATCCGCACGTGTCGGCGTTCCGCGAGACTCACGCTGCGCAGCGTAGCTGATCTACACTACGTCCGTGCGCTACGTCCTTGTCGCCTTGTTCGTCACCGCGTGCGTGCAGCCGCGCAGCGCGAGGTGCAAGCAAGTCTGCGCGCGCGAGTCCGAGTGCGTGACGGTGACCTCGAGCTCGGTCCCGTTCGACGAGAAGGAATGCGTCGCGGCGTGCGCGGTGCTCGAGGCAGATCAAGACAACCTCGCGAAGGTCCAGAAGCACGCCGCGTGCGTGCTCAAGCACCCGGCCTGCGGCGACGTGCTCGACTGCCAGTGAGCTCCGGCTTAGAGGTCTTCGGCCGACTTGATGATCTCGGTGATGAAGTCGCGCCGGAGGTGGACCAAGCTGCCGGCCTTGCCCCAGCCGATGAACGTGACGCGCTGCCGTCACCGCCCACGCCCTTGCCCTCGATCTCTTCGCCCTTGCTCGTGTCGATCGAGCACGACTTGCGTTGCGCGGTCGCGCGAGCGCAGTCGTCGGTGTGCATCTCCGATGCGCTGAGGCTCGTGGTGGCGGCTGGCTTCGCCGGATCGGCAGAAGCCAGCGAGCCAAGCGATGCGAACAGGGCGGTCAGCACGAGAAATCTCATACAGCTTCGACACGCAGCCGCGCCGGATGTTGCGATCCGGTGCCCCTTCACACTGTGATGGAGCACCACAGTGGCGACGCCACTAGTTGCCCGAAAGTGCGCGGCCGTGAGCTGGCCCGCGGGTTGCTGAAGTCTTCGGTATGCGCGTCGTTCCTGCTCTTGGCGTTGGACTCCTTGTAGGTGCGGTGCTGTCGGCTGGATGTGGGCCGAGCTGGCCTTCGGGAACGTTGAACGCGAAGGCTCCACGGCCCGACCACGCGATTGCGAGCGTCGATATCCTGCCGCTCGATCTCGAGATGTGGACGGAGGCGGACTTCGCCCCCGACCCCGAGCAGCTGCGCGGCCAAGCCGAAGCGAGCATCACGAACGAGGCGCTCGATCAGCTCGTGAAGCACCAGTACGCCCCGAGCGCGATGATCGACTGGAACGGGAGCTTCGGCGCTGGCCAGCAAGCCCTCGACAAGCAAGCGCTGCTCAAAACTGTCGGTGCGCTCGCCCACTACGGCGGCGCCGCACCGGTGCAGCCGGGCGCGCAGCTCCCGACTCCCTGGTTACCCGCGCTGCTCGGCGAGAAGACCGGCGCCGATGCGACGCTGTACATCGGCGGCTGGAGCTACGTCGCCGCCCCGCGCCAGAGCACGGGCAGCACCGTCGCGACCGACATCATGATCGGGCTGCTCGTCGTCGCGACCGTCGCGATCGCCGTGGTCGCGATCGCGGCGATCAGCGGAGATAAACATTCCTCGGCGCACAACAGCGGTCATGCTCGCGGAGGAGGAGGCAACGCATCTCCGGACAGCGCGACTCATCTCCCGAGCGGCGTTGCGGTCACGCGGTGGCACGGCCACGGCGAGAGTGGTGTGCACGCGTTCGCGCGGGTCTCGAGCAACATCGCCGCCGACATCGCGATCAACTCTCTCGACGCCTGGGGCCGGATCGCGACCGACGAAGAGATGCATCCCGAGTACGCCGACGATCCGCAGCTCCCGCATGGAGGGGAGGATTCGAAGCTATATCTCCAGATGACGCTCGTCGACAACCACACCGGCCTCGCGCTGTGGCACGCGCATCAGACGTTCCCGGCGAGCGGCGCCTCGCACGACGATGTCACGCGCGCGGCTCGTCAGCTGCTCGAGTCTTTGCCCCCGAGTTAATCGCGATTCTCGCGCCGCTTGCGCTGGGTCTCGCGCCACGTGGCGAAGTGGCGCTCGATGACTTCGCGATCGGCGCGGGCGCGGGCGAGCCGAGCACGTGCGGTCTCGACCTCGCCGGTCCGCGCCTCGTGGACGAGCCAGGCTCGCAACTCCTCGTCACGCGCGGCGGCGAGCGCGGCGCGCATCCGCGACCGGTAGCGTTCTGCCACGACGAGCTCGGTGGCGGTCGTGCCGGACGCGGGGGACCTCGTTGCAGCGTCCAGGGCCAGCCGGGCTCGCTCGACACGCGCTGCCGCCTCGGCGACCTCCTCCTCCGTGACGTGCGCGTCGCTGATCGCGGTTGAGAGATGTCCGCGGTGCGTAACTTCGGACCGCTCTCGGACCTCGCGCAGAGGGGCGAGCCGGTAGCGATCCTCGACCATGGCCGAATGTTACACTCCGACCGAGTGGCAAACGCGGGCGAAGCGCCGATCGACCGCTACGTCGTCCAGGAGCATCTCTCCGAGGGCGGCATGGGGGCGATCTACGTCGGTAAGAAGCTCGGTGCCGGCGGCTTCGAGATGGAGGTCGTGCTCAAGCAGCTGCTGCCGGAGTTCACGCAGCAGGAAGAGTTCATCGACCTGTTCCTGCGCGAGGCGAAGCTGTCGGCCACGCTCGATCACGCGAACATCATCCACACGATCGATCTCGTCGCCGCGGGCGGCGAGTACTTCATCGTCATGGAGTACCTGCCAGGTGGCGACCTGCGCACGCTGCTCCGCAAGGCGAAGCGGCGCAGTAAGCGGTTCTCGCCGAAGGCCGCGATCTACATCACGCGGGAGGTGCTCTCCGCGCTCGCGTACGCACACTCGAAGCGCGACTACGACGGCAATCCCCTCAAGTTGATCCACCGCGATGTCTCGCCGTCGAACGTGCTGCTCTCGTATCAGGGCGAGGTCAAGCTGACCGATTTCGGCATCGCGAAGGCGGCGACGCACACGTCGCTGTTCTACAAGGTGAAGGGAAAGATCGGCTACATGTCGCCCGAGCAGGCGAAGAGCGAGCCGCTCGATCACCGCAGCGATCTCTATTCGGTCGCGGTGTGCATGTACGAGATCCTGACCGGCGAGCGGCTGTTCGTAGCGGCGGGGTTGACCACGTCCGCCGACGAGATCTACGCGCAACCGATTCCGCAGATCACGCGCAAGGTCCCGGGGTTGCCGGCCGACTTCGACGCGATCATGCAGAAGGCGCTCGCGATCGATCCGGACGCGCGTTACCAGACCGCCGGCGAATTCCAGGAGGCGCTGATGCGGTGCGCGCATCGCAACGGGCTCTTGATGTCGGCGCCGGAGCTCGCGACCGAGTTGCGCGCCGCGTGCGGCCCGACCGAGCAGTGGCGCGGCGACGAAGACGACGATCTCGAGCTCGGCTACGTCGCGGGCAAGCGGGCAGGCACCGAAGTCCTTCCCGCCGGGACCGACGACGACGACGACGACGACGACGACGACGACGGTGCCGACGACGACGACGAGCTCGCGATCGCGGCCGGACCGCTCTCGATCCATGCGATCGCCGCGCGGGTGAAAGCGCCGACGCTGCCGCCGCCGTTTCCCATCAAGCGCCCCGCGACCGAGATCGAGAAGTTCCACGGCATGGAGCTCACGTCGATCATCAACATGATCGACATCGAGAACGTTGGCGCGAAGCCGCTCGTCGATCTCGAGGCCGCGCCCTCGCATCCGTTCGTTTCGGCACTCGATTCGAGCCCCCGTGATGTGATCGTGCCCGCGCAGCGGCCCGCACCGATCCCCTCGCAGCGGCCCTCGTTCCCGGCACCACCTGTGCCGATCGCTCGGCCGCTGATTCCGCGCATGCCGCAGATGGCACCACCGCCGCTGCTCCAGCAGCCCTATCCGCCGCCGGCGCTTCACCCGTATCCACCGCCGCCGGATCTCCCGCGTCCGCAGCGCCATGCGGTCCCAGCGCCCGCGCGAAATGGGTTCCGGTCGTGGGTCGTGATCATCGTGATCCTCTTCGTCGCGGGAGCGGTCGCGATCGTCGTCGCGATGTCGGGGCCGAATGTCGCTGCCGGAAAGTAGTGTCATTCCTGAACAATTGTTGGGGGTGGGGGTATAGACACCAGGCGGCGTGGCGGCTAACATATCCGCGCTGTGGGCTCTGCCTGCGGCGTTCACGATGACTAAGGACCGGTCGAACGTCACTGCGCTGCTGGATGACTCGCCAGCCTACTCGCGGCAAACCGCGGGTGGAATCTTCGTCGTGATCAAGGGTCCCGATCGAGGCGAAGCGGCGCGGTTGAGTGCCGAGACGCCCATCGCGTCGTTCGGCTCGGGCCCGCAATGCAGCCTGGTGCTCACCGACAAGACGGTGTCGCGTAAGCACCTCGAGGCGCAGCTCGTCGGCGACGAAGTCATGATGGTCGATTGCAACTCGACCAACGGTTCGTTCATCCAGGGCTCGCGGTTCGAGAAGATCTCGATCGGCTTCGGTTCCGAAGTGAAGCTCGGCCGCACCGTCCTCAAGTTCCTGCCCGACGAAGAGATCGTCGAGCCCGAGCCATCGAACCAGAGCGCGTTCGGCTCGATCGTCGGTGGCGACACGAAGGTGCGCCAGATGTTCACGCTGCTCGAGGACGTTGCCGCGACGAACGCGACGGTGCTCATCGAGGGCGAGACCGGCACCGGTAAAGAGCTGATCGCGGAAGAGATCCACAACCACTCGCCGCGCAAAAACGGACCGTTCGTCGTGTTCGATTGTGGCTCGGTGCCGCGGGAGCTGATCGAATCGATGCTGTTCGGCCACGTGAAGGGCTCGTTCACTGGCGCGATCACGGACCGCCGCGGCGCGTTCGCCGAGGCGCACGGCGGCACGATCTTCCTCGACGAGATCGGCGAGATGGCGCTCGACCTCCAGCCGTCGCTGCTCCGCGTCCTCGACAAGCGCGCGGTCCGCAAGGTCGGCTCGAACACGTACGAGAAGATCGATGTCCGCGTCGTCGCGGCGACGAACCGCGACCTCCGCGCGGAAGTCGCGAAGAAAGCGTTCCGCGAGGACTTGTACTACCGCCTCGCGGTGATCCGCGTGAGCGTGCCGCCGCTGCGCGAGCGCGGTACCGATATCCCGCTGCTCATCCAGCACTTCGTCAACGGCTTCGGGCCGCAGCTGACGGTCACGCCCGATGACATGGCGAAGCTCGTGCGTCACAGCTGGCCAGGCAACGTCCGCGAGCTGCGCAACGTGATCGAGCGAGCGTGCCTGCTGGCGCGAGGCTCGTCGATCAACCTCGAAGATGCGTTGACCTCCGAAGCGGCTCCGTCGCTCGGCATTCGCACCGACCTGCCGTTCAAAGAGGCGAAGGGTCAGCTCGTCGAGATGTTCGAGCGCGAGTACATCGAAGATCTCATGCGCCGTCACAAGATGAACTTGTCGGCCGCGGCGCGGGAAGCGCAGATCGATCGCAAGCACCTCCGCGAGCTCATCCGCAAGTACGGTCTCGACCCGCGCCAGAAAATGGGCGAGGGCGAGGTCGCCGACGACAGCGACGATTAGTTAGGCCGCGCGCGCAGCCGGCCGGATCGCCGGCTTCGTGCAGATACAGGCCGCGCCAGTGGCATTGTACGCGAGCCCGAACTTCGCCGATGGCAACTGGAACCGTGCGAGGCCGCGATCGGCGAGGCGCCGTGCGCCCGCGTAGTCCTCGAGCAAGTAGAGACGCGCGACCTTGCCGAGCACGCGCGTCTGCGCGATCAGCACGAGCGTCACCCCGATCACGAAGCATCCGATACCGACGATCACCACGCCACAGCCATCGCACGAACGGCGCCGGCCGCCAACCGCGGAATCACCAGGTGACCGCGGTTAGTTAGCTATCGACGCGGACGCGGTAGCTGAGCCGCTCGTCTGCCACGTTGACGTCCCACTTGCGGCGGGTCTCGGTCACGACGTCGTAGACCTCGACCGTGTGCGGCCCGACGGTCGTATCGATGCGCTCGCTCGGGCAGGTCATGCCGGTCGGCTTACCGTCGACGAAGATGTAATAGCGCGCCTTGTCCTTGCACTTGATCACCTTGATGCCGGCGCGCCCTCCGGTCGGCGTCACGGGCTTCAACGGGATCGCGAACGCGCCATGACCATCCACTTCGGCGACGTAGAGCTCGTGCCCGGGCAGCAGTAACGCCATCGTGTGGCGATCGGCGGAGCCCGAGAGCTTCACCGGCGTGACGCCCTGATCGGCACCATCGATGAACACGCGCGCACCGCCGGGCGTCGACGCGATCGCGAGCGAGTCGGAGCTCGCCGTCGGGGTCGCCACGGGTTTTGCGTTGCTAGCTGCACCCGAGCCGAGCTCGGCGACGGCGGCACTGCCCTTCGATCCGGTATTCGATCCTGCAGCGACGGCGCTGCCGGTATTAGATACCGCGCTGCCGGTATTCGATCGTGCCAGACCTGCCGCTACAGCGCTGTCGCTCGAACCGATCGTCGCGTCGTGCGGCGCATACGTCACGACCGCGTTCGATCCAACCTTCGCGCTGCCCCCCGCAGACCCGGCGGTCGCGCCGGTCTGCGGCTCGTTCGACGCTTGTTGCATCTGCCACGCGACCACCCCGCCGCCGGCGCCGAGCACGACGAGCGCCCCGACGACGAGGGACCATCGCGACTTCTTGGCGGTCGTACCAGCCTGGCTCGGCAGCGCGAAGTTCGGCGCGCTGCGGTGGCGCTGCGGTGGCGGAGGGAGCCCTGGCACGGTGTTCGGCGTCGGTGCGTTCTGCTGCGCGAGTACCGGCGAGGCGAGCGCGACATGCATCGGAGGCGGCTGAGTCGGGTGGGATCCGCTCGTCGGAACCTTCTGCGGTTGGATCTCGTACGGCCCACTCGGCACTAGGCTCGGTGGCGATGGACTGAGCGCGCGCGACGGCGGGCTGATGCGCCCGACGCCGAACAGCGTCGCGTTGGGATTGGGGACGCTCTTCTCGGCGAGAACAGGCGGCGCTCCTTCCCCGACCCGTTCGATGGTACCGCGCGTGTGCGCCTGGAGCTGGAGCTCGACGAGCGGATCTTCGTCGCCGCTCCTGCGCTTGAGGTCTCTCGCGAGTGCAGGTGGCATCTCGCTCGTTGCCATGTCGCGCTGGAACGGCGGCGAGGTCGTCGGAGGCTGGCCGCGCCGATCGGTCCGATCGCTCCCCTCAGGCTGGTCGCCGATGATCTCGATCGAAGGCGACGTGGTCGTCGGCTCCGGTTCGAACGCCTGGTGTTGCACGAACGGCATCAAGCCACCGCGTGCGTGGACCTCGGGCAACACGTCGTGCGGCGCGGTCGGCGGATCGTCGATGATTTCGGTCACCTTGGGCTTGGCTTCGAGCGGCGTTCGCGGTCCCGAGCGGGGCGGGGGCATCGAGAGATCGGAGAAATCGGACTCCGCGCGCGCGTACTCGCCCGGACGTGTCTGCTCGTCGAGCGATTCACCAAAATCCTGCGACGCGAGCACGAGCTGGTTCAGCTTGTCGTCGTCACCCGGCAAGGTCAGGACATCGCCCTCGGAGATCGGACGATGCGCGTCGGCGACGCGCGCCTCGAGCCCGGGCCGTGTCGCATCGGCATCGCTCGACGCTCGTCCCGGTGCACCGAGCCCGGGAATCGGACCGACGAGCTTCTTCACAGGCCGGCCGAACTCGTCGCTGTCTCCGGGATCCGGTTCGCGATTCGGCGCCGAGCCCGGCTTGGTCTGACGCAGGCTCGGGATCGCGCCCGTCGCTTTGCTGGTCTTCGCGATCTGCGGAACGATCGAAGGGATGGGTCCGCCGAGCGGCTGGGTCTTCTGCAGCGGCTTGATCGGCGGGATCGGCGAAGACGGCTTCTTGCCGGCACTCGGCAGGCCGAGCATCGTGCCGGCATGGAGCGCGCTCGGTGACGGTATCGTCGGCACCGCGGGCGGCGGCAGACCGGGCATCGTCGACGCCAGCCTCGGTAGCTCCGGCACCGTCGAGCTCGCGTCGAGGTTCGGTGACCCTCCCAGCGTTCCGGACGGCGTGCGTTGCGTCGGACCGACGAGCGCCGCAGGGCGCGCGATCTCGAGATCCGGACGCACGAACTCGGTGGTCGCGACGCCTTCGGGCACATCAGAAAGCTCGAGCTCGAGATCCTGCAGCCGCGGACGTGCAGGTGTAGTCGTCGGCGTGAGGTTGAGCGCGACCATGCCGGAGAGCTCGCCCTCGTGCATCGCCGCGTAACGATCGAGCGTGGCCTTGACCTGCGCACCGATATCTTTGCGCGTGCCCGGCACGGGCGCGACGCGGAGCGCGGCATCGAGTGCATCGGCGAACGCTCGCGCATCGGGGAACCGTTCGAACTGCGAGCGCGCGAGGCAGCGCGACAGCACGCGCACGACCGGACGCGGCAGCGAAGGCTCGGCAGGTGGCCCGGCGAGGATCGCCTGAGCTATCGCTTGCGGTGAATTACCGAAGAACGCGCGCTGACCGGTGACGAGCTCGTACGCGATCACACCGAGGACGAACACGTCCGTCGCTGCACTCGTCGCCTCCCCCGCGAGCTGTTCGGGCGCGAGATAACCGATGCGCTGCGCGAGCCGCCCCAGCTCGACAGGTCGCGCGGTGATGGTCGCCGCGAGGATCCCGAAATCGGTGACCTTGACATCGCCATCGCTCGTCACGATCACGTTCGTCGGCGAGAGCCCGAGATGCGAGAGACCGCGACCGTGTGCGTAGCCGACCGCTCGCGCAGCTTGCGAGATCAGCGCGAGCGAGCCACCAGCGGGAATCGCGGCACCGCCGAGCTTTGACTCGGCGAGCATGCGCATGACATCGAGCCCGGCGACGAGCTCGACCGCCGTGAAGGTCTGGCCCTGCGCGACGCCGAACTCGGCCATCCGCGCGATGCGTGGATGCTCGAGCGATCCGTACGCGCGTGCGGCTGCCGACAGCGCCTGGGCCGCGGCGGGTTCAGCGGTGAGCTCCGGCGAGAATCGCTTGATCGCGAACTGCCGCTCGAAGCCGGCGACGCCGAACACTTTGGCGCGCGCGACCGAGCCATTGGGACCGCCGCCGATCGGCTCCAATAGCTGGTAGCGCCCCACACGCTCGGTCGACGAATCCTGCACCGCGGCTGGAGTTTAGCCGACCAGACCCCATGACACGGTGCGTCGATCAACGATCATTTGTGGTCTGCCAGTGGCCGACCGCCCCGCTAACTTGCTCTCGCCATGGAACACTGGCACCAACGATCCAATGGCGAAGAAGCCTGGCGAGAGAGCGGACACTGAAGCGCCGAAGAACACGGCGGATGATCAGACGGCTCCGGTCCTGATCATCCGTGAGGACGGCAAAGCCAACCCGAAAGGGACGGACGACGACACGGCACCGGTGGAGATCAAAGATCTCCCGATCGATCCGCAGTTCGAGGATCCCACGGTCATCCCGCCTCATCCGATCCCGCACCACGACGAGCCAATCCCCGCTCCCGTCGAAAGCCGCGCCAAGACCGAGACCGTCGCGATGGCTCCGAACCTCGGCCGGCCACCCGAAATGCCAACGACCGCGGCGCCTCCGCCGCTCCCGCTCGGCAATGTCGAGGACCCCAGCCACATGCCCGGTCCGCGCGACATCCCGGGTGGTGAGCCAGGAGATCGTGCGCCAGCGCCCGGTCGCGTCCCGCCAGGGGACTCGCGCTCGCTGCGCAAGACCGGCGAGTTCGCGCTGATCTATCGCCTCGGGACCTACGTGATCAGCCGCCACGGCGCGACGGGCACGCGAGGCCAGTGGCGGGTGGTCGAGTATCCGACCTCGTCCTCGGCATCTCACTCGTACGCGAAGGAATGCTCGCGGTTCGTCTTGGAGGGCTTCTCGGACTATCGTGGTTGAGTTGAGCGACGACAAGAAGCGCCAAGAGCGTTCGTGGCTGCTGCGCTGGGCGCTCGAAGCGCCGAGTCGTTGGCTCGGTCGACGGAGCGGTATCGGTCAGGACATGACCGGCGGCGCGGACGGTCTCTCCTATCTCCGTCACCTGGTGCGTGGCAACCGGCTGCGTCGTCGCGACGTGTTTAGCGAGGCGACGCCCTCGTCGCCACCCGTGCTGTTGATCCACGGCTTCCTCGGCACGCGCGGCTCGATGTACATGCTCGAGCGGCGGCTCGTCGAGGACGGCTTCGTCGTCGTGTCGTTCAACATCGGCACGCTGAACGTGCGCGACATTCGGCGCTCCGCGTTCATGATCCATCGCAAGATCGAGCGGATCTTGGCGCAGACTCCGTCGCAGAAGATCGACATCATCGGTCACTCGATGGGCGGCTTGATCGGGCTCTATTACATCAAGAAGCTCGGCGGCCACGCACGGGTCCGCAAGCTGGTGATGATGGGGACGCCGGCGCGCGGGACCTGGGCGGCCCTCGTGGGCGTGGTGACGCTGGGCCTGTGGTCGACCTCGTCCTGGCAGCTGCTCCCCCGAAGCAGGTTCCTGGACGAGCTCCACCAGGGCCCGATCCCACCGGGAGTCGAGGTCGTGACCATTGCTGCAGCCCGCGATTGGGTGGTCCCGCTCCAGACCACCCGTCTGGTGGGTGCGACCGCCATGACCGTGCCTTTGGGCCATTCCAGCCTCGTTGTTTCGGAGGAGGTCTACCGGCGTGTCGTCAACACGCTGAGGCCGCCCCACGAAATTACGTACGAGGACATCCCGGCGACTGATTGATCCGGGCCGTTTGCTTGCGCCTCCAACGTATTGAGCACTAGAATTTTCGAGTCCTTGCGCACATGAACGACCGTCCTCGCTTCGCACTGCGCTTCATCTCGGGCAAGTACCAGGGAGGCGAGTTCCCGCTTCGCATGAATCGGGAAATCATCATTGGCCGGTCTAGCGACCTGGACATGGTGCTCGTCGAAGACATGGTCTCGCGTCGGCACGCGAAGATCAGCTCGACCGACGCAGAGGTCTACATCCAGGACATGGGCTCCACGAACGGTACGTTCGTGAACGGCGAGAAGATCGCGGGCCGCGCGTTGTTGCACGAAGGTGATCGCATCCTCGTCGGCACGTCGATCATCAAGGTCGTCGCGGTCGAGGGCGCGGTCGCGCAACAGAGTGAGGCCGAGGCACGCCGCCGGCTCGAAGCCGGTGCGCAACAACGCCAGGCCACGCAAGGCCGACCGATGTCCGGCGTGATCGAAGAGATTCCGCTGCCGGATCTGCTCCAGCTCCTCTCGACGAGCCGCAAGTCCGGCGTGCTGACGATCAACAACGGTGTCAGCCTCGGCAAGATCTACCTCCGCAAGGGGCAGCTCTACTTCGCCACGATCAACGACGACTTCTCGGTCTCACCGCAGAAGGCGATCTACCGCATGCTGACCTGGGCGACGGGCACGTTCGAGCTCGAGCCAGGTGGCGAGATGCAGGTGATGGACGAGATCCAGGAGTCGACGGAGGGCCTCCTCATGGAAGGCGTCCGCCAGCTCGACGAGTTCCAGCACCTCAAGAAGCAGCTTCCTCCGCTCGGGTCGCCGCTCGCCGTGCCGACGCCGCTCGCGGGCAAGCTGCGCGAGCTCAGCCCCTCGGAGCTCGACACGTTCCAGCTCGTCCTCGACCACGGCCAGCTTCAGAAAGTCCTGGATAACTTCCCGGGCACGGATCTCGACGCAGCGCAGAACATCATCGGGTTGATGAAGCGCGAGTTTGTCGTCGTCCCATAAGCGCTACACTAGAGCCGATGTCTCCGTCGTCAGGAGAGCTCGAAATCGAGATGATCGAGGATCGGCGGCTGTGTTCGCCGTACCGAGGCGTCGTCGGTCGCACGCTGATGCGTCTGATCGTACGGCGCGAACGCCTCACCAAGATCGAAGTCGATGATGCGAGCGTCGAGGTCAGCGATGACTCGGGCGCCTTCTCGCTCAGCGGCATAGAAGCGCTGTTCGTCGTCGAGCGCCAGCCACCGCGCTGGTGCTTCCTCACGTGGTACGGCGTGTTCGCGCGCAGGCACGGCCGCGGCGATCGCCTGATCTTCGAGACTCCCGATGGCAAGCTCGCCCGCTTCATCGAGCGACGCATCGAGCAGCAGCTGGGGCTTCGCGACGTACCGGTCCGAGGCGAAGTCCGCTGCGGATGAGCGCCCGTTACATGTGGTACGCCTAGCCCGTGAGCACGATCCGCGAGGCTGCGTCGGTGATCCTGCTGCGCAAAGCGCCCAGCGAGTTCGAAGTCTTCCTGCTTCGTCGCCATCGCAGCGCGAGCTTCATGGCCTCGGCGTACGTGTTTCCGGGCGGCGCCACCGAAGAGGGTGAGGACGCCAGGACCGCGGCGGCGCGCGAGCTGTTCGAAGAGGCTGGCGTGTTGCTCGCGCGCGATAGCGGTGCGCAGAACGAGACCCTGCAAGTGCGCTCGCAGGATTCGCTGCGCCAGAAGGTCCTCAGCGGCACACCCGCGGCCGCCGTGCTCGAGCTCGCGGGCCTCAAGTGGGCGACCGATGGGCTCGTGCCGTGGTCGCACTGGATCACACCATCGGTCGAGACCAAGCGGTTCTCGGCGCGGTTCTTCGTCGGAGAATTGCCGGCAGGCCAGACCCCGACGTTCGATGCGACCGAGACCGTCGATCAGGTGTGGGTCACGGCGATCGATGCCCTGACGCGTGCCGCCGAGCTCGCGTTGCCGCCGCCGCAAGTGCGTACGATGTGGGAGCTCGCGCAGTATCACTCGCTCCAAGAAGTGCTGGCTGCGGCGAAGAAGCGCGCGGAAGAGCCGCATCCGATCATGCCGCGCCTGGCGCCGCCACTCGAAGGCGAGACCGGTCCGACGCTGCTCCTGCCGTGGGATCTCGACTACAACGATCGCGGCACCGGCGAAGCGACGCCGCTCGCGTACAAGCCGTCGTGGGCGGTCGGGCCGAGCCGGTTCAAGTTCAGCGACAAAGAGTGGAAGCACTTCAGCGCGCCGTGACCGAGCTCGAAGCTGAAGGGTTGGTCGTCGCCGGCCTGCGGGTGCCGTACTACGCGGGCGCGATGCACTACTGGCGGGTCCCGCCGGTGCAGTGGGCCGCGTGCTTGCGCACGATGCACGGGCTCGGCTTCACGATCGTCGAGACGCCCGTGCCGTGGCGGATCCACGAGCCCGAGGCCGGCGCGACCGCGTGGGATCACGAGCGCGATCTCCCGGCGTTCATCGAGGCTGCGCGCGCCGCAGGGTTGTTGGTGGTGCTGCGCGTCGGGCCGAGCGTGAATGCGGAGCTGCCGGGATACGGCGTGCCCGATTGGGTGCTCGAGGAGCCCGCTGTACAAGCCCGGACCTCGCGGGGCACGCCCGCGTGGTTGCCCGTGCCGCCGCGCGCGTTCCCGCTGCCGTCGCTCGCGAGTCGCGCGTATCACGAGCACGTGCGGCGCTGGTATGCCGCGATCGCGAAGGTCGTCGCGCCGTACCTCGGCGAGACCGTGGTCGCGCTCGGCGTCGATCACGCCGCAGTGCTGCGGCGCGGTGCGTACGACCTCGATTATCACCCCGATGCCCTCGTGTGGTGGGACGAGCACGCGCCGGGCGTGCCCGCGCCGCGAGGGTGGGATCCCGCGAACGCAGCGGTGTGCGCGAAGTGGGTCGGCTTTCAGGAGCGGTATCTCGCGCGTGCGATGCGCTTATTCGGCGAGATCCTCGACGAGGTTGGCTTCGCGGGCATCGCGAAGTATCACGATGCGGTGCCCGGTCAGCACGCGTCGCGCAGGGGCTTCCCGGAGCTGCGTCGTCGTGCACAGCCGATCGGGTTCGAGGTCGGGCTCGGCTACGTGCCGTGGTATCCGCCGCTCGATCGCAACGATGATCCGCTGCGCGAGCGCGATCAGCTGCTGTCGCTGCTGTCGCAAGGTATGCGCGGCTTCAATCTCGCGATGGCAGTCGAGCGCGAGCAGCACTACGGCGCGGCGATCTCGGTCGATGGCAAGCCCCTGGCCCACGCCGTGTGGCTCAAGCCCCTCTTCGCGACGCTGCAGGATCTCGGTTGGCCCGCGTTGCGGCGCACGGTGCCGATCGCGGTGATTTTGACCCTGGCCGACGAGCGCTACGGACTCGCGAGCTGCGTGCTCGATCCGATGACGCCGGTACTCGCGGAGCTGCTCGGCCTCGGTGCAGGTGGTGCGACAGAGCTCGGGCGCGATCCGGCGGCGATCGCCTCGCGCAAGTGGCGGCTCGCGGTGTGTCGCGCGCTCGAGCTCGCGCAGGTACCGTACGTGCTCGTGCCCGAGGCCACACCGGTGACGGAGCTCGCCGCCTATCGCGCGGTGATCGTGCCGACGCTCGATCGCCTCGATCGCCACGTGCTCGCGTCGCTGAACACGCTCGCCGAAGCAAAGCAGACGATCTGCGTGATCGGCCCCGCGACGCCGGTGCGGGACGAGCTCGAGCGACCGCTGCCGGCTCCGCTCGCCAAGCGGATCGGCAAGCTCAATCCCGGGTCGCTCGAGGATCTACGCGGGCTCGCCGAGGATCTCGTCGCGCTCGCGGGCGAGCAACCGGAGACCTGGCACGTCGAGCGCCCCGACGACGTGCGCACGTCGGTGTTCGTCGATGCGACCGATCAAGCGCGCTGCGTGTTCGTGATCAACGATGGTGATCGAGCGGTCACGGCGGTGGTCCTCGCGGAGGGCTCGTCGCTCCGCGATGCCATCAACGGCGAGATCTTCGCGATCACGAATGGTCGCGCACAGCTCGCGATCCACGAGCGCGGCGTGCGGATGTTCCGGATCGCCTAGCGCTTCTTGTCGAGGTCGAGCTTCGCGATCTCTTGGCTCACGCGCGTGCCGGCTCGCTCGCTCGCTCGCACGGTCTCGGCGAGCCGGTTCGCGATCACGACTGCCTCTTCGGCAGATGCATGCTCGGACATCTCCTCGTAGACATCGCCGACGCGGTCGTCGCGCTGGCGCATCGCCTCGGCGAGCGGCCGGGCTTCACCCGGGAGCTCGACGCGGAGCTCGCGCACGATCATCTGCACACCCGCCGCGATGGGCAGCGCGAGCAAGGCGCCGAGCATGCCGAGCAACGTGCCACCGATCATCAACGACACGAGCACGAGCGCGGGAGAGAGCCGCAGCGTCCGGCCGTAGACGCGCGGGACGAGGATCCGGCTCTCGAACTCCTGGTACGCGAACATCGCGCCCGCCACGATCAGCAGGGCGGCCGCGCCTTTGCCCGAGACCGCAGCGATTGCCGGGGCACTCGCGACGTAGCCGCCGATGAACGGAATCACGTCGGTGAGTCCGGCGAACGTCGCGATCGCGAGCGCATCATCGACCTTGAACGCGGTGAGCAGCCCGAACGTGAAGGTCGTGATCGCGACCGACGTGATCAGCTGACCGCGCATGTAGCCGCCGACGATCTTCTTGAGGCCGACCATGACCTGCGCGAGCTTGACGTGATGGTGGCGCGGCACGAGCGAGTACAGCACCGCCTGCGCGCGCCGAGGCTCGGCGAGCAGATACAGTGCGAGGAAGATCGTGGTGACGGCGTAGCCGATCGCGGTGAGGATATCGGCGGAGTAGCCGAACAACGCATCGCCAGCGCGGACGACGAGCGAATCGATCGGCACCGCGCGGATCGATTTCACGAACGGTGTCGCCCACTGGTACTGACCGAGGAACGAGACCAGCTTGCGGCGCTCCGCCGGCGCGTTCTCGATGATGTGCTGGAGCTGACCGACGAGCGGCGGCACCGTGAGTAACAGGACCGCGGCGATCGCGAGCGTGACCCCGAGAAAGATCAGCGCGAGCGCGCGACCCCGACCGAGCCCGCGCCGCTCGAACCAGCCGACGAGTGGATCGAACGTCCCGACCAGCACGAGTGCGACCACGAAGACGACGAACACCGTCCACAGCTGGATCGCGAACCACACCGTGGCGACCGCGATGACGATGTAGACCAGGGTCCGTGGAGTGAGCTCGACGCGAAATAAGTGAGGAGCCGAAGAGGCGGTTCCGGACGGCTGGGCTGGGTGCACTAGCCGAAGCTACGTGCAGGACCGGTCGGTTCGTCATCACCAGCGAAGTCATTTGGCACGAGCACGGGGCGAGCGTGCCCGGTGCAGCGCGCGACTGCGGTGACCAGCTCGACCGGATCGCACGGCTTCGCGAGGAAGGCCGCCGCCCCGATCCGCGCGGAGATCTCCGGCGCGGCGGGCGAGCTCGACACCAGGATGATCGGTGGCGAATCGGGCAAGGAGTTGAGGTTGCGCGCGAGCTCGACCGTACCGCCCCGAGGGTCGTACGCGTCGACAACGATCACGTCGATGCCGCCTTCACTGGCACGCAGGAAGGCTTCGCGGCTCGTAACCGCGGTCAGCACGTCGTGACCTGCATCGCGCAAGAACGACCCGAGGCGCTCGCGCGTCTCTAGATCCGACTCGACGAGAAGGACACTTCCCACGTTTGGAGAGTAACCTAGATCACGTCAGGATTTGACGTTGTTCGGAGGATTCGACTTTCGCTTTGCGCGCTCGTGACCCTCGGTCCAACCAATCTCTTTGCTCAATGTCGCCGCATCGTTGATGCGGTTTCCGAGGACGGCAGCGCCGCGAGTAGGCACGTCGGTGAGGAGTAACTCGGCCGTCGCCCGTCGATCGCCGAGGCCACGAATCTCCGCGATGGCGGCCGACCGGTAGCGCTCGGCCTTGGCGCCGAGCCCGACCTGCTCGCACAGGCTGGCGAGCAGTTGCTGGACCCGCGCGGCCCCGATCCGCGAGCGCACCCGCTGGGCGTGGAACAACGCCGCCTCGGCGAGCCTCAGCGCGCGATACGGATCCCCGCTCGTCTCCACGATCTGCGCCTGCGCGCGGAGCAAGCGCCAGAACGATTCCGGGCCATCGAGTGTGGTGAAGCCTTCCCCGAGCGTCGCGAGATCGATGCACTCGACGAGCTCGTGGTTCGCGCCTACAGGATCACCGTGGCGCATCAGCGCTTGTGCGAGATCGAGGTAGAGGTCGCACACCATGTTCATGTCGCCGGAGCCGATCGCGCGGCCGACCCCACGACGGAGCGCAGCGATCGAGCCCTCGACATCGCCTTCGGACAGAGCGAGCGCCGCGTTCGCGCGATCGATCATCGCGACGAGACCCTGCGCGCTCGACCAGCCACGTGCCTCGGCGAGGATGCCCCGCGCGAGCGCCGTCTCACCGCGCGTACGCAAGACATCGGCAAGCTTGACCGAGAGCGCGACGAACTGCTTCTCGGCGCCATCCTCGATCTCGCCGGATTGCACGGCGCCGCGCACCGCGACGAGCGCGCGATAGTAGAACTGGCCGGCGCCGACGTCGTCGAGCTGCGCGGCGGCGTGATCACCGGCGCGGCGCAAGAGATCGATCGCTTCGCGCGGATGACCCGCGAGATCGTGGTGGTGCCCGAGCAGGGCATCGTCGTGCGACAGCTTCGCGGTCGCCGTCGCGGCATGCGAGTGCAGCGAGCGGCGCACGTCGGCCGGCGTTGCATCGTAGACAATCTCGCGCACGAGCCGGCTCGTGAACGTGAGCTGTCCCGAGGGGTCGCGCCCGAGCAGGCCGTGGCTCTCGGCATCGGCGAGGCCGGGATCGAGGATCTCGATCGAGACCATCGCGCGCAGCGCATCGAGTTGCGGCTCGATGCCGAGCACGGCGGCAGCCTGCAACACGTCGCGAGTCGAGCGCGCGAGCATCGACAGCCGCGCGGCGATCAAGTCAGGGAGCGAGACCTTGGTGTCCTCGGCCTTGCCGCCTTCGAGCAGGTAGCGGACCACGTGATCGACGTGACCCGGATACGCGCGCGTGGTCTCGAACAGCTGCTGCACCGACGGCAAGCCGCGCATGCCGTTCGCCGTGATCGTCTTGACGATCGCTTCGAGATCCACGGCATCGAGCCCGCCGAGCTCGACGCGCTTGACCGCGGCGGGCCATTGCTCGCCGAACGTGGTGCTCGCCGTCATCACGATCGGAGGCAGCGTCAGGTCGTGCGCTTCGGTCGCGCGACGCAGGATCTCGAGGCTCGGATGATCGAAGCGATCGATGTCTTCACAGACGATAGTCGCCTGGCCGGTGGCCGTCGCGGGAGCGGTGAGCGCTGCACGCTCGAGCGCGCGCAGCGCCGACCACACCATCTCGCGGCGACGGACCGGCGCCTCGAGCTCGAGCAGAGTGGTGGGATGACCGAACAGTTGTGCGATGCCCGGGACATCGCGCTCGTTGAGCCCGAGCGCGAGGATCGCGTTGCGCAGGTCGAGCTCGCTCGCTACGGGCGGCAGCTGCAGCACGGCGGCGAGGAGCGAGCGAATCGGGTAGTACGGCGCCGAGAGTCCGCTCGGGTCGGGCCCGACCTGGTAGATCACGCGCGTCCCATTGGCGAGCTTGTCGTACGCGCGTCGCAAGATCGCGGTCCGTCCCGCGCCTTCGTTGCCGATCAGGAGCATGCCGTTCGTGCCACCTGGCGACTGCTGCACGTGCGCGAGCAGCGCGGCGAGCTCCTGTGCGCGACCAAAGAACGGGAGCGGCAACACGGCCTCGGCCTGGGGCGCCAGCGTCGCGACCTCGAACGTCTTCGAGACGCGGACGCGCGGCGTGCCGCACTCCGGACAGAACTTCCAGGTTGGCTGACACGACGCGGAGCACGACACGCACTTGTCAGTCGTGGGGATGTTCCGCATCCGCGCGCGGATCTGCATCACCGCTTCGCGCATCTCGAGGGCGGTGGCGTAGCGGTCCGTCGGATGCTTCGCGAGCGCGCGGGTCATCACGACATCGACCTCGCCCGGCACGTTCGAGCGGCGATTCGAGAGCGCTTGCGGCTGCGCCTTGAGATGGTTCGTGAGGATCTCGGTCGTCGAGCCGGCGAAGAACGGCGTGCGCTCGGCGAGGAGCTCGTAGAGGATGATGCCGACCGCGTAGATGTCCGACGCGAACGATGGCGGCGCGCCGCTGATCACCTCGGGCGCCATGTACTCCGGCGTGCCGCTGATCGAGCGATCTTCATTGACGTCGCGCACGCCGGTGACGAGGCGCGCGATGCCGAAGTCGACGATCTTCACGGTATCGACGCCCGCGCGCCGCTGATCGAGGATGATGTTGTCGGCCTTGAGATCGGCGTGCACGACGCCCGCGAGGTGCGCTTCCTCGATGCCGTGCAGCGTCTGCGCGATGATGTCGAGCACGCGATCGACATCGAGCGGCGTCTCGTTGACGAGCAGCTGCGTCAGCGTCGGACCCTTGACGTACTCCATCGCGAGATAGAGCAGCCCATCGGGGGCGGCGCCGTAATCAATGATCGAGACGCAGTTCGGATGGTTGAGCCGCGATGCGGACATCGCCTCGCCGCGGAACCGCGAGATCATCCGCGTATCCGCGGATAGCTCTTCGTTCAGGATCTTCACGGCGACCGTGCGGCCGAGCGCCATCTGATCGGCCTTGTAGACGGCACCACTGCCACCGATGCCGATGCAGGCAGTCAGCTTGAACTTGTCGCCGAGCACGCGCCCGACGAGCTTCAGCGACTTCGCGACTTGATCCTGAACGTTCACTCAGACCCGTTCGATGATGCAGGCGATGCCCTGCCCGACCCCGATGCACATCGAGGCTAACCCGAATTGACCCTGGCGTAGTTGGAGCTCGTGCATGAGGGTGAGGACCAGCCGCGCACCGCTCGCGCCGAGCGGGTGACCCCACGCGATCGCGCCGCCATTGACGTTGACCTTCTCGGAATCGAGGCCAATCTGATCGATGCACGGGATGGCCTGCGCCGCGAAGGCTTCGTTGAGCTCGGCGAGATCGATCTTGTTCGCCGCAAGATTCGCGCGAGCGAGTACCTTCTTGCTCGCCGGAATCGGACCGAGCCCCATGTAGCTCGGCTCGACACCGGCAGAGGCACCACCGATGTACCGCGCGAGGGGCTTCAAACCGAATTCTGTCACCGCGCGCTCGCTCGCGAGCAGCAGGGCCGCGGCGCCATCGTTCAAGCCCGAGGCATTACCCGCGGTGACCGTGCCGTGCGTACCCTTCTGCGCAAACGCCGGCTTGAGCTTCGCGAGCGAATCCATCGTGGTCGCGCGCGGATGCTCGTCGACGGAGAACGTGATCGCCGTGCCGGTCTTTTTGTCGACGCCGGTCACGATCGGCGTGGTCTCGATCGCCATCCGGCCCGAGGCGAGCGCCTTCGCCGCGCGCTGTTGCGAGACAAGCGCGAACGTGTCCTGCGCCTCGCGCGAGACATTGCACTGGGCGGCGACCTTCTCGGCGGTCTCGCCCATCGCGAGCGTGCCGTGCGCCTCTTGCATTTTCGGATTGACGAACCGCCAGCCGAGCGTGGTGTCGTACATCGCGGGGTTGCCGCGCTGGAACGCTTCGGTCGGCTTGCCCATCACGATCGGCGCGCGCGTCATCTGTTCGACGCCACCCGCGATCACGAGGTCCGCTTCCCCAGTCATGATCGCGCGGGCGCCATCGATCACGGCGTTCATGCCCGAGCCGCAGAGCCGGTTGACCGTGACACCCGGAACGCTGACCGGGAGGCCCGCGAGGAGGGCCGCCATGCGCGCGACATTACGGTTGTCTTCGCCGGCCTGGTTCGCACAGCCGAAGATCACGTCGTCGATCCGCTCGGCCGGAATCTTGGTGCGTTCGACGAGCGCCTTGATCACGGCGGCGGCGAGGTCATCGGCGCGGAGATTCGCGAGCGCACCGCCATAGCGGCCAAACGGAGAACGGAGGCCATCGACGAGATAGGCAACTCCACCAGATGGCCTGCTCATGCGCGCACCATACGACGAAAAGTGGCCCCGGGGATCCGCGCTCCATAGGGTCTAGGGATGATGCTCCAGCAAGTCGACCCCGACGCCGAACGCGACGTCAGCTGGCTCGCGATCCGCCAACCCGCGGTGATCCGTCTCCTCGAACAGGAGCTGGTCTCCGCGGATGGCGATGCCTTCGCCGCGGGGCTGGAGCTGGCCTGCCGCGTCCTTGGCGGTCGCACGCCGTTAGGCGATCTGCGATTGGACCACCAGGCCCTGATGGCCGGGATGCGCGCGGTCCGTGCCGGCCGGTGTGATCGCGCGATGGTGCGCTCGCTGCGCGACCAGATCGCGGAGCTGCCCGTCGTGCTAGGTCCGGCCGAAGAAGACGCCGTGGCCACCGTGATCTGCGCGGTGATCTACGCGGTGCTCGATGCGAGCGTACGCGACTTCGACGACGCGCTAGTCGACTGAAAAGGCGAGCTTGGCCGCGGCGATCGCCGCGACGAGATCCTCGGCGAGCGGGCACTCGACCGCGAGCTCGCCACCATCCGGGTGCGCGACCCGCAACGAGATCGAGTGGAGTGCGAGCCGATGGAGGTCGAAGCGCTCCCGGAACAACCGGTTGTGCTCGCCCTTGCCGTACTTGACGTCCCCGATCAAGGGACACGAGATATGCTTCAGGTGGCGACGGATCTGGTGGAGCCGACCGGTCCGGGGGCGCGCCTCGACGACGGAGTACCGGCCGAACGACTCGCGGCGCCAGAGCTCGGTGACCGCCGGGACCCGGTCCTCGCCGGGAGCCCTCGGAATCGGATGGTCGATCACGAGCTCGTCGGGCGGATGGCCGCGCGTGATCGCGAGGTACCGCTTGTCGGCGTCGGGCCACGCGGCGGCAAACGCCCGTGCGGCCTCTTTATCGAGCGCGAACAGCACGCAACCCGAGGCGCCGCGATCGAGGCGATGCACCGGATAGACGTACGCGCTGACCGTGTCGCGGGTCTGCTGGAGCAGCGCGTCCTCCCCGTCATCCCAGCCGCGATGTGTGGCAACCCCGCTCGGTTTAGCGACGACCACGCAGCGTGCGTCGCGGTGAAGAATCGGGATCACGAAGCCGCAGCATAGGCGTATCCAAGTGCGCCGGGCGGCATCCAAGCACCTAGACCTCGCGTGGCATCCTGCTGGTGGGCGGTTCGGGCAGCCGGTTGCGACCGCTGACCACGGTGGTGTCCAAGCGGCTGCTCCCGATCTAGTGTGATGCACCGACGCGTGCGGCGGACCTCGCCGCCACGCTGATTCCCGACCGTGTAAGGCAGGCCCATGCGAGCTAATTTGTTGGTTGTCGCAGGGCTTGGCGCCAGCTGCGGCGGCTTCATCGATCACCAGGCTGCGACGAGCACACTCAAGATCTTGAAGCGTGCGAACGAGGTCGCTGCACACGAGGCCGATCTCCAGCTCGCGCGAGAGGCCCTGCCTGCCGGCATCTTCCAGCTCGCGGCCTTCGCGAAGGCGTACCCTGACGAGCCGGCGTTCGCGGAGATGCACACCGAATCGCTGTGTCAGTACGCGGCAGCGTTCGTGTTCGACGACTGGGAGGACGCGAGCCTGGGTGCCCGCGACCCGGCGCCGATCGCGGCGCGGCTACAGCTCCTGCTCCACGAGTGTGCAATGGCGAACACGCCCGCGAACACGCCGAACAACATGCGCTGGCTCGCGACGACCGATGCGCTGTTGATCGCGATCGATCCGGTGCACAACCTCGGCAAGTTGCCAGCGACGATCGCGACGCTTGAAAAAACGATCGCGGTGGCCCCCGGCGAGCACGAGGCCGATAGCGAGATGCTGCTCGGAACGTTGCGTGCGGCGATGAGTCCGCTCTTTCATGGCCCCGATGGAGGCGCCGAATTCGACGCGGCGAAGAAGCAGCTCGGCGAAGGCGCCTTGCTGGTCGACGTGATGTTCGCGCGCTCGGTCGCGGTCGCGCGGAAAGATCGCGCGCTCTTCGAAGCGCGCTTGCACCACGTGCTCGAGGCCGATCCTGCGCGCTGGCCGGAGCGCCGGCTCTCGAACGAGCTCGCGCGGCAAAAGGCGCGTCGCTACCTCGCGGCCGAAGCGACGCTACTGCCCTAGGTGCTCGCGGAAAAAATCGATCTGGACTTGCTCGCGTGCGAGCGCGACTCTCGGATCGGTCACCATGTGCGTGCCCGAGAGCAGCACGACCTTCACGGTCTTGCCCGCGAGATAGAGCTCGTCGATCAAGCCGAGCGTGTTCGCGAGGTGAACATTGTCGTCGGTGATGCCGTGGATCACGAGCAACGGGCGCCGCAGCTTCGCGGCGTGGGTGAGCGCGCTCGTCGCCGCGTACCCCTGCAGGTTGTGCTCGGGCAGCTTCATGTAGCGCTCGGTGTAGGCAGAGTCGTAGAGCGACCAATCGGTCACCGGTGCGCCGGCGACGCCGCACGAGAAGACATCGGGGCGCAGCATCACCGCGAGGGCCGAGAGGTAGCCACCGAACGACCAGCCGAACACGCCGACCCGCTGCAGATCGAGCTCGGGATAACGCGCACCGACGGCTTGCAGCGCACCGACTTGATCGGCGAGCGGCGCGGTCAAGAGGTCTCCGGACACCGCGCGTTCCCACGCACGCCCGCGGCCTGGCGTGCCGCGGTTATCGCTGCGCACGACGATGAACCCCGCATCCGCGTACCACTGGTCCATCACGTAACTATCGAGCGCATCGAGCACGGTCTGGAGGTGCGGGCCGCCGTAGACCTTGAGCAGCACCGGATATTTGCGCGCGGGATCGAACGCGCGGGGCCGCGTGATCGCGACGTGGTGCTCGCGCCCGGCGACCTCCACGATCTCGAGCTTCGTCGTCGGGATCAGCGCCGGCCGCTCGGCGACCGAGGGTAGCTCGTGACCGTTCACCGTGATGCTGCGGCCGCCGCCGTGCTTCGCGGTCGTGATGATGATCTGACCGTGATCGACGGTCCCGGTCGCGTAGCCCTCACCATCGGTGAGCCGCGATGGCGCGCCTCCCGCGAGCGGCACGGTCCAGATATCTTGGCGGGTCGGGTTCGCCGAGGCTTCGACGATCGCGACATCGCCCAGCACGCCGATCAGCTCCGACAGTCCGAGCTCGGGCGCAGTGAGCACGGTCGCGAGCGCACCATCGGGCCTGCGCAGCTCCAGGGTCCACGCACCGCGCGCCTCGGTCATCCACAGAAAACCCGAGCCATCGGCGAGCCACAGCGGTGCCCCGAGCACGTGGCTGCCGCCGACGCCGCGATAGCCGGCACCCGCGAGGTTGAGCCAGGCATCGTCGTGCTCCTCGAGCAGTGTCTTCTGCGCGAGGGGCGTGATCACGGCGAGGTCGGTCTGCTCGCGCGAGAGCACGACGATGGTAAGCGGAGCCTTGCCGGTCCAGCTCACCCGACCGAGATACGGATACTTCGCGAGGTCCCAGGAGAACCACTGCGGCTCGCCGCCGGTGACATTGACGAGCCCGAGATCGACGATCGCGTTCGGCATCCCCGCGCGCGGATACTTGAACGGCACCGGTGGCTTGGTCGGCTCGCGCGCATCGGCGACGTACACGGTCTGGACCGGGCGCAGATCGGAGCGCTGGAACAACAGCTGCTTGCTATCGGGAGACCACCACAACCCGACGCGGCGATCGAGCTCTTCCTGGGCGACGAACTCCGCGGTGCCGTACTCGAAGCCTTCGGGGTGTTTCGTGAGCTTCTTCGCGGCCCCACTGGTCATCGGGATCACCCAGACATCGCCGTCGCGCACGAACGCGATCTGCGCGCCGTCCGGTGACAGGTGCGGATCGTAGGCAGCGCCCTGCGGATCGATCGTCTTCTTCGTGCCTGCTCGGCGATCGAGGATCACGAACACGCCATTGATCGGGACGAGCACGAGCGTGCCGTCGGCCGAGACCTCGATATCGACCACGCCGCGCGTCGCGGTCCGGCTGCGTTCGCGCCGGGCCTTCTCTTCTTCACTGACGTGCTCGTCACCGGTCACCAGATCGGCCGCGGTCGCGAGCGTCTTGACCGCGCCGGTCTTGGCATCCATCTCGTAGAGATCCGCGGCAAAGTCCCGCGGTCCAGTGCGCCGGAACAGCACGGCCCCAGCCGGAGTCACGGCGAGCGGGGTCGGCAAGCCGAGCCGGAAGCCATAGGTCGCGGCGGAGTCCGCCAGGAGTTGCGCGTCGAGAGCGGGCCAAGTGGTCACGGTGGTCCTCGAATGAGCACATGCGCTGGCCAACGCCAGGACGAAGAAGAGGCCGCGCATCGCGGGGTGGAGTATCGCCGTTTCTTTGCCCACCGGCCCGGCGTACCGGACCATTAGATTCATGCGCCAGGAACGTCGAATTCACCGAGCCCACACCGCCACGCTTGCCCTCAAGTACCAGCTCGAGCGCTGCTGCCAGGAAGGCTCGATGGAAGCGATGGTCATCGCCGATAGCGATGGCATGCCGCTCGCCTCCTCGGGCGATGCGTACGCGTGCGACGAGGTCGCGGCTCGCATGGTGCTCGTCGGTCCGAGAATCTCGTCCTTCGACGGCACATTGCTCGGCGACAACAAGCAGTGGAACGTCGAGATGACGAAGGTCCGCATCGATGGCAGCGAGCTCCTCGTATGCGCCGTCGGTGGCACCGCGGCCGCGCGCAAGAAGCATATTGCCCGCAGCGCCGCCGGGGCGTTGCGGATCCTCGCGGTTTAAAACGCGCTACGCTCTGGCGATGAAGCTCACCGGCGCAGGATTGGCCGCAGGATTGACCGCAGGATTGGTCGCATTGACCGCGTGCTCGCACAAGACCGCCGACACGTCTGTCGATCGCGATCTAGCGAAGAAGCTACTGATCGATCGCAACTGGATCGATGTCATGCCGAAGACGGAGCGCGAGAAGCTCCACGTCTATCGCTTCGTGCCGAACATGGGTGGTGGCGTCTATCAGGACCGCACCATCTTCAAGGGTACGTTCGAGCTGTTCAAGTTCGCTGTCGATGGCGATCAGATCGAGTTCGATTTGCTCGAGACCCACGACAAGGTCCGCAGCCAGTTCCATGTCGAGATCGTCGATGGCCCCAAGCCGTTCGATCTCAAGCTCACGATCCCGAACGATCCGCGGGGACCGCGCGAGTACTACGGCATCCGTGCCGAGCACGATCCGGACGGTCACGTGCTCGAGCAGCAGCTCGCAGCCGTTCGCCACTGAACCCGCAGGTATTTCCGATCGTGATCGGCGTGACGATCCTCGGCCTCGTGCTGACGCCGATGTTCTACGTCGCGCTACGCACGTTGCCGAAGCGCGTGGCGCCGGCGCACCCGGCAGAGGCCGTACAGCACGACGCTCCCTAGGGCGAGCCCACCCGGGTCGCCGGTGGCCGAACATGCACCCCCACCCGCGGTGATCTCGTCGACGCAGGTGCTCGAGCAACCATCGCCGCTCGTCGTGTTGCCGTCGTCGCACTGCTCGTTGTAGTCGACGAAGTTGTCACCGCACTTCGGCAGCTTCGTGAGGCCGACGACGCAGACATCGTCGAGCGTCCAGCCGCCGAGCTCGACGGTGCCGTCAGTATCGAGCTGCCACGTCACCGCGACCTGGCCGTGGTCGAGGTGCGAGGTCAGATCGACATCGTGGAACCGCCATTCTCTATCGACATGGTCGACCGACGACGAGTTCTCCCAGATCGTGTCCGTGTTACCGAGGATCCGCGCTTGATCGTGAGCGCCGTCCTGGATCGTGAGCCAGCGCCAGTACTGCAGGTGGATCAGCTGGTATGCACTCGTATCGATCATCGGCGTGGTGATGCCGGCAGATTCGCCGGGTGCGTACGCGCCCGTATTGAACAGGTTCGTCCCTTCGGCGTAGAAGCCGGTGTGCGGCGTGACCGGATCACCGGATTCGAAGCCGAACTGGCTCGGCATCGCGTACTGCCACGCGTTCGTGAGATCACCGGACTTGATCCAGTGCGGATCGCTATCGAACGTCGTGCAGTAGATCGGCGATGGCGTGCCGACGAACGCCTGGTACATCGGATCCCCCGGGTTGTTCGGCAGCGGAACTTCGGTACCGTCATCGAGCGTGACGTCGACGGAGTACTGCACGACCGAGCCATCTGCCTGCGGCGGAATCGCGGCGGTCCACGCGCTGCCATCACTCGTCGCCGCGAGCTCGAGGTCGTTGATGACGCTCTCGCCGATCCTCCACAGGAGGTGCATGCGCGCGACCTGCCGCGGCGAACACCCCGATGCGGTGCCCGGCGTCACCGGCACGCTGAACAGCGCATCGACGAGGGTCGGCGAGCCAATGTGGACGTCGCTGAAATCGTCGGCGAGGCCATGAATACCGAACGCGCGCTGGATCTCGCAGAGATGAGGCGTGCCGTTGCCAAGGTCACCGTCATCGTCGTCGGCGACGAGCGCGGCGGCATAGCTGGTCGGCAGATCCGAGGCGCGTCGCATCACCCCGACGAACAGCTTCTCGATCACCGCGACACCGGGATCGTGACCGAGCTCGGTGATCAGCGCCTTGCGCAGATCCCACAGCGCGCCGCTCACGATCTCGCCGGAGATGTGGGTGTCGACATCGAGGTCCGCGGGATACACGCGCTCGCTGCCGACCGGATCAATATCGCGTGCAGCGGCATCCGTGAAATCGAGCCCGCGGCCGATCCCCGAATCCTCGGTAATGTTCGCCGCGTTGAAGTCCGCGAGCCCCTCGGAGAGCTGGGCCTGGAACGCGCCGACGCCGGTGATCACCTCGTGAAAGTGCAGGGCGTGCCCGAACTCGTGGAACACGATATCGGCGACGCGCCCGGTGTTCTCGCATCCGGTCACGCTGCGCGCGAGATGGACCGAGTTGCCATCGGAGTACGCGTTACACGGATTCGCTTCGTTGACGTAGAAAACGAAGGGATCGAGCCACGTCGCGGCCGCGGCATCGATCCGCTTCGCACGCTCGGCGACGATCGTGCCGTAGACGTAGGTCGAAACCTGCGCATCGTCGAGCTCGCTGTTCGCGACGTTCCAGATCGTCGCGCCGCCGGGCTGCACGCTCAGGGTCGTGGTCGCGGCCGGACCCGCGGTGTTCGAGACCGTGATCTCGCTCCCCGTACAGCTCGGCGCGACGGTCACGGCCGCCGAACCTGCCCAGCTGAACGTGCCGGTCGTCGAGGTGGTCGTCGGCGTGCCATCGACCGTGATGTTCGCGGTCCGCACGGGCGTGTCGCTGCGCGGACCCGAGGCGTAGCGCACCCCAGCGTTGTACTCGAGCGTGCCACTCGCATCGCGCAGCACCGATTGCCGCGCGACCTCGACGCGCGCGTCGCGATAGATGTCCCACTCGCCTTCGCGCGTGCGATCGACGACGACGAACCCACCGTTCGCCGCAAGGACAACTCGCTCGCCACGCGGCGCGCTCCGCGGCATCACCGCTGCGACATGCGGCCTGGCCAGCGACGTGATCGCAAATAGCCGATCGTGCGCGAACACGATCCCGATCTGCCCGCCGACCACGCGCAGCCCTCGCCAGCGCTGCTCGAACCCGATGGTACGAATCGCGCTCTCGTCGACGGTATTCGCGACGACCACGAAGTCGTTGGCTCCGACTCCGGGCGCGAGCTCCGAGAGATGCGCGGCGATGAATCGCTTGGCAGCTTGTTCGGCGATCTCCGCGTCGTTCGAGCTCCCGGGGACATCGACATGCGATCCGACCATCGTTGCAACCCCGCCGGTCTCGCGATCGATCGTGCGCCTCCAACCGTCGCCGACCTTGCCCGCATCCGGAGCCAAGGCGCGCGATGGCGCGCGCTGACCATCGGCGAAGATCATCTCGCCGCGCGGCGCCGCGGACGCCGCACTCGTCGCGACGGCGAGTGCAGTCGCTATCCCGAATTTCACCGCCAAGACGCCCAAACGTTCTCACGGGTCGAACCGTAAGCGTGAGCGAAGAGCGTCCGGCTCCGGGCCAATTGGCCGAAACGCAGAACGCCACGCGGTCGGCGTGGCGTTCCTCACGATCTGAACCGAAGCTTACGCGCGAGCCTGCGAGCCCTTGCCCGCCTTCTTCGCCGGCGCAGCGACCACCGGGGCTACCTTACCGTTCGCCTTACCATTGGTCTTCACGGCCGAACCATTGATCTTCACGGTCGAACCATTGGTCTTCACGGCCGAGCCATTGGTCTTGGCACCATTGGTCTTGGCCGCCGCCGCCACGCCGGCGTGCTCCTTGAGCTCGGCGATCCGCGGCGTCTTCTCCCACGTGAACTCCGGCTCTTCGCGACCGAAGTGACCGTACGCCGCCGTCTTCCGGAAGATCGGACGACGCAGATCGAGCTCCTGGATCAGCATGCCCGGGCGGGCATCGAACGTGGCGAGGACCGCCTTGGTCAGCTTCTCGTCCGACACGATGCCCGTGCCGAACGTATCGACGAGCATCGACACGGGCTCGGCGACCCCGATCGCGTACGCGAACTGCACTTCACAGCGGCGCGCGAGGCCCGAGGCGACGACGTGCTTCGCGATGTAGCGCGCGTAGTACGCGGCCGAACGATCGACCTTGCTCGGATCCTTGCCCGAGAATGCACCGCCACCGTGGCGCGCGTAGCCGCCGTACGTGTCGACGATGATCTTGCGGCCGGTGAGGCCACAGTCGCCCTGCGGGCCACCGATGACGAAGCGACCGGTCGGGTTGACGTGGATCTTCGTCTTGTTCGAGATCAGCTTTGCCGGAACGATCGGCTTGATCACGAGCTCGCGGATCATCTCTTCGATGACCTTGGTCTTGACGTTGTCGTCGTGCTGGGTCGAGACGACGATCGCCTCGACGCCGGTCGGTTCACCATCTTCATAGCGGATCGAGACCTGGGTCTTGCCATCCGGACGGAGCCAGGTGACACCCTTGGTCTCGTTCTTACGGACCTGCGCGAGCTTGTACGCGAGCTGGTGCGCCATCTGGATCGGCAGCGGCATCAGCTCCTTGGTCTCGTCGCACGCGTAGCCGAACATCAGGCCTTGATCGCCCGCGCCCTGCTTCGCCGGGTCGCCGCGATCGACGCCCTGAGCGATGTCAGGCGACTGGTGCTCGACGGCGGTCATCACCGCGCACGTCGCCGCATCGAAGCCCATCTCGGAGCTCGTGAAGCCGATCTCGCGCACCGCGGTCCGGACGATCTTCTGGAAATCGAGCTGCGCCTTCGTGGTGATTTCGCCAGCCACCAGGACGAATCCGGTCTTCGCGACGGTCTCGCATGCGACGCGGCTGTACGGGTCAGCCGCGAGGCACGCATCGAGGACGCTGTCGGAGACGGCGTCACACAATTTGTCGGGGTGACCTTCGGTGACGGATTCGGACGAGAACAGATAGCTGGCCATAGATGTGGCGGGACTATTCAGTGACGGCCCTCCGCTGTCAACGATGGAACGCGCTACGATAAACCTGTGCCCGCGAACCGGATCTGGCTCGGTATTGCCATAACGATCACGCTCGTCGGCACGGCCGGCATGGGGTGCGGCGGTCACCCGCCTCAACCCACGCGAGGCGTCGTCGAGGCAGACCTCGGAGCGTGGCATTTCCGCCGGTTCCAGCCGGTCCTCGACGTCGAGGTCTGGGTCGAGAACAACAAGGCCGAGGCGTTCACCGCGAGCTACATCGCCGACGCCGCCGAGAAGCGGGGCAAGATCGAGGACAAGGACGTCGTCAACGTCTTTGTCACGCGCTACGCGAAGGACGACGGCGTCCTGCGCGAGACCGTGAAGCTGGCCCGCCGGCTCGCGGCGGAGCAGGGCTATCAGGTCGAAGAGGACAAGATCGGCGCCGCCCGGACTCTCACGATCAACGGTCACGGCGAGTCGTGGGTGCTGTGGGCGGCGAAGAAGCACGTCGTCAAGGTCGGGGGTCGGAACCGCGAGAACGTGCCGAAGGAGGTCGTCGACAGCTATGCGGACCGCTATCCCTCGACCCTCCCGGGTGGAGCGCTCGAGGGGCCGCTACCGGCCGGCCCGGATGCGGCGCCGAAGAAGCAAGACAAAGAGAAGTACGACGAATCCAATCCGAAGCCGGACATGGACAAGTACGACCCGAAGAAGACGAAGATTCCGGTCCCGAAAGACAAAACATCGAAGGACGACGACGAATGATGCTCCGGCAGGTTCGTGCAGGCTCGCCAGAAGCGACGGCCATGCTCGACCGCACGACTCGCTTCGAAGACGGCGTCGACGACGCGGTCGCCGAGATCCTCGAGGCCGTACGGACCCGCGGCGACGAGGCGGTCGCCGAGTACACCCGGAGGTTCGACAAGCGCGAGCCACCGTACGAGGTCGACCGCGCCCGCTGGGACGCACTTGCCGCGCAGGTCGCTGCACCCGTGCGCGCCGCGCTCGAGCTCGCGGCCAAACGCATCCGTGCGTTTCACGAGCGCCAGATCGAACCGAATCTCGATCTCGAGCTCGACGGCGTGCGGCTCGAGCTGCGCGTCACGCCACTCGCGCGTGCCGGCCTCTACGTACCGGGCGGGACCGCGCTCTACCCCTCGAGCGTGCTGATGACGGCGATCCCCGCGAAGGTCGCCGGTGTGCGCGAGGTCGTGATGGTAACGCCAGGTGCCTCGGCCGAAGCGATGCTCGCGGCGAAGCTCGCCGGGGTCGATCGCGTGTTCGAACTCGGCGGTGCCCAGGCGATCGGCGCGCTCGCGTACGGCACGGCGAGCGTGCCGCGCGTCGACAAGATCGTCGGCCCGGGCAATGCGTGGGTCGCGTCCGCGAAGCGCCAGGTCTACGGCGAGGTCGATATCGATTCGATCGCCGGCCCATCCGAGGTGTTGATCATCGCCGATGCGTCCGCGAGGCCGGCGTGGCTCGCCGCGGATCTGCTCGCGCAGGCGGAGCACGATCGGTCCGCGCGCGCGGTGCTGGTCACGACCAGCGCGGAGCTCGCGACCGCGGTCGACGCCGAGCTCGTGCGCCAGCTCGCGGATCTGCCGCGCAAGGCGATCGCGGAGCACGCGATCACGCATCACGGTGCGGCGGTGATCGTCGCTTCGATCGATGACGCGATCGCGTTCGCGAACACGTGGGCGCCCGAGCATCTCGAGCTCCAGCTCGCCGATGCGCGCGAGGTCGCATCGCGATGCACGACCGCAGGTGCGATCTTCATCGGCGAATGGTCGTCGGAGGCCGCGGGCGATTACCTCGCCGGGGGCAATCACGTGCTGCCTACCGGTGGGGCGGCGCGCTACGCGTCACCGCTCGGCGTCCACGATTTCCGCAAGCGCACGTCGTTGATCGAGTACAGCGAAGCCGCCGCGAAGGCGCATGCAAATACGATCAGCACGCTCGCGGCGGTGGAAGGACTCGATGCTCACGGTCGCTCCGCGCTGATCCGGAAGCAGTCGTGAGCCTGGGGCCGCTCCTCGAGCGCGTGCCGCACGCCTTGCGTGGCTTGTCCGCGTATCACGTGCCGCAGCCGCCGCAGATCCGCGCGAAGCTCGATGCGAACGAGCTGCCGTACGCGTGGCCGCTCGAGCTCCGCACGGCGCTCGGCGATGCCCTCGCTGACGTCCCGCTCGAGCGCTATCCCGATCCGCGCGCGAAGGTGGTGCGCGACCTCGTCGCCGCGCAGCACGGCATCTCCGGTGAGCAGCTCGTGTTCGGCAATGGCTCCGACGAGCTGATCGCGATGCTGTGCGCCGCGTTCGCAGGCCCGATCCTCTATCCGGTCCCGACGTTCGTCTACTACAGGCTCGCGGCGATCGCGCGCGGCATCCCCGCGATCGAGGTGCCGCTCGACCGCAACTTCGAGCTCGACGAGGACGCCGTTGCGCGCGAGATCACCGAGCATAAACCGAGCGTCGTGTTCCTCGCGCTACCGAACAATCCGACCGGCACGCTGTGGCGGATGGACTTCGCCTTCGAACTCGCGGCGCGCCACCGCGATACGGTGATCGTCTCCGACGAAGCGTATGTCGCGTACAGCGACAAGACCGCGTTGCCGCACCTCGCGGAGCATCCGAACCTCGTCATCATGCGCACGCTCTCCAAGGTCGGGATGGCCGGGCTGCGCGTCGGCTTCACGATCAGCACGCCTGCGATCTGCGACGTGCTCGAGAAAGTCCGCCCGCCGTACAACCTGAGCTCGCTCGATCAAGCAGCGGCTGCATTCGCGTTGCGCGCCGCCGCGCCGTGGTCCCTCGCACGCGCGGCCGAGGTCGTGGCCGAGCGGCCTAAGCTCGCGGCGGGCCTCGCGGCGTTGCCGACTGCCGAGGTGTTCGCGAGCGCCGCGAACCTCGTGCTCGTACGTTTCGGCGCCGGGCGCGCTGCGAAGATCTGGCAAGGGCTCGCGGACCGCGGCGTCGTTGTCCGCAACTTCGATCACCCTGCCGGCGGACCGCTCGCAGGCTGCTTGCGGATCACGGTCGGCACCGCCGCAGAGAACGCGCTGCTGCTCGCGGAGCTGGCGACCCTTACCTGAGTGACAAAGATCGCGCGATGAAACCGGCGCGCGGGGCAACCTCTCTGGTATGGCCGAGCCGAGCTGTGGGGACATCCGTTCTCGACGTGGGGAGTGGAGTCTCTCTGAACCCCAGTTCGGGGCATCGCGGCCCTTTGTAGGTAGAAGTAATCGCCGAGGTTTAACGATTTGCCCGAGGCCTGCGCATCTTGGTCATCCGCCTTGCATCAGTCGTTCGTACACCTGATGATTTCCCGGGGTTTTATGAGTCGAATCGTCGTCCTCTTTACCTTGTTGTTCGCTGCTTGCGACGTCGGCTCCGTGCTCCAGCACGCGACCGGCGACGGTGGCGGCGGTGGTGACGACGCCGGCTCCGGCTCGAACTGCGGCAGCGCCGGGCTCACGCCGCGCGGCGGTCACATGCATGCGACCGGCGGGACCTCGAACGCCGGCATGGGCTGCATGAGCGCAACGGGCTGTCACAACAGCCTGATGCCGCCGTTGGGCGGTCCGGCGTACGCCTACGCCGGGACGGTCTACAAGTCTTCGGCGGACCTCACGACCGTCATGCCAGCCGCGACGATCATCGTGTACTCGGGCGGCAAGACCATCCGCATGCTCTCGGACATGGACGGCAACTTCTTCATCGAAGAAGGCCTGGCGCCCGCGCCGAGCACCACAGTCGTCACGAACACGAACGCGACGCTGTGCCCGACGATCCAGATGATGTCGAGTGGGCTCGTCACGGGCGGCGGTAACTGCAACTCGTCGAGCTGCCACGCTCCTGGTTCGACGCAGAAATCGATCCACCTCTGATTAGGTCGACCGCTACGCGGAGTGACTTCGCTTGCGGACCGCGATCAGCCGCGCGTACGCCTCGGCGGTCACCGAGCAAACCTGGCGAAGCTCCTCGATCTGACCCGGGGTGAGCTCGCCGCCATGACCGTAGAGCACGTTCACCACGCGCCTGCCGATCATGATCACGCCGGCGGTCGCGTACTTCGGTTCGCCGATGCCGAGGGTCTTGTATAGATACGAGTTCACCGTCGACGGTGGGACCTCGCCGTGGAACACGCCAGACTCCGACGCGATCGCCGCCTGGACGATCGAAGGCGCCACGAGCGGGATCAACAGGTGCTCGACGTAGGCGCGACCGGGCAGCTCGCCGACCGCCTTCCAGCCGAACGCCATCTGTTCGCGGACGGTGAACAGCACCGCACCCTTGAACGCGCTCCGCGCATAGCCGAGCAGCGCTTCGATCATCGCGTCGCGATCGGTGACCGTCGCGAGTGCGGCGAGCGCATCGTCGCCGGCGAGGGGCGCCGGCTCGGGCCCGACCGCTGGCGCCTCGAGCGCGACCGGCGTGTGGATCGCGGCGCGCACCGAGGTCGCGCGCTCGGCCGGCGCGGCATCGTCGGCGTCGAGGGTCTCGAGGAGGTCCTCGGCGTCGAGCTCGAGCGACTCGGAGTCGTCGAACATCAGCGCCATCTTCGTGCTGCGCAGGCGCGGCCTGGGACCAGGCGCTGCGACCGGCGCGGCGGGCACTGGTGGTAGCCCGGGTAGCGGCGGTGCGGGCAGCGCGGGATCCGTGGCGGTCTCGTCGCCGCGCGGCGACTCGCCAAACTTCACGAACCGGGTCGGCCGCGCAACGCCGTAGTAGCGCTCGATGTAGTAGTAGATTCGGACCTCGGGCGCGACGCGTGGCAGCACGCGATAGCCGGTCTGGTGGGTCAGCGCTTCGAGCGTCGCGAAGTCGTGTGGATCCTCGACCGCGGCGATCAGCTGACGGTCCTGGACGACCAGCGGCACGACCTTGTACTTGAACGCCTGCGTAGGGGTGAGCAGCCGGACGGCCGCTCGCTTCGCACGTTCGAGCATCGCGCCGGTCGCGATCGGAATCCCGAGCTCGAGCCCGAGGTAGACGGTCAACGCTTCGAGATCGACGAGGTCGTGCTCGAACAGCACGGTGCCGAGGCGCCCGCCATCTCTCGCTTGCGCTGCCAGTGCTTGCTTGAGCTGAGCCTCGGTCAAGCGACCGTCGCGCAGCAGCATCTCGCCGAGCCGCATCCGTTGGCGAACGTAGCACGGGCTCTCCAGCGAGCTGGAGTTTCTGTCTGTCGCTCTGGCAGGGGCGTGCTATTCGTTCCGCGTGCGCATGGGGGTTTTGATCGCATTCGTCGCGGTCGGCTGCGGTAACCACGAAGCTGCGTCCCCGGCACCCGTGGCCGGATCGGCGGCTCCCGAAGCGGTGCCTCCGCAGGTCGCCCTCACGGTCGCGCCGCCGGCCTTCCCCGAGGGTACTCATTCGCTCGAGCTCGTACGCACGGTCGGGGTCCGGCTCGAGCCCGCGGATGATGCGAAGCGGATCGGCACGGTCGCGATCGATACGCGCGTCGGCTGGAACCAGACCCAGAAGGGCAAGGGCTGCGACAAGCCGTGGATCCAGATCCAACCGCGCGGCTGGATCTGCGGCGACTTCGTCAAGGCCTCGACCAAGCCACCCTTCGGCCAGGAAGTGCCGCAGCTCGATCGCGGCGAGATCGTGCCCGGCATCTACGGCAAGGTCACGGTGCCGAGCTCGATGACGTACACGCTCGAGAAGCCCGACAAGAAGAAGAAGGCCGACAAGAAGAAGGCCGGCAAGAAGAAGAAGGGTCCGGTTACCGAGCCGAGTGACACCGACGAGGAACCGGTGGCCGCCCTTCCCAAGGCCCCGCACATGATCGAGGACGCCCCGATCGTCGGCTCGCTCAACGTGCGCCAGTACGAAGAGCTGATCGTCGACGGCAAGACCTACTGGAAGATCGCGCCGAAGGACAACCAGTACGTGCTCGCGGCCGCGATCTCGAAGCACCAGCCGTCGAAGTACATCGGCGATCGCCTCGGTGATGATACCGGCCTCGCGGTGCCGATCGCGTTCGTCTATCCGCGCAGCGGCATGCTGCAGGCGTGGACCACGGTGAAATCGAACGGGTCGGGTGTGGTGCGCCAGCTCTCGGCGCGCACGCTCGTGCCGGTGCTCGAGACCGCCGCGGATCCGAAGGGCAAACCCCTCGCATACCGGATCTCGCCGACGGAGTGGATGGCCGCCGCCGACGTACGGGTGTTCACGCCGACCGCACCGCCGCCATCGCTCGGAAAACTACCGCTCGGTAACAAAGAGCGCTGGATCGACGTCGATCTCGATGCGCAGATCCTCGTCGCATTCGAAGGCGATCAGGCGGTGTACGCGACGATGGTCAGCTCCGGCGGCAAGGAAACTCCGACGGAGACCGGGGTCTATCGCATGTGGCTCAAGGAATCCGAAGCCGACATGAAGGGCCTCAACGGCGAAGATCCGTACTCGGTCGCGACGGTACCGTGGACGCAATTCTTCAGCCCCGAGAAAGGCCTCGCGCTCCACACCGCTTACTGGCACGACCAGTTCGGCAGGCAGCGCAGTCACGGGTGCGTGAACCTCGCGCCGCGCGATGCGCGCTGGCTGTACTACTGGAGCGACCCGCAGGTCCCTCCCGGCTGGACGATGGCCGCGGGCGTCGTCGAGGCTCCGGGCTCGATCGTGCGCATTCGATCCGCGGCCGATCCGACGCCCGAGCTCAAGGGCTACGCGAAAAAAGTCGCGGAGCTCGCGAAGCCGTAGGTCCGGACGCTCACGTCGAGATGATCGGAAGCTTGCGCGCGTTGACCTTTGCTTCGGCGGCGTCCATCGCCGCGACGAGGTCAGCACCGAACAGCGCACCGATCACGTCGCGCGCGACGCGATAGAGGGTCGGCGCATCGTCCTGATAGGCACATGAGTAGTCGTGATAATCGTCGCTGACGAGGATCATGCCCTCGCCATACGAGAGCGGGAACAGCCGGCAGATCGACGGCTTGATGCCATGGAAATCCCAGCCCTGCTCGAGCGACGCGCGATGGATGCCGCAGCCTCGCTTGTCGTGCGACAGGAACAAGCAGCCCTTCGTGTGTACGGCCGTGCGAACCACGGTGCCCGACGGTACATCGGGATCCTGCTCGGGCTCGCTCTCGTCGAACCACGGGAGGTGCTGGACCTCGGCCGCGAGGACGGGACGGATCTTGTCGGCATTCGCGAGGATCGCATCGCGCTCGAACAGATCGACATCGCAGCCGTACTGGCAGCACGCGTCGAGCCGGACGGTGCCGGTCTCGTGGATCGCACACGAGTGCGTCATGCAATCAGCGACAACACGGCGCGTGAACACGTCGAGCTCGGCCTTCGTGAATCGCGGATGATCGAGGTCGACGTACGACATGGCGGCGGACCTTAGCAGCTCGCGATCAGCTCCGCGAGGTCGATCCGCGAACCATCACCACCCTCGGCACGATCGACCGTGAGGGTTAAGGCCGACAGCGTGGTTTGATCGAGCACGCAGTCGGCGTCCGGCACCACCGTGACGAAGTTGCGAAAGCAGGACTCGATCACTGGCAGGGAATTCTGGGTCATCCGGATCGGCGCGCCGTGCGTGCGACAAACGAACGGCCGCGCCTCGTAGATCTGGCAGCGACCCTCCGGCGAGAGCGCTGCACAGCGATCGAGGGGGCCCCTGCCGAGCTGCTCGCGCCGGGTCGCCGGCATCGCCGCAACAAGCGTCCGGATCTGAGCGGCCTCGGCGTGGGTCACTGACAGACGCACGTGACAGCAATCCGAGCAACCAGATGCGCACTCCATATCGTTGCCGTGCCGGCCTTCCACTCTTGCGAAGAACTCGTCGACCTTCGCAGCCAGCTCGTGGTATCGCGACACCTAGCGAGCATAGCGGTCATGGACCTCAACGACATCGTTGTCTTCACGAAGGTCGCCGAAACCAAGAGCTTTACGGGTGCGGCGGATGCATTGGGTTTGCCGAAATCGACGGTGAGCCGCAAGCTCGCACAGCTCGAAGAACGGCTCGGCGTGCGGCTCATCCAGCGGACGACGCGCAAGCTCGCCCTCACGGATATCGGTGAGATGTACTACGAGCGCTGCTCGCGGATCGTCCATGACGTCCTCGCCGCGGAGCAGCTCGTCACCGACATGCAAGCGACGCCACGCGGTCGCTTGCGGATCACCGCGACGGTCGATTTCTCGACGCGCTGGCTCGGCGATATCGTCGCGGCGTTCCTCGCGATCCATCCCGATATCAACATCGAGCTCGAGAGCTCCGATGAGGTCGTCGATCTGATCGAGGATGGCTTCGATGTCGCGGTGCGGTTCGGACCGATGCCGGAATCGACGCTGATCGCGCGCAAGCTGTGCTCGCTGTCGCTGGTGTTGGCGGCCTCGCCCGCGTACCTCGCGAAGACGCCGATGAAGTCGATCGACGATCTCGATGCGGGCGAGCACGTGCTGTTCACGCCGACCACGGCGACCCAAGCGTGGTCGCTGTTCAACGGCGACCAGACCCACGAGTTCGGCCGCCCCGCGCGGTTCGCGAGTAACAACTACGGCGCGGTGCGCGATGTCGCGCTCGCTGGCGGTGGCGTCGCGCTGCTCTCCGAGTTCATGGTCTCCGAAGATCTGACCGCGGGCCGGCTCGTGCGTGTGCTGCCCGAGTGGAGTACCAAGCAAACCGAGGTCCACGCGGTCTATCCGGCGCGCCACAACCTGCCGCCGCGGCTCACGCTATTCCTCGATCATCTCGCGAAGGCGCTCAGTCCGCCTCCGTGGGATCGCTAAGCAACGATGACCATCTCGCTCGACGACGTCGTCCACTGGGCCGACGTGTACTTGCTCCCGATCGGGCTCAAGATCCTGTTCGCCGTAACCATCTTTCTGGTCGGCCGCGGGCTGACCCGAGTCGTCCTGCGCGCTCTCGATCGCGTGATGGAACGCAGCAAGGTGGATGTCTCGCTGCGCAAGTTCCTCGGCGACGTCGCGTACGCGGTGTTGTTCGTGGTGGTGATCATCGCGTCGCTCGATACGGTCGGGATCAAGACGACCGCGGTGGTCGCGGTGCTCGGTGCGGCGGGCCTGGCGGTCGGCCTCGCGCTGCAAGGATCCCTCTCTAACTTCGCGGCCGGCGTGATGCTGATCGTGCTGCGACCCTACAAGATCCAGGACCTCGTGATCATCGGCAAGTACACGGGGCGCGTCGACGCGATCAAGGTGTTCAACACCGTGCTGATCACCTCGGACAACCGCGAGATCACGATCCCGAACGGCCAGATCATCGCCGCGCCGATCGAGAACCTCACCGTGCTCGGCCTGCGTCGGCTCGATCTGATCGTCAGCGTCGATCAGAAAGCGGACCTCGCGCAGATTCGCGCGCTGCTCGCGGGCGTGTTGATCAGCGAGCCACGTGCGCCCGAGCCAAAGATCGAGATCTTCGAGATCACGGACGCGCTCGTGAAGCTGCAAGTGCGGCCTTGGACGACCTGCGACAAATACGCTGCCACGACCGCCGAGACGATGGAGCGGATCAAGACGGCGATGGATGGCGCGAGCGTGAAGTACGCGGTCGCGCTACAAGGTGGAGCATGAATCCACAGCTGTTGGCTGCTGGTGCGATCAATGGCGCGCTCGCCGTCGCCGCGGGTGCGTTCGGCGCGCATGCGCTCAAGGAGCGGTTGAGCGAGAAGGCGCTCGCGGTGTTCGAGACCGCTGCGCGCTATCAGATGTATCACGCGCTCGCGATCGTGCTGTGTGCGGCGATCGCGGGAGGAGTGGTAGGTGCGCGCCTGTCGGGCTGGCTGTTCACGGGCGGCATCGTGCTGTTTTCAGGCAGCTTGTACGCGCTCGCGCTCAGCGACGTGAAGGTGCTCGGTGCCATCACGCCCCTCGGCGGCCTGCTGTTCCTCGCGGGCTGGGTATGGCTCGCCATCTCGGCGCTGCGCTAACTAACTAGCCCAGGATCACGTCGACGCCGCGGGCGTGCTTCTCGGTCCGGAGCGGGAGGTCGAGGAACGCCTGGATGGTCTCGATGTTCGTTGTCGCGTGGAGCGAGAGATCGGCGCAACGAAACCTGCCGCCACCTGCGACCGCGAGCGGCAGCATCAACTGATCCGCGAGGTGCGCGCCGACCGGTACTCCGGCCTCGAGAAAGTCCTCGAGCATGTCGAGCGCGTCGTCGGCGACATCCTCAGCGGGATAGCCCTTGCGACCGTGCGCCGTGCACAGCTCACGCACGCCACTGGCAAGCTCGACCTCGGCCATGAACAGGTTGTGCGGGCCGAGCTTCGCGAACTCGCGGATCTCGCACACCGGCTTGTCGAGCCGCTCCTCGGCCATCGCGAGCTCGCGCTCGGCGACGTGGCGCGGAATTCCGGCGACGATCGCGGTGGCACGGCGAGCGACGATTGGACCGGCAGTCATCACCTCGATCGGCGCGAGCTTGCTCGGCGTGATCTCGAGGACGATCTTGCCGCCACCCCTCGGCAAAAAGCCGTGCTGCTCGAGCGTGAACGTGAGGTTGCCGCCCATCGCGCGGAGGTGCGGTGCGAACACGCGATCGAGAAACTCGAACGGCGGTGCCATCGGATTGTGCGTGCCGCCGGTCACCACGCAGCGCAGCGCCTGGCCGCTCGCGAGCGCGGGCACGAGGATCGTCTGGAGCAACAAGGTCGTCGAGCCGGCCGTGCCGATATCGATCTCGATCTCGGCCTGCATGCCCGCACCCGGAACGAGCTCGAGCTCCTGCATGCCGACCTCGAGCTCGCCCCCGCCCGGTGCACTCGCCTTGCCATTGCAGAGCCGCGCGGCGGCTTTCACGCACGCGAGGTGTTGTGGCTGGAGCCCCGGGCGCGTGCGACCCGTGCGGATCCGCTTCATCCGCAGCTTGCGGTTCGTGACGATCGCGAGCGCGAGCGAGGTCCGCAGGATCTGGCCGCCGCCTTCGCCGCGCGATCCATCGATATCGACGGGCAGCCGCTTCAGCGCCGCACCATCAAGCAGCCGCGGCATCGATGCTCTCTCGCGTCCCCCGGTGCTCGGCGAATCCGCGGCGCAGCCTTTGGCTTTGGCTGCGCCATCAGCCCTTCACGCACACGACCTGACGCAGCTCGTGCACGACCGCGACGAGCTCCGCTTGCGCGGCCATCACCTTGTCGATCGGCTTGTACGCCATCGGCGTCTCGTCGATCACGCCTTCGTCCTTGCGGCACTCGATCCCGGCGGTCGCCTTCTCGTGATCCTCTACGGTAAACCGGCGCTTCGCTTCACCACGCGACATCGCGCGCCCGGCGCCGTGCGAGCACGAGCAGAACGAATCCTCGTTGCCCTTGCCGCGCACGATGTAGCTGCGCGCACCCATCGAGCCCGGAATGATACCGAGATCGCCGAGGCCCGCGCGGACCGCACCCTTGCGCGTCACGAACACATCTTCGCCGAAGTGGTGCTCCTTCTCGACGTAGTTGTGGTGGCAGTTCACGGCGTGCTTGCCGAGCGCGAAGTTCGGCAGGTGCTTGCGTGCGGCCGCGACCACCGCCTCCATCATCAGCGTGCGATTCGTCATCGCATAGCGCTGCGCCCAGCTCACCGCATCGACGTAGTCGGTGAAATGAACCGTGCCCTCGCGCAGATACGCGAGGTCCTTGTCGGGCAAGTTCCCGAGTTGCTGATGCATGTCCTGCTTCGCGAGCTCGATGAAGTACGAGCCGATCCGATTGCCAACGCCGCGCGAGCCCGAGTGCAGCATGAACCACACGTGCTCCGTCTCGTCGAGACAGACCTCGATGAAGTGGTTGCCCGTGCCGAGCGTGCCGAGGTGGTTGACGTCGTTGCCGCCGCGAATGCGCGGGTGCTTCGCCTGGATCGTCCCGTAGTCGCTGTAGAGCTTCTTCCACGCGCTCTCGGTCGTCGCGGGCAGCTTGTGCCACGCGCCGCGGTCGCCGCGCCCGCCGTTCGACGTGCGGCCGTGCGGCACGGCCTTCTCGATCGCGGAGCGCAGCTCCTTGAGCGAATCCGGCAACTGGGTGGCCGCCAGATCGGTCTGCACGGCGACCATGCCGCAACCGATGTCGACCCCGACGGATGCGGGGATGATCGCACCACGAGTCGCTACGACGCTGCCGACCGTCGCGCCAATGCCGAAATGTACGTCGGGCATGGCCGCGACGTGATGGAACACGATCGGCAACAGCGCCGTATTCATCAGCTGCTTGCGCGCCTGATCCTCGACGCCAACCCCGTCGATCCATGCCTTGATCGGCACACCCATCGTGGGAATTTCTTCGTACGTCGCCATGACTTCACACGATCGCGAGCGAACCCTCGACTCGCGACCCAGGCGGACACAGATAGAGGATTAGCGCGGCGCGGGCAAGCGAGAAAATCAGCGGTAGCCGGCGGCCTGCAGATTGAACAGCTTGGCATAGCGCCCGTTCTCGACCAGGAGCGAGTCGTGGGTGCCACTCTCGATCACCTTGCCGTGGTCGAGCACGATGATCTGATCGGCCATGCGAACCGTGGAGAACCGGTGCGAGATCACGATCGCTATCCGGTCATCGGTGAGCTCGCGGAAGCGCTCGAAGATCTTGAACTCGGCCTCGGCATCCATCGAGGCGGTCGGCTCGTCGAGCACGAGGATGTCGGCATCCTTGCGCATGAACGAGCGGGCGAGCGCGATCTTTTGCCACTGACCGAGCGAGAGCTCGCGACCATTCTTGAACCACTTGCCGAGCTGGGTGTCGAACTGGTCCGGCATGGGCTCGATGAACGGCTTCGCGAGCCCGTGCTCGGCGGCCTCCTCCCAGCGCGAGCGATCGTCGTAGGCGCGATCATCGCCCGCCCCGATGTTCTCCCCGACCTTGAGCTGGTAGCGGACGAAATCCTGAAAGATCACGCCGATCCGGCGATGCAGCGTGACCGGATCCCACTCGCGCAGGTCTAGCCCATCGAGGGTGATCCGGCCAGTCGTCGGCTCGTAGAGCCGCGTGAGTAGCTTGATCAGCGTGGTCTTGCCGGAGCCGTTCTCGCCGACGATCGCGAGCTTCGAGCCGGGCTTGATATGCAGGTTGACCTTGACGAGCGCGATCTCGTGCGAGCCGGGATAGCTGAACGAGACGTCCTCGAACCGCACACCGTCCTTCGGACTGGGACCGGTCTTCTCGGTACCACCCGCGGCCGAGGTCTTCGTGTCGAGGAACTCGTAGAGGTTCGAGAGGTACAGGTTGTCCTCGTACATGCCGCCGACATCACCGAGCGCACTCGACAGCGCGCTCTGACCTTGGCGAAACACGTAGACGTACATCGTCATCGCACCGATCGTGATCGCGCCTGCGATCGCGGCGAGCGCGATCCACAGGTACATGCCGTAGAACGCGAGCGTGCCGAGCGTGCCGAGCGCGAGGCCCCACAAACCGCGGTTGATCGCGATCTTGCGATCGCCCGCGTAGAGCTTGTCGAAGATCTGGCGATAGCGGACGAGGAAGCGCGGCCCGAGGCCGAACAGCATGACTTCCTTCGCGTGATCTTCACGTGCGAGCACGGTCTCGAGATAGAGCTGCTCGCGGGTCTCGGGCGTGCGCCAGCGCGACAGCCGGAAGGCATCGCCCGAGAACTTGAGCTCCGAGATGAACGGCGGAATCGCCGCGACGAACAAGATCGCGAGCGCGAGCGGCGAGAACGCGAACAGCAACCCACCGAGACCGACGAGCGTGACGATGCTCTGGCCGAGCTCGAAGGTCTGCGAGACGAGCGACAGCGGGCGCGAGGAAGCATCGCGCCGCGCACGCGTCATCTTGTCGTAGAGCTCGGAGTCCTCGAACTGCACGAGCTCGAGCGTGAGGGCCTTCTCGAGGATCTCGACATTGATGCGCTGGCCGAGCTGCTGACGGATCAGCGAGCGCAAGATGCCGAGCGTGCGCGAGATCAGCGCGACCGCGATCACCACGCCGAGCTCGGCGCCGACCCACCACATCGCGGTGTGCCGATCCGCGACCGAGCCGGAATGCGAGCCAAGCACGACCGCATCGATCAGCCGCTTCGAGATGTACGCGACGCCCGTCGGCAACAGGCCTGCGAGCAAGCTGCCGAGCGCGAGCCCGATCGTGATCGTGCGATTCGTCGACCACACGAGCTGGATCGCGCGCCGAGAATATTTGAACACGCCGAGATAGCTACGAAGCTCGAGCTTGTCCTCGGGCTTCGGCTTTGCGCCCGTACCCACTGGGTGGTGTGGGCTGACCGCGGCTGCCATCCGCGCACTGTAACGCTTCCAGGTAGTTGTCGCGCCTCGCCAACCGGGTGGGGTGGGGTGAGATGAGATCAAATTTGTGCTGCCCCGAGGAGCTCGCCGCCCTACCGGGATGTGCCCACCAACTGGTTGACCTGTCTCCTCAGCCTGGCGCTGACCACCTCGGCGTTGGCTGCTCCTCCGCCCAAGCTCGTGTCGATCGAGCTCGACAAGGAGTTCACCTTTCACGCGTTCAGGAAGGACCTCCCGGCGGCGACCGAGGAGCCTGGCGGCCTGGTCGTGCCCGTCGATGCAGGCCCCGAGTACATCGAGATCGGACTCCAGCCCGGCGACCTCCTTCGCTACGTCAACGGCACTCCTGCTGGTGACAACCTACTCATCAGCGAAGGCGTGTACGTGTTCGATGTCGTGCGCGGCGGCAAGCCACTGCTGGTTCATCTGGTGGTGCACGGTGCGGCTTCGAGCAGCTCGAAGCTCGACGACGACGACTGGGCATCGCTGCAAGCTGCGTTGAAGCGCGGCCCGCTAGCGACGCCGATGACGGTCAACGGCAAGCCGAGTGGCGTGCGGATCACCGACATGCTGATCGCGATCCATCTGCGGTTCGAGGTTGGAGATATCGTGCGCACGATCGGTGCGCGCGCGATCCTCAGCGAGGATCAGCTGATCGATGCGCTCCGCAATCTGCCGGTCGGATCGACGAAGATCGTCGTCGATCGCGACGAGCGCCCGCACACGATCATGGTGCTCCGCGGTGCACCGGTCGACCTCACGAAGATCAAACCGAACGGCAAGAACAAGTTTCGCGTGCCTCGCGCGATGGCGAGTGCGCTCGGCGCTGCACCCGCACTGCTCGCGCGAGGTTTCGAGGCCGTGCCGGTCGTGCACGACGGCGGGATCCACGGCCAGAAGCTCTACAAGATCGAGCCGACATCGCTGGCCTCGAAGATCGGCCTCGTCGACGACGACATCGTCCTCGATGTCGAGGGTCATCCGGTCGATGATCTGATGCAAGCGTACGAGGCCGTCTCGGATGTCGAGGCACTCGGCAAGATCACGATCCACGTCGAGCGCAAGGGCAAGCGCATGGACCTCGTGTTCGACATCGTCGACTAGCGAGTCTTTGTCACCGCGAAGCCGGGAGTCACCGTCGGTGCGAGGTGGGGCAACAAGACCTGGTTGGTCAACGAGCACGGCTTCGCGTGGGTGCGGCCACTCACCAAGGCGGATCTCGGCCGGTTCGCCGACGCGGGCGAGACCGCACCTGCGGGTGAGATCCTCGCGGTCTACGTCGAGAGCCTCGACGCGAAGGACGCGATGCTCGCCATGGACCTGCCTGGCTTCTTCACGATCCCGCACTTCAACAACTATCCCGCGCTACTGATCGCGTTGAAGCAGGCGAAGTTGAAGGACGTCAAGGCGTCGCTGATCGCGGCGTTCGACACCGCGGCCACGAAGAAGCCGAAGCCGAAGAAGCAGTCGCGCTAGACGAGCGCCGCCGGCACGACCTTGCCGAGCGTGATCTGATCGTCGAGCACGGCCGCAGGCACCCCGCACGCCGCGCCGAGCGTCTTGCCCGCCGCACCGAGCGTCTGCTCGTACGGCACGTCGCCGGAATCGCTGATCGATCCGGTAGCGGTATCGAAGCCGGTCGCACGATAATCGTTACCGCTCGAGTTGAGCTCGATGCCGCCGATCACCGAGCCCTTGAAGCCGGCGCCGATGAACACCGAGCAGTGGTGCGTCGCGTTGTGATTGCGCCCGTCGGCGTTGCCACTGTGGCTATCCATCTTGAGGGTGCGACCGAAGACGTTCTGGAATGCGATCGTGACCTTGTCCTGCAGGTTGTACGCGGGCTGCGAGAGGCGCGCGATCAGGTCGGTGATCGCGAGCGTGCTCGCGATGGTCTCCTTCGCTTCGCCGGCGAGCCCGGTATCGCCGTGATTGTCTCCACCGAAGCTATAGTTCATCACCACGACCGGCGTGACGTTCATCTTGATCAGCACCGCGGCGGCGATGTTCTGATCCTGACGCGTGGTGCCCTTGATCGCCGAGAGGTCCGAGAGCAGCTGCTGCGATAGCGAACGCGCCTCGGTCTGCGACAGCGCGTACTTGTCGAGGATCGCGCGCTGCGCGGTGTTACCCGTGCTCTTGAACAGATCGTTGAGCTTGTTGACGTCTTGATCGCGCAGCGTCTGGAGCTGGGCGAGGGGACCGGTCGGCGCGGCCAGCACGGCTTGCAGGTTCGGCGGTGACAGCGTCGGCAGGACCGAGCCGGCGAACGTGATCAAGTTGCGCGACAGCACCGCGGGTTGCTGCTGCACGGTCTGCATGCAGACCGCATTGGTCTTCGCGATCAGCGAGACCAGCATCTCCTGGCGCTTGACCGCACCCATCAAGCGATTGACCTTCGGCGCATCACCGTGGCCGTTGGTGTACGTGCCGTGATGGAAGAACGAGGTCCGCGCGAGGATGCTCGACGACAACTGGGTCCACGGCAGCGCCGCCTTGAGCGAGCGCGATCCGAACGTCATCGCGGTCGCCGCCATCAACGGATCTGCGGAGTGATAGACCCCCGCATCTTCGTAGGTGCCTGGCACGTTCGCGTTGAGCGGATCGCCGCTGCCGGAGGTCGCGAGGATCAAGTACTGCGGAGTCGGTCCACACGTGGCCGGAACATCGGCGCGCGCACTGTGCGGGTTCGCGAGGATGCTGACCGGGATGCCGGTCGCCAGCGAACGCAGTGCCAGAAAGCCCGCTCCGTAGAGCGAACTGCGAAGAAATCCTCTTCTCGAGTTCTCCATGGTTCGCTCCTTACAGACCGATGATGACGCTGGTCGGCGCGATACACGCCGTGGTGAAGGTGGACTTGAGCGCATCGGTCGGCGACACGCCGGTGGTGGCCTTTGCGGCCGCGTAGTGATCGGTGAGGATCTGCGCTGCCGGCGCGTTGCGAGGATCCGAAGGCGCGACGTTCATGATCGTGGCGACGAAGTCAGCGATCGCGGTCGTCGGATCGGTGCTGACGTACCGGCTGGTGCCGGTCTTGAGGTCGATCAGCTGATCCGCGATCAAGCCGCACATCGCTTCTGTGCTCTGCCGGAAGAACAGATCCGGATCGGTCGGTAACGAGGGCAGCGCGAACGCACGGTAGTACGTATCGACCGGGAGCAGCAGCGCACGTTGCGCGATCTTCGTCTGGGCGGCGGTCGGCTGCGCCGTGATCATGCCGCAGATGTCGAGGACGCCGAGGCGGTTCGAGAGCGACGTGCAGTACTGATCGCGGCGCGAGATGCTGAGCACGACGCCTTGCTCGCGGGTCGTCTTGGTCGGCGCTGCGAACGTCACGAGCGGCGACGAGAACACTTCGCGTACGAGCGTCTTGAAGTCGTAGTTGCTGTCGTGAAACGCCTTCGCGATGCGCTGAACTTCGGGATCGGCCTCGTCGGCCGGGGTCGAGTTCGCCCAGAACTGGAGCTTCTGCGTCCACGCGACGCCGAACCGCGGATGCGAGGCGAGCGTGTTCATCAGATCGGCGATGCCCGCGCCTTGTGCCGTGACACCACTGATGTTGAAGCCGGCCGCAGCTTGGGTCGTATCGAGCTGATCGTGATAGCTGAGCGTCCACGATTGGCGGAAGTACTGCTTGAGCGGATCGAGCTGGAGGTGGCAGCCCGCGCACGCCGGATCGGTTGCGTGTAGCGAGTCGGTCGCGTTGACCGGGAACGGTGTCACCGTGGTGTCACCCGCGATGCTCTGGCCGATCGCGACGATCAGCGCCTGGTTCGCGGTGACGCGCGCTTCGTTCGAGGAGTTCGTTCCCCAGTTCGCTGCAAACGCGAGCGTGCTCGAGAAGCCGATGCGCGGGATGTGGAGCGCCATCGTCGCGGCGCTGCGCTGCGCGATGATGTCCCAGAACACCGGCGATGTATTGCCCGCACCGGCCGGCGTGATCGTGACCATGTGCCAGTCCGACCAGTCGGCCTCGGCAAACGTCGGCGTGACGGTCTGATTGGTCATCGGATAGCAGGGTACGTACGGCGCGCTGCCGAACAAGAAGTTGAACAGCGTGCGGTAGTTGCCCGCGCCCTTGTCGCCGGTCGAGAGGTTGACGTAGTGCACCGGAGGCGTCGTCGTGCAGCCCGCCGGGATCGTGATCGGAAGGTTCCACACCAGATAGTTCGGGCTCGCCGGATTCAACGTGTCGGCGAGCGTCGCCGTGGTTTTCGGATCGAGCGTGAAGCCCGGGATTGCCTGGCGATTCGCGAGCCGATCGGTGGTCTTGTTGTTGTCGTCGGTCGGCCGCTCGTCGATGTACGACAACACGCTCATCTGCGCGGTCGTCAACATGAAGCGGTTGGTGGTGAGGGTCTCGGTGAACGGCCGGCCCTCTTGGACGAGCTGCCACGCGGTCAACGGAAACGAATCCATCAAGCTGCGCTCGAACCGCGCGCGATAGTTCTGATTGAAGTTGGTCAGGTTGGTAGCGTTGTTGCCGATGTTCGCGGTCAGCTCCGCGAGCGTCACCTGATTCTGTTGGAACGCGTTGCGGAAGAAATCCAGCATGCGTAGCTGGAACTCCGGCAGCTGCATCCAGCCATCGATCTCGTCACGCAACGTCGAGGGATCCGCGACCACGGCGGCGATCTCGGCATCGGTCGCAGCGAGCCCTGTCATCAGATTTTTGACCTTCGGCACGTAGACCGCAGGCGCGACTGGTTCGAACGGAATGTCGTTGCTGCCGCCGGTGTCATCACCACCACCACTGGTGATGTCGCCGGAACAACCTGGGACCAGCATCGCGGCGAGGCCGAGTGCAGTTCCGAGTGCGCGTATGTGCGAGATGTGTTTCATGGTTCCCACGACGTTGCTTGCACGTCTTGCGCAATGCGTGCCGTGCACGACGCTCACATCTAAACGACTTAGCTGGGTAGGGGTGGGGTAACCAAGCGACACTGCGGGGTATGACCCCGGGGCCGAGGTAGGTGCACGCTCGGCACATTGGGTGAGCCAATGCTAGCGTGGGGCGGTGTCGCACGGTTTCGAGTTGCTCTTCGACGCGAATCCGCGACCGATGTTCGTGTTCGATCGCGTGACGCTCGCGCTCGTCGCCGTCAATTCCGTGATGTGTGCGCTGTACGGTTGGACGCGCGACGAGCTCCTCGCGATGAACGTCCGAGATCTGCGCCACACCGACGAGCTCCCGCAATTCGAGCACGCGCTCGCCCGCGAGCGCGAACACACGAAGGCGCGCTTCAAGCGGCTGAGCCGGCACATCACGAAGGCCGGGCGGGCGTTCGATGTCGACGTCGAGATGTCGCGCGTCGAGTTTCAGGGGCGAGGATGCACGCTCGCCGTGATCCTCGAGCTGACCGAGGGCGAGACCTCGCTGCGGCGCTCCGAACAGAACTTCCGCACGCTGATCGAGCGCATGCCGATCGGGACGATCGTCCATCGCCAAGGGGTCATCATCTACATCAATCCGGCGGCGGTTCGCGGGTTGCGCTTCGACGATGCGGCGGACCTCGTCGGTCGACCGTTGCTCGACTTCATCCATCCCGCCGATCACGAGCTGATCAAGGCGCGTGCCGCGCAGACCGCACGCGAGGGCACCGCACCCGCGGCGGAGTCGCGAATGATCCGGCGCGATGGATCGATCGCCGTGATCGAAGCCGAGGCGCTCATGCTCGACTTCGACGGCCATCCGGCCAACGTGGTGATCGCGCACGACATCACCGAACGGCGCGAACTGTTCGCCCGGGTCGCTACCGCCGATCGGCTGGTCTCGATGGGAACGCTCGCGGCGGGCGTCGCGCACGAGATCAACAATCCCCTCGCGTACCTCATCTCGAACCTCGAGCTGCTCGCGCGCGATCTTCCACCGCAGCACGCGGGGCAACTCGCGGATGCACGTGATGCGGCAGATCGCGTCAGCTCGATCGTGCGCGATCTGCGCGAGCTCACGCGCCCTTCCGATGACGAGCTGCGTCCCGTCGACGTGGTCTCGATCCTCGAATCGTCGATCAAGATGTCGACGAACGAGCTACGGCATCGGGCGAAGCTGATCACGAGCTACGCGCCCGACGTGCCGCCCGTGCACGCGAGCCCGTCACGGCTCGGCCAGGTGTTTCTCAACCTTCTGGTCAACGCGGCCCATGCGATGATGGATAGCCGTGGCGAGGTCGCCGAGGTGCGCGTGCGGACCTCGACCCGAGATGATCGAGTCTTTGTCGAGATCGAGGATACCGGCGTCGGAATTCCCGCCGAGAACCTCGGCCGAGTCTTCGATCCTTTCTTCACGACGAAGCCGCTCGGCATCGGTATCGGGCTGGGGCTCGCGATCTCGCACCAGATCATCACGTCGATCGGCGGCGAAATCTCCGTCACCAGCGAGTTCGGCAAAGGCACGACGTTCCGGATCTCTTTGCGTGCGGCCTCGGTGAAGGCCATCGCCGAACCGAGCGCCGCCGCGCCGGATGTCACGCGCGGGCTGCATATCCTCCTGATCGACGACGAAGTTGCCGTCGGTCGTGCTGTCGCCATGCTCCTGTCGCCGGAGCACCAAGTAACGCCCGTGACCCGCGCCAGTATCGCGCTCGCCCGCCTCGGCGCCGGCGAGGAGTTCGACGTGATCCTTTGCGACCTGATGATGCCGGAGATGAACGGCATGGAGCTCTATGCCCAGCTCACCCCGCACTATCGCGAGCGCATCGTGTTCGTCACCGGGGGTGCGTTCACGCCGCTCGCGCGCGAGTTCCTCGTCCACCGAGGGTCGGCCCATCTCGAGAAGCCGTTCACCGAGAAGCAGCTGCGCCACGCGATCGACACGGCGGCCACACACTCACCAACCTGACGTGCCCGGATCGCCTTTGAACGGACCGACGAGCTCGCTCGTGATCCAGCCACCATAGAAGCCACCTCGTTGCGGTCGAACGCGTTCGCCGCCGACAAAGCATTCCAGCTCGGTGGCATAGAACGCGACGCAGCCCCGGATCACCTCTGCTTCCGGAAACGGTTCGTCGTACGACCACGCAGCGCGCGCGATGCCTGCGACGTCGTAGTACGTGCACGGGCCCTTCCACTCGCAGAACGAAGCTCCGGCCACGCGCACGAGCTGATCGACACGCACGTCGGTACGCGGGATGTAGAACGTCGGGGGATGCGAGGTCTCGAGCAAGCGAATGGTCACGTGCGAGCGCGCGACCTCGACGCCGCGGTGCTGTACGATCACTTCGCGCGGATCTACGACGAGGACCGGCGGGCGGGGGTAGTCCCACACCGACTCCTGTCCCGGTCCCGGTTCGACCGCGAAGTCCGGACGCTTCGCGCCACGCCAGGTCCACTGTTCACGCGCACGGGTCAACCACTCATCGGTAGGCACGGAACCAAGTTACGAGATTTCGGCACCGAAGCACGCATAGTGGGTTGTCGATGGCCGAGACCGCGGAGCTTGCCGAGCTCCTCGCGCACGCCGCTGGGCTGCGCAGCCTGGCGCGCAGGCTCGTCGGCAACGATGCCACGGACGCGGTCCAGGAGACGTTCGTCGCTGCGTTGCACGCGCCGCCGGATCCCGGGCGGCAGCCATGGTCGGGGCTCGCACGCGTCCTGCGCTATGCACCCGGATGGCGAGGCGCTTCTCAGCGCAAGAAGTAGCCGGTGACGCCGAGGAATGCGCCGGTCGACGCGACGAACAGACCGAACCAGAACAAGTACTTTCGCGTGACGAGTAAGGTTACCGAGATCAGCACGAGAGCAAGAGTCAGCGTCCGGATCGCCATATCGTAGCGAGTGGTGCGGCGCGCGTGGTTTTCGGCGTCCTTGACCGCGTGATATTCGCGGCGCCCGAGCTGCTGGATCACGTAGAACACCTGACGATTCTCATCGTCGAGTTGCTCGATCTTGAGCTCGTATTCGCTGTGATGAAAGCGACCCAGGCGGCGGCGAGGATCCGCTGCCGGTATCGACAGCGCCTCGCGCGCGAGTGCATCTTCGGCCTCGCGGTACGAGCTGCGCTGGGCGATCTTCGTCTGGTACAGCGTCCACTCCGTTGCCGCATCGTTCTTGGCTTGCAGTGCAACGACCTTGTCGCCAGCGATTTGACCATCCTCGTTCGCACGCACGAAGCCGAGAAACGACAGCATCATCGTCAAGAGCAGGGCCGCGATCGAGACCCGGCGGTTGCCGGCTTCCTTGGTCGCGGCGACCCGGGCGGCTTGCTCGACGGCGCTCTTGCGCTCCGCCTCGAGTCGCTCCAGCGCGCGCGCGAGCACCGCTTCGAGCTGCGCGACGGAGGTCGCGGCTGGCAACGCAACCGTAGGCTCGGCGGGCGGTGGCGGTTCCGACATCATCGCGTACCCTTCAGCTCGGTTGCCTTCTTCACGGACGGGTGAGGCCGGAGGACGACATCGCTCTCCCAGTCCTCCTCGACCTCATCGGTCGGGGGCGTAATTTCGGCATCGTCAGTCTCGGGCGTCGGATGGGGGGTGGCGTGTGGTGAAGCGGCTGCGACCGCGAGGGCGTGCGGGGCGGGTGGCGCCTCGAGGATCTTCGCGATCTGTGCCGCAACGGGCGGAACCTCGTTGACCGCGATCTTGGCCCAGAGCTGCGCATAAACCGAGCCGTAACCCTTTCCGATCATCGCAGGCGGCACGGGTTCGGCCGCTTGCTCGAGCTCGGCACCGAATAGGTGACTCATCCATTCGAGTCGAAATAGCGATACCCGGTCCGCGAGGACCTGTGGATGTTGCGGCAAGATTCCGAGCGCCTCGCACTGGCGTGCATGGATCTCGGGCCGCCACAGAAACCGTGCGAGGTCGTACGCGAGCGCAGGCACCTCGCTCGCGGTCGGCAGCGCCCAGACCCAGTCTTCGCGAAACGAGAAGCTCTTGCCCACGCGCGCCGAGGTGCCCTTGGGGCCGAGCTCGAGCGAAACGCCTCGCGGCAGCGAAGTGAACTCGAGGTCGTCGGGGCCGGCGATGTGTGCGGGCGCGGATCGGTGCGATCCGCCGTGAAGCGTGAAGGCCTCGAGCGAATCGATCGACGCGAAGAACACGTCGCCGCTCTGGAGCCCGTCGATCATCGCTTCGTCATCGAACGGTTTGCTGCCCCACATCGCTTCGGGATAGATGCCTTCTTGCCTGAACAGCGCCTCCCATTGGAAGTAGTCGACCGCGGGAGGTGCGGCGAACGTGCCCAGCGAAGCGTCGGTCAAGCCTTGGCGGTAGAGCGCAGACACGATGTCTTGCTGGCCATCGATCTCGTCGCCGCTGCGATGTGCGATCCGTGGGCGCGCGGGCTTGCCGTCGTACACCCGGTTCGCCCAGTAGTAGCCCGCGACGAACAGATCGTACTGATCCCATTGATCGGGTGAGGGCTCGAGCTGAAATCCGACCGGAAGTCCGCGCCCGTTGATCGCCTGGAGCGCGGCCTCGATCTGGGGTCGCAAGAGCGACCAGTGCAGCACCGCATCGCGCACCTTCGAGACGCGATAGACCGCGACATCGAGCCGGCTCATCCAGGGCAGGAAGTACTGAGTACCCTGATAAGAGCCGAGCGCGAGGGTCTGCGCATCGAGGTCCTTGAAGTCGGCCGCGATGCGCGTGCCTGCTACCTGCGCGGAGAACGGTCGAACCACCCGCTTCGAGATGGCGGCGGCGACCTGGGTCGTCGGCAACCCGACCAGGAGCACGTCCTTTCCGTACGAGGCAGCCGCCGACTGGAGTTGTTCCTCTTCGTCGACACGGATGAGCTCGACGTTCTTGTTCGTCTCGGCATTGAAGTCGTCGAGCACGTTGGTTTGAAACCACTTGGCTTGCGTCGCATCGAGCTGCATCACGACGTAGCGCTTGGGCCCGCGGCTGGGATGCGGGGCGACAGGGTAGAAATTCACGATCGCGAAGAACCCATCGACGATCACGCCGACCACGACGAAGGCCAGCATCGCAAACCGGAACAAGCGTGGGTATCCTGCGGTCTTCGTCAAGCGCGCACCGTACATGGCCGAGGCATCGCGATCGAGCACCTCGCGATGCCGAGCGCTGGCTTCATCCACTTTTGCGCGACGAGCGTTGGCGCACGCTAGGAGGTCGCGCCAGGATCCGTTCTCGAGAAGCGTCGTCGTGAAACCTGCGTACGGGCCGAACAGCAACTCGTCGCGGCGCGGTCGAGTCACTCGTACGCGACCATGAGGAGCCCGCGATCGATCGAGCTTGCGCAGGATCGTTGCGAGCGTCGCGCTCCTCCACCTGCAGAAGTAGTCAGATCGCACGAAAGCGATAGGTATGCGCGGTCGCGGCGGGAATCGTGAACGTCGAGATCTGAGACTTCACGACGCTCAGGTTCGAGAGCACCGGCGTGAACGGGCCATTCGATGAATCGCCTGCTTCGATCACGTACGTGTGACCCGGCAGCATCACGGTGGTCTCGATCGTGAGCGCACCGTCTGCGAAGTCCGAGCGAAAGCCGGTCCCGAACGGGCGTGCGAGCGGCTCACCGATGAAGATGCCCATGCCCGGTGACGCCACCGATTTCCAGTACGCCTCGATCAGGGTCTCGCCTCCGAAGTAGCGCGGGATCAACACGCGCGGATCGGGGAACTTCTGCTGGAACGCGTACGGCTCGACCACGGTGCCGAAGCTGCCGGTCGCGCCTGCCTTGATGAACTCGAAGCAGCTCATCTGACCCGAGGCAGGAATGTCGCCACCGTAGGACGTCAGGTGATCCGCGATCGCACCCGGCAGATACGTGTTCGTCGCGAGGTCCGGGACGCTTGCGAGGCCTTGCACGTAGAACAACACGTCGGTCTTGTTCGCGATGCTGTCGGCCATCACGATGTTCGCGTCGATGCCGGAGGCCGCGGTATCCCAGGTATCGAGGAAGAGCTGGCACTCGTTGATGTAGCCGTACGTCGTGTCGAGCACGCAGCGCGCGCTACGCACGTGATCGCTCGTGCTCATGAGGTAGGCGCTGCCGGTCGGCCACGTGTTGTCGGAGGCAACGCCGCGATCGATCAGCACGGTTGCTTCGGCGAGCGTCGTCGCCGGAATCGTCATCGCCGGGCGGAACGCGTGGTCCGTAAACGGAGAGGTCGAGCTCGGATCCGCGACGTACGGGTTGTCGGGCCCGCACTTCGGACTGAGGTTGCTGCACGCGTTCGTCGTGGGATCCTGCGGGATGTAGCCGAGCGCGAACGCACTCGTGATCGACATGTAGTCGACCGCATAGGGCTGCGTCCACGTGATCGCGAGCGCCTCTGCGGCGGTGCCGGCGAGGGCCGCCTCGACCTGCGCGCGAAGCGGCGTGAAGCTCGCGATGGATAAGTTTGCGCCCGCTGGCACGTGCAGGTGCACGACGTTCGCGGCCGGAATGTTGCGTGCGGTCACGTAGTAATCGGCGATCGAGACCGAGAGCGGATCGTCGTCGTTGACGAGCACCGCCATCTGATCTGACGTGATGCCCGTGCGCGGGAAGATCAGCTCGGGTGCGCCGCCGCCGTTGCTCGCATCCGCGGTCGCAGCTGTCTTGCTCGAGCCACACGCTGCGAGCCCCAGGATCGCCAGCCATCTCATGCGGCGACGGTACTGCATCGCGCGTCGCTGCGAGCAAAGCGTGACGTAGGCTACGGAACGGCTGGGGCGTTCTCACCATACGAATGGAAGCTGCGCGCTCCGGCCTACGATTTGGTTAAGGTCACGCGGAGCGTGCTGTTCGAGTGGATCGCGAACAAAGCGTCATGCAACGGTCCGCGCGATGCGCTCATTCTCGTTCCTTGTTCTCTCACTCTCCTTCGCCGCGTGTAGCAGCGACAACACGGCTGCAACTCCGGATGCCACGCCGCCCATCCCGCCCATCCCGGCCACCGCCAATGGCGTGTTCCCGGCGGCGGGCTACTCGGGTCGTGTCCTCCGAGTCGAGGTCACGGGCGATTCGACCTCGTGGTCGGCGTCGACCACGATGAGCTTCGGTGCGGGCATCACCGTCGGCACGATCTCCGTCGCGAGCCCGACCGATCTATTCGCCGAGATCACGATCGCCGCTACCGCCGCCGTCGGCATGCACGACGTCACGGTCACCGACGGGACGAGCGTCACCACGTTGAGCAAGGCGTTCGAGGTCGACTCGCCGATCATCATGCAGACCGGCGGGAATGTCGCCCAGGGCTCGGTCGCGCGGTTCGCGATCCGCCAGCTCGACTTCGGCGCGCCGTTCGATCTGACGTGCGGGTTCTCGAATCCGTTCACGGGCCAGTGCCTGGTCTATTCGCACCTTTCGGTGACGACGCCCGCCGGCGTGGCCGCGCAGATCAGCGCGGCGTCCGACTACCAGATCCAGGGCACGCTGTTCATCGATGTCGACGCGCCCGCGGTCGGCGGCACCTACTCGGTGACGAGCGGCATGGTGAGCTCGACGCTCGGCGCCGCGCTCCCCATCACGGCGCGCACCGCGAAGCCGTTGACGGCAGCGACCGCGTCGAGCAATACGGTCACGGCCGGCAGCTCGGTGCTGTTTCAACTCGCGGCCGGCGCGACCACGGCGAACAAGTTCGTCGCGACGCCGACGACCATGGGCACGACCCCTCAGCTGATCCTCTTGCCAGCGTCGGGTCACTTCGCCGATCAGCTCCCCGGAGGCTACGACGATACGGGCACCGCCCTCACCCAGCTCGACGGGGTCGCGACCGCGGCAACGACGTTCTACACGATCTACGTCGACGACGGCAGCGCGTCTCCGTTCTCGATGCTCGCCACCGCGTTCCCGCTCGTCTCGGTCAACGAGGCCGCAAACACCACGACCGCCGCGACGGCGCAGACCGTCTCGAAGCAAGCGCTCCTCAACAACGCCTCGCTGCTGACCCTGGCTGACCAAGATTGGGTGAAGTTCACCGTCGCGGTGGGTGACGTCGGCAAGCACGTCCACGTCACGACCACTGGCGATGCCAAGACCGATGCCGTGGTCATGGTCCAATCGAACCTCGCGGGTAGCACGACGCTGGGCACGAGCCCGGACCAGACGTACCAGGAGGACTTTCTGTCGGCCGTGATTCCCGCGGGCACCACGACGATCTCGGTCCAGATCAGTGCTTCGCAAGCGGGCTTCTTCGACGTGGCGCACAACACCTACGTCGCCGCGATCTGGCTCGAATAACAGTTATTTACAGGATCGCGCAACCGCGAGGCGACAGAGCCGATAGACGTGGGATGCACGAACCCTCTCGTTGCGTCCTGATCGCATCTCTCCTCGTCGTCGGCACAGCCCACGCCGACCATCACGATCCCGAGGAGATGCAGTTTCTCGGGACCTCCTTGCACGATGTCGCGCCCGTAGAAGGTGCTCCGCGGGCTCCGTTCGCTCACCCGCGTGGTGCAAGGACATCACACCCGACCCGGGGTATTCCGTCGGGGGCTTGGTGCAGGCGGTCGAGAACGCGAAGAACCCATTCCTCGCCGCGAAGATCGTGTGCTCGTTTTTGGGCACCGAGAAGAGCGTGCAGCGAGCGGCAGCGATCATCGAGCAGAACTGGATCAACGTGTCGGGCCTACCTGACAAGGCAGCGGTGGCCACGATCGCGCTCCGGCTCGACGAAGCGCGCTACGACGCGGGCAAGAAACAATTGTGCTCGTCGCTTGTCGTGTCGGATCGCATGCCGCCCGAGACTCATCTCTTCATGAAGACGCGCAACCACTTGTTCGGCCACGCGCCCGGATGGGTATCGCGATCCTCGATGCACGCGTCGCAAAGCTCGTCGCGCAGGATCCGGCATGGAAGGAGGTGCTGGTCGACGCACCGCAACGCGGCGTCGACGCATACTTCCTGGCTGCGAAGCAGTACACCGCCGAGCTCGTGCACTCGAACCAGTTCGAGCTCGCCTACAGCGCCGGCGCGAAGAATCAGATCGCCGGCTGCGAGACCGGGCTGCGTGCGGACTTCATGCACGTGTTCGGCACGCACGCGACCGAGGAGGAGGCCATAGCGGCGCTCTCCGAGCCGATCGCGAGCCTCCTGTTCACTCGCTTGGTCGCGTGCGAGAAAGCGACCAGTGAATCGGTGTTCGCGGAGTCGCTCGGCCGGTTGCACGATCGCGACGATGACGAACGTGCCTTGCCACGGCACGAGGCGCGTGCGGAACTGCTGGCCGCGCATCTGGGCCGCGGCGCTAGAGCGGCGGATCGGGTCGCGCGTCGCGGTCAAGGTCTTCTCGGCTCAGTGCGCGCGCAATCCCGAGCTCGACCACGTAGTCGGCATCGTCGATCGCCGTGCCATCGTCAACGTCATCGACATGGCGTGGTCGAACACTAGTATGGTACGGCGTGACTGTTCGCTGGATCCGTACCAAGGCAGAGCTCGTCGTTCTCGTCGAAGAATTGGCGTCTTGCCGTGCCCTGGGCATCGATACCGAGGGCGATAGCCTGCATCACTACACCGACAAGATCTGCCTGATCCAGTTGAAGGCCTTCAACGGCGGATCGTGCTTGATCGATCCGCTCGCGCTTCCCGATCTGGCAGCGCTCGCGCCGATCATGGCCGATGCCAAGATCCTCAAGGTCGTGCACGGTGGTGACAACGACGTCACCGCGATGCGCCGCGATTTCGGGTTCTCGTTTCGCACCATGTTCGATACGTCGCTCGCCGCGCGCCTCCTCGGCGATACCGAGCTCGGGCTGCAAGCCCTCGTGCGCAACGATCTCGGGGTCGAGCTCAGCAAGGGCAGCCAGAAAGATGACTGGTCGAAGCGCCCCCTGACGTCGAAGCAGGAGGCGTACGCGCTCGCCGATGTCGAGCATCTGTTCGCGCTCGCCACGAACCTGACCGCACGCCTCGCCCAGGCCGGTCGCACCGAGTGGGCGCGCGAGGAGTTCGAAGCTCTCGCTTCGCTACCACCCGCCGAGAAGAAGCGCGGCCCCGATGACTTTCGTCGGATCAAAGGCTCGGCGAAGCTGTCGCGTCGCCAGCAAGCCGTGCTGCGGGAGATCTATCAATGGCGCGAGCAACGCGCGGCCGCTGCCGATCGGCCACCGTTCAAGATCGTCGGTCCCGAGGTGCTGCTCGCACTCGCCGAGATCGAAGCGCTGACGATCGAGGATGTCGAGGATGCGTTCGCCTCGTATCCGCGCCAGTCGCGTGAAGTCGACATCGTATTCGATGCGATCGTGCGCGGGCTCGCGCTGCCCGAGACGGAGCTGCCTCGGCGAGAATCGAGCCCTTCGCACCCACCGATGTCTGCGGCGGCACGCAAGCGCACCGAGGCCTTGCGGAGTTGGCGCACGGCGCAAGCGGCGCGCTCGAAGCTCGATCCTTCGATCGTGATGTCGCAGCGCGTGCTCGACCGGCTCGCGCTCGCTGGTCCACAGTCCCTCGCCGAGCTCGCGGACGTCGAAGGGATTCGCGGATGGCGCGTGACCGAGTGGGGCCCGGCGCTCCTCGCGGCTTGCGCGTGATCAGGCGAGGCTGCGATCGAACATCGCCCACCACGGACCGCGGTCTTTGCCCGCCGCCTGGCGCGGGAGGTGCGGCTTTGGCGGACCATCGGGCACGACCTCGGCGCCGACGACCGCGACGACCGATTTCGTATCGGCACGAAACGACGCGGGCGGCCGCAAGATGCTCAGCGCCTTGGTGCACTTCGGGCACTCGACCTCCACGCTCAAGTTCGCGAACGCGCCCGCGAGCTTCACGCCCTCGAACTTACGCCCGCACACGCAGGTCGGCCAGCCACGCGTCGCGGTCAGGTGCGCACTTTTTTCGACGACGCCGTCCTTGAGCGGCGCCATCACCTTGAACACGTCGATGCCGGGACTGCGCACCAGGAGTAGCTCTCGCCAGCGCAGCGGCCCGATCAGGGGAGTATCGGTATCGCACTCGGCGCAGCGCGAGACTTCGCGCGGACCGTTGACGGGCACGCTCGCCTGACACTTGCTGCACGCGACCGCGACCCTCAGCTCGACGCACATCAAGTCGGCCATCTTCATGACCCGACAATCTCACGCGGGCCCTAAAATCGCGCGGTGTAACCGAGCGAGAAGCTGGTCGTCGTAGCCTGGACCTCGAGCTCCGGCGCGGCGAGCGCGCGGTGCCACAGCAACACCGACGCGACCACACCGACGACCGCCATGCTCGTACCGACGACGAACGTGGTGTTCCAGGTCGCGGCGGCATTCTTGTCGTCCTGGAACGTGGCCGGATCGAGGGAGGTGACCGCACGATCGGCTTTGCTGCCGGCTCGGGCGCGCGAGACGACCGCGAGCACGACGGCGGCCGCGGTCACGGTAGTCGTCGCGATCGGCAGCGCGACACCAGGCCGCGACGCGCGCTCGATTTCGGGCCCACCTGCGACGCGCGGTTTCGGTCCAGGGATCGTGCTCGTGATCGGGGCAGTCTCGCCTTTCACGCGATCGAGCGTGATCGTCACGGTCATCGGGTCCGGCGCCTTCGGCGAGATTGTATGGGTCTCGTCGACGTAGCCCTCGGAGTGCGCCCGCACGTGATACGTGCCGAACGGCAACCACACCACGCGCGAGCCGACGAACGCTTCATCGTTGCCGAGCTCCAGGATCGCGATCGATGTCGCCGATGGATCGCTGAGGATGCGCACCGGGGAGTTACCGCCGGAGCGGAGCACCGCCTCGGCCGATGCGAGGGCCTTACGCACACCCTCGGCCGTCTTGGGATCGAGCGAGCTCTGCTCGAGGCACTGGCCGAGCAACAGGTGCGCGCGCACCAGATCCTTGGCCTTGTAGTAAGAGATGCCGACGTTGCACAGCAAGGTCGGGCGCAGCTTGTCGTTGCGCCACGCGTCGCGAAAACGCTCGGCGGCCTCGCTGAACTTTCCAGCTTTCGCGAACGCTTCGGCCTCAGCTGCGAGCTTGTCGGCCGTGGCTGGATCCGCGAACGCGCGTACACTCAGTGCGCACAACGCAACAGCGATCACGCTGCGCTTCACGCACTCAAACTACCACGTATACTCGCCCGCGATGTCGAGGGTCATTGTTCTTAGCGCGGTGCTCTCCGCGTGCGCGGATGTGCCGACGCCCGCATCGTTCGCGGGTCCATCGCTCGCGGTCACGACCGATGGCGCTGGCACGCACGTCAAGAGCGGCACGTTCGAGCTCGTGTTCCCGACGACCGGCGTGAAGCTACCGAACCATCTCTACAACGCGGCCGGCGTCGATCTGCTCGGGCGCGATCCGGGTTGCGCGGCCGCGAGCCTCATCGGTGTATCGGCGGCACCGGCGATCACGCTCGACGGCGACGCGAGCGCGACCACCTCGGAGCTCCAGCTCGAGAATGCGGGCCCCGCGATCGTGAAGGCTCACGTCACGTACGCCTCGCCGTACAGCTGCCCGGCCGTAACTCAACTCGGTGGCGCCACCGAGTTCACGATCTTTCCGAGCGGCCGGATCGTGCGCGAGGATCTCGATCTCCAAGCAACGACGCAGGCGCTCTCGCCTGCGCCGAGCTGCGGCTGTGCGACGACGCAGCGGAACTTCGCCGTCTCGACCTTCTGGACGTTCGCCGGCACTGGCGCCGCGCAGGTCCTGACCGACGGTAACCCGGTCACCGCCGGCGCGACCCAGGCATGCTCGATGTACAGCGATCACGGCATCGCGGTGTCGTTCGCCGGCGGGGGCAGTACGAGCACGGAGTTCCAGCTCGGCGAGACTTCAGCGCATGTCCTCCACTGGATCGCGGACGCGACCTCGCTCTCCACCAAAACGTTTTCGATGACCTCGGCGATCAACCTCGGCAGCGCGGGGCAGACCTGCGATCAGATCATGCAGCCGCTCTACGATTCCCCGATCGAGATCGCGGGCACCACGTACCCGTACACTGATCACGACGGCATCTATCGCGACGCGGGCGCACGCATTGGCGCGTTCGAGATCAGGACCTCGACGAGGATCGCGCCAGGTTGGGCGATCTCCGTGGATCTCGGTGGGACCGATCACGCGACGATCACCCGAACTCCCGACCTCGGCACCACCGTCGCCGTGCCCCAGCGCGAGCTCGGTACGCGCTACCTGATATTCTTTCCCGACGGGCTCGGCCCCGGTGAGACCATCACGATCACGCCGCAGTGACGAGCCCCTTCGAACCCACGATCTCCGCGCCGGAGGCGACGTCCGTCGATGGCGACGAGGCGTACTGCCCGGCGTGCAACCGCTCGTATGGCATCGACGAGCTGTTCTGCGTGACGGACGGGAGCCGGCTGGTCAAGCTCGTCGCGAAGACCGACTCGCTGATCGGGCGGATCTTCGACCATCGCTACGAGGTCCGTGGCGTGCTCGGCAATGGCGGCATGGGCACCGTGTATCGCGGCTGGCAGCTCTCGGTCGATCGCGAGGTCGCGATCAAGGTGATCCATCCGAAGCTCGCGACGATCCGTGCGGTCGCGAAGCGGTTTCTGCGCGAGGCGAGGCTGTCGAGTCGGCTGCAGCACCCGGCGATCGTGTCGGTCTTCGATTTCGGGCAAGCCGATGACGGCGTGCTGTACATCGTGATGGAGCTCCTGCGCGGCAAGCCGCTCGTCGACGAGCTCCAGCGCGGTCAGCGCCTTCCACTCTCGCGCACGATTGGGATCGGCTCGCAGATCTGTGAAGCGCTCGCCGCCGCTCATCGCGAAGGCATCGTTCATCGCGATCTCAAACCGCACAATGTGATGCTCCTCGAGGGCGATCGCGTGAAGGTCCTCGACTTTGGACTCGCGAAGAGCTTCACGGCGGAAGAGACGGGCATCACCGGTACCGATGCGCTGCTGGGAACCCCGCAGTACATGCCACCCGAGCAGATCCTCGGCCGGGAGGTCGACCAGCGAGCCGATCTGTACGCGCTCGGGTGCCTGCTGTATCAGATGGTCGTTGGCCACCCACCGTTCGATCGCAACCTCGCGACGAACGCGGTGTTGAGCGCCCATCTTCACGATCAAGTGCCGCAGCTTCCCGAGGATGTCCCGCGTCCGCTCGCGAGCCTCGTCATGCGGTGTCTCGCAAAAGATCCACTCCAGCGCCCCGCGAGTGCGGCGCTCGTGAAGGAGGCGCTCGAGGCCGTCGTCGAGAGCGCCTCGAACGCGCTCTTGGACACGCCGTCACTCGCAGTGCAGCCCGCGAAGAAGCGATCGATCTGGCCGCTGGCCACGGGCGCGATCCTCGTCGGTCTCGGCGCCGGGGGGCTCGGTGCGATGGCGATGCGTTCGCACGCGGTCACACCAGGGCCGCGCGATGCCGCATCGATCGTGCCGATCGTGCCCATCGCGGCACCCGTGATCGATGTTGAAGTAGCACCCGTCGTCGCTCCGCCCGCCGGCGCTGCGCACGATGCCGCGCCACCGGTGCTTCACACGGCACCGAAGAGTCATCCGCACGCGAAGCCCGATGCCGGGATGCCCGATATCGATCTGATTCCCATCCAGCCCACCCATCCCCGCTGACCATGGACACCGACGAGCTCGATGCGAAAGTCCGCGCGTACGTCGCGCGAGGTCAGGCGGACCGGGCGACCGAGAAGATCCTGCGCGAGTACGGCGACGAGCTCGCGCGCTACCTCCGCTCGCAGCTCGCCAGCGACGCCGACGCGCAAGAGGCGTTCTCGCGGATGTCCGAGCAGCTCTGGAAGTCGCTCTCGCGCTTCGATGGCCGGTGCTCGACGCGCACGTGGTGCTACATGCTCGCGCGCCACTCTGCGATCTACATCCGCACGCTGCCGCGCCATCAGCGCGAGCAACTGGTGTCGTCGTTCCCCTCGATCCAGCAGGTCGCGACCGAGATGTTCTCGGCTTCGCTTGTCGAGGGCGCACATCAGCACGAGGTCTACACCGAGGCGAAGGAAGCGCTCGATCCCGATGATCGCACGCTGCTCGTTCTGCGCATCGATCGCAACCTGTCGTGGAGCGAGATCGCGGTCGTCCTCGTCGGTGAGGATGCGAGCGAAGCCGAGCTGACCAAGAAGTCGGTGTCGCTGCGCAAGCAGTTCGAGCGCGTCAAAGCCGAGCTGGCGAAGAAGCTCGGTCGCTGATCACGAAGCCTTGTACGGCACGAACGTGAACGTCACTTCGCTCTGGACGTAGCCCATCGGATCGCCCTTGCCCTCGCCGGCGGATTCGGCGATCGAGACCTGGTTCATGCGCTCCAACTTGTAGCCCGTGATCTGTACGCGTTGGCTGTCCTGGCTATTGGCGGGATCGAGCTGGCCCCTGGCCGAGTACCGCGTACCGGTATCAGGATCGTTGATCGAGCCACCGCCCTTGAAGGAGTAGTACACGGGGGTGCCGACGAGCTCCTGCGCGCGTTGAGCGACCTTTGCTCGCGCGACCGTCAGCTTCTGCGAGAAAGGGGTCATGCCGAGGACGCCACTGAAGAGTCCCATCGTGACGCCGAGCTCGTTAACATTCGCATCGATCACGCCGATCTTCTTGAGGGTCGGGCTGGTCAAGAAGCTCGGGATTGGTCGCATGATCGGACAGCACTGCTGGCGGGCTCACATGTGACATCTATTTCCTAACTGCTCAAAATTGCGCGACCCGAGGAGCTGAGCTTTGGACTGCTCGGGTAACTTGGTGTGCCGCATCGATAGGACGGCTCGGTACCGCGAACCGTTGTGCCAAGCTTCTTCTTCGCACCGGTCGCGTGTTAATCTTCCTCGGTGATCGGCACCCAGATCGGCGCGTACCGGATCATCGAGCAGATCGGTGCCGGAGGCATGGGCTCGGTGTATCGCGCGCAGCACGTGATGCTGGGCCGCGATGCCGCCGTGAAGGTGCTGCACCCCGAGTACAACGCCCGGCCCGAGGTCGTGACGCGCTTCTTCAACGAAGCGCGTGCGGCGACGCAGGTCGCGGATCCAGGCATCGTCCAAATCTTCGATTTCGGTCATCACACGGACGGCAGCGCGTACATCGTGATGGAGCTGCTGGTCGGCGAAGGCCTCGATCGCCGGCTCGCGCGGATCGGCGCATTTTCGATCATCGACGCACTTCGCGTGATGCGCCAGGTCGCGAGCTCGCTCGGCGCCGCGCACGCGCGTGGCATCGTTCACCGCGACATCAAGCCCGACAACCTCTTCCTATGCCGCGATCCGGAAGTCGCGGGTGGCGAGCGCGCGAAGATCCTCGATTTCGGCATCGCGAAGCTCACGCAGGACACCACGGGCCCGGTCACCAACACCAAGGCCGTGATCGGTACGCCGATGTACATGTCGCCGGAGCAATGCCGCGGCGCCGGGCAGGTCGATCAGCGCTCCGATATCTACTCGCTCGGCTGCGTGCTCTCGAAGTTGCTGACCGGTACCGCGCCGTTCGAAGCCGAAGGCACGGGCGAGCTGATCGTGATGCACATCCAGATGCAGCCGCAGCCGCCATCGGCGCGCGCAGGCGGGGTTCCGCCCGAGCTCGATGCACTCGTGCTTCGCTGCCTCGCAAAGAATCCCGATCACCGCTTCGCGAACGGGACCGAGCTGGCGGCCGCGATCGAGTACCTGATCGGCCGCGCGACCTATCCGGTCGCCGCGCAGGTCCAGCACGCGCAGCCGGGCCGTGCCGGATCCGCACCGACGACGCTCTCGGCCGCGTCGGGCGTGACCGCACGCCCTGCGTTGACCTCCGCGCAGCCGCGCAGCAAGCGCGGCCTGGTCGTCGTGGGGAGCTTGTTCGCCGTCGGCGCGATCGTCGGGATCGTGATCGCGAAGACGGGTAGCGAAGCGGCGAAGCCTGTCGCTGCGCGGCCGCTCGTCGTGCCACCCGCGCCGCCACCGCCAAGCGACACACGCGCCGCGGAAACGACGCAGCAGCTCGCCACCGCGGTGACCGCGTTCAAGACCTGGGCGACCGCGCACCCCAGCGCTGCGTGCCCACCGATCGCTGCGCTCGTCGGCGTCGGCCCGGATGCGTGGGCCACGCCACTCGTCCTGACCTGCACGGATCAACCCGGTGATCAGATCGTCGGCGTGACCTCGGCCGGTCCGGACCGCGCCCTCGGCACCGCCGATGATCTGCAATCGTGGACGCTCACTTCGACCAGCGCCCTCGCCCACGGCCGGCGTTGGACTCCAACGCCGGTGCCCGTCTCCGATGCGTTCACGACCGCGCGACCCAAGTCTGCTGCGACGAAGAAACCGCCAACCAAGCCCGCCGCCAAGCCGACGACGAACGATGGCTTCGTCGATCTCGATGGCGATGGCATCCCGGATCGCCGATGAAAAAATGCTGGATCGTCTCTGCCGTTTTTGTTGGCCTCGTTGCAACGGCGAACGCCAAGCCCGCCGCCGGTGCGCAGGCCGAGGTCTTGTTTAACGACGGCAAGGCGTTGATGACCCAGAAGAAGTTCGCCGAGGCGTGCGACAAGTTCGAGAGCAGCCAGAAGCTCGATGCCGCGATCACGACCCTCCTCAACCTCGGTGACTGCCGCGAGAAGAATGGCCAGCTCACGACCGCGTGGGGCCTCTTCACGGAGGTCGAGCGCCAGACGCGCGGTGACAAGAGCGAGGCCAAGCTCGCGAGCGTCGCGCATGCGCGCGCGCAGAAGCTCGAAGCGCGGCTCTCGAAGCTGACGATCCAGGTCGCGAGTGACGCGAAGCTTCCGGGCCTCGAGATCAAGCTCGACGGCGAGGTCGTGCTCCCGGGCACGTGGGGCAGTGCGCTGCCTCTCGACGGTGGCCACTACAAGCTCGCGGCCACGGCACCGAACGCGAAGCCCTGGTCGACCGAGCTCGACATCGCGATCGAGCACGATGCCAAGGTTATCGATGTCCCGACGCTCTCGACGCTCTCGACGCCCGACCATCCGTCCGCTCTTATTGTTCCCGTGGTCGCAGGGGAGAAGCCCATCGAGCCGCCGCCGGTATCCCACGGAGAAGTGCCCGCGCATTCACATACCGGTGCGGTGGTCGCGACGGTTGCCGCGGTCGCGCTCGCGGGAGGCGCACTCGGGTTCGAGCTCTGGGGCCGTGGGCTCCTCGACGATGCGAGCAAGGAGCCCGACAACATGCGGCAGAGCTCGCTCTACGACCAGGCGAATGCCCGCCACTACGTCGCGCAGGGCCTCGGCGTCGCGGCAGTCATCGTGACTGGTGTCGCGATCTATTTATGGGTTCGCGGTGGTCACGATCCGAAGGCCGAGACCGCAACGCTCGTCGTGCCGAGCATCGGTGCCGATCACGTCGGCCTCACGTTTTCACGCAGTTACTAGCTCGCGTTACATCGCGCCTGCGGTGACGTCGAAGCTCATGTGATCGATCGAGGTAGTACACGATGGATCGAGCGTCGTCGTCGGCTCGCCATTCGTCGTGACCACGTGCACGAACGTGGCGCCGGAGAGGTCGACCGTCAGCTGGCCCGAGCCGGACGCGGGAGGGACGGCGGTCACCGACAAGGTGCCGGCGGTCGCGATGTAGTACGAGATGAAGCCACTCGGGCTCGCGCCGGACGTCACGACGGCGACACAGACGCCGCACGTCTTGAAGTTCAGGTCCGCGCCGAGCGCGAACGTGCCTGTGAACGGATCGCCGGTGAACGGATCGAGACCGGCGGTGAGCTGGATGCTTCCGATGTTGCTGCTGTCGTGGAGGTCGCCCTGCCAGTACGTGTAGTGCGGTGTCGAACCAACCGCCGCGACATTGAAGGCCGAGCTCTCGCCGGTTGCAAAGGTGACGGAACCGTATGCAGGCTTCGCCGTACACGATCCGGATCCGGATCCGGATCCCGAGCCCATGTCGACGACATGCCCGCCATCATCGACGACATCCGCCGGGCGCGTATAGCTGCACGCGACCACGAAGACGAAAGCGCTTGCCGCATAGTGCATACACTCACTCTAACACCGTACGTCGTGGGCTTGATGGTGCGACACCGCGACGCTGCGAGCGCGCGGCACGTCTTGCGGAGCGGTTAACAGCGAGCGCTCGCGAGCCGGAGGTCCACCGCGTATCGCTAGAGGAGCAGCTAGGATCCTGGTCTTTGCAGGCGTGTGCGGCATCGCGGACCTGGTCGCTGGACGCGCGCGCGGTCCCTCCTCAGCGCTCGCCGAGGCGTCGCCTCCACCGCCGCTTCCGCTGCGCCGCGAACGAGCGATGCGCCCCTCTCTCAGTATTGACACGCGCGGATCGCGAGGCGTTCGAAGATCCGGATGCCGTCGACCGTCGCGACGTCGCGGTAGCCACAGCGCAGCGCGCGCGCGAGGATCGCAAAGTGGTCCGGAGGAAACGCGCCGTAGAACGCGACGTCGCCCGGTGATGCGTCGAGGATGAAGTCGGGCCGGCGCTCCGCGAGATCGGCTTCGAACATCGTCCACGCCTCGGGCACCACGTGCGCCGCCGCATCCCCACGCGGCTCGCCCGCGACCAGGCCGGTCAGATAGTTCGCGAACGTGAACCTGCACCCGAGTGGTCGTTCGGCTTCGAAGTACAGGACCGGCGAATTCCCCCAGATGCAGATCGTCGCGGTGCGCGGTGCGAGTGCATCGAGGCGTGCGATCACTCGGCGGTAGTCCGGATCGGGCTCGCCCGCCCACACCATCACGCGCGTGTGAAGGATGCCGAGAGCGAGATAGGTCGCGGCAGGCAGCACGAGCGCGACGATGAACCACCGCCGGCGCGCCACGCGAATCGCGACCGGAGCGGCGAGCACGCACAACGGCGCGGTCAACTGATGGAAGTAGTGACCGAAGAACCGGCCACCGAGACCGACACACAGCGCGCTGACGACTACCCAGCCTAGGACGAACCTTCCGCGCGCGGTCGTCCACGCCTCGCGCATGCCCGCGATCGCGCAGCCATAGAGCAGCGCCGCCGAACCTGCGACGAGCCCGCCGCGCACGACCATGCGAACGAGGCGCTCGCCGAGCGGGGGACCCGCGTCGATATACGAGAAGTTGAACAGGAACCAGAAGCGCGCGGACGCGAGCGTTCCGGCGGCCACGAACGCGAGCACCGTGGCTGCGAGCGGGATGGCCGTGCCCAGCGCGAGGCGCGCGAGCCCCGGGAGCGCGCGCCACCGGTGATGTGCGATCCAGGTCACCGCGAACAGCGGGAGCTGGATCCCCGCCTGGTACTTGAACAACATCGCGATCGCGACCAGCGCACCTGCGAGCACGAGGCGCTCCTCGAGAAACGCCACGACCGCGCCGACCAGCGGCAACATCATCCACAGCTCGCAGTTCGCGGCGAGTGCATCGACATCGATCAGCGTCGTCGTGAAGACACACCACAGCAAGGCCGCGACCCAGCCGGCGTCACCTCGCACGATCCGCGCGAGCAAGAGGCCGGTCGACCACACCGCGAGGATCAACAACACGTGAAGGACCACCATGCCACCCAACGCCTCAGCGAGCGCGTCGAGCACGTAGATCGCGGGCGGTTTGTGATCGACGATGTCGCGATAGAGCGCGTGGTGGGTCAGCATCTCGCGCCCGGTCACCGCGTAGATCGCCTCGTCATCCGACAAGCACGGCCGATACAGCGAGACCACGCGCAGCACGCAGCACGAGATCAACAGCGCCGCGGCGCGCCTAGCCGTCACGACGCACGGCCCACAACGCGGGGATCAGCGTGATCGCGACGACGATGCACGCGAGCTCGCCCAGCATGGCGAGCGCGCCGAACGACGCGAGCGCACGGCTATCTGCGATCAACAGCGAGGCGTAACCGAGGATCGAGGTAACCGAGGCGAGCACGACCGCGGGCCCGGCTTCGGCCACGGCCTGGGCGATCGCTCGGCCACCGCGCTGGCGGATCCGCTCCTCGATGTTGATCGCGTAGTCGATGCCGACCCCGAACGTCGTCGGCAGGGCCACGAAGTTGAAGAAGTTGAGCTTCTGCCCGGTCACCACCGCGATGCCGAGCATGACCGCCACGCCCGCCGCGAGCGCGAAGCCGACGCGCGCGATCGTGGCGCTCCGCCGCGTGATGACTACGAGCACGAGCAGCACGAGGACAGCAGCCGCGACCGTGAGCGTGCGGCTGTCATGGCGCACCGCGCGCAGGACATCCGCGAACACGACCAGCTCGCCACTCGAAGAGACGACCTTGCCCGAGGGCAGGTGGATCTCGCGGATCGCATCGGTCAGCCGATAGAGGTTCGGCTCGAGGTGCTCGTCGACAGGGTCGACATACGCGAGCTTGCCGAGCGAGCCATCACGCTCGAGGAAATACTCCGACAGAGCAGCGGGCAGATCGCTGTCACCGGGAGGGTGCTCGGCGAGGGCACGGGTCAGCTCGGCGAGCTCTGCGCGATCGGCGGTGGCGACCTCGTCGAGATCGATCTTGGCCACCGATGCCCGCAGGCGCGCGAGGAGCGGCACTCGCCGCTCGAGGTCATCGGGGAACAGATCGTCGACCGTGTAACAGCGGACGACGACGCCGGCGAGGTCGGTCTTCGCCCGGCGATTGAGCTCGGCGCACACCGGCCGAGCATCGCCACGTTGCTCGGTCGCGATCACCGCCGGCGTCGAGGACCGGTCGTCCATCGCGCGCAGCCGGTTATCGAGCCGCTCGATCCCGTCGATGCTCGAGGATCGCGTCGCGAGCGCGTGCATGTCGGTCTCGACCGCGTGATCGCGCGCGTGGATCGCGAGCCCTGCCCCGGTGAGGGCGAGTGCGGTGACGACCGCGATCACCGTGCGCGGTGCACGCGTCGCGAGCTCGCCGATCGCGCGACACGTCGTCGCGAGCGGTCGCGTCCTGCGCGGTGGTTGCGGGCGATGGTCGAGGAGTGCGAGGCATGCAGGGACGATCGTGAACGTCGCGACCCAGCACGCGAGGATCCCGAGCCCGCCGATCCAGCCGAACTGGCGAAAGCTCTCCACTTCACCGGCGGCGAGCGTACCGAACGCGATCGCGGTTGCCGCCGCCGCCACCGAGGTCGCTTGGAGCGTGCCCGCACACGCGGCGACGATCGCGACGTCGGTGCGGTCGCCTTGCCAGCGATGTTGTCGAAACCGGTCGAGCAGGATCACTCCGTAGTTGATCCCGGTGCCCACGATCACGGATCCGAGAAAGGCGGTCTGCGCGTTGAGATGGCCGATCGCGAGCTCCGCGAACCCGAGCGCAACGACGATCCCGACGACGAGCGGCGCCCCGAGCAGGAACAGCTCGCGGACGCCGCGGAAGTACCAGATCACGACGCCACCCACACACACGAGCACGAGGATCGACGTGCTCGCGATGTCGTGACGTACGGCTTCGACCTCCGAGAGCGCGCTCGGGATCGAGCCGGTGTAGCCCGCGATCCGCGCGCCCGCGCGCTCCGGATGGGTGGCCGCGACGATGCCCTCGATCTCGTGCAACAGCCCCTCGGAGGCTCCGAGATCGAGGCTGTCGGCCGCGGGGCGAACGAAGATCACCGCGAGCGCACCGTGTTCGGTCATGAACAAGCCGGAGTCTGGGTCGGCGGCATTGCTCGGCTCGAGTCGGGTCCGCGAGGTGCGCAGCTCGTCGGCGAGCTCCGCGACATCGTCGTGGTCGTCGAGGTCGAGGTAGAGCGGATTCTCGCGGATCCCGACGACGTGCTCGGCACGCTTGGTCCAGCGCTCGAGATCCGCGAGCGCGACGTAGTACGCCACGAAGCGGCGGTAGTACTGCTCGATCTCGGTGCGGCGATATCGCAGCGATAACAAGCGCGTTCCGAGCTTCGCGCGGAGCGCAGTCGCGAGCAGCGGTACGTAGGCGCGCAATGCCTGCGGTCGCCCATCGATCGACTCGATCGCGATCGCGACGTTGCCGGTGCCTCCGACCCGCTTCGCGAGCGCACGCAGCGCGATCACACTCGGCGCCCGCGCGGGAAGTAGCTCGGCGAGATCGGTCTGCAGCGAAAGTTGCGACGCCAGGACACCACTCGCGCACACGATCGCGAAGCCGATCGCGATCACCCAGCGCGCGCGTCGCACCGCGAGCCGCACCAACCAGATCATCGCGTGTGTCTCGACCTCGTTCGCTGGCTGACGTGCTTGCGCGATGCAACCTCGCCGTGACGTGCTGCGATCGCCGCGAGATACTCGGCGCGAACCTCGCCAACCAACGTGGCCCAATCGAACTGCTGGACCCGCGCACGTCCGGCGGCGACGAGCTGGGTTCGGGATCCCGGCGTCGTGGCGAGAGTCTCGATCGCCCGCGCGAGGGCGCCGCTGTCGCGCGGCGGCACGAGCACCGCGGCGGTGCCGCAGACCGCACGATAGCCCTCGATGTCGGAGCACACGATCGCGCGGCCGGCGGCCATCGCCTCGAGGAGCACGATCCCGAAGGACTCCATGCCGGTCGAAGGCGCGACGAACACGTCACATCCCGCGTAGAGCTCGCGCAGCCGCGACTCCGAGCCGATCGCGCCGTGATAGCGAATGTTCGGATGCTCGCGCTTGGCCACCGCACCACCATCGCCGACCACGTCGAGGGACCATGGCCGCGATAACGCGGCGCAAGCATCGAGCAGGTACGAGAGGCCCTTCCGCGGATCGCGCCAGTGACCGACGAACAGCAAGCGCACCGGATCGCCGGGCACGTCGCGCGGGGGTGTCGGGTGATAGCTGCCCAGCTCGATACCATTCGGAATGATCGCGAGCGGCCGCGAAAACGTGGTGCGTGCGAGCTGGGCCGCCGCCGGGGACACGGCGATGCCACGATCGAACATGCCGAGCGCGATCGCCGAGGTCGCGACCCGCACGGCATGTCCGAACGCACTCTGGCGCTCGGTGAAGGCGTGAAAGGTCGCGACGCGCGCGGCCTCGCCCGCGCACCAGATCGCGTAGTACGGCAACGCTGGCACGAGTGGCTCGTGGACGTGGAGCACGTCGTAGGCTCGCTCGTGCACGAACGCTCGCACGCGATCCGGACGCGAGAACAGGCCGATGTGATTCGCCGAGCCATTGCTCGGCACGTTGACGACGCCGCCAAACGTGAACACGTGCTCGAGCCCCACCGAACGGCGGCTCGGACCGATCACGTCGACCTCGTCTCCGAGCGAGCGCAACGTCGCCGCGAGCTGCATCGCATGCTTCTTGACCCCGCCTTCCTCGGAGAGGTCGTACGGCACGACCATACCGATCCGCACTCAGGCCACCAGTTCGCGCAGGATGGAGCGACTCAACCATTCGTCGCAGGCATGCGCGATCTTCTCGCCAGCGCGGCCATCCCCGTAGAGCTCTGGCAACGGGCGCGCGAACGCTGCCCAATCGGCAAAGATTCGACTCGCGACTTCGTAGATCTCACCGGGCAGGGCGAGCAGACCCACGCCTGCCTCGAGGGTCTCGACGCGCTCGGTATGCGCGCGCACCGTCACGCATGGCGTCCCGAGGATCGCTGCCTCTTCTTGCACACCGCCCGAATCGGTGACGACCAGGCGTGCGTTCGCGAGCCGCGCGAGAAACTCGACGTGGCCGAGAGGCTCGGTGATCGTCGCGTGCCTCGGTAGTGCCAGCTGGGCTTCCTGCGCCTTCGCGCGCGTGCGCAGGTGGAGTGGCCACACCACGTCGTGATCGCGGCCGAGCCGATCGATCTGCGCGATCACGCTCGCGAGCGCTACCGGATCGTCGACGGTCTCCTGGCGATGGATCGTGACCAGCACGCCGCGGCGCTCGGTCGCGACCGTAGGGCGATGTTCGCGCAGTGCATCGAGGACCGTGTTGCCGGTCAGGATCACTCGTCCGTTGACATGCTCGCGGGTCAGGTTCGCGACGGCGCAGCTCGTCGGTGCGAACAGGAGATCCGCGAGCGCATCGGCGCAGATCCGATGCTCCTCCTCGGGGAGCTCGCGCGAGAACGCCCGCAGGCCGGCCTCGACATGACCGAACGCACTCCCGGTCTTGCGCGCGGCAAACGCCGCGGCGACGACGGTCGTTGTGTCACCGACAGCGAGCACGAGCTTCGGTGGCTCGGCTGCGAACAAGGTGCCGAGTCCTGTCATGATCTCGACGAAGCTCCCGAGCAGGCTGCGGTCGGTGAGGACGAGCTGGTGATCGACGGTGATCCCGAAGCCGGTGAGGAAGCTCCCCATCATCGACCAGTCGTGATGCTGCCCCGTCGCGATCACGCAGTGTGGAAGGTTGCGCCGGCGCAAGGCCGCGATGATCGGCGCCATCTTCACAACCTCGGGTCGTGTTCCGACGACGCAGGCGATCATCGCCGTGCCTCGATCGCCGCTGCGAACTTCTCGGCCACCCACTTGTTACCCGCTTGCGTGAGGTGGATGCCGTCGCAGAAGTGCTCCACGGGTAGCTCCTCGAGATCGACGATCGCGAGCTTCCGGCGCTCGGCGATCTTGCGGTACAGCTCGTTGAGCCTCGCGATGCCGTCGTTCATCGTCCACGGCTCGCGCGGCGCGCCGAACCCGCGCTTGCCCGGTAGCGTCGCGAGATAGACGAACCGGCCGAGCGCCCGACACTGATCGAGCACCGCCTCGCAAGCGATCGAGCTCTGTTCGAACGAGCGGTCCTTCCACGCGTCGTTCGTGCCCATCCACAAGCACACCTCGCCGGCTTCCGGCACCGAGAGCAGCTCGTGGTAGTTGCGGCGCCACAGATCAGACCAGCACTCGCCGGGGACACCGAAGTTGGTCGTCACCCAGGTCTGGCTGTGCTTCTGCGACAAGATCCGACCGAGATACAGCGGGTAGCTCATGCCGTCGGGATCGCGCGAACCGTAGGTGAGCGAGTCACCCTGGCATGCGATCACTCCGTACACATTCGACCGTCGGGGCTGCGGTTCGCTCACGGGACTGTTGTCCACGCTTCTTCACAGTTCTTATCTTTTGATTTTATTAAGGTGGCACTTTGCCACTCTGGAAGGGAATTTCGGTCACATCTCATGGGCTTGTCACGTGCAGCGTGCTCACTCCAGCGAGTCCTGCATACACTGCCACAAATCGGCCGTCGATGTGCGGCCACTCGATGTACCAGCTCATGTTCGAGGCTAGCACCTCCGCGAGGTCCTCGACCTTGCCCCGGCCCAGCGCGTCGTCGGGCTCGTCGGGATTCGTCGCGTCTGCGACCGTCGCTTGACCCAGCGCGAGCGAGCGAGCACATGAAGTCCGGAGTTTGCGCGCGCAACCGCCCGGATCGACGCGAGGAACGTGTCGATCGTCTCGCCGTGCTCGCGGAGATTTTGGTCGGACCACCTGGACGGCCGACGTGTTCCGCGAAGCGGTCGTACATCAGCAGCATGTGTAGCTCGGAGATTTCGCCGTGCCGCGCGAGCCGCTTGCGCTGGTTGCTCCAGCCGCAATCGCGCGAGCTCCACGTGTCGCCTTCGCGCCCGAGCTCGTTGCCGCGCTGGTCGTAGATCGTATCGACACCCTCTTGCACGAAGAGGTGCTCGGTGCCGATCGTCGTCATGTCGAGCCGATCGTGATCACCGGTGTTGCCCTGCTGATCGATCTGTTGACCGACGCCATCGCGACCTGGCCCCACGTCGAGGAGAAGGCGCCCGTTCGCCGCGCTCGCAGTCGACACGGCGAGGAGTTTGTCTTCGGCATCGAAGTACTTCCACGTGCCGAACGTCCAACCGTGATCGAAGCGGCCGACCGCGAGCTCGGTCTGCTCCGCGGTGTCGTAGAAGAACTTCCATCGTGCGTTGCGATTGCCGTGCGAGATCGTGCCTTCGGCGGCGAGGTTGCCGCCGGGCGAAAGAACTTCCACGCGACGAACGCGTCATCACCGAGGTGGTGGTTCGCACCTTCGTGAAACGAACGCTCGGTGTTCGGCGCTTGCGCAGAGGCGGTGCCCACGAGCCACAGCCCGACGATGATGGTGAGGTGCGCACGGTCTCGCGCCGCCGACCGAGCCGGGCCGGCGATTTCAAGCGACCGGCGCCGCGAAAGCGTAGATGCGGAGCACACCGTGCGCTCCGCATGTGGGCTGCTGACCCGCGATCGGCGTTCCTGAAGCTCGCGGCCCATAATACGAGCGCTCAGCACGATCGGATCGAACTCGGCTGAAAGTTGCTGGAACAACCGGTGCAGAGCACGGCAGCATGAAATTGGGAACACTCACGCTCGTGGCCGCCCTCGGCCTCTCCGCTGCCGCCTCTGCCGAGCCCAAACCTGCGAAAGCCGATGCTGACATGCAGGCCGTCCTCGACGCGCTCGCCGGCCTCGGCGGGAAGCCGATCGAGACCCTCACGCCCGCTGAAGCGCGCAAGCAGCCGACGCCGGCCGACGCGGTCAAGGCGGTGCTGACCAAGAAGCTCGGTAAAGCGCCGACGCCAGAGGCGGTTGGCAAGATCGACAACAGGACCTACGGCACGCACAACCAGAGCGTTCGCATCTACACGCCGATGGGTGCCCGGACCGGCGCGTTGCCGGTCGTCGTCTACTTCCACGGCGGTGGCTGGGTGATCGCGGACAACGATGTCTACGATGCCTCGCCGCGGGCGATCGCGAATGCCTCGGGTGCGGTGGTTGTCGCGGTCGAGTACCGGAAGGCGCCGGAGAACAAATTCCCCGCGGCGCACGACGATGCGTACGAAGCCTACAAATGGGTGCTCGCGAATGCGGCCTCGTTCAACGGCGATCCGAAGCGCGTGGCCGTCGTCGGCGAGAGCGCCGGTGGGAACCTCGCTATCAACGTCGCGATCAAGGCACGTGATGACAAGGCGCAGGTGCCGGTCCAGATGACGCTGATCTATCCCGTCGCCGGTGCCGACATGACGACGCCGAGCTACGTCGCGAATGCCAACGCGAAGCCGCTGAACAAGCCGATGATGGAATGGTTCGTGACGAACACGTTCACGGCGAAGACCGAAGCGAAGGATCCGCGCATCGACCTCGTCAATCGCAAGGACCTCGCGGGGCTGCCGGATGCGACCGTGATCACCGACGAGATCGATCCGCTGCGGAGCGAAGGTCAGCAGCTCGCTAATAACCTTAAGGCCGCCGGCGTGAAGGTCGATGCGATCGACTACACCGGCGTAACCCACGAGTTCTTCGGCATGGGATCCGCGGTTGCGAAGGCCAAGAAAGCCGAGATGGCCGTCGGCAAGGACCTCAAGGCCGCCTTCTCGAAGAAGGTCTCGACCAAGTAGGTCAGCTCGACGGTGCATCGGCTCGATGCCGCGCGGTTGTCTCGCCTCGCCGTCGAGAACGCACCTCCAGGGACGCGGCTGCACGCCGCCTCGGAGGAGGGCGTGCCGCTGCGCGATCGCGGAGCACATCGGCGCGAAGCTCGGGGTCCCCGTCGTCGCGAAGACCGGCGACGAGGTCCAAGCGCACTTCGGCTCCTTCGACGTCGCGCTCGCGAGCGCCGCGGCGAGCTGATCGCTGGCGAAGGGTTCGCCTCCCGTCACCGTACGAGTGAAGCCGCTTTCTTGTGTCCGTCCTCCGGAGCGTTAATTTGTGATGCGAGGATGCAGCATGGAAGACGCGCGGACATCGGTGCTGAGGTTGTTCACGTCACTCGATGCTCGCTTCAAGTCGGCCGGGGGAGCGGGTGTTCCAACCGGCATCGCCGCGATCGATAAGGCCGGAGGTCTGGGTGCTGGTGAGCTCTTCGTACTCGCGGGACATCCGGGTGTCGGAAAGACCTCGCTGGCCATCTCGATCGCCTGCCGTGCCGCCCAGCCTGCGAACAGTGCGGCGTTGTGGTTCTCGCTCGCCGAGACCGCGGTGCAGACCATCGAACGCTTTCATCTCCATCCATCTGACGAACGCCTCGGTGCTCGGGTTGCGAACGGGCAATTTGCAGCGCCAGGACATGACGGACCTCACGCATGCGGCGGCCACGCTCAGTAAGTTTACCTTGCATATCGAGGACGCGATCGATCTCACGGCACCGGCGATTCGCGAAGGCACGCGTGCGTGGCGCGCCGCTACTACGGCCTCGCGCCTGCTCGTCATCGTCGACTATCTCCAGCTCGTTGCTGAAGAGTGCGATCCGACCGCGGTGCTGCGCTCGCTACTCGGAACCGCGAAGCAGAGCGGTGCTTCGCTCTTGCTCGTCTCGCAACATCTCGCCGACTCGCATCAGCGCACGACCCTCGAGAGCATCGCGACCGCCGTCGTCTACCTACGCGCAGACCTTCAGACGCACGAGATCGTGCTCGCGAAGCATCGTTATTGTCAGACCCCGCAGACCGAGAAAGTCACGTTCGAGGGCTCGACCTTCGCAGGTGTCGATCTGGCCTCCTGACGACGGGGTGAGGAAGATATAGAGCGATCGCCTGCTACGCTTTACCTCGCGGCCTGCGATGCCGGTGTCAAACCCGCGCCGCCGGCTCCGGCGTTCAGGTCGACGGCGGCTTGATCCGGATCGACGGCGTGCGCGCTCGCTTCTTTTCGTACATCCGTGCATCGGCCTGCACCAGCAACTGCTCGAGCGGCGCGGGGTTCGTGCCATCGTAGGTCGACGTTCCGACACTGAGTGACAGCCGAAACGGCGCGCCACCCGCATTGAACTCCGTGACTGCCTGGCGCACCCGATCATGAATCTTCTCGGTCGCTGCATCAGCGCCCGAGACCAACACGACGAATTCATCGCCACCGAGACGCGCAACGACATCCGAATCGCGAAACACCTTGCGCAAGATCTTCGCGGTCTCGACGAGCGCGAGATCGCCAACTTTGTGTCCGAGCGTATCGTTGATCTGCTTCATGCCGTTGAGATCGAAGTATGCGATCACTCGCTTCTGGCGATTGTGGGCCGCGACCTTCAGAGCGGGCTCGGCGACCGCCAGAAATCCGCGCCGATTCAAGAGGCCCGTTAGCTCGTCGGTGACAGAAAGCAAGCGCAGCTCGTTCGCGTGTTGCTCGAGCGCGACGCGGGCCGCATGGAGCTCGTCGAGCTCGACCTTACGCTTCGTGACATCCCAGTTCGCGCCGACGAGGTGGGTCGCCTTCCCCGACACGTCGCGCATCACCCGTGCGGCGCTGCGGAGGCAGTGGATGCTTCCGTCGGGCCAGACGATATCGAACTCGAGATCGAACGGTGCCCCACCCGCGACGGCGAGACCCACCGCGTTGCGGATCGCCGTGAGGCTGGCGGGCGGCAACGAATCACGCCACGTCTCGTACGACACCGTCTCTGCTTCGGGCAGGCCGTAGAGCCGAAACATCCACGGGTCCCAGTGGGTCTCGTTCGAGACGAGGTTGAAGTCCCAGATCCCGATCGCGCCACTATCGGTCGCCACCGAGATCCGATCGTTCATGTCGGAGAGCGCCCTACGCTGGCGGATCTGCTCCGTGATGTCCTGGAATGCGCCGGCGAGTCGCACGGGCCTGCCGGCGACGAACTCGGAGCCGCCGACGGTACGCACCCAGATCCGTCGCTGATCCGCACGAATTAACGCGAGCTCGAGATCCCACGGCGTTCCGTCCTGCATGCTGCGCTCGACCGCAGCACGGATCCGCTCGCGGCTCTCCGGCGCGTAGAACGCGATCGCTTCGTCGAGCCGCGGCACGTAGCCGGGCTCGACGCCATGAATCCGGCAGGTCTCGTCCGACCACGTGAGCTGTTGGGTATCGAGATCGAGCTGCCAGCCACCGACGCCGGCGAGGCGACCCGTGCGATCGAGAAAGTCCTCGCTGCGTTGCAGCGCCGCGAGCTCGCTCTTGCGGCGTGTGGCGTCGTACAGAAACACCAGGGCGAGCGTCGGGCGCTCGTCTTCGTAGATCGGCACCGCGCTGACGTCGTAGTAGTGGTCGCCGCGCTTGATCTCGGCAGTCACGCGCTCGCCCTCGAACACGCGCGCGTAGAGGCTGCGCACTTCTTCGCGCGTCGCATCGGACGCGAGGTCGATCGCGCTTTTTCCGATCAGCGACGTGACGTTGAAATGGCGCAACACGCTCCCGAGCGCGGCCCCGTCGGTCGCGACGTACCGCAACGACCGATCGAGCAGCATGACGGCACCGTTCGGTAGGTTCTGCACGATGCCACGATAGATCTGCTCGCTCTTACTCAGCGCGAGCGCGGTAGCCCGCTGGATCTCGTCGTTGCGCTGCAACACGAGCGTGGCCTTACGCCACTCGAGTGCTTGCGATGCGGCGCGTGCGAGCAACCGCAGCGTCGCACGCTGGGGCTCCGTCAGAGAATGCGGCGTTCGATCGATCACGCACAGCGTTCCGATCCGGTGGCCGTCGGCGAGCTGGATCGGCATCCCCGCATAGAACCGGATCGACGGGTCGTCGACCACGAGCGGGTTCGCGGAGAACCGCGGATCGAGCGCGGCATCGGGAACCTCGAACAAATCCTCGCCGAGCACCGCATGAGCGCAGAAGGCGATGTTGCGTGGGGTTTCGGTGACACTGGGCCACCCGTGGTTTGCTTTGAACCACTGCCGCTCGCTATCGATCAGACTGATCAGGGAGATCGCGGTGCCGCACAGGCTCGCCGCGGCTTGCACGAGCGCGTCGAACATCGCTTCCGGAGCCGTGTCGAGGACCGCGAGCGCGGCGAGCGCGGCGATGCTAGCTTCCTCGTCGTCGCGGGCTCCTGAAGCTCCCATGGCCGAAACGTAGCACGTGGTCGACGGTGCCCACGGCTCGCGCTCGCGTCAGTCTCCGGCGCCTTCATGTAGAATCAGTCGCGTGCAACCGCTCGCGCTCGAAGCTGGAGACCGGATCGGTCGCTATCGAGTGCTCGGCCTGCTCGGTCGTGGCGGGATGGGTGGCGTCCTCGAGGTCGAGGACGAGCGGGGCCTTCGCTACGCACTCAAGTCGCCGGTGATGGACGTCAACCCCGGTGGCGAGGTGACCCGGCGGTTCGCGCGCGAGGCGAACGCGCTGCGGCTCCTCGATCATCCAAACCTCGTGGCGGCCGCCGACGTGTTCGTCGAGGCGGGCCAGTTGTTCCTGGTGATGGAGAAGGTCGTAGGCCGCACGCTCGCGAAGGCGGTGCCGGTCGCGCCGCGTCAGGCGCTCGTGCTCGCGCGCCAGATCCTCGACGGAGTTGGCTACGCACACGCGCGCGGACTCGTTCACCGCGACCTCAAACCCGACAACGTGCTGCTCGTCGAGATGGGGGGCTGGGAGCGCGTCAAGGTCATCGACTTCGGGTTGGTGAAGCTGGTCGGCGATGCGGCCGAGGCCTTCGGCGCGAGCGCGCTGACCCGCACCGGGGTCGTGTTCGGTACTCCGATGTACATGGCGCCCGAACAAGCCCTCGGCCAGATCGTCGACGCACGGGTCGACCTCTATGCGGTTGGCATCATCCTCTACGAGTTGCTCGCAGGCCGGCCTCCTTTCATCGATCGTGATCCGCACGTCTTGCTCCACCACCACGTGAAGCTCCCGCCGCCGGACCTGCGGACGCTCTCGAACGAGGCCGCGTGGTGCACGTGCGAGCTACGCCTACTGATCGATGGCGCGCTCGCGAAGGATCCGGCACGTCGCTTCGCGACGGCCGGCGCGATGACCGCCGCACTCGACGCGGCGTTCAGTTCGCTCGATCATCTGTAGTCATCGCCGCGCTCGGCATCCGAAGGCATCGCGTCGAGTTGACGGCGCAAGCTGCGCGTCTCGTCGGTGGCGCCCCAGTGGTGTTCCCAGTCGGCGAGCTTTCTACGCGCCTCGCCGAACTCGTGCTCGTACAGCTTGTCGACGAGCTTGTTCCAATCCTTCGCGGCATGCGGATCAGTCATGGCCGGCGGTACGACGCGGATCTGTCCCGCCGGTGGATCGTCTGGTGCGGGCGGCGACGCCACGAGCGAGTTGGGCGATTTCGAGGAGCCGGTGACCGCGGCGATCGCGATCACCAGCGCGAACACCGTCGCCGCGATAGCCCACGGCTTCCACCGCACCCTGCTGCTCGGGCCCACGATGGAGTCGGTCGAGCTCGAGCTCGCGAGGGCTGTCGACGCGCGCGGCAGCTCCACGCTCGCCGACGCCGCGCGTGCGAGCACCGCGCCGGCCAGGAGATCCGCGAGCTCCGCCGCAGTCGGTCGCAGTTCCGCTTCGAGCGCCACCGCGCGGTCGATCGCGGCGATCAGATCGGGTGGCAGCTCTGGCGCGAGCTCGCGCAGCGACGGTACGGGTGCGAGCAGCCCGGTGGTGACCGCGTCGGTTCGCGGCCAGCGACCGGCGGCGCCGAGATACAGCGTCGCGCCGAGCCCGAAAACATCACCCGCCGGGGTCGACTGTCCACGGATCAACGCCTCGGGCGACGCGTACGCCGGCGAGCCGACGAACTGACCGGTCATGGTGAGCGACGAGTCGGGCACGTGTGCGACGCCGAAGTCGGCGAGCTTCCACGTGCCCGGGCCAGCGATCAAGATGTTCGCCGGCTTGACATCGCGGTGCACGATGTTCGCGGCGTGTGCGGCGGCAAGCGCACGCGCGATCTGGATGCCGAGCGAGCGCACCTCGTTCGCGGCCATCGGACCCGCCTCGAACCGCTCCTTGAGGGAGGGCCCGGAGACCCGTTCCATCACGATGTATGGCGGATCCGCGGTGAGGTCGATGTCGTAGACCTGCACGATTCCGGGATGCGTCAATCCGGCGACCGCACGCGCCTCTAGTCGAAACCGCTCGTCGACGATCTTGCCGCCGAGCCCGCCGCTGCGATGGAGCAGGGTCTTGACCGCGACCTCGCGTCCGAGCACCTGGTCGAGGGCCGCGTAGACGTGGCCCATCGCGCCGGCACCGAGCGTGCCGGTCACCTTGTATCGACCGAAGCTCTCCGCTTCTCCCACGTCACCAGTCTATCAGTTCCGCAGATCCGAATCGTCGTCGAGAAAGATGCGAAACGAGGTCACCTCGCCGTGAGGATGTCGTCGAGCAGCGCCGGGTGCGATGGGTCTCGCACGAGCCGCGGGTAGCGCAGGCCGCCCCGATAGTCGACCCTCTTCGTCACGTAAACCTCGCCGGACACGAGGATCAGCTCGAACGGCTTCTTCGCCGCGATCGCCCTCGCGAGCCGGCTGGCCTCGTACTGGAGGCCGTCCACCGCCAGGAGCTTCATGCCGACCGTGATCCCGGCCTTCGCCGCCGGCGAGTCCCACGCCACGTACGTGAGCGTGGCTTCCTTGTCGACCACGATCCCGACCGAGAACGAGTGGTCGACACCCTTGATCCGGAGCTCCTCGCCGTTCTTCCAGTGCTCGGTTGGCTCCGCGGTGAACGCGAGCTTGTAGCCGCTCCGCGCGAGGCCATCGAGCGGCACCTTCGCGAGCTGGGTGAGGCGCGTGCGTAGAAACGTCGTCCAGTCGTTCGCGTAGACGCCGTTCAGCGCCTTGACCACGTCGTCGAACTGATAGGTGAGCGGCGTGTAATCGCGGTCGTGATCGCCGAAGAACGCGCGCGCGAAATCGTCGAGCGACTTCTTGTTGCCAGTCTTCTCGCGGATCAGGGTGTCGGCGTCGAGCCAGATCAGCGCACCCTCGACGTAGTAGTCCTCGAAGCGCTGCTGCGAGGCCCACGACATCGGCCGCCGCGGGTTGACGATCTCGTCGTTCGTCGTGTCCTGGAGTGGCCGCCAGCTGCGACCGGCCTGCTGCTGCATGCGGGCGACATAGATCGCGAATTCATCGAGCGCCTGCTGCTTCGTCCACAAGCCGGAGCGCGCGGTCAGGACCGAGCCCCAGTACTCGGTGCCGCCCTCGTAGACCCAGAGCAGCGAGTTGCGCATCGGCGCGGTGTTGTAGTCGGCGGTCCACAGATCAGCGGGGCGGCGGAACTTTCCGTCCCACGAGTGGACGTACTCGTGCGCGAAGGTGTCGCGCCATGCGCTGGTGTGCTCCCAGTCCGCGAACGTATCGAGCAGGTCGACGTACTCGGCGCCGCGATGGTGCTCGATCGTCGATTCCGTTCCGATCTCGTCGCTGAGCGCGTACAGGAAGTTGTAGTGGTCGTAGTGCTTGGTCCCGAACAACTTGTACGCCTGCGCGACGAGGTTCCGCTGGAGCGTGACCACCTCGGGCTTGAGCTCGACCGCTTCCTGGCGATCGGCCATCAGCTCGAACGCGACCGCGGTCTTGTCGCCGGCCGGCGCGAGATCGTACTTCTTGTAGAAGCGACCGGCATGCACCGGACTATCGAGCAACGTCTCGACCGGAACGACCTTGAACGTGCCGGGCGCGATCTGATCGAGTGCGGTCGCGATCTTCCAGCCAACCGGAACGCGGACGGTTGCCTCGACAGGGATCTGGCGCGTGAAGTAGCCGGCGGGATAGAGCGTTACCTGGGGCCAATCGAGGACCAACAGCTCGCGCGCGATCTCGGGCGCGCCAACATTGTGCGCGACCGGCGACAGGTACTGGAACTCGATGACGAGCGTGCCCGCCGGCGCGGTGACATGAAACGCGAACACGTCGCTGACATCGCGAGTCCAGTCGAGTCGCTTACCGTTCGCGGTGATCACGAGGCCGGCGAGCCGATCGATCGTGCCCTCCGGTGCGTGCGCTCCCGGGATCCAGCGCGGATAGAGCAAGGTAACGTCACCTGCCGCGACCGGCAGCTCCTCCCTCACCTTGTAAACGTGGCGCGCGGTGTCCGTCGCATCGACCGCGATCTTGAGCGTTCCGGGATAAGGCACGTCCTTGGCCGCGGGGATGGCTGATGTCACCGAGAGCGGCTGCGGGCCGGGGCTCGCGAGGGCCGTGCTCGTGATGAAGAAGAGACCGAGGAGCGTGCGCATCGCGAAGATCTTCGCACGACGTCAACCCACGCGCTCGAGCTCGAACACGTGGATCGTGCCGCCTCGTGCCCTTCGAGGCGGCACCTTCGAACTTGTACGGCCCGGCGGTGAAGTCGAGCTGCACGTTCGGTGGCAGCGTCGCGTCGAGGGTGCCGCACACCCGGCTCGTGCCATCGGAGCTGCCGAAGGAGCTCGTCGCGGATGTAGGTCGTGAACCTGCGAGGCGTGGACGTCGCGCAGTGAGAGAGGCGTGAGGTCGAACGTCGCCGAGCACCGAGCGTCTAGAGTGAGCAATGAAATCAGCGGCGCAGGCGGCTAGTTCGACGCCACCGCGAAACATCTAGCCGCCGGAGTCCGATGAATCAATCGATGTCCATTCTCGTTGCGCTGATCCTGTCGGCGAGTTGCAGCAGCAGCACCAAGAGCAACGACCCGGCCAAGGTCGACGCGACGCCCGACGTGACGCCCGATTCGAGCGTTCCCGCCGACAGTCATTTCGTGTTCACGGATGGGCTCTCCGTCGATGCCCATCCTCCAGGCGATGTCGACCTGGGGACGGCGGGGACCTTTGCGATCCTTGCAGGCTCCGAGATCACGAATACCGGACCCACGGTGATCACCGGTGATGTGGGCATCAGTCCGGGCTCTGCGATCACCGGCTTTCCACCCGGCTCCGTGACGGATGGGAGCGTCCACTCGGCGGATGCCATCGCTGCGCAGGCCAAGGCCGACCTCAACACGGCGTACAACAACGCGGCGACGCACAGCGGCTCTCCCGTCGCGACGACGGGAGACCTCGGCGGCCTCACGCTCACGCGCGGACTGTACGTGTCGGATACGTCGCTGGCGCTCTCGTCGGGCGACCTGACGCTCGATGGCGAGGGGAATCCGAGTGCGGTCTGGGTGTTCCAGATGGCGACCACGTTCATCGCATTCTCGGGACGTAAGATCATCCTGATCAATGGTGCCAGGGACACGAACGTGTTCTGGCAGGTGGGCTCGTCGACGGTGATCGGCACCTACGCGGAGGTCGCCGGAAACTTCCTGACGGAGACCTCGATCAGCGCGCAGACCGGCGCACAAATCAGTGGCCGCTTGCTCACCCAGACCGGTGCCGTAACGCTCGACACCAACAACGTCGTGCGCACGATTCCGGTGATCATTTACTGAGCCACGTAAATCCGTATGGAAGGGCTACAGTGAAGGCCCTCGATGGTGCTCGATCACCTGCAGTGTCCTGCGTGCTCCGCACCCGTTCCGCTCGCCGCGGGGGATCACGGAACCTGTCCATCCTGCGGAGCGTCGTATCCGATTCCGGCCACGATGCGCTCCCAGGCGACGAAGCTCGTGAAGGAAGTCGATCAGGCCGCGCAGGTGTGGAGGGCCGAAAGGCGCGCGCTGGTTGGGGGGCTGATCCTTCGCTTCACATCGTGGACGGTCTCGGCGTAACCGCTTACTTCGCCATCCGCCGAAAGCCTTGGCCATACGCGACACAGCCGTTCTGCTCGTCGACCCATTCGATACCCGGCGCCACCGTGAAGTCCAATGGCGGCCGGTCCGTCACCGGAGATCCAGGCGCGCCTTCCGTGCGCGCGCACCCGATCCCCGAGATCCGCTCGGTGCTGGCTGGCTCCCATTGCCCGCGAGGGTCGCGGCAGTCGCCCGCGCTGGCGAGCAGGCGCGCCGTCGCGGCGTGTACGGCGGCGTACACGTGCGGACTGCAAGACAGATGGACCCGTCGCGTTCTGTTCGCGAGCTCGTAGTCCGCACGAGTGGCGGATCGCGCGACCGTCCCGACGAGCACGTCGGTCGAGTCGACTGACCACGGCAGGGTCCACGCGTCGAGGCGCGCGACCGCGTTGCGCTCGCGCGCGATCGTCAGTCGCGCCCGGTCGCCGGTCGTCTCTAGCTGGAACGTCTCGCGGATCGACGCGTTGTGGTCGAGATCGATCAGGACATCGCGCGAGATCTGCACGGCCGCGGGCTCGACGAGGCGTGCCTCGCCGGAGATCCTAGGTGTCGTTGAACTGCCACACGAGATCGCGGCAAGGGCACACAGGTACGGTCTCACGCGCACGAACCTAGCATCGGTCTGCGCGGACGAAGCCTCTTGAAACAGGCCTTCGGTCGAGCACGGCCGCGCTGTTCCCGGAGATCTCGAAGCCGACTGACTCGAGCTTTCGGAGCGGCCCTTCGACGGGCATCGATGGCGGTCTACGGAAACCTGACGGTCGTGCTGCGCGGTCTCTGTCCGATGCGCCGTGTCCTTGCAATCGCAGCGATTCATTGTCGATCGCGGCGATCGAGGTTCTCGCGCTCGGCGTGCATTGGCCTTCCGAGGTGGCCGCCGGATTCGCTGTGGACGTTCCGTTCGTGCTCGTAGCGTCACGTGCCGATCGAGCGACGCATGGACGCGGCGCGGTCATCCCTCAGACCGAACCCAGCGGTGGCTGAAATACGACGAGTTCGCCGTCCGGACAGTTGGCGAGCCAACCGCACGGCCAACCACCTTGCCGATATCGAGGCTGTACAGACCTGTTCTGACAGGTAACATTGGCGCATGAGCCGCGACACCTCGCCCGAGGCACAGATCGCACAGATCGATGCCGCCCGACAGCTCGGCCGAGAGGGGCGCCTACGTGTTGCGATCGGTATGAGCGAGGACGCCCGGCGGATCTCCATCGACGGCGTCAAACGACGCCATCCCGAGCTCTCGGATGATCGTGCACGGCACGTCGTCTTGACTGCGCTCTACGGCGAAGATCTCGCCGACAAGTTCGCGCGTTCGCGTTCGCCGAATGAGTGACGTCGAAGATCTGTTGAAACGTCTCGTTGCCGCCACCGGTCATGCGGGCGTGCCATTCATGATCGCTGGATCATTTGCGAGCACCGCGCACGGGTTGCCGCGTACGACTCAAGATCTCGATGTCGTGATCGATCCGCCAGATGGAGGAGCGTTGGACGCACTGGTCGCCGCGCTCCTCGCTGACGAGTTCTACGTCGACGCTGACGCCGCCCGAGATGCGTTGCGATCTCGATCGATGTTCAATGCGATCGACCGGTCGGCCTGGAAGATCGACTTCATTCTTCGTAAGGGTCGCCCCTTCAGCGTCGAGGAATTCGCGCGACGCACCGCCCTGCAGATCCTCGGGGTGCCCGTGTTCGTGGCCTCGCCCGAAGACACGATCATCGCGAAGCTCGAGTGGTCGAAGCAATCCGGCGGCTCCGAGCGCCAGCGCCGTGATGTTGCCGGCATCTTGGCGACGATGAGGGACGAGCTCGATCGCGGTTACATCGCACGCTGGGTTGAGTCTCTCGACGTCAAGGCCGAATGGAAAGCTGCCCAAGACCTCTAGAATTGCGGAACGATTCGGCCTGCGCGAGTGCACGGGAACGATTCGCCGGCGCGCCCGAATCGTAAAAAGTCCCGCATCGCTGCGAGAGTTCGTCGTTTCCGGGTGGAGAGTTGGGATCAATCCTGACCTCTAGAGCACCGACCAGGTTGAAACCATCGCGATGCGTGCTGCGCCGAGCGCGGCCGAAAAGTTCGAGATCGCCGCAACACTTGGTGTTGGGCCAGACAGCGCTCCGCGGGTGATCGCGATTGGACGCTTTCCCATTGCGTCCTCTAGTACTCTCGATGGGTGACACCGGCCGAGCAGTTCGAAGAGGTGATGGTCACACCGCGCTGGGCATTCCCGCGGTTGCCTGATCTCCGGGTGATCGAACGGCCGGGCTGGCTCCAGATCATCACGCCGTCGATTAAGACTGGTGGCTTGAACGAGGTGCTCTACTCGTCACTCGACGAGCAAACCGCCGATGTTGCGATCGACGATGCAATTACGACGTATCGTGATCTCGGCTTGAAGTTCCGGTGGAACGCCGGTGCCGGTAGCGCGCCGGAAAACCTCGGGAAGCGTCTCGAGCGCCGCGGCCTCGAAGCGAGCTGGGGGCGTGGCATGATTCGATCGACGGATGGCGCAGGCCCAGATGGCGAAGTCGTCGAGGTCGATGCTAGCACGCTCGCTGCCTACACCGATGTCATGGCCACCGGATGGAGCGCGGACGCCGGCGCGTTGCTCGCCCAACATCGTCACGTGCTCATCGAGCGCCGCCAGCACTTGTTTCTCGTGTATCGCGAGGGAATCCCAGCCGCGGTTGCGGCCTACGTCCAGTTCTCGCGTTCGGCGTTCTTGATGGGAGCCGTCGTACTGCCGGCGTATCGCGGCCTCGGTCTCTACCGCGACCTCGTGCGCGCACGCCTTGCCCACGCACGTGCGCGCGGAATCCAACTCGCAACTTCGCACGCCCGCGAAGCGACGTCTGCACCGATTCTCGACAAGCTCGCATTTGAGACCGTCTGTCGCTTTCCGATGTACTTCGGCTGACCTTACTTGTGACGATCCTTGGCCCGATCACGTTCTCTTGGCTTCGCGCCATCCGAGCTTGCTGGCTGACCGAGTCGCGCTACCCTGGGAGCGAACAGATGCGATGG
>JAYWCI010000003.1:0-3060 GCA_043780895.1 Kofleriaceae bacterium | reverse complement strand
CGATGCATCGGCGGTCGTCTTGCCGTCGCCGCTCCGGTAGCTGCCAAACGCAGCGTCGGTGGTACCCGCGGCACCAACCCGGTGGCGAAGCCCCGTCGTCAGCTCCGCACCATCACCGAGTCCCCACGTGCGACGCGCACCCGCTTCGTAGTCGGTGCCGCTCCCATAATGACCGAATAGCTCACCCTCCGACTTGCCGTCGCGCTCGTACGCGAGCGTGCCGTGGCGATCCTTGCCGACGTGGGCGTGGAGCGCATCGCGCTCGCCGGTCCTCACCGTGGTGTCGAGACCATCCTGCCCCGCGGTCCCGGCAAAACCACCACCGGCGGTGCGCCACTTCGCGCCGCGCTGCTCCTGGCCCGCGACGAAGTAGCCACCATCGGGATCCGACGGATCGCCGGCCGCGACCTCCTTGCGCTCGAGGCTGACGCGCAGCTTCTCCATCTGATCGACGACCTGCATCGCGTATGCGTTGCCGAGTGACGTGTGCAGCAGGGCGAACAACTTGTCGTGTTCGCTGCGATGACCGTCGATGATGGCGATGACCGCCTTGACGTCGGGGACCCGGCCGCCCTTGAGCAAGGCTTCGAGTGCTTGCTCGCCGGGGCCGTGTGCGGTCGCGCCGGTGACAGGCGGTTCGGTCAGTAATGGTGTTTTGTGTGTAGTTACTTCACGGTCGGCCACGTTGTGAGATTACACCATCTCGCGATGATCTTGACGATTTTCGAGTGAGGGAGCAGCTCGCCTGGCGCATCGCCGTATGCTGGTCCTCGATGCAACGGCACGGTCCCATCCTCGATCTGGCTCGGGCATACCTCTCCAGATACCTCGCGATTCATGCCGATCGTCGACGGGCGCGAGGCATCGCATCGCAGCTCGGCGTTGCCGAAGATGAAGCCCGACTCGCGCTCGCGCCACCACCACCGACGCCGCCCGACGATGGGACCGGCCCCGCGATCGCGGCGTTCTCGGCGTCGCTCGACCACTCGCCGCTGGGTCGGTTGCGCGACGTGTTCGCGCTCCACGCGATCGATCTCGCGATCGTGGCGGTGTTGCTCGCCCCGGAGCTCGATCACGAGCTCGAGCGCGCGTACACGTTCGCGCTGGACGACTTCACGCGGAAGCGACCCGATGTCGGCTTCGTCTGCCGGCTGATCGGTGCGAGCGATCCATTGCTCGTCGATCGCGTGCTCGCGCGATTCGATGAGGCGGCACCGCTACGACGGCACGGGCTCATCTCGCTCGCGGCGCAAGGTGACAGCTCGGCGACGATGCGGACCGCGCGAACCGCCGATCGGATCGTCGCGTACGTCCGCGGGCACGACACGATCGACGAGCTCGTGCGCGGCTGCGTGAAGTTGCCACGGTCTCGCCCGATCCGCGCGCAGGTCGTGATGGATCCCGCGCTCGTCGAGCGGATCGCGCGTGCGATCCTCGCTCCGACGGCGCGCGTGCTGCTCGCCGGTTTCAATGGGGTCGGTCGTGCGACCGTCACCGAGGTCGTGTTCGGCGAGCGCGATCGCGATGTCGTGCGCGTCGATCTCGAGGCGCTCGTCACCGATGGCGCGCGGATCGCCGAGCGGGTCGCCGCGAGTGTTCGCGAAGCGGCGCTGCGCGACGCCGCCATCGTGTTCGAAGGCGGTGAGCTCGATCGCGAGGTGCCTCGGGCCCTGGCGCAGGCGATCTACGACGCGAGCATCGATCTCGCCGTGCCTATGGTGTTCGCGTTTCGCGGCCATCCGGGATGGCTGGTCAACGCGGTGGCCAATCTCGTCGAGCTCGACGTCCCGCTCCCGACGTTTCGCGAGCGACTCGAGCTGTGGGGGCGTGCCTTGCCGGTGCCGCTCGTCGATCCGCCGGACCTCGAGGTCGTGGCCAGCCGCTACTCGTTCGGTGCCAGCACGATCGCCGGTGCGGCGCGGCGCGCGGAATCGACGGCGCGCCTGCGCGATCCGGACGCGCCGAAGGTCACGCTCGACGATCTCGGAACTGCCGCGCGCCTGACGTTCTCGCATCGCCTCGGCGAGATGGCGCAACGCATCCCGATCGGGTTCACGTGGAATGATCTCGTGCTGCCGACCGACACGATGGAAGCCGTGAAGGAGGTCGTGCGGTTCGCGCGCTATCGACCGTTCCTGCTCGAAGATTGGGGCTTCTCCGCGAAGCTGCCCTACGGCCGCGGCGTCTCGGCGATCCTCGCGGGCCCACCCGGCACCGGCAAGACCATGGTCGCGCAGATCCTCGCCCACGAGCTCGGCTACGACCTCTATCGGATCGATCTCTCGCAGGTCGTCAACAAGTACATCGGCGAGACCGAGAAGAACCTGGCGCGCATTTTCGACGAGGCCGAGGCGAGCCACGCCGTGTTGTTCTTCGACGAAGCCGATGCGTTGTTCGCCAAGCGTACCGAGGTGACATCGGCCAACGATCGCTACGCGAACCTCGAGGTCAACTACCTCCTCCAGCGAATGGAGACCTTCGACGGCGTCACTCTGCTCGCGACGAACATCGAGCACGGGCTCGACGAAGCCGTGAAGCGGCGCGTGCGCTTCACGGTCCAATTCGAGCTCCCCGATGCCAGCGACCGAGCACGCTTGTGGCGCAGCATGTTCCCGGCGCAGGTTCCGCTCGCAGCCGCGATCGATTGGGACACTCTCGGCAGCAAGTTCGCGATGGCCGGCGGCTACATCAAGAAGGCGGCCATACGCGCCGCGCTGCGCGCTGTCGATGCGGGGCGCGTCGTCACGTTCGACGATCTCCTCGAAGCGGCGAACCTCGAGTATCGCGAGATGGGCCGCATCATCTAAGGCTTGTGGGCCGGCGCCGCGTTCGCATTCGCGGCCTTTGCAGCGGCCTTTGCAGCGGCCCTGGCAGCGGCGGCATCACTGGCCTTCTTCTTCGCGTCCAGCGCGGCGTCGGTCGCGTTGACCTGCCCCTTGTGCGCGTCGAGGACCGCCTGGCCGTAGCTCGTGTTCCGCAGATCGAAGTGCATGAAGTCGCCGTTCTCGACGCTGCTCATCTCGGTGCCACCCCACATGAAGCCGGCGACGTCGCGCAAAG
>JAYWCI010000002.1:0-7523 GCA_043780895.1 Kofleriaceae bacterium | reverse complement strand
GGCGCGCATCCGAGGGCCGCGAGCACAGCGATACCCGCTGACACTGGTAGGACTTCGGCAACAGTGATCCAGTCGATCCCGTCCATGAAGTTTACGAGGTTGACGAACCAGACGAGTGCCAACACGAGCACGACTCGTTCGAGCGCCAACGGCACGAACGGAATGATGCGCATCGTCGAGGTAAGCAAACAAACGACCAGTGCCGCCGCTACTAGCTGGAGAAACAGTCGCGGGGATGCGCGGAGGACGATGATGTCGTCCGCTGCGCCGACAACCGCAAGCAGCGTCGACGCAACGAGGGTCCCGACGAGCGAACCCGAAACGTCATCACTGATCGCGAGTGTGATCAGAATGGAGGCAGTCGCCACTATCACGATTGCCATGCCTCCGCCCTGTGGTGTCGGGACCTTATGCGACGACCGAGCATTCGGTCGTGCGAGCGCGTATCGCGCGAGCACCGGCCGCAGAATGATGATCAGAGCACTCGTGAGAACGGAGCTTGCTAGGCCGAGCAGTGAACCGACAAGTGTGAGATCAACGCCCTTCATCACGTCCGTGCGATCTAGCGAGTCGCTGATAAAGTGCACCGACCTGCTTGGCGATCGATGGGGCTCCGAACTTCGCTACTGCGAGCGAGCGCGCCGCTTGTCCGTAGCGCTCGCGAAGCTGGGGCGATAGAGCGAGGTGGGCGATTGCCGAGGCGAGAGCACCAACGTCATCCGCCGGAACTAATAGTCCGGTGACCTCGTGGAGCACGACCTCACGGCATCCCGGAACGTCTGTGGCAATCATTGGCCGCCCACTCGCGGCGGCTTCAATGAGGCTTTTCGGAAGTCCTTCGCGTCGCGACGGTAGTATCGCGATGTGAATTCCTAGCCAGAACTTCGAGACATCGGGGACGTGACCGCAAAGAGTCAGGTTAGGTAGCCGACGCCACTCCTCCAAAACATCGGAGGAGATCGACGTCGGATTCGCGTGGTCAGGTTCTCCGGCAATCTCGAGCCGCAGCGAAGGCACCTGGCCTTGCGCCAGCTGATGCGCAGCAACAAGGGTATGGACTCCTTTGTCACGGAGAAGACGACCTGCAAAGCCGAGCGTGATTGGTTGGTTTGGCTCGGCGCTTGGTACAAAACGCTCGAGGTCAACTCCAGACCCGGCGATCGTTTCGATGCGGGCAGATGGAATTCCGAGCGTACTCAACGTGGCGAAGTCATCTGGATTTTGAACGAGAGCGACGTTGTCACCGTGCGCGAGCAGTATGCGCAGGACGCGCGACAATACCGGCCGAAGTATTCGCGCTTTGGCCTCATCGGACGTGAACGCGTATCCGAAGCCGGTCAGCGCATTCAGACAGACAATGTCGCGCCCGAATGCCGCCAACGACGCGAGCACTGACGCCTGGAGCGCAACGTGATGCGAGATCACGGGCTTGATGGCGCGCTGGACTTTCTGGATCGCTCGCACAGCTTTCAATGCAGCCAGTGGCGATAGCCTGCCTCGTGCGAACGGGATCTCGTGGACCGTGAAGCCTTCGGCGCGGATCGCATCACCACCGTGTACGACACGTGTCGCTACGTGGACATCGAACCCCAAGTCGCGCGCGGCTCGCGCCATGGGTAGGCGATGGGACAGGAAGTACCAGTCCTCGGTCACGACGAACAGAAGCCGCAACGGGTCCACGCGCTCAGTTCGAAGTGACGCTACACGGCTCGCGTAGCGTCTCGAGCTCCGGCTCGGGTGAGCTCTCGTTCAGGCCTTCCTTCGGTCCGGTCTCTTGTTCGATTCGCGCGGCAGACGGACGAGAGGGATGGGCCTTCAGATACTCTGGCACGAGGTCGGAGAGAAGCGTGCGCAATCGATCGACGGTTGGAGATCGAGCGCCAGCAAGCAACGCGTCGACGCCAGCTACGACCTTTGCGAGCTCGTGCGGGCGAATCCGTCCGATGAAAACCTTCGGATGCTTCGTCTTGTCGGCATGCTCGACGTCCGTCGAGAGTTCCTCCACTAGCTTCTCGCCGGGACGGATGCCGCTGAACTTGATCTCGATGTCTTCATCGGGACGAAAACCGGAGAGGACGATGAGGTCGCGCGCGAGGTCGACGATACGAACTGGATCGCCCATGTCGAGAATGAAGATCTCGCCGCCGAGTCCCATCGCGCCGGCCTGAAGCACCAGCTGGCTGGCTTCGGGAATCGTCATGAAGTAACGAAGCATGTCGGGATGTGTGACCGTGACCGGGCCACCACGTGCGATCTGATCGCGGAAGATCGGAATCACGCTGCCATTCGAGCCTAGAACGTTGCCGAATCGGACCGTGACGAAGCGAGTGCTCGATCGCTGCGAGAGCGCCTGGAGGTAGATCTCGGCCACCCGCTTCGTCGCGCCCATGACGGACGTCGGATTCACCGCTTTGTCTGTCGAGATCAGGACGAAACGTTGAACGCCGTACTTATTCGCGAGATCCGCAACGGTGCGAGTGCCGCCGATATTGTTCTTCACGGCCTCGCCCGGGTTCCACTCCATCATCGGGACGTGCTTGTGAGCCGCAGCATGAATTACGAGCTCGGGACGAGTCGAGTCCATTACGTGCTCGATGCGAGCAGCATCGCAAACGTCTGCAACAACCGGCTCGATAGGCACGTGAGGGAATAGCGACGTGAGCTCACGATGAATCTCGAAAAGTGCGTTCTCGAAGCGCTCCACGAGAACCAGCCGCGAGGGACCGAAGCGGCACACTTGGCGACAGAGCTCGGAGCCGATGCTGCCACCCGCACCGGTAACGAGGACGACGCGGCTGCGAATACTCGCGCCAACGATCTCTTCGTCGAGCTGCACAGGCTCGCGTCCAAGGATGTCTTCGATTGCGACTTCGCGAATGCGTGAGAGGTTCACTTTGTCGCCGACGATCTCGTAGATGCCGGGGATGATCTTTGTCTCGAGCTGCGCATCGCGGCAGAGCTCGGTGATCCGACGAATCTGTTGCCCAGATGCGTTCGCGATCGTGATCAGTACGCGCGTGACGTGCTTGCGCTCGGCGATTTCGGAGAGATCCTTCGTCGAACCGAGTACCGACATTCCACCGATGCTCGTGCCGATCTTGACCGGATCGTCATCGATAAAACCCACTGCCTGGAGTGCAAGATCGGGACGACGAACGATCTCGCGAGCCACCATCACACCGGCCTGCCCCGCGCCGATCAAGAGAACCCGATGCCGTTCGACACCGGATGCCTGACGTCTCCGATCGAGGCTCTCACCATGTATTCGACGAAGCGCGCGAACTGCGACGAGGCCAACGAACGCGAGCACGGAGTTCATCGCAATGACCCCGTAGGGGATGACAACAGGCTCATCTGCGACGTGCGGCCAGATCAGCCGACGGAGTGCGAGCAATGCGGTCGACGCTGCGACAGCCAGCACGACACGACCAACATCTCCGATGCTCACGTAGCGCCACGACATCCTGGGCACGCCGAACGCGACGAGACCGCCGTAGTGAAGAACAACCACGTAGGGCCACGTCGCGAGCAACACGCCAAGCCACGGCGAGCGCAGGGAGAACTCGAAACGAAACAGGAACGCCAACCAATACGCGAGCGACAAGACCAGGATGTCGAGCGCGGCCTGAAGGCTTCGATTGAGCAGTCGCAACGTCATACTTCAACTGTTAGTGGTGCTCTACGGTCCCGCTGTTCAACCGTTCCTTTACCGTGGATCCGCCCAAGGTGGGCACTACAAATTGCTGGAGCTCAGGAGGGACGTCCTGCCTCAAACAGCTCGCGTTAGAACGACTTAGCGCGACGGCGAAGCGTACGCGGGCGGCTCGAAGGTGCCGAATTCGCCGTTGCCGGGAACGTATCCGTTCGGATCGTCGGGGATCACCGGTTGCTGCATCTCGACACCCGACTCTTGCTTTAAGAGCTCGGGGGCACCGATGCACGCCTTCGCACCTTCGCGAAGCTCTTTGACGCTCGAGCTAGCTTCGCTCAGCCCTTGAAAGTACGTCGCACGATCGTCGCTGTTCTTGTCGAGCGCGACCTGCAACTGCTCATTCGCCGTGTCAGCGATATTCACCTGCGCGTTAGCTTCGACGAGCTTATCGTTGACGCAGTTGAGCTTGATGACGTCCTTCATTTTGCGAGCACGCTCGCGGAGGACGAGGATCTGTTGGTGATCCGCCTGAATACCGGAGCGCATCTGCATCGCCGTCGCGCGCATGTCGGCACCGTTAAGCGTTGGCGCAGCGACTACTGGCGTTGCGGTGTCAGCTTGCAGCACACTCATCCCGCCAAAGAAAACGAGGATGGATAGAGTTTTAGCAAGCGTGTGCATGGCAAGAACCTGGGTAAGGGTACGGAATGGTTGGGACGTAGTCAACCATTCAGGTGGACTGACGGGTTGGTTGCTCGTCCTTCTAGCAACGTTCATCGGGATCTGGCATGAACCCTTCGACCGTGTCGAGCAACCTACGTGAGGTGCGAGGTTGGCCCATTCTCATCGTTTTGATGATCGGGCTCACTGCGTGTAGTGATGACCCTCCTGTCACCTACCCTACGACGTCACAATTCAATACGAATCAGTACGTTCTGGGGCCCGGAGACAAGATCGAGCTCACCATCTTCTATGGAACGAAGGAACAAAAGGCGACCTACAGCCTCGATGCCTCAGGCCAGATGGAAGTTCAGTTCATCGGGAGTGTTGCTGCCGGCGGCAAAAATGCCACGGATGTCAAAGAAGAGATCCAGAAGCGGCTATCTGACGGCTATCTCAACAGCCCGGTTGTTTCGCTAAACATCATCGAGATCAACTCGCTCAAATGCTCGGTCTTTGGCCAAGTCGCAAAGAGTGGCACGATCAAATACGTTCCCGGGATGACAATCGTCGAAGCGATTGCTGTGTCGGGCGGGTTTTCTCCGCTCGCACGAAAGAACATGGTCCGCGTAACGAGGACCGTGAGCGGAAAGAAAGAGACGTATAAACTGCCCGTCGAAATGATGGGTGAAGGTCGTCGTCCTAACTTCCCAATGATGCCGGGTGACGAAGTCTTCGTTCCCGAACGAAACTGGTAGCAATGCGCTGGCGGGATTGGTTGTCGGGGCGGTTGGCGGCGCTCGCCATCGCAATAGGGGTCCTTGTGTTGGGCGGCAGCGTTCGATGGGTCCAAGCGATCGTCACGCTGATCATGGTCGCGGCACTGGTGCCGATGATCACGTCACGACGTGTTCTCGGCCGCGTCTCGCCGCTTATCGTGCTGCTGGGTTTTGCCGCTGGTCTATGTTTGCTGCAGCTCCTCCCGTTGCCACATGAATGGGTCGAAGCCCTCTCGCCCACGAATTCTGGGTTGCGAGAGGACGGTCTCGAGCTGATGCATACAGCGGTTCGCTCGACGATCACGTTTGACGTTCCTGGCACGCTACGCGCGCTCGCTTATTTTCTCGTCTTGCTCGGCGTTGCGGGCCTCGCGCTCCGCGTTGCGACGACAGAAAAAGGTCGGTATCGCATTCTCGCCTTGGTCGCGACGGTGTGTGGCGTGGGCGCGCTAGTGATCGGCATCAACTACATCTTCGGACTGCAAAGCCTCTACGGCTTTCTGACGCCCACCAACGGTCCGCACATCATCGGGCCGCTCTTCAATCTGAATCACCTCGCTTGCCTGATGTCGCTCGGTGCGTGCTGCGCCGCGGGCTTGTTGATGTATCGCAAGCAACGCTCGTGGCTGCGTGCGGTTTGGCTGCTCGTTGTCGGCATGTGTGGGCTGTCGACGTTAGCTACCCTCTCGCGCGGTGGTGCACTCGGACTTGGGGTCGGCACATTCGTTACGGTTGCGGTGCTAGTTGCTCAGCGTTGGCTGACACGGGGTGCAGAAGCTCCACGCCAACGCTCGAGTGTCATGACGAGCTCGCTACCGATTGCCGTAGTTGCAGCATGCATGGTGGTGGTGGTCCTCTACGCAGGTTCGGGCGGTGTCGTTCAACAGTTCTCGCAGACCTCGTTCACGGAGATCGAAGCGCCACGCAGCAAGTTCGCCGCGTGGCGGTCTGCAGCGATCGTGATCGACGAGTCACCATGGGTTGGGGTTGGTCGCGGTGCCTTCGAGCCCGTGTTCACCCGCGTCCACCCCGCCAGCGGCTACTCGACATTTTCGCACGTCGAAAACGAGTATCTGCAAGCGGTCGTCGACTTTGGGATACCCGGCACGCTGCTGCTCGGATTCGGAAGTATCTGGCTCGTCGTTGTTGTGCTCCGGCGATGGCGCGATGGGCCCTTAGCGGCAGGGGCGCTCGGTGCGCTTGTTGTCGTCGCCTTACAGAGCAACGTCGATTATGGCGTTGAGATCTTGGGCATCGCGATGCCGATTACCGCAGTGATCGCAACTCTCGCCTACGTTCCCTTGCGTGAAGCAACGAATCCACGCGAGCTTTTCCTATGTCGGGGCCTGAGACTCGCACACGTTCTTGCATTGTTGCTCATGGGGCTCTTGCTCTGCACAGCCACGACCTCCTCCCTCGACGAAGATCATGTCGCACTGAGCGACCAAAACAAGCTGACGCTCGACCAACTGCGGGACCCGATCAGGCGACACCCGTTGGACTACTTCAACTACGCGCTGGCGGCTCAAGTCATGATCCGCGAGCACAATCGCGATGCGATCAGCGTTCTCAATCATGCGATGACGCTCCATCCCAGTCATTCGGGCTTGCACTTGATGGCTGCGCATCTCTTGGTCGACACGCGTCATCCCGAACAAGCCACGATCGAGTACTCGCTCGCACTACCGGCCTCGAAACACCAACGCGAGCTCGTCGAAGAAATTGTCCGGAGGTTCCCAACTTCACAGGCTGCCGATGCGCTGCCGACCGTCCTGGTCTGGGTCGATGACATCGCGCAGTACCTCCTCGATCTCAAGCGCGACGATGTGGCTCATCTTTGGCTGAACCACGTCCTCGACCTTCATCCGCAGTACTACCGTGCGTGTGATCTTCTTTACGGTATCGCCGTGCGCCTCCCTGATACAGCGGAGTCCATCGTTGGAGGACGTCGCTGCAAAGGATACGAACCGAGTCACGAAGTTCAGCTGACCATCGCGCGCGACTTTCTCGCGCGAAAGCGATACGCCCAAGCAGCGCATCTCGTAGAGCACGTTGAATCGTGGGCCACGGACGAGAAGACCGATGCATGGCTCGTACTTTGCGATGCAAAAGCGGGTCAAGGTCAGTTCGATGAAGCGCGCAAGTGCCTTCGTCGACTCGAAGCGACATTACCCAACGAGCGACTCACCGAGATCACGACTCGTATCGAGCAGATCTCGCGAGATCAAGGCCGGCCGTAGTCAGCGTTTGATCATCACCCAGTTCTGGGTTTTGAAGTTGTCGAGCTCGTGACTGTAGGCGGGGACGTGCTTGATGCCGTCAGGGTAAATCTTGTGGAACTCGTACGCGGGGTTCAGTTCGGTCACGTACTTCCAGAGCTGAAGCAGTGACGCGCCCGCATCCAAGAACGTGCTGCTGTATTCGAACTGAAT
>JAYWCI010000001.1:0-10576 GCA_043780895.1 Kofleriaceae bacterium | reverse complement strand
AAGATGTCGCGCAGGTCCGGTTCGTCTCGGGACCGATCGTCGAAGTCGGGTGACGCGACGCAGTCATGTCGCAGCGCGGTCCCGATACCGACCGCATCGATTGGCTGTATCGGATCCACTATCTGCAGTGGACCGGCAACCGCACGTTCGATCGCGCCTTCGCGATGCTCGGGTTGGCACTGATCTGGGCGGTGATGATCCCGGGCATCGTGCTGTTCGTGCGGCGCTTCAGAGCGTGACGATCGACGCGGCGTGGGCGTGTGCGAAGTCCGGAAACAAGTCTGGGTGAAGGCACGCCGCCATGATCTCGAGCGACTCGACGAGTCGCGGCCCTGGCCGATTGAAGTAGGCGTTGCCATCGGTCACGTAGACGCGGGCCGCGGGAACGTGCCGCGCGAGTGCGGCGATCCGATCGCTCTCGACGAGCGCACGGTCGAGCGTGAAGCCGCATGGCTTGGCGACGATCACGTCGGGGGCGAGCCGGGCGAGGTCGGCTGCTTCGATCGTCGGCGCGAGCGCGCCTGGCTCGACGCCGACCGCAATTCCGCCGGCAAGCTTGATCAGGTCTGGCATCCATGTGCCTCCGAGCATCGGTGGATCGATCCATTCGAGCGATGCCACGCGGAGCCGCGATTTCGCTTGCTCCGCCCGCACCGAGATCTCGCGGATGCGGCCCTCGAGCACGCGGCGCAGCTCGCGACCGGCGGGCGCGAGACCGAGGACGCTCGCCACACGCTCGATGTCGTCGAGGACGTCCACGAGGCGCGTCGGGCGCAAGCTCACGATCTGCACGCTCTCGCGGTGGGCGAGCCGCGACACCGCCGCGCGGACATCGTCGAGCGACACCGCGCATACCTCGCACAGATCCTGCGTGAAGATCACGTCGGGCTCGATCGTCCCGAGCGCGAGGTCATCGACGGCGTAGATGCTCAGCGCGTCTCGGATGGTCTCGCGTACGGCCGCGTCGATCTCGCGACTCGTGCCGGCCGGATCGATGCGTGACCGCGTGAGCACCGGCAGTCCCCGCACCGACGGAGGGAAGTCGCACTCGTGGGAGATCCCGACGAGCTGCTGTTGCGCGCCGACCGCACACACGATCTCGGTCGCCGACGGCAGAAGTGAGACGATGCGCATGACCATGCGTACCACCGCCGCGGCTTCGACGAGCAGGTCTCGCGTCGGATCGTCATGCGGCGGGACGCAACGCCGGTGTTCGCCGCGTGGCTGCATGGCGTGGACATGGTCGCGTGCGTTCCATGCGAGGATGCCGACGGAGATCGCTACGTCCCACTGAATGTCTGCAGCACGCGTTCCTCCGGCCGCGGCGGGTCGGCGAGGTGCACGAACTCCGGCTGGTCCTCGTGCTCACACGAGCCGCAGACCGGGCTACTGGTCTCGACGTTGAATCGCTCTGCCATTTCTCGCACCATTCGGCACATGATCAAAGAACGTGCACAGCACGCACGGTGGATCAAATCGGTTTACCTAGCGCGGTTGCATTAGCCGCCCGAGGATGGAGCGCCGCCAGGTCATCCTCGTCACGCACAACGCCAACATCGCGGTGCTTGGCGACGCCGAGCTCATTCTCCCGATGCGGGGCGACGGCGAGGCCGGCGCGGTCTTCGACCACGGCTCCATCGACCGGACGGAAACCAAGCGCGCCGCACAGTCGATCCTCGAAGGCGGTGACCAGGCGTTCCAGCGGCGCCGCGAGATCTACGGCGGGCCGTAGCGGGACGACCCGACCAGCTGCGAAACGTGACCGGCGGGCGATCGTTTTCGCCATCGTGAGGCCTGCTTGACCGCCATACAGATTGAAGGCTGCCGTCGCGAGCATCTCGTCGTAGCCAGCAGATCCCGACGCACCACGAGCGGCTCGAAACTTGACAAACTTCGTGGCAGGCGGAGGCTTCCACTATGGTCACGAGCCAAGCCGCCTCGCCCGTCGCGCACCTCACGTGGAACGAGATCTGCGCGCGTTATCCCGACCAGTGGGTCGCTCTCGCCGACATCGCGTGGGTCAACAGGACCGACTTCGCGTTCACCGTGGCCGAGGTCATCGCGACGTTCGTAGAGCGCAAGGCGGCGACGCCCACGATGAAAGAGCTGCACGCGGCGAACCGCCGTTCGGTGGGGTGCTTCTGGACGGGGAAGCTCATCAAGGGCGACATCGATCCCCTGTGGCACGCGCGTTCATGACGGTGACGACCTTCGATCCCGAAGGCGATCTCATCATCGTTCACGCGCGCTTGTGGGGCGCACAGGGTCAGGAACGAGAGTTGCGACTTGTCGTCGACACGGGCGCCGGACCGACGATCATCGCACCGGAGCTGCTCGACGAGCTGGGCTACAGCGCTCGGAATCTAGCCTCGACGCCCTCGCGGACCTCGATGCGATCCTCGGGCTCGCTTTGGCAGAGCGAGGCCGACGAGTGGCTGGGTCGGCGCCACGTGGATGCACTTGCGATCGAGATCGCTATCGGGCGATAGGAAACCTGTACGCCTGCCGCCTCGAGATCGAAATCGCTGCAAGGCTGCACTCCAGCAGGACTGTGCAGCCTGGTGATCCAACCGGGTACTGCAGCCTTGATATCGATCGAGCACCAAGGGTGCGCCGCCTTGCGCGCGCCCCAGTGCCAAGGCTTCATTCTTTGGCTGGGTCGGGACGTTCGAGCCAAGCCGGTGCGTACAAGCTCGCATGCAACGCAATGGTCGGTTCGAACAGCGCGACTACCGCCAGCTCTACACTCCCGCGGGCAATAAGTTCGTCATCGGCACGCTGCACGGCGACCCGATCGAGATCGTTGCGCAGTACAACCCGAAGGAGCTGTCGCGCAGCGCGAGCGCCTCGTGGACGCCACATCCCAACACGAGCGCGAAGCAATCGAAGACGTCCGGCAACCATCTGTGGATGGAGTACGGCACGACCGAACCGCGCAGCCTCACGTTCGAGCTCCTGTTCGACGGCTACGAAGAAGGCATCAGCATCGCCGGCATCATCGAGCAACTCGAAGCGCTCACGCTGCCGAAGAACATGAGCTCGCTCGTCGAGTCCGAGCGTCATCCCCAGCTCTGCGTCGCGGTGTGGGGCAAGCAATCGCTGCGCTGCGTGGTGATGTCGATCGCGACCAAGTTCTCGATGTTCGATGCGAGCGGCGAACCCCTGCGCGCGACCTGCTCGGTCACACTCAAGGAAGTCGACGTCGTCGCGATGATGCACAAATCCTTGGCGGCCGAGTTCCAGCAGCGCCAGGACAACTACACGACCAGGAGCGGTGGCGAGACGACCAAGATGCGTCGGCACTGGAGCGACAGCCGGCCGGTCGTCGACGCGACTCTTCGCTCGCAACTACGCGGCACGAACGCGGCCCCCGTTGCGGCGCCGGCGCCGGCTGCGGCGAAGCCTGTTGCCACGAAGCCCACGCCGTCTGCGCCGCCCGTGACCCCGGTTTCGATCCCCGGCGTCGCAGACGAAGACGAGCAGGATCAGCAAGACGATCAGGCGATCGCGGCGCAGAACTCACAGGATCGCAAAGCCGACGATGCGGCCGATGCGGCTGCGTCACCGAAAACCGAAACCGTCGCGGGCACCAGCCAGATGCCGGGCGGCACGTACGAAGTCGGCGCGCCGAGCGAGCAGGTCGATCCGAACACGATCGAAGCTTCGGATCCGCCCGCGCCGAAGACCGAAACCGTCGCGGGGACCGATCAGATGCCGGGCGGCACGTACGGAGTGGGTTCGAAATCGACGCCGTTTGCCGGTGACGATGATCTGGATAGCCCACGTCAGAGCTCCGCCTTCGACGACCTCGAGTAACGACACCGAGGATCCTCCATGTCGAACAGTCTGAGTCTGGTGGTCGCGCTCGAATCCATCGCACGGATCGATCGCGAGTTGACCATCGCGGTCGATCAAGCGAGCACGCTCGCAGCCCATACCTACTCCGCTCATCGCGCGCTCGGCGAGCTTCATCGATCGCTCGAGAACTCGATGACGGGCACCCGAGAGCTGCGGGAGGACCTACTCATGATCCTACTCATGTTTTCCGGCGACGCGAGCGAGCCTTACCCGGAGGCCGCGTTGCGCGAGCGAACGGCAGCGGTCGTAACGCGGCTCGCAGATCTGGCGGTTGTCGAGCACGAGGCCGCCGGTGAGGAGAGCGGGCTCTTCATCGGCAAGTTCCAACGCCTTCATGACGTCCACACGCACGTGCTGGCTCAGATCGGGCGAGTGAACGAAGCCTGCTTCCGTGCCAGCGTCGGCCTCGAATCGTGGCGCGTCGACGACGGCGTTCAGCCTGCTACCAAGCGCGCGAAGTATCGGAGCAACCTCGTGTCCGCGAACGAGGACTTCGCCGCGATCGGCAAGGATCGAGATCTCGTTTGTTTCGTGCGTGCGGGCGTTGCCGTGAGATCCGAGCCGTTCCGGGCCGCATGCCGCGCCCTCGCGACGCTGCTCGAGGTCGATCTCGAGCCCGAGACCACGGGATTCGAACGTTGATCCCCTCGGACAAGCTCCATCCCGAGCGACCATCAGGGCTCGTTGCGGAATGCGATCTCGCGTGGGTTGCGGCGGGGGATCGATGAGCGAGTACGACTATAGCCGAGCGAAGTCGACAGCGTCCGTAGCTGTCGCGACCCAGACGAATTCGGTCGCCCCACCGACGCAAGAGCAGCGTACCCGTGACGCGGTGATCTCGGCCGAGCGCGAGCTGGGTACAGGTGAGTACGACGCTGGCACACTCGCGCGCTCAGCGGCACAGAACGATCGAGGACAATGGGAGACCGCGCACACGAAGCTGAGCGAGAGCATCGCGGAAGTTCGGATCAGGATCGATCTCGCGCGCATGACCGCGGGCCACGATCACACGCCGGAGGTCGACGCGCGGCTCGAGGCGATGGAGGATCGGCTCGCGCACCTTCAGAAGGCGAACGACGAAGCGACGAAGCCGCTCGGTTACAAACGACTGAGCAACGAGGAGCAGATCCTCGCCGCCGTCAACGCGAAGGTTGCGAGGGGCGATGCGAAGGTTGGCTATCCTCGTAAGGAAGCCGAGATCGGAGCGCTCCTCGACGAGCTCGATCCTGCTGCGAGCCGAGCCCTGCTGGTGCGGATCCAGAAGCCCGTTCCCGAGGATGCGCTCGCCGCCGCATTCGCGAACCCCAACAACCTCCCGCCGCGACGACGCGAGCACCTTCTCGAGTACCTCGGCGGCGCGCGCGCGCGCGAGGCGCGGCGCGAACCTGGGCGCGCCCGGTCCAAGCAGGCGGGTGCCGGTGCCGCGCCTATCGGCGAGACCTCGACGTCGACCGCGAACGACCAACCCGCGCCCACGGACGCACATCGCGACGATTCACAACACGGAGCCGACAAGTCGACGCCGAGCGCTGCGCCGACCTCGTCGCACGGTCCGAGCGCGGAAGCGACGCGGACGGGCACGCACGAGCCGGATCACGCGAGCCACGATCGGGGCATCCCAGGGTTCACGCGGCGCAAGGCCGCACCAGGAGCGGTGATCGTGTCCGTCGCGATCGACATCGCCGCAGTGCCGATCGCGCAGCGACAGAAGCTCCCGCCGACCGCGACGACGGTCCAGGCGACACTGCGCAGCGACGGCGACGCGATCTCGATCGACCTCGCCGTCGACGACGATCACTGGGTTGCCGTGCTGTCGTCCGATACATTCCTGCGCTCCGCGCTCGGAGGCAACGCGGCGGCCGCGACGTTCGTCCATCTTGGCGATCTGATGCGAACGCTCGAGACGCGCTCGCAGGTCGCGGGGACCCGGCTGCGCATCGATCTGGGGGGCCAGAACTTCGTCGTGCTCGATCTCGCACGTCTTGTCGGCGATCTCGGTAGCGGCAGTCTCGAGGGACTCCGTCCCGTCGAAGCGCAGCTACTCGTCGGCAACACCGGCGTCCGCAAGTTCGAGAACCACGACGTCAAGGAAACGGTCGCCATGCCGGGCGAGCCGCTCGGCGGCTGGTTCGACGTCCCCGACGGTGATGGCCAGCTTCGCAAGATCGCGGGCGACGACCGCGAGACGCACGCCGGACCGGCGAACACCGTCGCCGGTGGCGTGTTCTACGCGGGCGGCGTCCTGCGCGTCGCGATCAAACCGACCGCGACCGCGCACGAGGGAATCGCCGCGCAGATCGATCTCGTGCAGATCCTCGAGGCCCTCACGAAGTACGGAGCGAAGGCCGCCGCGTGGGTCACCAAGCTGACCAAGCGGATCGCGAGCGGCACGATGGATTTCTTGAGGGTCGTGGGGGGCAAGTTACATCTCGAGCTTCCCGACGCGCCTCACATCTCGTTCGACTTCGACCTCAAGCTCTCGTTGCCGAGGCTGTGGCGCGGGTATGGATTCGACTGGAGCTCGCTGCTGCCGAGTGGGTTCCACATCGACATGGGAAGTTGGTCGCTCGGCGCTCTCCCGCACCCGCGCTTTCCGTGGCTGAGCCTTCCGAGCCTCGGCAGCTGGAGGATCCCGCTCGACAAGCTCGAGGGGCTGCTGCCCGGAATGCCCGCGATCCATCTCCCCGACTTCGCGTTCGACCTTCACTGGACGGGCAGCGGCCTGCGATTCGGGCTCGGCGCCAGGCTCGCCGCGTTGTTCCCGGACATGCCCGAGCTCGCCGACCTCGCGTTCGGCTTCGAGCTCGATCTCTCCGCGCTCCTCGAGAAGGCCGGCGATGCGGGCCGCGCGATCGCGAAGAGCGCGCAGGCTGGGGCTGCCTTCGTCAAGAAGTGGGTGCACTTCGGGAACGACGGCGTGCTGCGCATCTTCGAGGAGGGGCGGAGCGATGGCCCGATGCTCGGGTTCCACCTCATGCGTCTCCTCGATGGAGCGCAAGCCACGGATCTGATCCCGACGGAGATGCGCTACACGGGGGAGGGTCCAGAAGGACATGCACGCTCGACCGCGACGCTCGAGCTCGGCGAAAAAGGCACCGCCACGACCGCAGATCCGACGAAGCCCGGCAAGGTTCGCGTCCAGCGCCCGGGCGGCACGCCCCTCGGCGAGCAGAAGCTCAAAGCCCCCGCGTCGGCGGCGAGCGCACTCGCGCTCGAGCCGGGTACGGATCTCGATGTCGCCGTGTTCGGCGATGGCAACCGGCTCGAAGTATTTGCCGAGGGCGCGAGCACGGTCTATCGAAACGGCGAGGCGATGCTCGCCACGGTGGATCTCGCGAAGCCGATCGTGGCGGTCCGCAAGGCCGTCGCGAAGAGGCTACCGAGCGGGCACGTCGACATCGAGCTCTCGAAGGACATGACGACCGGTGTCCGCTTCGACTTCACCGCGGACAAGACCAAGGGTCATGCCGAGTGGTCATTCGCCCAGCTCCTCGAGCACGATTGGAGCTCGCTCGTACCGTCGTCGATCATGGTCGTTCGCGAAGGGGTGGGCGGCTTCCAGAACCGAGGCCCGCTCCCATCATCCCCGGCCCTCGTTTCGGATCGAATCACCGTTCACTCGGCCGCGCTCCGGCACAAGGTGCTCGGCATCGACGACATGACCGATGAGGTCTTCGCCGGCCTCCACTACGAAAACAACATCATCGGTGTCTCGGTGATCGGCGACGACAAGAAGAACGAAGGTGCGCTCGCATACGTCCAGCCGACGTTCTTACTCCAGGCGATCAAGAAGCTAGGCAAGGTCGGTGAGCGCATCCTTCAGAAGCTCGCCGAGCTCGCGGGCGTCGCAGCCGACGACCTCCAAAAGCTCGCGGAGACGCTGTTGGGGGTCCTCGATCACACCCTGCTCAAGGCCGGTCAGCTCAAGTTCAACTTCCACTTTGCGACGGGGAAACCGGGTTTCCTGAGCTTCAGGCTCCTCGACTACCTGCCGCACCTGCCGGATCTCGATCTCTCCAGGCTCGCGAACTTGATCCCCGACTTCGATTTCCCCGACCTGCATCTCGGTGGTCTCGACTTCGGGCTCAAGCTCGATCTGCTCGAAGAGTTCGGCGCTGCCACAGGCTGGGCTCGGAACCTGAAGATGCCGGCGTTCCTCAGGGACCTGAGCATTCCGAAGCTCGACTTCGATCTCAACTTCAGGCTGTCGGGCTCCGACCTCTCGATCTGGCTGGGCTTCGCGAAGTTCGACTTCCTGAAGGGTCGCGCGATCGGGTTCAACTTCCCGATCGAGAAGCTGCTCGCCAAGGCCAAGCAGCTCACGTCGTGGTTCGGACAGAAGGCTGGCAAGCTGGAGGACATGGTGCACCTCGGCCAGGACGGCGTGCTGCGCATCTACGACAAGGCCGAGCCGCACGGAAATCGAGTCGGCTTCGATCTGATGAAGCTGTTCGATGGCTACTCGCCGGACGATCTGATTCCGGTCGAGCTTCATGCCGAGGTCGACGTCAAAAAGCACAACGTCGCCGAGATCTCGTACGGCGACGATCAGATCAGCAAGGCGGACAAGGCCGACGACGACAAGGTCACGAAGGGCAAGAAGGCTGCGAACCCGGGCAAGGTCCTCGTGCCGCCTCCCAAGGGCAATGTCATCGGCCGCACCACGATCCCGGCGCCCGCCTGGATCCGCGATCACCTCGACGTGCCACCCAAGGCGCAGATCCACGCGAGCCTCTATCTCGACAACACCGATGCGGTGCTCTTCGCGTCCGTCGATGGCAGCGACCGGGGCGCCGAGATCCGCGTGCATACGGGCGAGCTCGCGAAGGCCGTCGGCGCGATCGGGCCGGTGAAGGTCGATGCGGGGATCGCGATCGATGCGAAGGCATCGATCGCGAAGGGCATGCTCGTCATGTCGTTCGGCAAGGAAAAGGGCGCCGAGCTCCATGGTCACGCCGCCTGGCGGATCGACAACCTGCTCGCCGATCCGTCGTTCTCGAAGCTCGTGCCGGACGAGCTCGAGGTCGAGAACAAGCAAGGCAAGCTCGAGATGTCGAACGCGATCGACGTCTCCGGCCTTCAGCCCGTGGCGGCGGACATCAAGCTCGATGGTCTCGACTGGGCGAGGCGAGTCCTCGGCGACGCACATGCGGTGACGCTGTTCGCGAGCCACGATCTGAAGAAGAACCCGCGCATCGCGCTCGCGACGGAGCGGCGCAATGATGGTACGCGTGCGGGCGTCGAGCTCACGGTCGACAAGGGCCTCGTCGCGACGATCGAGCACAGAGCGCAGGAGCTTGCCGATCGGACCGTCGCGGCGGCGAACAGGGCGTTCAAGCACGACCGCGATGCCTCGGTCGGTCAGTTCAAGATCCATGCGACCGCGGGCGGCATCACCGTCGATCGCGGCGTCCCGAACACGGCGCATTACATGTACGCGACGTTCGGCTGGCAGCACCTCGGCGCGCTGATCGGCGGCGACTCGACGAGCCTCGTCCCCGATGATCTCCGCGTCGGCACGAATTCGATGGCGCTCGAAGCGCACGCGTTGCCCGCCACGGCGACGCGTCCGGCGAGCGCGCACGCGATCGACACGCTGCATCCGCTCCTCAAGGAGCCCCTGCTCGCGGTCGGGTTCGAGCCCACGCAGCTGATCGACTTCGACCTGAAGGCGTCGAAGCCCACCGACGCGGACAGCAAGCAGGTCCGCGCGGTCGCGCACATCTGGGACGTGGAAGGCGATGGCGAGCAGGTCACGGGCGGCCGCGAGATCGCGGTGACGCTCGATCTCGAGGCGTTGCTCGCACATCTGCTGCCGCATCGCCGCACGTGGACGAAGAAGAACGAGGTCAAGAAGGGTGCCGGGACGTCGATCTCGGCGTCGGTCGGCGTGACCGACGATCTCGACAAGGACGGCGTGAAAGATGACGCCGGCGCGGAGCACCGGAAAGTCGCCGGTGTCGAGATGTCCGCGGCGCTGCACCACACGAGCAAGAGCGGCACGCAGACCGATCTCGAGCTCGACGTCGGCTGGTCGCTCGACCAGATCCTCGACGTCCTGTTACACATGCAGGAGGGCACGGATGCCCAGGGAGCGGCCGACGGAAGCATGATGCCGTCGGCGGGCTCGCTCATCCCCGAGCGGATCCACGGCTCGTTCGCGACCGACAAGTTCAAGGTCGACTTCGGCAACGATGGCAAGAAGTCGGACTACAACTGCGCGGTCGACGCCGTGCCTGGTCTGAGCTCGCTCCTCGGATCGGTCCTCGATCCGCAGACGCTCGCGGCTGCGACGTTGAACCTGAACATCCCGAGCAAGGAGGAATTCGCCCACAAGATCAAAGAGAGTCTGGCGAGCGGCGAGCTGTTCATTCCGATCGGTGGCTGCTCGCTCGGTGTTCCCACCAAGGAGCCGGGAACGGAGAAGTACTACGAGATCACGTTCTCCGTGACCCCAGCAGCATTCAAGCGGCTGGTCCTGATGATTCCGGGCCTCGGCCTACTCTACAAGTACTTCAGCACGCTGCTGGATATCGCGTCGGATCCGATCGGCACGGCCGAAGCGGTGATCAACACACCGGAGGCGCTGCTCGACATCGTCGAGGCCGCGCCCGAGGTCTACGGCAATCTCAAGAAGATGGGCTTCAAGCGCATCGCGATGGCACTTGTCATGGGCAGTCATCCGACGATTCGCCAGTTCGTGCTCGCGAGCCGCGTG